>JBGATJ010000012.1:0-29789 GCA_044229295.1 Pseudobdellovibrionaceae bacterium
ACCCTGAACAACCCGGTGGATCGGGAGGTCATATTTTTTCGCGAACTCAAAGTCTCGCTCATCATGGCCTGGAACAGCCATCACCGCACCGGTGCCGTAATCCATAAGTACGTAATCAGCGATCCAAACGGGAACATCCTTCCCGCTAATGGGATGAACGGCATAAGCGCCGGTGAACACGCCGGTCTTCTCGAGAGCGGCTTTTCTGTCGATGTCGCTCTTTGATTTTGATTTATCAATGTAGGTTTGAACCTCAGTTTTTTGGCCTGCCGAGGTGATTTTGTTCACAAGTGGATTTTCTGGAGCCAATACTACAAAGCTGACGCCAAAAAGAGTGTCAGGGCGAGTGGTAAAGACTTCAAACTGCTCGCTATTGCCCTTAATTTTAAAGGCAATCTCTGCTCCTTCGCTTTTTCCAATCCAATTTCGCTGGCCTTCCTTAGTGCGTTCGGGCCAGTCAAGTTCATCAAGGCCTGTGAGGAGGCGCTCGGCGTAGGATGTAATTTTTAACATCCATTGTTTCATAGGCATTCGAATGACGGGATGGCCACCACGTTCGCTCTTACCGTCGATCACTTCTTCGTTGGCAAGAACCGTCTTCAGAGCTGGGCACCAATTGACGGGGACTTCTTTTTGATAGGCTAAGCCTTTTTCGAAAAGCTTCAGGAAGATGAATTGGGTCCATTTGTAAAATGTGGAGTCACAGGTGGAAATCTCGCGAGCCCAATCAAAACTAAAACCGAAAGACTGGAGCTGTCGTCTAAAATTAACAATGGCTTTTTGAGTGGTTTCTGCAGGGTGGATGCCCGTCTGGATCGCGTATTGCTCGGCTGGTAAACCAAAAGCATCATAACCCATTGGGTGAAGGACGTTAAAACCTCGCGCTCGCTTATAGCGAGCGACGATGTCGGTCGGGGTGTAAGAGGCCAAGTGCCCAACATGGAGTCCTGCACCAGAAGGATAGGGAAACATATCCAACGCATAATATTTAGGCTTGGTCGTATCGAGTTTTGTTTGAAACACCTGGGCTTTGTCCCAGCGCTGCTGCCATTTTTGATCGATTTCTTCATGGCGGTAACCCATATTTGGAATCCTTTTTTAAAGTGCCCAATGTTTAACATAGTCCAGGAAATAATGGCAATAAAATCGGTGCGCCGAAAGTCTGAGTCTGGTCCAAAAGTAAATTTTTTTTCCGGATTTTTGAGTTGAAACTGTGTATCCTAAAAACATGAAGAGCCCAGAAAATAAAGAGCGTCGTATTCTTATCGTTGACGATGATGTTGATAATCTTCGGGTGGTTTCCGCCGTCCTTCGATGGCAGGGGTATCAGGTTCAGACCGCTGATTCGGGTCTCAAAGCCATCGAAATCATCACTGACTGGTCCCCGCAGCTTGTACTTCTTGATATCAATATGCCTGATCTGAGTGGCCTAGAGACTCTTGAGAAATTACGTCGGCAGAAATACTACTGCTCTGTTATTTTTCTGTCAGGAAAGTCTCGTACCGAAGATGTTGTTAACGGTCTTGATGCAGGCGCTGATGATTACATTTGCAAACCTTTTGCTCCCGAGGAGCTGCTGGGGCGCGTGCGAACTCAGCTTCGTATTAAGGACTTGAATGATCAACTGCGCGAAGCCAATGAAAAGTTGAAAGAGCTCGTCGACATTGATGATCTCACAGGCCTCTTTAACATGCGTTCACTTTACCAGCGCCTTGAGCACGAGATGGCACGCGCGCGTCGGTTTGAGCGTTGTGTTTGTGTTGTTATGATGGATATGGATTTTTTCAAGAAGGTCAACGATGCCCATGATCACCTTTTTGGTAGCTTCGTTCTTTCAGAAATCGGTTACATTATTAAGAGTAATATTCGCTCTGTGGATTTTGCGGCTCGCTACGGCGGAGATGAGTTCCTTGTTGTTTTAACAGAAGTTCACCGCGAGGGCGCAGAGCTTTTTTGCGAACGCCTCCGCGCCACGATCCAAAACTACAAGTTTGACAATGGTGAAGACGAGATGTTCTTAACGGCAAGCCTTGGTTTTGCGATTTCTGATCCTCACGATGACCACGTTGATGCTAAGAATTTAGTGCGCATGGCAGACCGCGCCCTCTATGAAGCCAAAGGGGCAGGTCGTAATTGCGTACGGTTTTACACCAATCCCGAAGGCGCAGAAGCTCGCGGCGCCATCCCTCTCAAGCGCCGTGTGGGCCGACGTCACGAATAGAGTTTTAATCCATCAGTTTCACGTATATCAAAGTCGATTGATCTGCTTCGATGGTGGAATCAAGTTTTGGGTCGGTAACTCCTGACCGATGGCGTTTAAAAGTCAGTGTCCCAGTTCGCACTTGAGCAAACTTAGGATCCTCTTTGAACCCCGTCAGAAGTAAGTCGGCCTTTCCCGGATCCTCAGATGTAGGTAACATCGTTGACAAGTAGGCTGTGTTGCCTGCTCTCGCTGAAAAACTTACGGAAATTTTGTCGTTTGGATCTGAACTCGGATTCCAGGTAGTAGTAAGAGGACCCGCTTTGCTCACTTCAGCGCCTGAAGATGGCGTGATATTTTCAATTTTTGCCGGAAGTACTACAGTCGCTCTCAACTCTTTTTCGCCGTCGCGGTGGAGCGTGATTGTGTAATTGGGGTCTGTCTGCTGCGAAAGTTTTGCTTCATAAGATATCTGTCCTAATGAGTCGCTGCGTTTAAGCATCGGTTGATCGTTGCATGTGAGCGAGTCGCCGTTGTCCAGATCAACGAAGGTTCCGGTGGCGCCGCCAACACGCACGACGGCGTGACAAACCACGGACTGTTGATTGTCGCCGTGAAGGTTAAAAACCGTGTAAAGACCTTCAGTCTTGACATTTTTAGAGCTCACTTTTGAGCAGTTGGTAAGAAAAACAGAGAATGAAAGCAATAGAATGCCTTTTGCTATTTTCATAACATAATTCCTTTTCGTAATTTCCGTTTGTTTTATTTTTTTCTTAGAGTGAGTTGGTACTCGTCTCTCATTTCTGGATTGTTTTGAATGTAGTGGAATGAGTAGGTGCCATCTCCTGATTTAACTATGGTGATTTTAGCGAGAAGGGTCACGTCACCTGCTGTTACCGACAATTCTGCCGACGCCAGTTTGTCACCTTCTGTTTTGAAAGCCCAACCCGATTGGGAATAAGCGTACCAACCGATGATCGCAAAAGAAGGTGAGTTCAATGCCATTAAGGTTGTGACTTCGGGTTTATCAGCCATGGGGGAGATACTGAATTCTTTGTATGTGCATAATGCAAACGGCGATGGCTTTGTACTGAGGTTTTTGCAGTCGATAATGTCGTACACTCCATACATATTAGAAAATGGTGCGTGATTGGGCAATACCAAGTCCGGTTGATTATTGATCCCCGTTGAAACCAGCTTTACAGGCCCGGGATCTTTCTCTCCAAGAACACCAGCCGATATAGCATCCTCGACATCTTTCGAAGAATTTATAAAAACCTCAGGGGGTACCTCGGGGAAGGCTGGTTGTCCCCATTTTGTTCCTAGGGCCTTCATACAGGTTGGTGGCGAGATATTCGTTGTGCAGTCAAAAAGACCATTCCAAAAAAGAGATTCGATCTGTTCGCCGATGACAGGAGAGTTGAAGTTGGTCGGGGTTTTAGAAGGATGAAGCAGAGTCCATGATTTTGAGAAGCGTCCATCGTCGTAGTGTGCGTTCGCGGGATCTTGGGTCATAATCATAAACACTAAACGCTGGAGTTCGTCATTGGTTAACGAAAATTGGAACTGAAGCGTTCTTAAACGTTCATGAAGCAAGAGTGCCGCCTGGCTGATGATTCCCGCTCGGTTCCAGTATTTTACATTTAAAAAAACCCGAGAGTTGAAATTGTAGTAGGCTCCTGGGAAGCCCGCCAAATCAGTTCCTTCTAGCAGCGTTGTGAGATTCTTAGCTCTCTGACTCCATATCGTGAGTCGCTTTTTTAACAATGCAAAACTCTTAAAGCCGCGGTAGTCAACCCATCGCTCGTGACTGGAAGTGACTGCAATCTGGTCCCCGAGCTGTGAGTCGGAGAACTTTGAATCGTTGATAAAAAGGTCATAAAACACAAGGTTTGGCGACGAAGGAGTTTCTATGAAAACGCCGTTGCCTCCGCCATCAAGACCACCGCCCCAAGTTGTCGAAGGAATGACCACGGTACTGCAAACGGCAGCAAGAACCAAAAAGAGGCCTATCAAATGTTTTAAAGCAGTCTTCAAGCTTGGCATTGTCATTCTCCAGTAGTGAGTTCAAATCGAGTGCCAATCTAGATGAAAGTCTTGATGGCCGATACATTAGATTTATAAATTTTGAATTATAAACTTTATGAAAGTATAATGTAAATTTGCTAACTCATTGGAAGTTATAAGTTATGAGTATTTTTAGATATGTTGATTATCGCCTGTTTTTGCGCTCTCACTTTAGTCAACTTCCAAAAAAAGGGAGAGGCAAGCTACTAGAGCTTTCAAAGCATTTGAGGGTTCACCCAACAGCCGTGAGCCAGATTTTTTCGGGATTAAAAAACTTTTCCGACGATCAGGCCCTGGAGGTTTGCGAATTTTTAGATCTCCTTCCTGTTGAATCGCGGTATTTTCGTCTGCTCGTGCGTATTGAAAATGCAAATACTCAGAAGCTCAAAAAAGCTTTACTCGGTGAGCTTACCGACCTTCGAAACGAGGCCAAATCAGCTGCGACCCGCATCTCTTATTCTCGAGAACTTACCGACACGGAAAGGGCGATTTTTTATTCTAGCTGGTTATTTTCAGCGGTTCGACTTTACTGTGGAACTTCATCGTCTGGGAAAACGGCAGAAGAGGTTGTCGCTCGCTTCCAAATTTCAAGAAAAAAGGGGCTGAAAATTATTGAGTTTCTCGTGAATAGCCAACTCCTTATTATGGAAAACGAAAAGTACAAACAGGGTCCTCAATCCACCTTTGTAGATAGAGACTCTCCATTTTTAGTTAAGCATTTAGCTAACTGGAGAGTTCGCGCTCTTCAAACCGTGGATCAACTTTCTGACGATGATCTCATGTACTCGGGGCCCTTTTCGATATCGCCAGAAGACTTTGAGCACCTTCGGGAGAGACTTTTAAAAGTCATTCAAGAATTTACAGGTGTCGTGAAAAACTCTGGCTCCGAGGAGCTTGCATGTCTGAACGTGGACTTGTTTCATTTTTAGAAACTCAAAAAAACGGACAATCTTCCCGTGTCTCAGTTTAAGACATAATTAAAAGCATCTAGCTAAAATTTTTCTAATATGAAGACCTCTTCATCAAGGGACCATTAGAACAAAATAAGGCTAGACGACAATTTAATTATGAAAACAACATACTCACGTTGGCTGAAAATGTACGCCCCAACCATATTAATATCTATCTTAAGCTGTAACGCTTTAGCTGAAGGAAAGTGTTTCCGGCTATTTATTAAGGATCAGATCGATGAGGTCCAGTGTAAACCGGTGAAAGTTTCTGTAAGTGTTGTCAACTGCGAAAGCCCGACAACAGTTATTACCGATAACGGTGAGTTTACTGGAGCTTTGGATTGTAAATCAAATCCGATGCATATGAAGGTTCCCCACGAAGGTGGTTTTTTGATTTCTACAATCAAAAAGTCTGAGCTTTGGGGACAAGCAAACTATCAGGTCGTGGAAACCAAATTCGAAGAAGGTCCTGCGATTGTTGTTGAAAGACGAGAAATAGCTTCAGTTGTAGAGCCCGTCGAACCTCCCGCTCCTGTAGTCCACGCTCCAAAAACCGCAAAAAAATCAAAACAAAAAAGACAAGTAGCTAGAATTTTAGAAACGCCGATCACCCTCCTTAAAGAAAAGGCGCCAGCTCCTCAACCAGTGGTGCTTGACGCACCTAAAGCTCCTGCGGAAAAAGCTTTAGAAAAAAAATCTGAGGTGAGTGTCAAAGTTTCTGGAATGGCATGGATAGAAACTGAAGCAACAAAAAACTTCGGATATGACGGTGCACCTCCAGCTGGATCTGGAGGCACCAACTTCTCTTCTTCGGCTCCAAATAGCCAACAAAACTTCTCGTCGTTCTTTTCACTTCTTCAACTCGATGTGGCCAAGGGACCGACTCAACTCACTTCGGTGTTTGAAATCGGCGAGCTCATCGGTGGCGAAGCCACAACGGGTGGAAGCCAGGGGGGTGGACAAAAAGCTGTCGAGGTCAGAAATTTGTATCTGACTCATAATTTCGACAGCAACTATTCTTTAAAAGCTGGACTACAACCCCTTGCTTCAGATCCCAATGGATTTATCATTTCTGATCACTACTCTTCAGGAATTTTTGCCTATCAGTCAGAGCTTTTCTCCACTTCGCTTTGGACGGCAGATGCTTTCGCTAGTAAACCAGGCATGAGTAAAGACTCAACGGGATACGTAGCACCTGACAGATTTTTTGGATTTATCGCGATGGCCAAACCCGTCGATAGTTTTAAAGACACTCTCTACGGCGTGAATCGATCTCACACAGAGAGTTTATTTGATGAAGAGAGCGCTTCTGTAATCACCGGAAAGTCTCAATCTCAGTGGCTTGGTAACACAGCTAATTGGAATTTCTGGGGAGACATGGGTGTTGAGGGAACTTACATCTATAATAGAAATACATTTGCTGGTGAAAGCAACGGTCCAAAAGAAGCCTATGACGCTAACCTCGTCGATGTAAAGCTCACTAATTCTTGGAAAGATCAAAAAGTTGATGTCTTGCTGGAGTCCCTTGCAACCTCTGGTAGCAGCGGCAGTGTCGCCTCTGGGCAAACCGTAGCAAGCATCGGAAAGCGCAAGTCCTATTCAGCTCCCGACCCAGGAGCTGCTTACATGTTCACGATTGCCACCAGTGATGGCGTCGACGAAGCTCCGGGTTCTAAGAAAGAGTCGATCATAGGAAACCTCTCTCAACTTGAAGGTATGCAAGCTTCTGTATTTAAGATTTCTAAAGGCATTGGATCGAAATTTACAGGGTTTTTTAGATACGGAATTTTGAAATCGGCGGCCAAAAATGCGGATACACAATCAAATGACATGGGTCAAGAGTGGGATATTCAAGGGAGCTATGAACTGTCGCCAGGAACACTTTTACAGGTGGACTATGGAGAATTCACTCCTGGCGCTTACTATGCTAACCGCGACAAAGCATCGCTATTTACAACAAGATTGAAGTTTTCGTTTTAATAACTGAGGCTGTATGGACGATTTTGAAATTGAGTTAAAAGTAGGGTTCTTAGAAGAGGCGACGCAAGGGATTGCCGATGTAGAACAATGCTTTTTAGATCTCGAAACAAATCCAAATGATCTTGAGAACATCAACAAGATTTTCCGTCTTGCTCACAACCTTAAGGGCAGTTCAAAAGCTGTAGGTTTTGACCAGATGGGGGCTCTGACTCACGAGTTTGAGACGTTCATTTTAAAAATTAAGAATTTGGAGTTGAAGCCAACTCCTGGGGTCATTAATCTTTTACTTCGCACCAACGACTTTGTTGGAAAGATGATCGAAGGTCTTAAAGCTAATCTTCAAGCGACTTTCGATACAGGAGCGCTCATTGAGGAACTAAAAACGACGACGACTGAGGCCACTGAAGAAGTCGCAGAGCCAGCTCCTGAAACAGTTGGGGTTCAAGAGATTGAAGTTCAGGAAGTTATCGAAGCCGTTGTTGAGACTCCTTTGGTTGCAATTGAAGCGCCCGTTCCTACTGCGGAAAAGGTGGTCCCTGTTGAAGTGCCACCTACGCCTGCTCAAAAAGCAGAAGCTCCAGCGGCTGCGGCTCATGCTGGTGCTCCGGAAGAAAATATTCGTGTGAGCGTGTCTAAAATAGAAAAGCTCCTAAACACCATTGGTGAGATGGTGATTTTACAAAGCGTGATCCGTGAACAAGCGATATCGTCAAGTGCATTGAACCTAAAGAAGACCTTGCACCAACTCAGTAAGGTCACTAAAGAAGTACAAGAAATCTCCATGGGTTTAAGGATGGTTCCAGTAAAGCCAACCTTCCAAAAGATGCAAAGGATCGTTCGGGACACGGCTCAGGCCTTAAATAAAGATGTTAAGTTTGTTATCCATGGTGAAGAAACCGAAGTCGATAAGACAGTTTTAGAAAAAATCAATGACCCATTGGTGCATCTGATTCGTAACTCTGTAGACCATGGAATTGAAGATGGCCAAACTCGTGCGGCCAATGGAAAACCCACAACAGGCAAAGTCAATCTCGGAGCTTACCACAAATCTGGGAAGTTAGTCATTGAAGTCTCTGACGATGGTGGCGGGCTCAATGCTGCGAAGCTCATTAAAAAAGCCAAAGAAAAGGGTCTCTTAAAACCTGATGCTGAATTAGCGGAAGCCGATGCCTATAACTTGATTTTTGCTCCAGGATTTTCAACTAAAGAACTCGTGACTGATGTTTCTGGTCGTGGCGTCGGTATGGATGTCGTGAAGACCAATATCCTTGAGCTTGGCGGAGAAATTTCAATTCACTCAAACCTCGGCAAGGGCACAACATTCTTAATTACGCTGCCCCTGACGTTGGCTATTATCGACGGCATGGTCATGACGTTTGATAAAGAGAGGTATGTTGTACCATTCTCTCATGTCTATGAAACTTTGAGACCTCAGGTTAAAGACATTCAAACCAACATCGGATTGGGCCACACCTTAATGCTTAGAGGTGAGAATATCCCAATATTCCGTCTTGGGGACTTCTTCGGGAAAAAGAGCGCATCTCTTGCGCAGGATATGATTGCCGTTGTCATTAGAAATGGAAACAAAGCATTTGCCTTTTTAGTAGACGATATTTTGGGTCAATCTCAAGTTGTCGTAAAACAACTCAGCCCTGAAATGCAAGGCTTTGTAGGTGTGAGTGGTTGCACCATCTTAGGTGATGGAAAGCCGGCTCTCATTCTAGAACCGATTGATTTAGTAAAGCGTAAGCTGACAGCGGCTCCTACCAAGGAGCATTTTTTCGGAGGTAAAGCAGCATGACAAATAATATGCGGTACTTGTGCTTCAATTTAGGGACGGAAGAGTTTGCCATCCCTTTATTGACGGTGCGGGAAGTGATGGGTCTCCCCGAAACCACGTCAATTCCACAGACGCCTCCTCATTTTTTAGGAATTATGAACCTTCGCGGTCAGGTGATTTCACTTATGGATCTGAGGGTGAAGTTAGGAATTAAACCTACAGTATCTGAAGAAACTGTCGCGATCATTTTGGACTTTGGCGAGTACTGTCTGGGTGTCGTTGTTGACCAAGTCAACTCAGTTCAAGAGCTATCCGCAGAAGAAGTAGCCGATAAACCGACCCTTGATACATCGAAAGCAAGTGATTTCATCACGGGAGTCTTCAAGAAGCAGGACCATCTCATACTGATCTTGAATATCTCTAAGGCCTTGTCCATTGAGGATAAAACGATGGCGAAGAGGAGTGCCGGCCATGCAGCTTAAACATAAATTTAAAAAAAATAAGAATTTTAAAACTAGAACGTTAAGGAGTGTTTTATGAAGCTCACGGAGAAGCTATCTTTGCAAGTCAAACTGATCGCCATGGTCTTGTTTGTTATCTCGGTCCTAGGAGGAGGAAGTTACTTCAATATGGTTCGCTCCAACGGGCATTTCCGTGACGCGGTTTTCGGCCGTTTTCAAAACTCAGCTGAAGACCTCGGTAGTGCTTTAGCCGCCCAGTTTTATGAAAGGTATGGGGATGTTCAAGCATTTGCTGTGAACAAATCCATTCAGTCTATGAACAGTAAATCCATTCAAGACGACCTTGATAGTTACGTGACTCTTTATGGAATTTACGATTTGATTATCGTCGTTGACCCACAGGGGCATTTTGTATCTTCAAATTCCAAAGACGTTGCTGGAAAAGGAATTAACCAAAAAGAGCTTGCACAAATCAACTACTCACAGGCGCCTTGGTTTAAAGCAGCAATGGCTGGAAAATTCACTGACGATAAAGCGAAAGGGTACTCAGGTACCTATTTTGAAGATCCGCACGTAGATCCACTTTTGAAAGCAGCCGTGAATGAAGACCGTGTCATGACGGGATTTACAACGACCATCAAGGACGGAAATGGCCAAATCCTTGGGGTCATCTCAAATCGTGCAAATTCAAAATGGATCGATACAGAACTCATCCCTATTTACGAGGATCTTGCGGATGATGGTGAAACCAAAGTTCGAGTGACTGTTTCTAATAAAGAGGGCCTTATCATCGCAGATCTCAATGTTATGGCCAATGGCGGAAAAAAACAGGTCGTCTATGACTTAGAAAAGACCTTCTTGAAAGTGAATGTTAAGGATGCCGAGGGCGATGCGGGTGAACATCTGGTTAGTGGAAAAAGTGGTGTCACTTTAGCGACAAACAAAACAGAGGGAACCACGAACCTCGTTGGTTACCATCATATAGAAAATCCGAAGTGGATTGGCGCTGTTGGTTGGGGAACCATGGTTTACGATGGAGCTGATGAGGCGTTAGGCCCAATTCGATCCGCACAAGTCGATTTCTGGGTAGTGCTTGCAATTAGCGTTGCGATTGCCATCACAGCAGCAATTATTTTTGGGGCAGTTCTTTCAAGAACCCTTTCTCATCTTTCTCAGACTCTGACATCTAATTCAAATGAAGTCGCTGACGCTTCTCATAAACTTGCCTCTTCGAGCGCTGAGTTGTCAGAAGGAGCGGTTCAACAAGCAGCGGCTCTTCAGGAAACTGTTGCGGCGGTGGATGAGATCAGCGCCATGGTTGATAAAAATGCGGAATCTGCAAATCGCTCTAAAGAAGCGTCTGCTCATAGCAGAGATGCCGCCCTTAAAGGACGACAAATCGTTGACAACATGATTCAGGCCATCGCCGAAATCAGCCAATCTAACGATCAAGTTGGCGATCAAATGAACAGCAATAACATTCAGCTGACTGAAATCACTCAACTCATCAATGACATTGGTTCAAAGACTAAAGTAATCAACGAAATCGTTTTCCAAACAAAACTCCTCTCTTTCAACGCCTCCGTCGAAGCTGCAAGAGCAGGCGAGTATGGTAAAGGTTTTGCTGTGGTAGCAGAAGAGGTTGGTAATCTCGCTCAAATGAGCGGAAATGCTGCGAAAGAAATTACAAGCCTTCTTGAAGAGTCTGTCAGGAAAGTTGAAGCTATTGTCAATGAATCACGAACTAAGGTAGATCGTTTGATGAGTGATGCTAAAGAAAAAGTTGCTACCGGCTCGGAGACTGCCGCGACTTGCAACCAAGCTCTTGAAGAAATTCTCACAAACGTGTCATCAGTTGACGTTCTCGTGTCCGAGATCGCGGTTGCATCTCAGGAACAATCTACTGGAATTCGTGAGATTGCCAAAGCCGTAGGCCAGTTAGAGCAAGTGACTCAGAAAAACTCCACGGTCGCGACCATGTCATCGGAGGCTGCAGATAACCTAAATGTACAGTCGACTAATCTTAAAGAGATTATTAAAGATCTGGTGAAACTAGTTCGAGGAAGTGGTGCGGTGGTCACCGAAAGGTCGAACACAAACATCATTCCATTTGTAAAAAAGAACAAAGTGCAGGCTTCTAGAGCCCGCGAAGTTCATCATGAAGAGGCTCCTCCAGTAAAAGTAGAAGCTCAGTTTATCAGAAAAGCGTCTGGAAGCGAAGCCGCGCCTTCTTCTGATGATCCTGGATTTGGTGAATAGATGTCGCAAGGCAATCGTTTGTCTTCTGATGGAGCGGAGGCTGCTGTTACCGAGGTATCGAAAATAGTATCTCGGCTTTCAGGAATTCAGTTGGGCGCCAAACAGGCTGAGATGGTAAAAAACCGGCTCACAGGGCGCCTCTCTAAATTGAACCTTCAAACGTTTGACGCTTACTTAGAATATTTGAGGGCAAATATGGATTCAGAAAGCCAAGCGTTGCTGTCCCTGCTGACGACTCACCATACTTTTTTCTTCAGAGAGTTTCCGCACTTTGAATTTTTGCTCAACCATCTTCTTCCCAGACAAATCGAGATGGCGAGAGCCCGTGGCGATCGGAAGATCACACTTTGGTCAGCGGCTTCAAGCCGCGGTCAAGAGGCCTATTCTTTGGCTATGTTTATGGATTTCCATCTTAAGGCTCTCGCGCCTGACGTAGACTTTGAAGTTTGGGGCACCGACGTAGATCCCGAATCCGTGAAGTGGGCAAAAAATGGAGTCTATAAGTCTGAAGAGCTCAAACAAGCTCCTGCTATGTATGTCGCTGATCATTGGGTCCGTGGAAAAGGCAATGTTGCAGACTTTAGTAAGCTTAAGGATCACCTCAAAAAGAAATGTCACTTTCAACCAGCAAATCTCCTCGCCTGTCAGGACTTTCTGGCAAATAGACAGTTCGACATTGTGTTTTGCAGAAACGTATTTATTTATTTTGACGCCAACCAGATCAAACAGTGCACTCAGAAATTACTTGAACACATTCGCCCCGACGGCGCTTTGATTTTAGGTGTCTCTGAATCACTCAATGGTTTAGGCTTGCCTCTTCAATTGGTTGGGCCCTCAGTTTATTGTCATCCTCAAAAAGCGAATCAAAAACCTATCGCAGTTCCTTCCAAAGTTGTTGAAACTACAAAACGCGTTTTGTGTGTCGATGACTCGCCGGCGATTCTGGCCCTTCTTAAAAAAATCCTCGTCAAGGACTCTGGCTTTGAAGTGGTCGCAACTGCAGCCAATGGTCTTCAGGCTCTTGAAGTTTTAAAAACTACTAAAGTTGACGTCATTACCCTTGACCTTCACATGCCAGAGATGGACGGACTAGGTTTTCTCGGAGCCTATAAAGATAAAGAAGTGCCCGTTGTTATTGTATCTGCGATCAATCGAGATGACCCAAGTATCGCCCAAAAGGCCCTTGCTCTTGGTGCGTCTGACTACGTAGAAAAACCGTCGCTTGAAAACATCGGACAAGCGAGTAACGAGATTCGTTCTAAATTACGAACAGTGATGACTCTTAAAAAAGGTAATCCAGCTGTTGCTACTGCGACAACAAAAACACAAGGGAAGAAAAAGGTTCTCATCGTAGATGATTCACCAACCATTCGCCAATTGTTAGAAAAAATCATTTCTGCCGACCCGGAACTAGAAGTCATTGGCAAAGCAGAACGCCCCAGTGAAGTCGAAGACCTCATTCGAAAACATAAACCAGATGTAATCACTTTAGATATTCATATGCCCGAGATGGACGGAATCACTCTCCTTAAGAAGATTCATCCTCGATATAAAATTCCAACAGTGATGATTACGTCTGTAAGTCGCGAAGAGGGCCCGCAAGTCCTCCAGGCTCTTGAGATTGGTGCGATCGATTACATTCAGAAGCCTGAGATGAATTCCCTCAATCAAGCTGCGCCCTTGATACGAGAACGTCTTAAAGCGGCGGCGCAAAGTCGAGTCCTTGGTAGACCTATGGTCACACGAAAGGCCAAAGATTTTTCGCCAGAAAGTAACCGAGGGTTGATTCTCCTGGGCGCATCTACAGGCGGCACTGAGGCCCTGAGAGTGGTTCTCGAGGGCCTTCCCAAAAAGATCCCACCAATTCTTATAGTCCAGCACATTCCTGCAGGATTTTCGACAGCATTTGCTCGAAGGCTCAATGACCTTCTTCCGTTTGAAGTTAAGGAGGCCGCCCACGGTGATGAAATCGCTCCTAATCGAGTCCTCATTGCCCCAGGTGGTTTGCAGATGGGACTGCAGGCAGCTCGCGATAAATTGATCATCCAGATCACCGATGGGCCCCTTGTCAATCGTCATAAGCCATCGGTCGATCATATGTTCCGAAGCGCAGGAAAGCTTGGGCTAAAGAGCGTAGTTGCTGTGGTAATGACTGGAATGGGCAGCGATGGAGCTCAGGGACTGAAGGAATTACGGCAGCTGGGTGTTCGCACGATTGCGCAGGATAAAGAGACGAGCGTTGTGTATGGAATGCCTCGAGCGGCTCACGAGAACGGGGGCGCTGAGATGGTGGTTCCTCTGCAGCAGATTGCGGAGCGGGTGGTGGAGTTGATCAACACGTCCAGTTCCAAGCGCAAAGCCTCCTAACTGGAGCCTTTGATTGCATCAGTGTCCGATTCGGACACTGATGATGATTTTATTGGAAGTTGAAAGCAATATATAGCATGTGGTGTCCGAAACCGGACACGCACACACAAAGGCACCAGCTTAGGCCGCTGAGGAGTCGATTTTTAGCTTTACGTCTGAGGCGAAGTCAGAAGACAAATTCCCAAACTTATCCACAGCTCGCACCTGCACCGTGATCCTCTCACCAGCCACCGCATTTGCTGGTGACTCAACAACAAGACGAACCGCAGGGCCTGCGCGAAACTCAACAGACATTGGTTTTGCCGTTAAATTTCTCGAATTGACATCAATTTTAATGACCTCAGCGACCGTGTGGGACATATGGAATTCAACTTCGCCTTGTTTGAGCGTGATTGAACTTGGCCCTTTAGCAGTTCCTGAGTAGCTAAGATCTACGGATCCATCAAATTTACGAGTGACATTCCCAAAACTGTCGTGAGCTACGGCTTTGAACGAAACATCGTCGCCGACGGTGGCTGTTGACGGCGCTTCGAATCTGAGCTCAGTAGCCTCGCCAGCTTCAACTACAACCTTGGCAGCGTAAACATCATGAATTTTATCAGACAAAATTTGGAGTGAAAAATGTCCAGACGTTGTTAAATCGGTAAGTTCAATAGTTCCTACGCCGCCAACCATTTGGATTGTGGGCGAGGGGCCGTGAGAGGTTTCACTCATTGGTGGTGCCGCTTTTGGCGGTGGCGGTCGTTGAACTGCTTGCGGAGGAGGTGCTGTCATCGGGGGCGCTGCCATTGGCGCAGGTGATGGAGTTGTTGGAGGTTTTGCCGGCTTAGCAGTCATTGGCGGTGGCATTTTTGGAGGTGCCTCGGGAGGTCTCTGGAAATCGGGATGTTCTCCTAACTTCGTCCATTGATTTTTTCCTTCGACAAAAACTAAATCGGCAGGCCCGATTTCTTGATTTTCGAGTTTTCGTCGAACTTCTTGCATCGTAAAAGGTCCAAGCTTCACATCATTATGGGAAACGTAGTACATGACTGGCATAATTCCTCCCCATGTCTTGGTCGGCGATTGGCGCCGAGTTATTGACTGGACTTTATACCAAAATGCAATTGATCCCATTTGCGACAGACAGTTTCAAAGACCCAATCTACCGAGATCGACTCGAGGAGTGGAGTTTTTGCTGATTCTGGAGTTTTATAGTCGAACTCCTTGAGTCCTGCAAAACTGTCGTACGGATAAGGATAGAGGGTCACTGCCTCTGGACCCCAAGCCGCCCAATCATGAGGCGCCGTCACACTTGTCACGATCACGGGGAGATTTACCGCTGAAGCAATATTCATAAGTCCTGAATTGTTACAGAGACAAAGGGTTGAATTTTTTAGAAGACCGGCAACCTGACCTAAAGTCGTGGGCGGTGAAAGCAAGGCGCGATCCCCTAGTGCCGCTGCTACACGCTGAGCGCGAGTGGCCTCAATTTCGATGGGACCGTAGCAAACGAGGATCCGCGCTTTTGGATAGGACGCTAAAAATCTACGACCTACTTCAATAAATCGATCCTCGAGCCATGCCTTTGTTGCCACGCTGGCGCCAGGTCCAAGGACAAAAGTTTCGGTAGGGTTCAGACCTTTTTGTGAAAAGAAATTTTGCGCCCAAAGAAGTTCCTCTTTTGAAATATGGATCCAAGGTTCAACTTGTGGGGAGAAGATCCCAATCGCCTCGAGCATGTCCATGTGCCGCACATACTCATGCCGCCGCTCGGGAAA
Source organism: Pseudobdellovibrionaceae bacterium (assembly GCA_044229295.1). Lineage (GTDB taxonomy): Bacteria > Bdellovibrionota > Bdellovibrionia > Bdellovibrionales > Bdellovibrionaceae > JBGATJ01. Next base: position 15,825 of record JBGATJ010000012.1, read on the forward strand.
CTCGTGGGCCTTGTGAGTCAGTAGAAACTTCACTTCAGGCGGGCCAAAGCCAAGAACGATGGGAGCCCCACTGGCCCAGGCGATAAATGTATCGCCTTCGGAAGTATACCGAAAGTTAATGGCAAGGTCATATTTTTCGCTTCGGAGGTGACGAATGAGTTTAAAGTAATGAAATTTACTGGGAGCCCAATCTTTAAATACAAGGAGGCGGTCGATCAACGTGCCTTCTGGAACAACCTCCCTAGCAATAGCATTAGAGACAAGGGTGATATGTGCCATTGGAAAAACTTCACGCAAACGCTTGAGAGCAGGTGTTCCGGCAATGATGTCGCCGAGGGCTCCTCGCTTCATGATCAAAATTTTTCGAATCTCTCTATTGTCTATTTTCAAGGTATCCCTGGACTTACTTGATTTAACTTCATTTTACTAGGTCTTTCAATACGAATGTCAGCAAAAAGGTTGTCCAAAACCGAGAGAGAAGGTAGAAATGAATTTCATTTATGACTGAAAATCAAGACATCAATTCTCTCAATTTAGGTATACTCTGCGCTCCAGAATCTCGTGAATCGCTGAGCCTCAGCGACAATCAAATGCGCTTGCAAAGTTCGGGCTCGATCTTTCCAGTTGTTGATGGAATTCCTGTTCTTCTCAAAAATGAAACTCCTGCTCATAAAAAATTTTTTGAGAAAGTCTACGAAACCAAATCTGAACCTTGGAAATACAGCCGAATGGCAGCTGAAGTTTATAGGCATGAGTATGTTGTAAAAGCGGCAAAAAGTTTAATTGGCGAAGGTTCAATGGCTCTTGATTTAGGTTGTAGCCTTGGACAGCTCACTCATCGATTCTTGACCTTGAGTCCGTACGTCTATGCGATGGATATCGCTGCTAAAGCAGCTCTTAGAGCGGCTCAAAATTGCCGACAGCATTGGAAAGACTTCGGTGGAGGACAACAGCCTTTACCCTTTCGCTTTGTTGTCGGAAGTGCCACCGAAATTCCTTTTAAAGATGCGAGTTTTGATCTTGTCATCTTGAGCGATGGATTAGTGGGTTGGGATTTGGCGCCAGATCTACAAGTTAAGGCACTACGTGAAGTGCATCGGATTATGAAAGAAAACAGTTTTGCGATCCTGACCGATTTCATGCATCCTAGAGATATGAATTCCTACGCTCAGCGAGTCTCCGACAATGGTTTTGAGATTATGAAGAGGGACTACTTCTATGATCGACTGTTCTATCAACTTGCTGTCCACTTTAGAAATTTTCGAAAATACAGCATTGTAGAGCGATTTTTTGAAAGCAGAATAGCCTATCGTATCTGTCAAAAAATTTCTAGTTTGCGAGGCATGCGTGGTTCTAAACACATGGCTTTAATTTTAAGAAAAAAGAAGAATCAATGATCGTACAGAGTCGCCAGGCTGAATTCAAAAATAAAACCAAAATGCGAGCCGCTGGAATTTCGCTTTTAGTAAGTATTTTTGTTTTTGGAATTAAATTTTTTGCTTATTTAATGTCCGACTCTTCGGCTATTTTTTCTGATGCGCTTGAGAGCATTGTTAATGTGCTTGCATCTGGAGTTGCTCTTCTTGTCGTTCGGTTTGTGGCTCAACCTGCGGATGCTGATCATCCTTATGGCCATGGCAAAATGGAGTTTTTTTCTTCGGCCTTTGAAGGTGGTCTCATCTTCTTTGCCGCGATCGTTGTTAGTTTTGAAGCGATTATGTCTCTGATCCATAGATCTCCGCTCAATCATTTGGGTAAAGGCATTGTCATCATTAGCATCGCAGGTCTGATCAATCTTGCACTGGGTCTTTATCTGCGGTGGGAGGGTCAAAGATGTCGCTCGGCCACACTAGAAGCTAGCGGAGCACACGTGATTTCTGATGTCTGGACAACTTGTGGAGTTCTTGTGGGGCTTGCGCTCGTGAGTATCACCGGTATTACTTGGCTTGATCCTTTGGTGGCTCTTTTGGTCGCTGGGCACTTAGGGGTGACAGGAGTGTTTATTGTTCGAGGCTCTGTGGGAGCCCTTATCGACGAGCAAGATCCAAAAGTTTTGAGTGATTTGTGCGAGGCTTTTGAAAAAAATCGTAAAGAAGGTGTTATAGAAATTCATCAGCTTAAAATGATCAGATCAGGGTCGTTTCATCACATTGATGCTCATCTTGTGGTTCCAGAGTTTTGGGACGTAGCTACCTGCCATAAAATGATGGAAGATTTCGAAAGAGATTCAGTTCGAGACTATCCATTTGAGGGCGAGATAGCTTTCCATGTTGACCCTTGTATGCGAAGACATTGCGAGCACTGTGACTACGAACCATGTCCTGTCAGACAGAGTAAATTCATTGAGCGCGAAACGTTTGACGTCAAAAGAATGATGGAGGGGCCACATGATTAAAAGAAAGCTCAATCCAACCAAAGATATTCCAAATCCAAGCGTTTACATTAAAGACCTCGAGTCCACGTACGAAAAATGGGCCTTCAGCGAAGAGCGCGTGCTCGGAAAAAAGGGACAGTGGCGCTCCACTGTTTTCGAAGCTCCTAGCCATTGCCCTTTAGATTTAGAAATTGGAACTGGGACCGGGTATCACTTTGCGTACCGGACGCAAAAGGCTCCTGAGCGAAAAATTGTTGGTCTAGAGCTCAAGTACAAGCCTCTCATACAAAGCATTCGCCGTGCCGTAAAACTAGGATGTGAAAACGGCCGAATGGCTCGTTATCATGCGTTTAACATTCAAGATCTTTTTGCCAGTGCTGAGATAGACAATGTTTACATTCACTTTCCTGACCCCTGGGAGCGGCCACGTAAATTCAAACATCGTTTGCTGAATCGAGAGTTTTTGACGAAACTTTACGAATTGCAAAAGGCGGGGAGTTTTGTGGAGTTTAAGACGGATTCCCTAGAGTACTACAAATGGGCTCGCGAAGAGATTTTAGCCTCTCCTTACACGGTAGAGTTTGAGACTACAGATTTGCATCGGTCTAGTAAGAAAGACGAAAACTTCATCACGGGTTTTGAGAGAATATTCATCAACCAAGGCATCAAGATCAACCAAATGATTCTTCGAAAGAGTTAAGCAGACCGTTTTTTATTACTTTGCACTTTTAAGAGCGAGATCATTTTTTCGCCTTTTTTGATCTGTGAAAAGATCTCGGGGTGAGTTGCCTCTAGATCCCTAAAGTAGTTGATCCTCCTTTGGCCGATCTCTAAAGATCTAAAAACCACATCGACAATCTCATCGTTCATAAAAGGTTTATTAATGAAGTCTATGGCCCCAAGGCGGATGGCCTGCAAAAGACGGTCACTGTCACCGTAACCTGTGACAAAGACAAACGGGGTGAGGAATCCCTCCACTTGGGCTCGCGCCAAGCATTCGAGACCCGTCATCTCTGGCATCATGATGTCACACAAAACGGCATGAAAAATTTGCTTTTTCATCATCTCCAGCGCCATTTTACCATCGCTAGCCTCTTCTGAAGGGATATGGAGCTGTGTCATCATTTGCATTAAGATATCTCGGATATCTGGATCGTCATCGACAATGAGAACTCTTCGTGTTTCGAACATTCGACTCATAACTGCCACCTATTTTTTCAGTTTTAACATTTTAGAGGTTTTTGCGTACGCGCTAAACGTAAGCTCTTTTTGCTCGCTGATTGTTTTTAGTTCTTTGAGGGTTTCTCGCATTCGAGCAAGGGCCCCTAAAATTTGAGTCTTGCGTGATTCTAGAATCTCTGGATGCTCGTCTAAAATAGACAGAAAATGGCTCTGGATAATTGCAAGAGGGTTATTAAGCTCGTGGTGATAAGTGACCACAAGTGCTGTAATTGCCTCAACCTCTCGGAGTTTAATTGTCGTTTTGTGCAATTCAGACGCATTGATGTGGCCTTTGATTCGAGCTACTGCAGCGTCGATGTTGAGAGATTTTGTGATGTAGTCGTTAGCTCCTAGCTCAAACGCCTCGAATATATCGGAGCCGTCATCAACAACCGTGATCATGATGACAGGCAGTACATCTGCAGAGTATTGCGTCCTAATTTGCTTAAGGAGAGTGAGGCCGTCAATTCCAGGCATGACTATATCGAGTAAGATGAGATCATACTTTTCTTCTTGCAACCGATCGAGGATAGGGCGTTCATTATTTGCTACGGTGACTTGAAAATTACGTCGCTCTAGTCGTTTGGCAAATGCGCGAGCATTCAACTCATCATCATCGATAAATAAAACATTGACTCGCTTTTCGTTTTCCATCCTTAAGCTCCTTTTTTGAGGCTGAGGTCCTGCAGCTCATCAGTGAGGCGTTTGAGTTTTTCTGCGATTTTTGGAAAGGCCAATTCGACTCCCGCCAAATTTCCGCTTTTGCATTGTGATTCGATAATTAAAAGTTCTCTTTGAACATCCACTGCAAAGAAATTGGTGATGGCGCCACGGAGTTTGTGAGTTCCCAAGTAAACTTTTTTGGCATCTTTTTGATGGATGCCATTTTCAATAGATTTGATGATCGTTGAAGATGTTGCTAAATAGTCAGCAACCACCGTAAGCATGATATCTCTATCACCCCTGAAGTGTTTGTTCATTCGTACGGGATCTGAAACGTTTCTGAGTTCTTTTCGAGGGGCTGCTGAAGGTGTTTTTTGACACCGCTCAAGAGCCTCAGAAATCATTTTTACGTCAAAAGGCTTTGGAACAAAATCGTCCATTCCAGCTGCAAAACATCGTTCTTTATCTTCTTGAAAGACTCCAGCCGACAACGCGACAATCCAAGGTCGATTGTTTTTGGAATATCTTTGATGGATTTTTTGTGCTGCCGAATAACCATCGAGTTCTGGCATTTGACAGTCAAGAAAGATAACATCGTAGGCTTTAATATTGATGGCGTCTAAGACTTCCAGGCCATTGCAAACCGAATCAGCTCGGTAGCCAAGCTTTTCAAGAAATTGAACAGCGAGCAATCGATTTGTAGAATGATCGTCCGCGACTAAGACAATGTAGGGGCGCTTGGTGAATGAAACAAGCTCAGGAGTATTTTCTTGAAAATCCGAAAGTGGAGTTTCTCCCACTGATTGCCCGAGCATTGTGAAGGTGAATTTTGAACCCTCTGACATATTGCTTTCGACCTGAATAGTGCCGCCTGCCGCTTCAACGATACCCTTACAGATAGAGAGCCCAAGGCCTGTCCCACCAAATTTACGTGTTGTCGACGCGTCGACTTGAGTGAACGACTGAAAAAGTTTTTCTTGAGCTTCTGGCGAAATCCCAATGCCTGAATCAATCACACTCACTTTGAATTCAACTGTCGAATCACTCAATTTGTTTGATGATGCAACAATCGTGACCGGACCAGAAGGCGTAAATTTTATAGCGTTACCGAGAAGATTCCAAAGGACTTGGCGAAATCGATTCAGATCGCCTCGGACCCAAGTCACATTCAAGTGATCCATGACTATTGAAATTGTGACACCCTTGTTTTCAGCCGACATTTTCAGCAAATCTGCTGACTCTTCAATTGCAGTTTTTATATTAAAATCGATGGCTTCTAGCTGGAGTTTTCCAGACTCTATTTTAGAAAAATCAAGAATGTCATTGATCAGGCTCATCAGAGATTCAGCACATTTTTTGATGATTCCGACCCTCTGCTCAATGTCCGTTGTAAAATCATTGTCCGCCATCAGGCTTGTCATGCCCAAAATTCCATTGAGAGGCGTTCGAATTTCGTGACTCATGTTTGCCAAAAACTGGGCCTTAACTTTTGCAGCTTGCTCGGCTTTCTGCAGTGCCGAGTTCAGAGTCTTATTATGTTCTTCTTTATTTTTTTTGTCGTAGTAGAGACCCAGGATGGTCGTGAAAAGAAGAAACGAACAAAGCAAAATCAAGGACCGAGCCTTTTTGGACTCGTTGACATAGATCTGAGCAGGGAAGTCGAGGCCTAAAACACCGTCAACTTTTCCGTTGGCGTAGAGAGGTACAAAAGCGCTGACCCAAGTGCCCCAGCGGTCCGAGTAAGGATCGTTAGTAAACGTTGAAGATCCAGAAAATGCTTTTTCGATTTCAGGAAGATTTCTTTCAAGGCTTTCACCAATGGGAGTGCGCTGTTCTCGGTCGCCACTGATTTGACCGTCTTTGTTGTAGTCAGTTTCAGAGTCAACAATGAATGCGTAGTCGCCGGTAGGTGTTCTTTTGAGTGTATAAATATCTGACACAAATGGATTGGCTTTGAGCCAACCATTTTCATATTCGACTAACTGTAGATAGAGGGGGTCGTCCGACTTAGTTTCGACAGTCATTTTGTCGTGCCCCAGTTTTTCCAGGACCCAAGCGTAAGAAGGGGCATATCCTAGGAGCTTTTCCATTTCTTGCGTCTGAAGATAGAGCTCTGCCCTATAGGTAACAAACCAAGTGCTGATGACGTAGATTATCGCGGTGGCAAAAAAAACGGTCTGATTTTTTCGTGGATTCAAATAACGAAGCATGATCATCCCCAAAACGATCGTGCTCGCAACAATGTCCAAGTTCTCGAAGAGAAATTTCATCAATTATCTCATCGGCATTATCTATTTATGTCTGGTTTCCCGGCTGTTAAGGAGTCTTGATAATTAAATCTCAAATTGGGATGCTTAAGTTGACTCAACTGCCCTGTACTATGGTCCAGTTCCCGCCCTTACCAATAGCTCGCGTGAACCTTAACATCCCCCAAAACCTCCGTTTGACAGCTGATCCGTTGATCAGCTCTCAAACGGTATTTTTCATACAAAAAAAGCTCCGTGGCGTTTTTTGGGGAAAGGTTCTCAGCTCCGCTCAAAATTTGAATGATACAGCGACCACAAACGCCGTCGCCTTTGCAGGATGAGGCAACGGGTTTGCCGGCGGCTAGTAGAGCCTGCATCAAATTTGTGGGCTGCGGAAGGACGATGGGCGAAGCTCCGTCAGAAAAAAAAATCGTGGGCATGAAATCCTCAAACTTGAGTTCCAGTTTTCGTAAAAAGAGATACTCCTAAATCCTTCTTAAGGTTATAAGAATCCGATGAAAAAGCCAAACGTTCGTGCCGCAATTTTAGGCGCAAGTCGCGGTCTGGGAGAGGCTCTTGCGCTTCAATTTACTGATGTGCTCCCGTGTGATGCACTCTTTTTGAGTGCCAGAAAAGAAGCCTTGCTTGCAGATCTCCGAGACGAAATTCTCGTTGATAAAAGTTGGCCTGGTTCTGTAGTTTTAGAGCCCATGGATTTTGCAGATCCAGCAAGCTTGGCCTCGCTCGTGCCTTCGCTCCAAAATTTTGATCCCACTCATATCATTTATGTGGCTGGTGGAGGGCCTCATGGGGCCTTTTGGAAAAAAAAATGGAGGGACCATCACTGGGCGTTTCAGGTAGGATTTTTATTCCCCTGTCAGCTGGGACATCATATTTTGTCGATGAAGGACCGTGGCGATGGTTTTTTGCAACTTAAAGAATTGATATTCATCGGTTCAGCCATTGCTGAATCTAGTGCTGACGGTCTTGCGGCCTCTTATGCGGCAGCAAAACACGCCCTTCGGGGATGGGTAACATCAGTGCAAACAGAAAGTCCTCCTGCGGGGATGACTTTATTTAGTCCAGGGTATATGGATACAGACATGTTACCCAAGAGTGCGTGGCCGCGTCAGAGCTCTGGTTTAGTGAAAACTCCGAAGGTCGTGGCCGAAGACCTCATTCGGGATTTAAGTCAGCGTTTTTAAAGGAGCAAGTTTGGAAAATAAAGTAGAAAATGTCATCATTATTGGTTCAGGACCTGCCGGCTTGACCGCGGCAATTTATGCATCAAGGGCTCGCCTTGAACCACTGATGATCGAAGGCGAAGAGGCCGGCGGCCAACTCATGTTAACGACCGAAGTTGAAAATTATCCCGGTTTTGAACATGGAATTACGGGCTCAGACCTTATTTCCGTTTTGCGAAAACAGGCAGAGAGATTTGGCACCAAATTCATCACTAAGAATGTGACGAAAGTGGATTTTTCCGAGCGGCCTTTTAAAGTCTGGATCGGGCAGCAGCTCCATCTCACAAAAACTGTGATCATTTCCACTGGCGCCAGCGCCAAGTATTTAGGCCTTGAAACAGAGAAAAAATACTACAACAAGGGCGTGTCTGCATGCGCCACTTGTGATGGCGCTTTTTTCAAGAATTTAGAGGTCGCTGTCGTCGGTGGAGGAGACACCGCAATGGAAGAGGCCAATTTTCTAACTCGATTTGCTTCGAAAGTTCATATCATCCATCGCAGAAATGAGTTCCGTGCCTCGAAAATCATGGTAGAAAGGGCCCTAAAAAATCCAAAAATTGATGTTCTATGGAATAAAGAAGTGATTGAGGTCATTGGAGATGAGAAATTTGTGACAGGTTTAAAAATTCAAGATACTGTTACAAAGGACGTGGGTCAGATCGCAGTTCAAGGACTATTTTTAGCGATCGGTCATCAACCTAACACGAAACTTTTCAAAGGCGTTTTGGGGATGAACGACGTTGGCTATTTGACGACGCGAGCAGGATCGACCTACACCAACATTCCTGGCGTTTTTGCGGCCGGAGATGTGGCCGACCCTCACTACCGACAGGCAATCACGGCAGCGGGGACGGGGTGCATGGCTGCAATTGATGCAGAAAGATGGTTGGAGTCCCAAGAGCATTAAGAGTGTAACACCGAGGAGCCCATGAAGAAGTTCACAACTCGTGATTTACTACAAAAGATCGAACGCATCGCCAAATCCAAAATTGCTGAGCAGCAAGTCGTCTCCCTCAACGACTTTCGAGGGGCGAAGCGCAAACCTGATCCCAAATGCATTCTCATTATCGAGGATGATGAGACCATGCGAAGCTCTCTCAAAAGAATTTTAGAAACTGACGGCTACGGCGTAAAAATGGCGGCCGATGCAACTCAACTTTCTACGGTCTTAGATGACTCCCCAATCGATTTGATTCTCCTGGATGTTGGCTTGCCATGGATCAACGGATTTGAACTTGCTGAGCTTATGAGAGATCATCGTGATCTGCAAAAACTGCCTCTGGTTTTTATTTCGGGGCAGACGAGCGAAGGTGATGTAAGAAAAGCCTTTGATCTTGGAGCGAGTGATTACATCAAAAAGCCCTTTGATGTAGAGAAGGTTCGAAAAACAATCAAAACCCTTTTAAAGATCAATGAATGATTCATTTTGTACTTCGTACTTCACAGCACGAAGTTATCTCCTAAAAAAAGCTGAAAGTGCTAGTCTGAGCCATCTTCAGGTTTCTTACCCTGCGCGTGGACCTAACGGTGAAGAACTTTCCATCGATTTTCTTTACGCTGGTCCTAAAGATGCGAGTAAAGTTCTTCTGCATGTTTCGGGAATCCATGGTGTCGAGGGCTATGCAGGAGCATTGGTTCAAGATCGCATCTATGGTTCTCACCAGTTTAAGGATTCTTCGTGTGGAGTTGTTTTTGTTCTTTGTGCAAATCCTTATGGGATGTCTTGGGTTCGGCGAACCAATTTCGAAAACGTAGATCTCAATCGGAGTTATTTTGCAGGCCGTGATCGCGAGCAAATGCAAAACTACGGCTATCGGTATTTTTCCAAACTCCTGGCGCCAGATTCAAAGTTGCAACAGATTAAAGGTGTTTTTGAGGCGCTTTACTGGGCTCGGAAAATAGGCAAGAACGAAATGGTGCAGGCCATTTCTGGAGGTCAAAAAGAATTTCCCCAAGGACTCTTCTACTGCGGCCTCAAAAATCCAATTGAGATTGTTACCATCAGAAAGACCGTTGCTCACCTGTTCCCAAAAATCAAAAACCTTTACGCCATTGATGTTCATACGGGCCTTGGCCCATTTCTGGGTGAAACTCTTTACGGAGATCAAGAGATCACAGAAGAGCACTTAGAGTTTTTTTCTCGAGTCATTAAAAAGCCAGTCGTGCAATCCTCAAAGGACGAAGGCAGCTACGAGAACAAAGGTTACTGGTCTAGAGGCCTGCGCGATGAGACAACCTGGAATGTCTTTTATTTTCTCCAAGAGTTTGGAACGGAGAATTTGTTTCGTGTTCTTAAGAGTTTGCAGCGTGAAAACTATCAACACTTTTACGGCGATTCAAAAGCCGATAAGACGAAGTTTAAGGGCGTATTTTTCCCAGACTCTTTAAAATGGCGTGAGAATTTGATGGACATTGGCCACCTCAGATTTCAACAGGTGTTCGACGAAATTCAAAGCTAGCCCTTTAAAACGGTTTCCGTCCGTGTTAGGTCTCCTCCGCAATAGGAGGTTCCAATGAAAATTTTGATCTGTACATTAATATCGACTTTCTCGCTCTCGGTGGCGCAGGCTTCTAACTTTTTTGAAGGTCCGTTGGCTGATCAGATTGTGACTCTTAAATTCTTAGAATGGGGAGCTAATGGAAATTCTGTTTTTGCTACGGGCAAAGTGGCCGTGAGGTGCAGTCGTTTTGAACCCCTTGGCCAGCCTGAATTGGTTGAAGTCCACGACACATGTACTTTGAGTAACCCCGACAACTCCGAAGAAAATATTAAATTCGTAGGAGAGGCGGGAGACCAAATCAGCTCTATCGATTTTTTAGAAGGAGGAACTACCGGCAACTCCAGTTTTTCTTCGGGCCTTGCAACAGTGTCCTGCTCGAAAGCTTCGAAAAACTACACTTGCGTGTTTGAGGCAGCTCCTTAAAACGCATTTTTCAGAAACTTGAAAGTCAGCGGCCATGCAGATTGACCAGCCACGGCCGCGGCTTCGGGTCGCCCACCTAAGTCCATCCATCCAGGCCCGTCATCATCTTCGTAAGGGAGTAAAAATTTACAGGCTCCAATTTTCAAAAGACGCATCGCCGCAAAAACGCCTTGTATTTCGCTGTAATCCGTCTTAGCTCATAGCGTAGATATCAACGCGATTTGTCAATATTCGCGCCTAAATCACTGTGGGGTATATATGTCTTTACGCCGGCTTGCTTCAATAACATCTGTATTTTTAGCTCTTTACACGCTTCCAGCGAGCGCTGTACCGGGCCGTCTAGTTCTCGAGTTCGACGGTCGCAAGGTAGACTCTGTCCAAGACGGAAAATTTCCCGTAGATCTAAAAGCTTCTATCGCCGAGAAGCAGCCAAATATCGATTCTACTCAGTTCAAACTCAGTTCTATCGAGGTTTATGCCAAAGGGACTGACGAAGGTGGTTCCGTTTTCTTGTACGTTGGAACTCAGTTTGTGGATTCTTTCATCGTTAAACCGGACCCGTCAAACTACGAAGCCAACGGCGAAAAAACATACGATAAGCTCGCAATTCCAGTAGCCAACTCTCCTGCGGCTGGTGACGTTCAGTTGGTTTTTGATGGCACAGTAAAAATTCTGCGCATTGTTTTGCTCGGCGATTATCCGGAGCAAACTCCGGCAGCTGAACCAGCCCCGGCTCCTGCTCCCGCGCCTGCACCAGCCCCAGAGGCCGTTCCAGCACCAACCAAAGAGCAGCCTTGCAAATGCGAAAAAGAAAAGCCCGTAAAAAAGGCTCCAGCCCCCGCCAAAAAACCAAAAGCTCCGCCAGCGCCTGCGCCTGAACCAGCTCCAGCCCCCGCGCCTGCACCTGTTAAAGAGGCTCCCAAAAAGCCAGCGGCCCCAACTCCAAAGATTGCCTTTAATTTAGGTGAGCGCGTTCTTACAAGCGATGCTAGTTGGGGAATCATTGTTAAAGTAGATCCGAAAGCTCAGATCGCTCTGATCCAGTTTGACGGTTGGGCGAATCTTTTTAGCTATCCACTGTCACAAATCTTTTTAGCGCACGGTTGTGCTCAGAAAATTTGCGTAGAGCAACAGTTAGTTCTTAACGATGGCGTTCGTGGTTATGTGGTTGCGATCCATCCCCGCACTGGAATTTGGCTCATGGTCAATCCCCAAGGCGATATCGTGTTCTACACGTTTGAACAAATCAAAGCTCTGAATTAACTCTTAAACAAGATGTAAAATGAGACGCCGACTTTTCTTCCAAAGTCGGCGTTTGTTTTTTGCACGGCTCAAAAGCGATTGGGCAGCGTGTGTGAAAGTGGCACCCCGACGGCGGAAAGACAGGCGAAGGCACATCACCCACAAGAATTGTTCGAGTCTCTTGACGGCGGGGATCTGGGCGCGGAATTGCTGACAATAGCGCTTTGGTGTAGGGATGCTGAGGATGAAGATAAAGCGCATCGGCTTGAGCTGTTTCAACAATCTTTCCTAAGTACATCACGGCAACTCGGTGAGAAACGTGCTCCACCACCTTAAGATCGTGGGCGATAAAAAGATAAGTGAGGCCAAGTTTTTGCTGAAGATCCATCAAAAGATTGATGACTTGGGCTTGGATAGAGACATCAAGAGCCGATACAGGCTCATCGCAAACAAGAAACTCCGGCTCAACAGCTAGGGCGCGCGCGATTCCGATGCGCTGGCGCTGGCCTCCTGAAAATTCGTGAGGATACCTCGTAAGGTGATCTTGCCGAAGGCCCACAAGGTCTATCAATTCTGAGACTCGGTCGGTGCGATCTTTTTTACTTTCAAACATTCTATGAATGATCAGCGGTTCTTCAATGAGGTTTGCCACCGTCATTCTTGGATTCAGACTTGAGTATGGATCTTGGAAGATCATTTGGATTTTTCGTCTTAACTTTCGCAGTTCTTCGTCTTTGAGATGGGTGATTTTTTGTTCGTTAAAATAAATTTCTCCCGAGGTTGGGTTCAATAGCCTTACTAAGCATCGACCGAGTGTGGATTTTCCACAGCCAGACTCTCCCACAAGACCTAGGGTCTCACCTCGTTTTATTTCAAAGCTAACGCCTTGAACCGCTTTGACGGTCGCCACTTCGCTAGCGAAAAGGCCTCCAGAAAGAGGAAAGGTTTTTACGAGGTTTTCAACTCGGATCATGAGGGCTTTTCCTGATTGAGCGGAAAGTGGCAGGCAACGCTTTGGCTAGGGGACATAGAGCGTAGCGCGGGATCTTGAGTTTTACAGACGTCTTTTTTGAATTCGCACCGATCTTGAAATCGACATCCCGTTATCTTCGCGCCCAAATTAGGGACGACTCCCGAAATTGCTTTTAGTCGGTTGAGTCGCTGACCAGTTTCAAAGTGCGGAATAGAGCTCAAAAGACCTTGGGTGTAAGGATGTTTGGGCCGGTAAAAAATATCTTCAACGTGACCTTGCTCGACGATTCGACCTGCGTACATGATCAGGACGCGTTGGCACATTTCTGCAACAACACCAAGATCATGAGTGATTAAAAGCAGACTCGATTTTAGCTCTGACTGAGTCCTTCTTAGCAAATCTAGGATCTGTGCCTGGATAGTGACATCTAATGCCGTGGTTGGTTCGTCGGCGATAAGAAGCTGCGGACTGCAGGTAAGGGCCATCGCGATCATCACTCGTTGGCGCATACCTCCCGAGAGTTGGTGGGGATAGTCGTCCACCCGGCGTTGCGCAAAAGGGATTCCCACGAGCTCTAAAAGTTCGATGGATTTTTTGCGAGCCTGGGACTTTGGAAGTTTCTGATGAAGCTCGACGACCTCCTGAATTTGTTCGCCGCAAGTGTAAACGGGGTTTAGTGAACTCATTGGCTCTTGAAAAATCATGGCCATACGATTGCCACGAATGTGACGTAGGTCTTTATCAGAGCACGCCAAAAGATCTTTGCCCTCAAAAAAAATCTCGCCAGACTCAATTTTTCCAGGGGCACTGATCAAACGCATGAGGGACAGCGACGTCACTGATTTTCCGCAGCCAGATTCGCCAACAATACCAAGAGTTTCGCCGGCACGTATCGAGAAAGAAACATCATCCACAGCACGCAGAAATCCATCGTCGGTCTGAAAACCAGTGCTTAAACGCCGAACCTCAAGGAGTTGTTCTGCCAAAGATTCCTCCCCCCGTTTTATTTTAAGAGGAATCTTGCCTTTATACAACGGGTTCAGCTAAAAACGAAAAATGCGTGAGAATCAAACTAGAG
>JBGATJ010000012.1:29825-89263 GCA_044229295.1 Pseudobdellovibrionaceae bacterium
AAATGGCCAAAAAAGCTGCGGCGGATTTCGGCAAGTCCTTTATGTCCATTTCAGCCCATGAAGGTGGAATCCTTAAGTGGTTTGTGGAAAGAGAAAAATGCAAAACCTGTGTGGAGATTGGAACCTTCACGGGTTACTCAGCACTTTGGTTAGCAGCAGGCCTTGGGGATCAAGGTCAGCTTTTGACTCTTGATAATAATGCCGATCACGCTAGGCGGGCCCAGGAAATCTTCGCCAAGTGGAACCAAGAATCGACGACAAAAATTCAGTCTCTCGTTGGGGATGCACCAGAATTACTTTCTGGGTTGAAGGGTCCCTTCGATTGCGTATTTATCGACGCCAATAAAGCGGCCTACCCTCAGTATCTGGATTGGTGTGAGAAAAATGTCAAAAAAGGTGGTTTGATTTTTGCCGACAATGTGTTTTTAGGTGGCGGTATTTGGGGTGAAGATAACCACGCCTATGGGCAGTCGCAGATTGAAAAAATGGGAGAGTTTTTAAAACGTGTGACTGACCCTAGTCGGTTTCAGACGGTGATTATCCCAACTCATGAGGGGCTTTCGGTTTCGATCAAGTTATTTTAGGCGGTTGGCGTGAGCGTGGTTTTTGGCGAGATTGATTTGATAAATTTGTCAGTCAGTTTCAGTGAGTCTGGTTGGTCAGACATCCCTTTCCCAGAGACATCGCATTGGAAACCTAACTCGAAGACCTAAGAAATTTCTCAAGGGCCTCTCGATACTCCTGCGGATGATCCTTCAGCCCCCGAACATGATCAGAATCCACAAACGCGAGCTTCTGCCAGTTTAATTGATGGTGAGGCTCAAAAACGCGATCGATATTTTCCACGGAGTTAAGGCGATCTTTCCATCCGCGAATGGATAAAACTCGAAAACCTTCAGGAAAGCGATCGAGGGATCCGTGAAGCCTTCGGGAGTAATCTGAGGCCCACACCACGGTACCGATCGCAGACTTCAGCAAGCGCTCAGGTAAAAAGGCAACAGGGTAAGCATAAGTGTACAGATTCAAAACCGCGGGCCAGAGTGAAGCCACAGGACCACTGTCGCAAACTAAAGACTTAATGTCCTCAGCATTTCGACGTGCGATGGCAATGATCGCAGCGGCGCTCGTGTTCGACATTGTAAAAACGATTTTAGCACCAGGCAGTTGATTAAGAGCCAGCTCCACTTGATCCGCCCAAACAGAAACCAAGCCCCATTCCAAATTGGAGGTCAAAGGAATTTGCGAAAGAGAATGGGGCTCTTCTTGAAGTGCAAGAACAGAGACGTCAAAGCCCATCTCATTGAGAAGATCAATGTGATGCTTAACTTCCATCAGTTTAGCTCTGAAAAATGGAACAAGCAGAACCGTTTCGGTTCTTTTTTTGTTCTGACTTGGGTAGTGTCTGAGGTCAGACACTAGTGTTTCTGCTGAAGCCCGGATTGAGGCCAATAGCTTCGCCAGTCTTGAGCTGTATCTCCAGAGGCATCGGTAAGTGCTTCTCTAAGGACCTGCACCGATTCAACCGCAGTTTCAGACAAAACTTTACCAACGGTCTCAACGATCGATTGCGAATCGATGTGATGGTATTTATAAACGTCTGCTGGTCTTCCGCATTTAGAATGTTTCCTGACTGCAAGAGACTCTTGTCTGACACCAACGATGGATCCGAGATTATCCAACAAACCAGGTTCCCCATCATGCACGCTAACTATGGGAATACGTCTTCCTGAGAGTACGGCCAGATCTGCTTTTGAAAGCTCCTGATTTTCTTTGAGATAAAGTTGAGAATTTATCCCAAGGCCTTGCTTGAGATAGGCATAGTCATTTTCGTGACCTAAATTCCCAGCAACCAGATCCGGGCTCGTAACAACAATGACGTTCGCATAAATCCCGCGCGCCAAAAGCTCATGGGAGGCTTTGATAGCCTCGGTTGTAGGTGAGCCCATCGAAATAATATTCACGACGTTGTCACCAGGTTCATAGCCAGCATACCGACGGTAATCGATGAGATAGTAACCGCCTTTGAGAACATCTTCGCGCATGGCCTTCATCATTTCTTCTTCAGAAATACTTTCGATTTGCGATTCATCGGCGGCTTCTTCCATAGGATATTCCGCGAGGTGAAGGAGGCGTCCGTTGAGATCGGCCTTGAATCTTGCCTGCCGTTTCAAGAGTGAAATGAGATCTTTTTGCTCAATTCCACGAGTTACGCCGCGGATGAGAACTCCGTTGCGACCTTCATTATCGTGAAGAACATGTCGTCTGATCGAGTCACAGAGAATCCAGTCAAGTTCTACGCAGTAAAAAGGCTCCCATGTGATCTGATTTGGAATTTGAATGTCAGACTTCCATCCGTGCTGTGCTCCCTCAGGCGACAAAGTCACTCCCGAGGGAGTCCCCACCAGAATGAAACTGGATTTCCAGTAGAGGTTGTAGAAGTATTGATCAAGGGCACGTTTCACGAAAAAATCATAAACGGTCATCAGTGGAATGAGCGGAACGCCAAGCAAGTCTCGAACTTTTCCAAAAGATCCCACGCAAGACATCACGTTGCACTCGGTGATTTCAAATCTGAGGTAGCGATCGGAGACTTCTTCACCAGGAACGAGGTCCGGAGTTTTTGTGTCTTTAACGCCAAAATCTGTCTCGTAGTCTTGCACGACAGGAGCACCAAAAATCTTACCATCCATTGCAGGATTTAAATTCGTGCTTGTCCCTACGTCAGGCGCCATTGACACAAGAAGTTCTCCAGGCAACTTCCAAGGAAGTTCTTGGGCAGTGAGAGCCTTTTGATTTTTAGCCAGCTGTTTTTCAGTTGTCGGTGTGTTTGCAATCCTAGTGAGCTTAGCAGTCAGCTGCCCAAGCATCCACTGGGTGTGGGGATAGCTTGCAAGTTTGGTTGCAATATCCAAAGTGGGCGGAATTTCGCCGTGCTCGCCAAGTTTGGTTTTAAAGAGCTCCATATTTTTTTTCTTAAGATCATACTGACTTTGCATTTGTTTAAAAATATCAGCTCGTCGTTTCTTAAGAAACAGGCCTTCTGGAGTTGACTCCGCAAGTGGGGCAAAAAGGCTTGGTCCTTTGATGCCTTGAGCGGCCTGGAGTTCGACCATTTCTTCGGCCGATGGGAGAGCCGAGTGATTGCCGGGAGAGGCCGCGCACTTAAGGCCCCATCCTTTGAGTGTGTGCGCGATGATGAATGTAGGCTTTCGTTTGCTTTTTTTACTTTGTTGAAAGGCCTCTGCAAGGGCTACGATATCGTGGCCGCCAAGATCGCGAAGCCCTTCGTAGAGTTCTTTATCATCGACGTTCTCTAAAAACTTCTTGAGAGCAGGGCGCTCTTTGGTAAGACCCTTTTTAAGAGCCTTCATGTCCTGAACTAAAAGCAGGGCTTGAAACTCAAAATCCTCAAGCTCATCTTCAATGAATTTTTTAAAAGCGTCTCCACCAGGATCTTTAAACAACTTTTGGCGAATGTGTCCGTGACGAACCTGAATGACTTCCCAACCATTGGCCGTCAGAGTTCGCTCTACGCGATCCGCATCGGTGCCGTCCATGATTTCACGATTTGTGATGCGATGACCGTCTAAGCTTTGGCGATTGTAATCCAAAATCCAGGTGAGGTTGCCAATCTCGCGCTCGGCAAAATCCGGAATCGCTTCAAAAAGAGATCCTTCACGAAATTCAGAATCACCACACACCGCCCAAAAGTGAGCATCGGGGACTTCATACCCATGCTCTTTGGCAAACCGATAAGCCAGTGCAAGGTAACCGGCCTGTACCGGCGGAATGCCAACAGTGCCCGAAGGAAAGAAGTTGTGATGATCTGGATCGTAGGCTGAATGGTAAGATTGAAATACGTATTCGCCGTTTTGGCTAAAATGCCGAAGACCCATCATCGCCTGATTTTTTTCTTCCAAACTTAAAGGCGTGTGATCGTCTTTGAGAAGCAAGTCGAGCAGGTAGTTGTAAGCGTGGTCAGTGGGGGAGGCGTGAGGTTTGTTAGCGATGTGATCAAAACCTGATTTGGCAACGAGGTGAATGGCCCCCATGATGTGCAGCGAACTTGCCGACGCAGAGATGTGACCACCGACTTTAGGGTCGCCCTTCTCTTTGTCTTTGCGAATGTTCGCCTGATAGATCATTTGGGTGGCGAGGTAGTGCGCCCGCTTTGCAATTTTGTTTAGAACTTCGCGGCTTTCATGGAGTTTTTCCACCGAAGGCTCCTTTTGTTTTCTTGACCGAATCCTCCATACTTACGCCATGGTTGTGCGGAGGTCAAAAGGTAGTGGGTTAGGGATCTCGATGCGATGTCCCAGTGTCTCTAAAAACCAATAAAAAAATCCCTCTTTCCCATCGGGTCAGCTTGAGGCCGCAAAGGAAATATTTGGTGAAATTAAGAAATCAAACGACGACGTGGTGTTAAACCGAGACGCTCGAGCCCGGTACCAGCTAATGGATGGAATTCTTTCTGAAGCTAAGTCAAAAGGATTGAACTATTGGGATGTGGGTTCTGCGTGTCCCGCGAATCAAGATACAAAGCAGCGCTCAATTCCGGTCCTCCCAGCAAGTGCTGGTGAGTGAGCTCAAGCCTCAAGAACAAAATCCCAGCGGATCTTAATCGTCCCATCCTTTTCCTCAATCCCCTTTGGAGGATTTGGAAAAGGAGCTGCCGCCTTGAAAGCTTCAACCGCGGCATCATCAAGATCACTCACGCCCGAAGCATTAATCACTTGCACGTTCACAAGCACGCCTTGCGTGTTCAGCACGATAATCACTTTAGTAATCTTATCATCGGTTGAAGCCAGAGTCCGACCCTGCTTAAACATCTTCGTGATTTTTTGTTTAATAATCGGCTCCCAATACTGGCTGAGCTGATTTCGGATACGGTTGAAATAAGAAAAGTAAACAAACTCCCGAGTGCTGAGCAACGTCTGAGCGCCCTTATCCACATCTTTCAAATAATCGTTAGTTTGGCTCGAAGGCCCACCACCATTTTCGCCATCTTGAGCAGCCTTGTGTTCGGCCGTCACTTGTTTTTCAAAGTTCCGCTCTTGGGTGTCGCGTTTTTGAAGCGCAGCCTTGAAGTCAAACCCAGGCAGAAACTTCGCCATCTCGCCTTTTTGCGCATCTGTTTTTTCCGACGGCTGAGTTTTCTTAGCAACTGTTTTTTCAGGCTGAGATTTTTTTTCGCCAGGAAGCGCTTTCTGCTGCCCAGGAAGCGGATTGTTCTCGCTCACATTTTGAAATGCCCCCTTTTGAGGAGCAATCGTTTGCTTCACGACTTTTTGATTGTGCTCACTTAAATACTTCGCTTTTTCATCAATCTCTTGATTTACCGCCGGACCTTGGTCAACAATCTGTTTAGCATCGTTGAGATTGGGGTCTTGGGTTTTCTTGTTTTTGGTGTCTAAAAACTCGACACTGATGACGTTTTCTTTTTTGGACTTTCGATCGGGTGGAGTTGTGATTGACAGGCAAAGAAGCAACAGCAAGTGGACTAAGAGCGAGAGTCCTACTGAAATTTTAAGCTTCTTAAACATCATACCCCATCCTCATAGGTCTTATCGGTCCCTTGAGTTTGAAAATTGAGTCCTTGAGTCGCTTAAATTGAGGTAGTACGATCATTTTATGGAAATCGGAATATGGTGCCAAACAGATCGTGGACTTAAGCGTGAATCAAATCAGGACTCATATCTTGTCGACAAGGGACTCGGTTTATTTATTGTCGCTGATGGCATGGGAGGGCACTCTGGTGGTGAAGTCGCATCCTCTATCGCCGTCGAAACTATGCAAGAGGTTGTTGCAAAAAGTACCGACGGTGAATCTCCGCGTGATCTCTTAAAAAGAGCCTATGCGGAAGCCAGCCATCGTATTTACGATCGCTCCTTACGAGAGGCCGAAAAGTTATCTGGGATGGGTACGACAATGGTGACGGCCTACTTCAAATCTCCTTTATTGTACCTTGCTAACGTCGGAGATTCTAGAGCCTACATGTTCAAACTTCCAAATTATTGGCAACTCACTGAAGATCACTCACTCATCAATGAACAAATCAGAGCTGGACTTTTGACCGTAGACCAAGCTCGGAATTTCGTCGGGAAAAACGTCATCACCCGCAGTGTGGGGTATGAAAGAGACATCGAATGTGACATTATTGAAAGAGAAGTACATCCTGGCGAATGTTTTTTACTTTGCTCCGACGGACTCTCGGGTTTGGTCACTGATGATAAAATCAGCGAGATCATCGCGAAGAATCCACCGAAGGACGTAGTCAAAAAATGTATCGACGAAGCCAAAAAAAATGGTGGAGATGACAACGTCACGGTGCTCTTCATTCAGTTCCTGGAAGGTCCCGAATAACGCGAGACGAAAAATTCAGCAGATTTGACTTGCTGGAAACAGGGAAGGGATGAGAGTAGTGAAAAAACAACGAAGTCTGAGGAGACGCATTGAATAAAAAGAACTACACTCTCTTCCTGGTCAGTAATCAAGCAGGGGAGGCAAAAAAGATCGTCATTCCCGCAACTTGGTTACGAGCCGGAGGCGTGCTCGCAATTCTTTTTGCAACAGTTTTTGCCGCTGGTGTCCTAGATTACTTTGGTTTACTTGTTCAAACTGTCGAGAACAAAAGACTGCGCGCGGAAAACGCTCAACTCAGCAAAGAATTCCAGATCGTCGAGAGCAAATTAAACTCGCTTGAAAACAGCCTTGAGCGGGTCAAAACTTTTTCCGCCAAGTTGAAACTCATCACCAATATCGATGCCCAAGATCGCGCTTTAAAACTTGCGATTGGTCCTCTTCCAAAAGTGGGTCAGTCTGTTGAAGAAGCCGATCAAAAGCCGCCCGATCGTGCGCCGAGTGCAGTTGTGGCTCGTGAAGATGAACCTTTTCTAGAAAAAAATCCTGTTGATGAATCTGCTGGCGAGCTTTCGGTAGAAGGTCAGCGTGATTACGCATCACTTGCAATTCGAATTGATAAAGCCGTTCACGAGACCCGCCTTAAAGAACAGAGCGTTTTGGATTTATGGGAGTCTTTGTCTGAAAGACAAAGTTTGCTCAACGCCACTCCAAGCATTCGTCCTGTGAAAGGTTGGTTTACGTCTCGTTTTGGTTATCGTATTTCGCCATTCACTGGTCGACCTGTCATGCATAACGGACTCGATATTGCGGCTTCTCCCGGATCTCCGGTTTTTGCGCCTGCTGATGGTGTCGTGAGCTTTGCGGGGTATGATGAAGGTTATGGGAAGCTTGTTTCTATTGACCACGGATATGGTGTGGTCACGCGATTTGGTCACAACTCCCAAATTTACGTGCAGCCTGGACAGCGCATTTCTAGATGGGATGTGATTTCTGCTGTGGGAAGCACGGGTCGTAGTACAGGACCTCACTTGCATTATGAAGTGAGACTTAATAATGTGCCCGTGGATCCTGCGAACTACGTGTTAGACGAGTAAATATCCCATACTTATGGCGCTAAAGAATTTGGCAAAAAGGCCGTCTTTTGGAAGTTTACCAGGATCAAAACTGATCGCCACGATTTTCCCTTGATTCAAATTCTGATTGATATTTCCAAGAGTGTTTGTATCGGCTTCTTTTCGTATGGCCTTGACTCCTTCTTGAAGATTGATTCTCTTTCCCTCACAAAATTTCTGCCCCGCTAAAAACAAACCATCGGGCACAGATGTTTTGTAGAAAATATCCGTGATATCTTCAATCTTTTGGCCCGGAAATATGGCTCCATAGCGAGTTGAGCGAAAGTCGCAGGATTTTGTTTGAAAAGAAGTTTTTCCAGGATCGTGGTAGTGCCACATATTGAAGACGTAAATGTACTGAGCGAGGTTCATGGGGACCGTCTTATCCTGAGTGGCTTGGACTTTCCCGTCTTTTGAAACTGACAGTAAACCGAAATTGTCAGACTTGATGATTCCTTCGCTGCAAAACCCTCCGGCCTTATCGATGGCTGCATTGATAGCTTGATCTGGCCGCCCTTCACGCCAGACAGGAATCTTATCTGTTAAAAACTCGTCCCCAGGATATTCTTTATACGAGGTCTGCACCACAATAGGCAAAGCACCAGCCTGTCTGATCGAAATCGCCCCCAGCTCCTTGATCGCGGATAGGACCCATGGCGGTCGTTTCGTTGTTTTGATTGCGACACTCTCTATCGTCGTTGCTGGCATTGGCCGTCGTAAGGACCAAAAGCAGGAGCAATCCGTGGATCATCAGCCCCTCCAACCTTAATGATAAGTGGAAAAGAGATCCAATAAAAGGGAGTCTACCGACGGCTGTCCCGAATTCAGGTGTAAAATTGATTCAACTTGTGCAACAGCTCAACTACCGGTCTTAAGTTTGTGCCCGTGACCGATGAGTTGCTTGGCAGCTTGCTCACCCGTTTCATAGGCCCCGTTCATAAAACCTGCAAAACCAGTGCTCGTATGCTCTCCTGCAAAAAGCAGCTGACCTTTGAGCTCAGGTTCGCCAGCAGAACCGAAAATTTCTGTATACTGCCCAGGCTTTAAATAACTGTAAGCCCCTTGATGGAAAGGACTCTTCGACCAATTGGCGACGGTGCAGACATTTTCATAACTCACACGTGCTTTTGATCCGAAGACTTTTTCTAAGTCCGTGAGTGCGATAGATGTGTTTGCTTTCGTCGCTTCGCTAGCTCTTAGGCCTCCGAGGTAATTTGTGAGGATACCTCTACTTCCTTTTTGCAAGCGGCTGGTCTCCCAGAAATTCTGGCTTGCAAAATCTCCGTAGACTTCTCCTGTTGAGGATGGCGTCCAAAATCGGTTCTTGAAACTCAACATGACTTTGGAATTCGATCCTAGGCCGTACTCCTGAATGCATCGCAGTTTAACTGGAGATAGCCCGAGGCTCTTAAGACCCTCAACCTGCCTCAACATCGTAAACGGAATCGTGCAAATGCTCTGTTTTGCGCTCACTGAGCGCGATCCTCCTGAAGTTTTGAAAGTCATTCTTAGAACACCACCTTTGTTTTCCAACTTCACAAGTTGGTGGCCAAGGTGAATCTGGACGTTGAGCTTTATGAGACGCCTCATGATTTCTAGTGGTATCTGCTCGCTCCCTCCTTTGACTCTCATCAGTTCGTCGCTTTTGCCAAACATCGAATACCCATCTGATAAATCGCCATCGATGAGTTCTGTGAGATTCAAACACGACTGCTGATCCGTTTCAGCTCCGTATTCGATGGTGTAAGCGACATCAATCAAGTTCCGAGCCCAACTGGCCATGTCGACCTTGCTCAAAAACTCTTTGAGATTGATCTTGTCGTATTTCACAGAGTTAGGGAGAGCCAACTTATTATGATAATTGATGGAGAGATCGTTGTTTCCATAAATTTCTTTATTCACGACACTGACTTTTTTGATGAGCGGTTCAACTTCGCGAGTGAGATCAGCGTAACCGTAGATGTGGCCACCAAAAAGCGCGAGGGTTTCGTCAGTTCCTTTTTCTGGCGCCGCAAATGTTTCGATTTCTAATCCAAGTTCTTTAGCTAATTTGATCAAGCTTGTATGGTTTGTATCCACTAGCTCTCCACCGAGTTCAACAAACTGCCCATCATCATTAAATTTTTGTTGAGTATGAATTCGGCCACCAAGGCGCTCAGAGGCTTCGTAAATGTGAACGGAGATTCCCGCCTGGGCAAGTCTCAGAGCTGCGATAAGTCCACTAGCACCGCCCCCCAAAATAGCAATAGGATCTTTTTGTGAGTGAGACCACGCCTTATAGCCCCAGACGGCAGTGGTTGTGACTGCAGCCGCTTTTAGAAATTCGCGCCGATCGATTTTAGGCTGCGACTCCTGAAAGGCTCTGCGGATCGTACGAAATAGGTAACTTCTCGCCATAATGTCTCCAAAATTTCAGGGGGGGGAACCTTCAATTTACTAGCATTGCGGATTAAAGTGGACTGAAAAACTCGCAGCCAACAAGATTGACCCCGCCACCTGCAATATTGTCCGTCTTTAGTGACCCTTTGCCCTGGTCCGTAGCTACAAATGTTGCGTTCGGTTCTAGGGACATCACCCAAGTCATCGCATCAGATCCTTCAAGTCCCCTTGCTCGTGCAAAGGTGACTCTGTAGCGTTGAATGTCTTTTTGAGTCTTTGTCGAAAGAAAGACAGACTTAAGAGATTCGCGGTAGTCAACGACGTAGTGTCCATTCTCGGATCTACAAAGAATATCGGGGGCACCGAAACTTTGGATTGAAAATAAAGTGACGAGAGAAAAAACGATTTTAAGTTGTCGCGACATAAAAACCTCCATCTATAAATAGGAATTCTCATGGTTAATTTGCCGAGTAAAATTTGAGGGGGGGACCCGGCCGGGCCTAGGGGGGGGATGACCCGACCGAGATGACTTTTACTATTGCAATTGAAGCGCCAAACTTGAAGTCTCGGTGAGCGTTTTGGGAGGCTTTTTGTTTCAGAATGGATCACTAATTTTCAGACGGAGCCGGCGATTGGCAGTCTTTGGCTACTCGTTTAGTTACTGGGCAGCGTCCTCTAGAGGATTGTGCCAGCGACGATCATCTGACCTAAGCCATGCAGGATTTGCTGCATGCTCCATAAAACACCGGTCCCCATCTGCAACACCCTTTTTCTTCATTGGGCATTGGCCCTTCACGAGAGAGCAGTCAATCGGATACCGTTCGCCACGAAGCTCCACATACATGTGGCAAACCTCACCTTTGGAGGCCAACTCACATGGAGCATGGAGCTTTGGCCTCGTTGATATCTATGTACCCAGGAGGTTCGTTAGAAACGGAGAGCGGCTGTCTCAGATTGGGACAACTCTGGGGCGATCCTTTTACTTCGCTTTTGAGCACCAGAGAAGAATGAGCTGATCAGATCCAGCATATTCGAAAGTGGCATACAAACGACCTGCAGGATCGTCGGTAGAACCGAACACCCGTAGAAGGTAGTCGTTGGTATGCAGGCTAAAATCATTCCCGCCAGGTGTCCACTGAGCGAAAAATTTTCCCGAATTTACCAACACGTCATCGGGACCGGTGGTGTAAATGTATGCTGTTGACCGTCCTTGGCGATCTGACGCAGATGTTTTTACTACGAATGCTGCGCGCTGGAGATTGCGAAGGGAGCATGTCAGCGCGGGAAGGTCAGCGACAGCGCCACCGCCCTCATATCTTCCTCCACGACCGCCAGAAAAGGTACCAGCGGCATGAGCCAACGGACAAACCGTGGCGGCAAGAACTAAAGACCAGATTGATTTTTTCACTAACATAGACATTTCGATTCTCCTTTTTTTTATTTGTTTCACTGACTAACAGGATAAAGATTAACGCCTAAATTATAGACGTGCGTTCGCGGACCCGATTCAAGCAACGTACACATGGACTGCAAAAAAGAATCAATCATTTCGCGAGCGATCGGGAGTTTTTCTGGATCAATAGCGAAGGTTGCGGCTTTCATACACCGCGTATCGATATGATCGCGCTCTAAGGATTCAATGGCCTTGCTTAATATCTGCGTTTGAAGTTCTTTTTTCTTCACCGAGGTCGTATTTGTATCAATCGTCAGATAAGGGTCGCGTTTCACACAACCTCCAGCTTCGGAGACTAAAAGCCCATAATCCAAAAGCTCGTCAAGCGCAATTCGTGCTTGAGTTTGAGAGATGTTCAGCTTTTTAGAAATCCAAACGGGATCGGCCTGAAAACCCGGCAGATAAGTCGCTTCGAGAATGGCAAGATGGTACCATTCCCCAATTAAGGAATGAATTTGTTGATCGGCTAAAACGATTTCGTGTTCAAGATTTCCTTTGCAAAAGGCGGGACTGAGCCTTTCCAAGCCGCGGGACCTTTGAGTTTGAGCTAGGGACGCGAAAAAACGAAGAGAGTCCTCAGAATTAATTCCAAGGCCGTTGACGATCCGATGTGCCGTTTTAAGAGATGGCACTCGCTTTCCGTTTAAGATTTGCGAGAGAGCTCCGTGATTGATGTCCATGGTCTTAGCAAGAGCTCTGAGAGAAAGGCGCGGATTGCGCTTCAGCTTTTGTGCGATCTCTCTGCGAATAATATTCTGATAAACTTTAACTTTGGAACTCATTGCGGAGGTCCTAGCACTCCTGCATGACCCGCGACAAGACTATTTGAAACATATTGGTTCAAATAGACAGAACCAATAAATCTTATGAGACGATTAAATATGAGGGGGGGCCCGGCCGGGCCTAGGGGGGGGGATGACCCGACCGAGATGACTTTCATTATTGCAAGTGCGGCGCCAGCTCCCAAACCGAGTAAAATGGTCCTTTGCCAAAATCTGTTTCATTGTGATTCACTAAATTTCAGCCAGAGCCGGCAATTGGCAGGCACCTTGCATCAGTCTGAGACATCAGGAGGTCATCAATGCTCAAAATTCATATCTTAACTCTAGGGGTCCTGCTCTCATCTGTTACCAATGCCTCAAGCCTTAAATGCACCCTAATCAATAGGAGTGGACAAACAACGTCTGCTGCTGTGGATCTGTCAAACACCTCGTCATCCCAGTTTGCTATGTTCAAAAAAGCAAACGCCTCGCTTCTTGTGGAATTTAAGGGAAAAACAGATGCCAGAGTTTCAATTTCTAGCGGAGATCAACGGCTGTTTCAGACCACCTTTCAAATCGTTTTTAACGACCAGTTGATCGCCGAACACACGACCTCTCAAGGGACAAAAATAACTTGCTGGGAGTTGCAATAAAATCCTCGATTTCTCTCTAGAATAACTACAATCCCCCTTCCCTAATAAGGGGGATTTTGTTAAGCCTCCCGGATGTCAAAATCCCCGGAGGTTCCATGAGACGCAGCTTATTTTTTGTGCTTCTATTCGCCAGTTGGAGCTTTGTTTCGCAAGCCTCGATCGAACGAGTTGCGCCGATTGTCTTACCAATGAAAATTCAGGCTGTTGAGATTTCTCAGACCTTGACGTATCCAGCTCGAGTCGAATCCACCGTCAGCGCTACCGTTCTTGCTGACACCGACGGTGTCGTGACCCAGATCCTTCCGCTAGGATCCCAAGTTCGTAAAGGCCAAAAAATCCTCACGATCGAACAGACTGATCCCGTTTATCAATACGCGCCCTTTCGAGTCCAAGCTCCCGTTGGTGGTGTTGTCAGTCAGTTGGATGTGAGCAGTGGTGCTCACGTCACCAAAGGTCAGAAAATTGGAACTGTTATTGATCCGTCAAGACTTCAAGTCAGCATTGAAATTGCCGGCAGTGATTTAGGCAAATTTCGTAAGGGGCTTACCGGAGACATGACTCTTGAAACCGGTGATAAAGTCAGCCTTGAGCTTTTTGGACTCTCCCCCGTGATTACTCCAACGACAGGAACGGCTTCTGCCGTTTTACACTTTGCAAATTCTGAAGACCGGTCGAAAGTTCATGCGGGTTGGATTGGCCAAGTTGAGTTCAAGCTTGGGCAAAAAAAGGGAATCCTTGTTCCAGAGACGGCCGTTGTTTATCGAGGCACCGATCCTTTTGTTCGAATCCTTAACAAGAATGTGGCAAAGTTTCGCCCCGTCACTCTAGGAGCGCGCGTCCGCGGTCAGTACGAAGTTCTTAAAGGACTTGTCGCTGATGAAATCATCATCGAACGCTCGAGTCAGTTCATTGCTGATAACCAAACCGTACAGGTCCAGGAGGCCAAACCAGAAGTTAAAAAGGGGAACTGATCATGTCCAATATCTACTCGTCTCCTCTTCGGGTTTATCTTTTACTCGGCCTTCTTACATTGTGTGGGATTTTTTCAGGTCTTAGTCTTCCGATTTCTTTATTCCCAAACTCTACTAAGCCCGAAATTTACATTCATGTTCCTTACGGCTCTTTGAGCTCAACTGAATTTTTGGACAGTTTTGGTCGTACCATTGAATCTTCGTTACAATCCATCAACGGTGATCATTTAGAGATTGAGAAAATCAACGCGTTTTACGAAAAAAGCGAAGCCAAGTACGAAGTGTATTTCAAATGGGGCGCTAAACCAGATGTAGCATTGAATGAAGTTAGAAATTCATTGGGGCGCTCTACATCCAGCCTCCCGTCAGAGTCAAAAGATCGAATTTCTGTAGAGCCAAATAACGAAGACGGCGGATTTTTCGCCGCCACCTTCTATAGCGAGTCTCGGCCTTTAGATGATGTTTACAAAATTGTTGAGTCCACTTTCGGTCCAGACCTTTCTAAAATTCCAGACGCGAATGAGGCAGTTATTTGGAACTCCAACCAAAAAGAAATCCAGATTGAACTCAAGCCTGATGTGCTAGCATCGATGCAGCTTTTACCTGTCGATATTTACCGGAGTTTACAAAACACTCTTGTAGGTTTGAATGGAGGGAGCGCTACTTTTGGCGATCAAAGTCTCGTCATTGTTGTTCCCAAACAAGCCGAGTCCCTAGATATGATTGAACGCCTCCCAATCACACTCCCGTCAGGGTCTGCTGTTCAGTTGGGAAGTTTAGCAAAAGTAGAGCTCACGACCCCCATCGGGAATACTTGGATCCGCAAAACCAGTGGAGCTTCAAGCATCCTTTTGGTTGCCACTCCAAAAATGGGTGGAAACATAAAAAAAATGTCGGAAGATTTAGTAGCGCTCATTGACGCTAAAAAATCCCTACTCCCACCAGACATTAAATTCCGACTCCTTGTCGAGCCCAGTGAGTTCATTCGTTCTTCAATTTTTAACGTTTTCAAAGAAGTGGCAATGGCCGCAGGCCTTGCCGTCTTTGTTCTTTTCTTATTCATCGGCAGTTTTAAAAACGTTGCGACGGCAGCCATTGAAATTCCCATGAGCTTGGTCATGGCTTTCATCCTTATGCGGATCAGTGGGATGAACCTAAACATGATTTCCCTTGGTGGACTCGCGTTGTCCGCAGGGATGAATGTCGATGCCTCAGTCGTTGTCATGGAAAATATTTTTCGTCATTTTTCTAAAGTAAAACGGCGCCTCAATTACGAAGAAAAACTGCAGCTTGTTTGCGCAGCGGTTTCCGAAGTGAAGCTTCCGATTATAGCATCAACCATCGCTTCGCTCGTCGTCTTCTTGCCTCTGATCTTTACTCAAGGTTTAGGAGCTGCGATTCTAGGGGACCTTGCTAAAGCCGTCATTTTCTCACATGGTCTATCTGCAATCGTGGCTTTGATTTTAGTGCCCACCGTGCGCCTTCAGATGCTTAAAGGGGAGAGTGGGTACGAAAGTCACTCTAAACTTGAGCCGTTCTTTGTGCGCCTTGAAAACTTCTATGAGAAAACTCTTGGCATTTTCCTTAACAGCCGAAAACTGCAAGTTGGAACCTACTTAACTTTGATCCTCAGTTTTATTCTTGCTTGCGCTTTTCTTGTGCCTCGCCTTCCTCAAGAAGTCATCGGTCGCCCTGATTCTGATTGGATCATGGTGAATCTCTACAACCAGGGCAACACTCTCATTAAGCAGATGGAGGCTCTCAGCGACGAAACAGAGGCGCGAGCTCTCGATGCCCTCGGCGAAGGTGCTCTTTACACCTTCATTCAAATCAACGGCCCTAATCGCGCCACTTTGATGTTTCGCCTCCGAGACAAAACGCAAATGGGCGATGTTTGGAAAAAGCTCGAGGCGCTTTTCCCTAACACGCCGGCGACCGGCTACACCGTTATGCCCTGGAACCCATCAGAGTTGCCGCTGCCATGGGCACCTCATCTTTTGGTCAGCGTGCGTGGCGGGACTGCCGAAGATCAAGCTCGTTATGCCAAAGAGCTCAAAGACACCTTTGAAGAAAAACGTATTTTCCCGCGCCTTCAAGCGCGCCCCGGAGTTGATAGAGCTGAATCGATTTTGTTCAAGCCCGACTTAGACTTATTTCAACGGCAGAGAAATGGTCGCTCCATCACGATGCCTGATCTTGCGGACCTCACACGTGTTGCAACTCGGGGCAAATGGGTGCAAAATTTTACGCTCAACAATCAGCTCCTGAGTATGTATCTTAAATATCCCGATAACTACGTTAGTAGTTTAGAGGATCTTCAGGCTCTTCCCGTCGGCCTTGACAACAAAATCGTTCCGCTAAAAGCCTTTGGAACTTTGAGTATCGAAAAAGCGCGCCCGACTTTGTTTAGAGAAAATCAGCGCGATGTCTACTACGTTTCCGCGCGGCTTTCTCCTGGTGAAGAGGGCCATTTAGAAGAGGCAAAGGCTGAGGCTTATGCTGTCTTTAAGGAGTGGAAATCTAAAAAAACAAATCTCCCTGTGATTGTGAATTTTGAGGAACCCAACCCAGAGCTAAAAGATTCCATTTCTCAACTTTCTGGGGCTATCGGAATGAGTTTGATCCTCATATTTTTTGTCATGGTCATGCAGCTCGGAAGCGTGATGAACTCTCTGCTGGTTTTCGTTTCGGTTCCGTTGGGAATTTTAGGCGCATTTTTATCTCTTTGGATTTTTGGCAGCACCATTTCGTTAAACTCCCTTCTCGGAATTATTCTTCTGAATGGGATCGCTGTCGCAAACAGCATCATCCTTGTTGATTTTTTCAAGCGCCTGCTTGACGAAGGATACGAGCCAAAAACGGCAGCCCTTGTCGCCTCCAAAACCCGGCTCAGACCGATTCTTATGACCTCACTAACGACGGCGCTTGGAATGCTCCCCGTAGCTTTGGGACGAGGCGAAGGTGGAAAAATCCTCCAACCTCTCGGAATTGCCGTGACTGGCGGTCTTTGGTTTTCGATGCTTTTAACTTTGTTTGTTGTGCCAGCGCTACAGATGACTTGGATTCAGTATCGCCAAAGAAAAACACGAATGAGGCAATCTCCAGAGATTGGTGTTATCACCGTAGGACTGTGCCTATTTCTCTTTTTGCCGTCAGCAAAATCTGCCACGTTGAAGTTTGACGAGGCCCTTGGCGCAATCATGACAAAGTCTGAAGTTCTCGAAACTCAGCGCTCCCAAATTCAAACAACCGATATCCAAAAAAAACAGAGCTGGATGAATTTGACTCCCGTCGTGAATCTTGAAGGACGGCGAGGGCAGCACGGCGAGAGTCGAACCAACTTTCAAGGCCAAACGGTCTCAGCTCAAGTCAATATTTTTAAGTTTGGAAGTGACTATTTCGGTATTCAATCAGCCGAAGAAAAACTGAAAAGCTCGAATGAGTTTTTAAAAGTTACAGAGCTGCGCGAAGAAGATGCTGCCTGTGCCCTGATTTTTAAATTTATCTCCCTCAATCAACAAGTTCTAGTCACTCAGAAAAACCTCAGTGCCTTACGGAACTTTTTTAGCGTCGCTGAACAACGCTATGATCAGGGATACCTTTCCAAGCAAGAGCTAGATAAGGTTTTTATCGATCTCTCCAATGCTCAGGCCCTTTCTTCGGATTTAGAAACGGATTTAGCCAAATCAAGACGAGAGCTGCAATCCTACATCGGCGAAGAAAATACCGTCGAACTCCTATGGCCCTGGAAAAAACAGATTATCACTTTTAGAAACATCGACGTTGGAAATCGCGTAAGCCAGGTCGTGACAACTCACCCTGAAATTGTGAGCCAGATTCACGCCGTAGCCTCTGCTGAAGAGACGGTGAAGCAGTATCGGTCCTTAGTGCTGCCGTCACTAGATTTGAGATTGAGCCAAGACGTGAATAAAAATGAGAACGAATCAGAAGGCAGAGATTCGGCGGCGATGCTTATTCTTACAATCCCACTCTACAATCGATTTACAGATTACTATAACTATCGGCTTTTTAACGAAGCGAAAGTCCGCGAAGAAATTCTGCTACGTAAAACCCAGCGTGAAATATCGAAAAACCTATTAGAGTCCCAGGACAGCTTCACAAAAAACACAGAATCAGCTCTTCTCAGAGAAAAAACTCTAGAGGTCTCCACAAAACTTTATGATGACAACTTAAAGAGATTTAAAGCGGGCCGTACTTCGGTCAATGATTTGGTTGTCGATCAGGACCGTCTCAACCAGGCTTTGAAGCTTGCCGACCAGGGTTGGACAACGGCCCATCAAAGTTTGTTGGGCCTTTGCCATTCTCTAGGACATTCGGTGAAGTCCTGCTTTGCTCAACTGCAAAGCCTTTCCAACTAGAGCCTATCCCAAAATTCTGCGCGTCGCGAGCAATCGCAGTCGTGGACAGCCGCAAACGCGCGCAGGAACGATCTAAGGACTTGTGTGAACGCTCAGCTCGTTGCTGAAACCTTTTCCGTAGTCGGCAGAAATACTGATGGCTTGGAGAAGGTAGTCGTGATCTGGAACAAGTCCTGACACTTCAAAACTATGATGTGTCGTAAGAGCATTGTCATTATTCGTGAGTGTCACTTTACCAGTTGCCATGTCTGTAATCTTCATCTGTGCCGTTCCAGGAATGTCGGTATCGAATTGCACAGTCACGAGATCACTAAAAACCTCGTTAATTTGAAAACCAGAAATCACAGGAGCAGCTCCGTTATGGCACGGGTTGTATTCTACTGTCCCAGGTAAATTGAAGTTGTTGTGACTGATTACAGACCAACCACGAGCTAAAAGACCGTTATAAGCAGCCATCGGAGCGCTCTGGTGATAGTAATCAAAATACATGAGGTTGCCTTCCTGGCCGCAACTAGGATCCGTCCCAGCAGTTGAACTTTTTCTCCACATCAAAACGTTGGAGATGTGATATCTAGGACCTTGGTAGTAAAAAATTTCGATGGGATATTCGGTGTTGTGATCAAAGTGAAGAGTTTTGTTCGAGCAACCCATGCGCGTAGGATGGTCTCCGTCATTGTTGATGAGTGGTTTCCAAAATCCTTGGGTCAAAATATTAACTAGGGCTCCGTCATCCGATAAAACAGCGAGCTCGTAGTCCCCCTCTTCTTGTTCTGGAGAAAGCTTTAAGACCGACTCCATTCGAAGGCCAAAGTACTCGATCAAAACAGCGCCGCTGTCGTTTTTCAAAGGCTGGCTCAAAGCATTTGCAAAGCCTGTATCAAATTTGCGCGTTGGAATGTTGATGTCGTTAAAAAAGAGAACCTGCTCTGAGCGCACTCCATGGCTTGCGTAGTCGGCAGCGTGAGTGTACGGAGCCTGTCCCGCACCTAACCAGAAGAGTTCAGCGATCAAGCCTTGGCGAAGGCCTGTTTGGCTAGTCTCATCTTGAAACGGATCACAAACCACCTTATTAAGTGGGTATTGATTGAAATCGATAGGCGATGGTTGGCTGAGCGGAGCTGTTGTATCTGTTTGTTCTGGAGCACTGACGTGTCCTCCAGGTTGGGATCCACAAGCTGCAAGAAGAAGAGTGCTGAAGACAATAGTGGTGAGCTTAAGGTTCTGAAACGTACACATGGTTTTACCTCGCATGAGTACAATGCTAGCTCTAAAGTTCGGCATTTCATAATTTTTTGCCGTCACAGGATCGAATTAAAACTCCACGAATTAGACAAAAACCAAAACATTTAGAAATGTTCGATAGAGTGTAAAACCTTTGATCTGCTCGGAAAGAATGTTTGAGAAACTGGGTAAGCTTTAGACAGAAGCGAGTGGACATAGAGTCCACTCGTTAGAATTGAAAATTAACGTTTTGAGAATTGGCAGCTTCTGCGAGCGCCGTGTTTTCCGTATTTTTTACGCTCGACCATACGAGGATCTCGAGTGAGGTAACCGGCTTTTCGAAGAAGCGTTTTAAAGTCTCCGTTGAAAGCAGTTAATGCGCGAGAAATTCCAAGGCGAATGGCACCTGCTTGGCCAGATTCACCACCACCACAAACGGTGATTTCGCAATCAAATTTGTCCACTTGAGCAACAGCATCGAATGGCTGCAAAATCACCATGCGATTGACAGGGCGATTGAGGTATTGATCAGCCGACTTTCCATTGATTGTGACTTTTCCTTTTCCAGGGGCCAAAAACACTCGTGCTGAGCTTGTTTTGCGTCTTCCAGTTGCGTAGTAAAATTTGTCTGTAGCCATCTCTTGTAAGTTCCTTTTTTAGTTTAAAGGCTGGGGCTTTTGAGCCGCGTGAGGGTGATCGGCGCCATTGTAGGCTTTCAATTTTAAAATGATATCGCGAGAAAGGCGATTGGTTGGAAGCATTCCGCGAACCGCTTCGTGAACCAAAAAGGTAGCATCTTCTTGAAGCTTTTGAGCTGCTGATTTTTCTTTCATAGAACCGAAAAAGCGAGAGTGGCGGTAGTACTTTTTCTCAAGCCATTTTCTTCCAGTGAGTTTGATTTTATCAGCATTGATGACAACAACAAAGTCACCGCAATCGACGTGGGGAGTGAAAGAGGCTTTGTTTTTACCTCTTAAAACAGTGGCAATTTTAGTCGCCATACGGCCGAGAGTTTGGTCAGTGGCATCCACAATCCACCATTGTCGCTCAACAGATTCTTTATTTTGCATCCAAGTGCCTTGGCCATGTTTGGCGCTATGAGATGTGGACTCGGCGGTCGTGTTCTTATCCATTTGGTCTCCAAATACGCATTAATTCCTAAAACGGGAATGAACTATTTAAATTTGTAGGCACTTCTTGTCAAGTTCTGAGGGATAATAAACTTGCTTCAAGTAGAGGCCTTGTGGAGGTGCGGTAGGGCCCGCCTCTTGCCGGTCACAGGCGGCCAGAATGGTTTTTAAGTCTTCAGGGGGGCGCTCATCCAGAAACATCTTAACCAGGGTTCCGGTGATATTTCTGACCATCTGCTTTAAAAATCCGTTTCCAGTGATGCTAAACATGACGACGCGGGGACTGACGCGAGTCCACTTCGCTTCAAAAACCTCGCGGACCGTCGTTTGCACGACAGTCCCGGCCGTCTTGAAACTGCTAAAGTCTTGATTTTTAAGCAAAAATTTAGAGGTTTCGTTGAGGTAGTCGAGATCCAAGGGCTTTCGAACCCAAAAGGAATACCGGGCGAGGAGGGCGTGGGGCCTGGGGTCGTTATAAATCAGATAAACGTAAGTTTTTCGCTCCGCCGATAGAGTCGCATGGAATTCGGGAGGAGCGAGGTAGACCTTGCGGATGACCACGGTGTTCGGAAGATGAGCCCGTGAGGCCCAGCAAAGATCTTTAACGACTTTATGTTTTGGTGCGTCAAAGTGGACGACCTGCCCCAAGGCATGAACGCCAGAATCCGTTCGGCCTGAAGCTCCGACCACAATGGTTTGATTGTAAATCTGCGACAAAGCGTGTTCGATCACCTCTTGAACGCTTGTGAGAGGTGGTCGCGACTGTCTTTGCCAACCGCAAAAGTCAGTGCCGTCATAGCAGACGAGAAGGCGCATGCGCTGTTTTTCTTCTTCAGAAATCAAGAGTTAGACCACCCACAAGAACAGTCGACGTAAAGTCGTAAGTTTTCTTAAGGCCAAGGATGTACCTGGCTTCAAGGGTGACCCATGCATTGTTGATTCCGTATTCGATGTCAAGAGTCGAGCCCGCAATTTTATCAAGGCGGCTCAGAGAGAAAAGCATTCCTGCCGAACCCGTCACAGCTGTGCTCCCTGCCATCTTGGGGACAGTCTGGTCATCGCGAAGTTCAAAAAGACCGAAGTACATCCCGCCGCCAGTGAGGTAAGGAACAAAAAGTTGTTTATTGCTGTACTGGAATTTGTAAATAGCATCGAGGTGATTTGGAAATACGTACAGAGTGTAAGTCTCCTCGGGCCGATCATCTCTCGGGAGTTTAAATCGTCCTTTACCTGATGCCGTGATAAGCCCAGAGCCTACCTGCAGACCCAGCTTTCCAAAGGATTCAAAGGGAAGCCATTCGTAATCGACAAGTACAATCGGGACCGAGCCGCCTCCGTAAATATCTTTGAATATCAGACCGTTCACCGCTGTGATTTTTGGGGGTGAAAGAGCGCCGAATTTAACGCCGACGGTTCCTGTTTGTGGAGAAGGCTTTGTTCGGTAGACGTAGGTCCCATCTTTTTCGATGCGAATAAGGCCTTTGGCTGCTTGAGGATGAGGCTCAAGATGATAGCCTTTTTTATAAGAGCCGTCTCCACCTGGATCCACTCCTGTAGAATCAAAGTTATTTTTTTTGGGCTCAACAGGAGGAGAAGCTACGGTTTCCTGAGGAGGAGGGGATTCTTGAGGTTGCGGCTTCGCTTCTTGTTGAACTTGAGGCTTCGCCTCTTGCTGAGCTTGCGGCTTCGCCTCATCGGGCTGCGAAAACTCTGAGTCAGCGGCTCCTGGATAAGGGGCTTCTTTTGGAGGAGCGTCATCTACAGAAATTTCATCGGGCTGCTTCGGTGGAGTTTGCGTCTGGGCCGTGGGTGCGGGCGCATTGTAAACCGAT
Source organism: Pseudobdellovibrionaceae bacterium (assembly GCA_044229295.1). Classification (GTDB taxonomy): domain Bacteria; phylum Bdellovibrionota; class Bdellovibrionia; order Bdellovibrionales; family Bdellovibrionaceae; genus JBGATJ01. The sequence continues at coordinate 52,080 of JBGATJ010000012.1, forward strand.
TCGGTGTCTAGAGCGTCCTGGGCTCGAAGTGGCTTCCAGCAAAAGAGAACTAAAAGCCCGACGATGATTTGAGATTTTTGCGCCTTCGCCATTGCCACATGCTAGCGAACAAGACGGCACTTGTACATAAGAATACGAAAAGAAGCGAGGGGCTTGCGTGCGTGATTAAATAAGCTAAACCAACTACCGGCCAGAGGGCCTGACGAACGCTCCATCGCAAAACCTCGTGCTCTCTGAGATATTGGGCGTAAGGCGGGCTTGTGTGATAGTACCAGCGAACAAATTTCTGTCCCCATGTATGGCCTAAGAGCACTCGATCTCGAAATTCACGGAGCACATCAACCTCGGCAGCGAGTGGCGAGCCAAAGGCCGCTGTTGCGATAAAGCAGTCTTGTTTTTGAATCAAGCCCACGACCTCTCCTGGAGTTGCGGATGAAACATCGGCGTGAGCATTGAGATAATCTAGGGATGAAAACAGGTATACATTTCCTGCATCATCGACGTTGGCCATTCGGAAAAAATATTGGACGTCATTTTTCAAACCGGTGATTTTACTTTCATCAAGTTTGGGGTTTCCCCCTTCGTTAATGGTAAACGTAATGTCTTTGTAGGTGTCCATCGTGATGTTGTTGAAGGATCCCTGGCCATAATAAAGGCGCATTGCTGAAAACTGAATTCCACCTGAGCTTGAGCCTGTATAAGGAAAGCTTCCAGTAGCCGCCCTGAGAGGATTGCGAACAACGACTTTAGAATCTCCCGCCTTGACTTCAAAATAGCAAAATCCTTCATAGGTGCGAGGTGTTGCCGTGCTGTCGGGGCTGCAGTCGGTATGTATAGCATAATCGTCAGAGTTTTCATTTATAACCACGACATAGATTTGAATATCGATGCCCTCATCAATTGTTCCATCAGCGTCTTTGTCGATTCCAAGCTTGAGATTCGCTAAGCCACCGGTTTCGGTGCAGCTTCCGTTGGTGGAGCTCATGGCCTGACAAAGTGAGCCCCAGGTCGTCGTCCACGATAATGCCGTATTCACAGCGACGGGATAAGTGGCGCAGGTTCCAGAGCTACAAATGGGATTGATCGTTGTTGTGGTATCCGATTTCATAACAACGCGCGAGTTGGCCGTGGCCATATCGGTGCTGTCGGTTTTAAATGTGATCGTCAATTCAGAGCTGAGTGAAGGAATTCGTCGTGAGTTACAAGGACGCCAGTTGCCTGCACAGGTGTTGCAAGTTCCGTCGCCGTTGTCAGTCAGGCAGGTGCCGGTAAAGCCACCGAAAATGATGACAGTGCCAACGGTTCGCGTGATGTTGGTGTTAGAAGCGCCAGAGACGCTTAACAAGGTTGCAGTGGCAAATGCGGTGGAAGCGCCGAAAAAAAAGCTTAAAAATAAAAAGGCAAGGCGCACGTTTTTCACTAGAGTCTCCGTCACCTTATTTTACCTTCTAAAAGAGGTTAGGCACAAGGGCTTTTTCGCCGCCATTTCTTAGACAAGTGTCAAATTCTTAAAAGCTTTTTAGCAATGTTAATTCCGTTGGTGGCCGCGCCTTTACGGAGATTGTCGGCCACGATCCACATGAGCCAGGTGTAGGGGTCTTCGCGATCCTGATGAATGCGACCTACGTAAACTTCATCGTGACCTGAAACCTCTGCCGGCGTGGGGTATACGCTCTTTTTAGCTTCGTCTTGGATGATAATCCCAGGGGCTTTTTTCAAGATATTGACAAGCTCCGTTTTGGTGACCACTTTTCCTAACGTGATCCATGCGGCCTCGGAATGGCTGTTGAGAACAGGGACCCGGACTGTCATTGCCGAAACTTTAAGGTTAGCGCGCTCGAGAATTTTTTTGGTTTCTCTGACGATCTTGTTTTCTTCGCTGCTGTAGCCTTCGTCGTCAAACGATCCAATTTGCGGAATGCAATTGTAGGCGATCGGGTGCGGAAACACTTTGGGGGTTTCCATTCGGCTAAGGTCTTTGACCTGATCAATGAGTTCGTCAAATGCGTCCTGACCTGCGCCACTGACGGCTTGATAGGTGGCAACTTTGACGGCACTTATGTCAAAGGCGTCAAGCAGAGGTTTAAGCACTTGTACGAGTTGAATGGTTGAGCAGTTTGGGTTTGCAATCACTTCGGGGCCAGACACTTTTTCTAGGCCATGGCCGTTAACTTCGGGAACAACGAGGCGAAACTTTTCATGCATACGAAAAGCGGCAGAGTTATCTACGACGTGAGCACCATCTTCCACAGCCTTCGGAGCCCATTGCAAACTGATGTCATCTCCCGAAGAAAAAAACACGAGATCAAGTCCTTTGAAACAGCCAGGTTCAAGTTCTTGTACCACCCAGTCGTGCTCTCGGGAGCGGATGATTTTTCCCTTAGATGCGCTACTGGCAAACGGTCTTAGTTCGTTAAGAGGAAAGTGAATCTCTTCTAAGAGATTAATAAAAGTTTGCCCCACCATTCCTGTGGCTCCGACAAGACCAATATTAAATTTTGTGCTCACCGCTGTGCTCCTCATCCTCGTCTTCAAGCTCTTCTTCGACGAGATCGTGTTCATGGGTTTGCGGCGCCGGTAGATAGACGCTGGATTTGATCAAACGTGCTTTCTTACCTAGTTTTAAAATTCCAAAAATGGCGCCAAGTATTGCGTATGTTAAAAATAAAAAGAAGAGCATAACTTCTGGCCAATAAGCGACGATGGCAAGCACCGCAACTCCCAGCACTAAGTAGCGAAACGGCAAGCGTTCCTTGAGATCCAGATCTTTAAAGCTACGATAGCGAAAGTTACTTACCATCACAAACGCAAGCAAAAGGCACATAAAGAGCAGTCCCCAATTGTGCTGAGCCTCAAGGCCCAAATCTTTGAACGCAAGGACCGAGCTCGCCACGATACCACCAGCCATCGGGATGGGGAGACCCTGGAAATAATTTTTTTCAACTATTCCGACCTGAACATTGAAGCGCGCCAGCCTCAGGGCGCCACACGCTAGGTACATAAATGCCGCTAGCCAGCCCATCCGACCAAAGGGTTCCAGCGCCCACAGATAAAGAAGAATTGCCGGCGCCATTCCAAAGCTGATGACGTCACAAAGGGAGTCGTACTCGGCGCCAAATTTTGAAGTGGATCTTGTAAGCCTTGCCAGCCTTCCATCCATCAAGTCAAAAATGGAAGCCGCCACAATCGCATACGAGGCATAAATAAATTGACCGTGGATAGCTGCAAGAATCGCATAAAAGCCAAAAAAAATATTTCCGGTGGTGACCAAATTAGGAAGCACGTAGATGTGCATTGACAGTCGTTTTTTTGGATTGTCTTCGAGATGTTGATCCATGGCGTGGTGTAACAGAGAGTTCTACAAAATGCATCCTGACCGCAAAAATGGGACAGGATGATCCACAGAGATGTGGCGCTTAAGAGTGGAAATGTCAGATTGTCGTCAAGACGCCACAAAGGGATAAGTTCAGAGATAGCACCAGCAAGGCCCGTCAGTAAGCTGACCAAAAGGAGTCGGCCCGTGACCATGTTTTGCGAAGAAAAATACAAAACAGAGATTAGAAAACAGACGACAAGGGCAGCAACGGTGCCTTGAAGGGATTTTGATCTTACAATTTTATCTTTCCCGTAAAGAATACCTACAAAACTGGCAATGGGATCGCCGATGGCAAGAAAGAGTAGAGTTAAGGTGGTCACTGGCGGAGGGAAAATGAGGACAACGATGAAGACTCCGATGAGAAGAAACGTCGTACCGGCCATGTGGTGAACTTCGTTTTCTCGGATGACAACCTTAAACATAGGAACAAGAGTCTCGTTAAGTTTGGGTCTTGTTTGCCTGAGAATGTCGAGCGGGATAAAGAGAACTCCGAGCACCAAAAGTAAGGAAATAGAAACCCACCATGACACATGAGTGTAGACAAAGGCCATCAGGCAAACTGTCGAAATATGCCACGCCTTCCTCGCCCAGTGGAGGTCGGACCGGCGTTTGAGTTCCGTTAACATGAGTCCTCACAGGGATTGCATAAAGCGGCTCTAGTTGTCGCTGTGGAGCTGAGAAGATGTCAATTAAAAAGGGCTTCAATGGCATAAGGCATATCGGCATATGTTCAAGGCATAAGTTCAAAGGGTTCAACGGAGAGGGTTCAAAAATCAGTAAGATCGCCAAAGCCTAGGCGCTCCCTTTTTCCCTTGCACCTATGCCTTGAACATATGCCGATATGCCTTATGCCATTGAAGCCTTTGTCCTAAAAAATCATCAGATTGATTGTGAAGGACTTGATGAGTTTCCCTTGCGCGCCATTTTCTGTCGAGATCTCAATGACGTTTGGACCTTCTTTGAGATCGACAAAATCGGTCGTGAAAGACTGGCTTTTTTGAAAAAACAGAGAGGCGGTAAATCCGTTGGTCTTATTGGTGACTGTGATCTTTTGACTTTCAAGATCGGGACATAAAGTCCCAACGAGGCGAAGGTGGGCGGCTCCGATGTCGTACGCCGACAGGCCTTCCTCAGCGCAATTCCATTTCAGGGTCACCGCTTGATCAGGTTTGGAGACCTCTGTTAGATCTTGAGTTTGTGAATCTGCGCTTGCAATTTTTCGCGCTTCTGCGACTTTTGGTTTTTCAGCATTGAGCGAAAGCCACACTTGCAATCCTAAAAGAATCACGACAGCCGCTGCCAGTGTTAAAAACCAAGTGAAAAGTTTTTCTTCGCCTTTGCCCATATCCAGGCATCGGCAAGTTATTGACGGGACTTAAGGCGTGTCAAAATGAGGCAGTACTAGCTCTTGAGTCAATCCTCTTGGATTCGAATCATGTTCTGAATTTTGCATGAGCCGTTTTGCACCGTTAGAACGTCGGTTGCAGAACCGCCCTGGGCTGACGTCAGAACCAGAAAGAGAAAGTCTGCTTTCTCAAACTTTAACAGCGCTGAGCGGAGGTCTCGTCCCGTCAAATAGCCCTCAGAAATAGCAGTGTCATTGGCCTCTTTAAGCTCGATCGACCGAATTTGATCTACCGATTCGATACCTTGGCTTCGAAGCTGGATGATGACGGAGGACAAGCAATGGCTTTGAGGTTTTGCGAGCGCAGAAACTGAAAGAAAAGGCGCTACGAAGAGAATGACAAATTTCAACATGAGATAAACTCCCCTTTAGTTAATTTTGGGTTTACCTCTTCAACATAATTTTACTGAATATTCAAGCGCGACGCTTATTTTTTTTTGGGCTCAAGGATCTTCTTTGCAATTTCAGAGGGGTTTTCAACGCTTTTCATGGGACCCATTCGCAGTTGGTCCATGACCGACTTTGGAATATCTAGTTTTGCGTCACGAATTTTGGCAAGCACGCGTTTATTGAATTCCTCGTCCTTTTTGGCTCGTAGCTCACTCAGTGAGTTTTCTAAGATCACAACGTAAGTCGCAAGCTGAGGGAGGTCGGATTTTGGGGGTGAAGACTTCATTTCTTTGAGCGTTTTTATGGCTTCGTCGACCACATTTTCGAAAGTCGCTTCAAAGAGATCATACTTTTCAAGCTCTGTTTGCAGCACGGGCATGATTTTATAAACCATCGTATCTTCATCGGGACGGGAGAGGATAATGACCATAGCCTCCCGCAGCGGCATCGTGATTTTGTCTTTCAGAGATTCCTTCTTTCGATCCTCAATCATTTTGTTCATTTCATCGAGGTCACGAAGTGCGAGTTGACTAAACGTGTATGGAACTTTGGCATACGCGCCCAGAGAGAAGAGAGAAAAAAACAGAATCAAATTAAATATTTTTAAGTGTTTCATAGCTTCTATTATAGCAGAGAATTTACGTAGCGAAAGAGCGGATGTGCCTCCGCCGGAAAGAAGCTCAGGGCGCTGTTAAAAGTTTTTAACGCGCTCAGTTGCCAGAAAATGGTTCCAATTATTTTTGAATTTATAATAGACTCATTTTCTATTAACACCCCCTTTTATCGGAGGAATGCCTTGAAAAAACTTGGATTTATTTTTGGATCTCTCATGTTGGTTTTATCTGGTTGCAGTGTCAGTGATGAGCAACTCAAAAAAGCGGTTGAAAAAAACCCAGATATCGTATTTGGCGCGATCGAAAAAAATCCAGAAAAATTCATCGAGGTCGTCAACAAGGCAGCTCGTGAAGCTCAGATGAAAGCCCAAGAAAAAGCGACGGCGGATGAGTCCAAGCTGCGAGAGGCTGAGTTTGCAAATCCCAAAAAACCTAAAATCGATGAGAGCCGTCCTATGAAAGGTCCTAAGGACGCTGTCGTGACCATCGTTGAATACTCTGATTTTGAGTGCCCTTACTGTGAAAAGGGATACCGAACGATTCAACAGGTTTTGAAAGAGTATCCGACTCAGGTTCGCGTTCTCTTCAAGCATTTGCCTTTGGAGTTCCATCCTAAAGCAATGCCAGCTGCGATTTTCTTCCAAGCAATTGCTAAGCAAAGTGCTGAGAAGGCATTTAAGTTTCATGACACCGTTTTTGAAAATCAGAATGAGCTTCGTGCTAAAGGCGATGCATTTATGAAAGAGACTGCTAAGAAAATCGGTGTTGATATGGCGAAATTGGAGAAAGATCTCAAGTCTGAAGATATCAAAAAGCAAATTGCTGAGGATATGGAAGAGGCCAAAGGGTTTGATTTTTCAGGAACTCCTGGATTCTTGATTAATGGCGTGTCTCTCAAAGGCGCCTATCCTTTCCCTGAGTTTAAAACGATCATCGATAAATTTATTGCCGCTAAAAAGTAATTTTTGAGCGAGCGGAGGGCCTATTGTGCTCCGCTCATTTCTAGTCCCGAAGGATTCATCCCTGCGAATCTCGACAGGGGATTCGGGCCTTGACGCTGTTTCCTCCCATGGCTTTGGCATTTCACCCTTGCCTTTGGCCGTTTTTTTATTGAATTTGCTGACAGAACTAGCCTCCGCCGCGAAATAGTTATAAGGTGCAGATTCATCAACATATATCCGGGTGAGTCTGTTATGTCAGAAATAGAAGCAAAGAAGATCGCCACACCTAAACCCCCTTGGTTGAAGGTGAGGGCTCCTGCAGGCGACAATTACGTTCGCATCAAAGAAATGCTTTCTTCATTAAAACTGGTCACGGTTTGTGAAGAAGCTCGTTGTCCAAACATTGCGGAATGTTGGGGCGGTGGTACAGCCACATTCATGCTCCTTGGCGATGTGTGTACGCGGGGCTGTCGGTTCTGCAACATAAAAACTGGAAATCCCAAGGGCAAGGTGGATGATCTCGAGCCGGAAAAAGTGGCTTATTCCATTGCTCAGATGAAATTGGAGTACGTTGTTATTACGAGTGTTGATCGGGACGACTTGCCTGATCAAGGGGCTTCGCATTTCGCTAGAACTGTGACGACCATCAAAAAACTAGACCCTCGACTGATCGTGGAAATTTTAACTCCTGATTTTAGAGGACAACAAAATTTGATTGAGCAGCTTGTTGCTAGTAAACCTGATGTCTTTGCCCACAATCTTGAGACTGTTGAGAGGCTCAATCCAAAAGTGCGAGACCCTCGTGCGACTTATAGGCAATCCCTCGAGGTTCTTTCTTCGATAAAAAAATACGATCCGACCCGATATACAAAATCGTCTTTGATGTTGGGGCTTGGAGAGACTGACGAGGAAGTTCGGCAGGCTTTGCGTGATTTACGATCGGTGGGATGTGATGTTGTGACCTTTGGGCAATATCTGCAGCCTTCCAAGCGGCATCTCAAAGTGATTGAATTTATCACTCCAGAGAAGTTCGCGCAGTGGCAGACCGAAGCTGAGTCCATGGGATTTTTGTACGTGGCTTCTGGGCCACTTGTGCGTAGCAGTTATAGAGCTGGAGAATTTTTCATGAAGGGCATCATCGAGAAACAAAGAATGGGAGCGACAAATGGCAACTGAAGTGAAACTTCCCGAAATTGGTGAAGGCGTTGCAGAGGGCGAGTTAGTAAAATGGCTGGTGAAGGTCGGTGATTCGGTAAAACCGGATCAGCCTGTTGCCGAGGTTATGACAGATAAGGCGACGGTCGAAGTTCCCACACCCGTTGCTGGCACTGTTAAAGAATTGAAGTTTAAAGAAGGTGACGTGATTAAAGTTGAAAGCGTCATGCTTTTGCTCGACGGCGCAGGTGCGGCTGCAGCTCCAGAAAAACCAAAAGCGGCAGCGCAACCACCTGCTGGAGCCACTGCTCAAGCCACTCCCATTACAATGTCTGCTGCACCCCCTACGACGGGAAAGGCCAATGGATCTAAGTCGTCTGAGCCTCCAGCGGGAGCCGCTTTTTATCCGCCGGCCGCTGATTCTAAAGTTCTAGCGACTCCTGCGACAAGGCGCCTTGCAAGAGAGATGAATGTTGATATCAATCAGATTTCCGGAACTGGCCTTGCTGGCCGTGTGACTCGCGAGGATCTGATGCATGGACGAAGCGGCGGCGGTTTAGAAACTTACCGCGAAACGCCGATCTCGACGCCGCAATTCCCTAAACCGGCCTATCACTCGGGAACTGGACCTGAGGAGCGAGTCGCTTTACGTGGCATTCGAAAGAAAATTGCCGAGAACCTACAAATGGCCAAACATATCATCCCCCACTTCACATTGATGGATGAGGCCAACGTTTCGGCCCTCGTTGAGGTCCGCGAAAGCCTCAAAGAGCGTGCTGAAAAAGAGGGGACTAAAATCACTTACCTTCCGTTTGTTATGAAGGCGTTGATTGCAACTATTCGTCAGTTCCCACAATTTAACGCGAGCATCGACGATGCCGCTCAAGAAATCGTGTATAAAAAATATTTCAACGTTGGATTTGCCGCTGACACGCCAAATGGGCTCGTTGTTCCAGTGATCAAAAATGCAGACCAAAAATCCATTTTGGACATCAGTCGTGAGATTATCGATCTGTCTAAACGTGCCCGTGATGGAAAACTCAAGCCTGAAGAAATGAAGGGCGCCACGATCACGATCACCAATATTGGATCGGTTGGTGGAACATACGCCACACCTATCATCAATCACCCAGAGGTTGCGATTTTGGGGATGTACAAAATTCAAGATAAGCCCGTTATTAAAAACGGGAATTTGAGTGTCATTAAGGTGATGAACTTTACTGTAACGGCAGATCATCGGTTGATCGACGGTGCTGTAGCTGCGAATTTTCTAAAAGCGTTCTTCTTGCGCATCGAAAGCCCTGGGTCTTTGATGCTGGATATGATGTAGAAGGGATACAAGGTCGATGGCTCAAGAGTTTGATGTTTGTGTTATTGGTTCCGGTCCAGGTGGTTACGTTGCAGCTATTCGCTGTGCACAACTCGGTTTTAAAACTGCGATTGTGGAGCGAGAGTTTCTTGGAGGCGTTTGTCTTAATGTAGGTTGTATCCCCTCTAAAGCCATGATTGCTGCCGCTCACTTTTTACATAAAGCCGAACACCAAGCTTCTGAAATGGGTTTTGAAATTCAAGGCCCAATCAAGGTCAACGTGGCTCAACTTCAGAAATGGAAAACTTCTGTCTGTGAGAAAATGTCAGGTGGCGTTTCTCAACTTCTCAAGGGAAATCAAGTCACCATCATTAATGGGGACGCAGAATTTAAAACCGACAAAGAATTGAATGTTAAATCTAGCAAAGGTAGCGACTCGGTAAAAGCGAAGTATTTTATCGTAGCTACGGGATCTCGCCCTATCGAGATTCCGGGTTTTAAGTTTGATGAGAAGGATATTTTATCCTCAACGGGAGCTTTGGCGCTTGATCAAAAGGTTAAAAATTTAGTGGTTATTGGTGGCGGCTATATTGGCCTTGAAATTGGTTCTTATATGGCGAAGTTTGGAACTTCGGTAACTGTGGTTGAGGCTACCAATGCGGTTTTGAATGGGGTCGTTGATCCCGAATGTGCTCAAGTCGTGGCTCGTAAGTTGAAGCGTGATAAAATTCAAGTTCTTCTAGGAGCTAAAGCCAAAGGCTATAAAAAATCAGGCTCGCAGTTAGAATTAACCATTGAGGTCGAAGGTAAGGATCAAGTCCTTAAGGCTGATAAGATTCTTGTGACCGTTGGGAGAAAGCCAAACTCTGATCAGTGCAATCTTAAAGGCATTGGTTTGTCGATTTCTGACAAAGGTTTCATCAATGTAGATGCTCAAAGACGCACAAATTTAAAACACATTTTTGCAATTGGCGATATCTGTGGCCAACCCATGCTAGCTCATAAAGCAAGTCATGAGGGTGTGATGGTTGCTGAGATTTTGGCAGGTCAAAACCGAGTTTATGATGCAAAAACGGTCCCAGCTGTGGTTTTTACGGATCCAGAAATTGCGTCAGCAGGAATGATGGAGTCTGAGTGCCGTGCTAAAGGATTTAATGATCTAAAGATTGCCAAGTTTCCTTTTGCCGCTAACGGCCGGGCTGTTTCACTCATGGAGACTGAAGGGTTCGTAAAAATGATCGCGGACGCAAAAACCAATGTTCTTCTCGGTGTGCATATCGTAGGTCCTGAGGCTAGCAATTTGATCAGCGAGGCTGTGCTTGCTATCGAAATGGGAGCTCGGCTAGAAGATTTAGCTTTGAGCATCCATCCTCATCCAACTCTCGGAGAAACGATGATGGAATGTGCAGAGGCCGCTTTAGGACACGCCATCCATATCATTCAAAAACCTTTGGGTCGTAAAGGTCCAGAAGCGACCACTAACTAGGGGAGCCTATGCAGTCTGAAATTCAGCTGCCCATTAAGACTTCAGATCTGATTTTTGAAGATTGGGGTTTGGTGGATTATCAGATTGCTCTGCAAAGACAGCTTGAATACGTCAAACGGGTTCAAGAAGGGAGGACGTGCTACTTATCATGGTCCTAGTCAGCTCGTTGTTTATGCGATCGCGGATCTAGCAAAACCTCGGACACGCAGGAAAAGCCGCGATGTGGTTGGATTTTTGCGAGACATCGAGAATGCTATCGTTCTTACGCTCAAGGAATATGGTGTTGAAAGTTTTGGTAAAAGTTTTCAGCAAAAATCTCTCGATCTCTCTGCAAAAGAAGAAACTGGCGTTTGGATTGGGGATCGCAAGATTGCATCTGTTGGTATTGCAGTAAAACGGTGGGTGACTTTTCATGGAGCTGCAATAAACCTTGATCACGATCCCAATGCATTTCAGGGAATGAGCCCATGCGGTTTTAAATCAGAAGTTATGATTAGTTTGGAAGAGCATTTGAGAAACCCTCCAACGCGCGAAGAGTTCAAAAAATCTCTGCAACAGAATATTTTAAAAACTTTAGTTTGAGGCTTGGGGCCCGTAAAGAAATAACTTTTCCATTTTTTCTTGGTCTTTGGCGGCAGCTCTTCGTTGGTCGTCCTCTCGTTTGCGCCGCTGGCAAGCGCTTCGTCCTCCCGCCTCGATCTGCCGCCAAATCCGGCGGCGCAAAAATTGGAAAGGTTATTTCTTTACGGGCCCTTAGCATCGTCGATGCTAATTGCGAACTTTTTAACTCCCACCGATTTGACAAGATCGATGATATTAATAACTCGGCCATGAGGTACATCTTTGTCTGCAGCAATAATCGCTTGGACTTCTGGATCTTTTTGAAGTTCTTGTTCTGCTTTTGACTTGATACTCGCCTCGTCGCTGGGATTTCCGTTGAGAAGTGTTTTTCCGTCAGCAGTGATGGAAATATTGAGTTGGCTTGGCAGTGTTTTATCGCCACTTGCTGCTTTTGGTAAATTAACATTAATGCTTGGCTTGATAATCATGGGAGCTGTGACCATAAAAATAATCAAAACCACCAAGATAATATCTACGAGCGGGACAACGTTAATGTCCGCTATTGCACCATCGTCATCTGAAATCTTACCGGCCATTTTTAAAGGCCCTTTCTCTTCGCGTAGGCAAGGCAGAGTTCTTTAACGCAATCTACACTCTGAAGGGTGCTGCGCACTTTTCGCTGAAAATAGTTGTAAGAAATAACGGCAGGAATTGCGACAAAAAGTCCCGCAGCTGTTGCAATCAGTGCTACTGAGATACCTGCCATAACAGTTTGCTGGCCGGCCTCTGCATTTTGCGCGAGATCATTGAATGCCTTCATAATTCCAAGAACTGTTCCTAATAATCCAATGTAAGGGGCATTGGATCCCACCGTTGCTAAGAAGTTGAGATATCTTTCCAGGTCGGGCCGTTCTGTCAGAGAAAAAGCGTTGAAAGCCTCTTCAAGCCCTTTGCTTCCACTTTCTTTAATATGCTTCATGGCATAGGAGAGGGCTCTTCCTTCTACAGTGTCTGGATCACGCGAGAGACCTTCGACTTCTTCAAGGCTATTGGCCTGCAGCGCCATTCGGATTCTTTGGAGAGTTTTTTGACTAGTGCCCGCAATACGGCTGAGAGTGAACAATCTTTCGAGGATAAGACCTATGCTGAGCACACTCAATACGACGAGTAACCATAGAACGACTTGATCCGCGATGTGTGCAAATGCAAAAAGTTTTTCTTGTAACATGATCTCTCCCTACTCATGAATTATCACTGGAATTAGAAACCCCGGTCAAGGTATGAATAGGAGAATGAAGCACGGATCGCGACTTAGATTAAAATACCTACTTTTGGCCGTTTTCATATTTGTTGGAGGCTGCTCTTTAGGAAGGTCTCCTAAACCGAGCGTGATTTTAATAGCCGTGGACTCGCTCTCGATTAACGACGTGAACTGCCAACAGGACCAAGAGCCCACACGCTCGGGATTTTCAGTCTTGTGTAATGAATCAGTTCGATTTACACACGCGTTCACTCCTTCGGTGTTGAGTCAACCTGCGATGACGTCTCTTCTCACGGGCCTGTATCCTGTTGAAAGCCATATAAGACATAATTCTGGTGGACTCGCCGGTGAAATTGAAACGGTCGCAGAAAAGGCCTTGTCTGCTGGGTATAAAACCGCTTTTTTTTCAGGCGGTGCGCCGATTTTAAGAAAGACGGGATTGCATCATGGCTTTGAGATTTTTGACGATAATATTTCTCTTGATGTAGACACACTTTTTCGGCCCGCCGAAAAAAGTTTTTCGGGCATGATAGAGTTTTTAAAAGACGAAAGTGGTGAGCCTACATTTTCAGTCGCGTACGTCCCTGATCTAAGTTTTACAAATGTCGAAACCAAAACTGACTACGGAGATGTTCGAAACCGGTCCTTTGAAAGCCAACTCGAAGAACTCGATGAATCTTTAGGATCATTATTTGATCAACTTAAAAAACGCAAAAGTTGGAATTCTAGTTACGTGATTGTTGTGGGATTGAATGGGAAATCTCAAGCCAACCGATCTCGAGAACTCCCGCCGCTGAATTTGTTTAGTGAAAACACTCAAGTCTCTCTTTTTATAAAACCGCCAAGTAAAGAGCGGGACGCTCCTCTTCAGTGGAATGTGGATCGAAATGTGAGTCTTGTTGATGTTGGGGTTTCAATTGCCGAGATTTTTGGTAAGCCTGTTACGAGACCCAGAGATGACCGTGAGTTTGAAAAATACTTTGTAAGCCAATCGCTCCTAAAAAGCCTCTCCACTCACGAGATTGATTGGCCTGAAGATCGTTGGATTATGAGTGAAACTGGCTGGCCCGAGTGGCATCTTGACAAAGGTGTGCGATACTCTTTTCGCAAGGGGCATCTTCTCGTCATCGACGACCAACGGCCAAAAATTTACAACACTCTCTTAGATCGCCAGGAAGTTAATAACCTTTCAAAGCAAGATCCTACTTTACAGAGTTTCTACAGAGATTTTAGGAAAATGACTGAGGAAACCGAGTTGAATCCATGGCGTGGGGTTGAAGACAGTTTGCTCGATAAATATTTTCTTGCCTACAGTCTTTTTCTTGGACCTGGCTTTACGAAACAGTCCATTGCTGACCTTAAAACTCTTATGCTTAAACGGCCAAAAGATTCTACTTTGCAAGAATGGCTGCAGTACGGCCTATTGGGAAATCGTGACTGGAAGGCTGTTTTAAACCTTGCTAAAGCTCGGAAAATCGATACGACCCTTGAGCTACTTGCGAAAAAACAGTTAGGGTTTTTTGGCCCTTTCTATGTCACAGGATGCCTTGAGCTATTGGAGTATCAAGATCTCAGTCCCAATCAACGTCGAAAGTGCAGTGATCACCTTTTGGTTGACATGGCATTGTGGATGGACCCAGGCCTTTCAAAAGAAAAAGCAGAAGGTCTGCGTGATAAGTGGATGAGGCAGTATCAGAATGCGGTGATCGAAAGGCAGATTCGTTATACCAACTATGCATTTTCTGAGGTTTGGGATTTGAATTCACAGCTTCCTGACGGACCTATTCAGTCAGAGATGATTCTGCAGTTTCCAGAATATCAAAAGTTTGATGGACTCGTCAGACGAAAACGATAGCTTAGGGAACTCTATACCGCTGCTGAGATTTCTTGAGGTTGTTCGACTTCAATTAAGTCTGCGAGATCGAGAGTTGCTAGCCAAAAAGGACTTTCGACATCACTTTTCGATAAAATTTGCGACATCTGTATAAGATCTTGGGTTCCACTAGCCAGCTGAAAAATTTCGTTGGGCATATGGGATTTGCTAATCAAAATAATTTGGTCGTCTTTTTGTGGCCTGAGGCTATTCACAGTGAGATTGCATGAAGTGTCCAGGCCTAACATTTGGCGAGGGAGAGGCGAAAGGGCCGCAACGTTATTTCTTAGATCAGCCGAGTGATCAAATTCAGTAGCCAGAGGAATCAGATACTGATTGTTCCTCTTAAGGTAAATACTTGGGCTTCCTAAAAGTGCAAATGCAAGCTCGGATTGGTGAGCTGCAAGAATCAAAAATTCAACGCCTGCCTGATACTCATCTTGATTGTCCTCTCGATAAAGAAGCTCGTTTGCAAGAAGGGCTGCAATTCGAAGATGATTTGCAAGCGAAGAGAGACAACTTAGCATCTCAAAGGGAGTTGTTACTTCCAGATCGCTTTGGGAAGCATTGATGTAATCTTTTGCGACTTGAATGGATCTTTTCGCACTTTCCGGATTTCCCCACGGTGTTGCTACAATAAGAAGTCGCGCCTGTTCATCAAAATGAATTTCTGGGGGAGGTCGAAACACTTTTCCGGCGTATGATCTATGTTTGAAGGCCATTATCCGCCTCCATACTTTTTGATTTTGATCGTTGCTTTACGGTAATACTCTTCTGTTGGGATTGAGTTTGCGATGATATTTTTCCATTTTTCTTTTGCGGACTCAACGTTGCCGACACTTTCTTCCAAGATGGCTTCTTGATAAATGTCTCGCATTTGTTTGGTGAGATCTTTCTTGTACCCATCTTGTTGATTGTGAATTTCTTCATTATCGGGGCTGAACTTGATGGCTTTATCGAGAGTGAGAATCGCTCCTTTATAATCTTTTGCGCCTGCTTGCTTTTGGCTTTGCGCCGTAAACTCTGATAATTTTGCGGACATGGTAGATTGAATTGAAGCTATCTTTCTTTGTGCTTGCGCTTTTAAGCCGCTAGGGTCAGGTAGACCTGAGGCGATGAAAGTTTCGTAGGCTTTTTTTGCTTTAAGTAAATCGCCGCTTTGGTTAATGGCTTCAGCTTTTGCAAAAAGGGTTTTGCCTCTTTGGATGCTTCCTTGATAGGCCTCTTTTTCGACAGCTTTGATTTTTTGAGCTTCAGCGATTTGCTCCGCCTCAGATTTAAGTGCAATGATTTTTTCGTGTTCTGGATTGATCTCGAGCGCAGGCTGTAGACATTGTTCGATTTCAGATGGAGCCGAGTTTAGTTTTTGCCGACAACGCATTACTATCGTCTGAATTTTTTCTTCTTGCTCCTTCATGTCGGCTTCTTGGCGCTCGATGATGGCGCGCTGACGATTGATTTCAAAAGCATTTTGACATTGTTGAGCTATTTCTTTTGAATCCTCGTACTCAGGAACTAACTCGTGGACCTTCGCGATTTCTTGGGCGGCGAGCTCGTATTTTCCCTGGATGTAGAGATTTTTAGCGAGGTTATAGCTATGTTTGACGAGATTTTTCTGTTCGGATTTAAGTCTTGAAAATGGATCGGTGGCTACAGCCGCTTCATTTGCTGGCTTACTAGGACCTGATTTTTCGCCTAGGAGATAAGCTGCGCCGCCACCCAAAGCGATGACGACGATGAGCATTCTTACGGGATTCATTTTGGGAAGGCCGCCAGATTTTCCGCGCGCAGACGAGCCTTTATATTCAATTTGATTTTGAGAGTAGGCGTCGGGCTCTTGATATTGAGGAGGTTCATTGTTTTCGTAATGCGGCTCCTGCCCATAGTCGTCGTAGCCGTCTTCGTATTGTGGAGCATCTTCTGGATCGGCATCTGAATAAGCGGGGCTACTGATGAATGGAGAAGGGAGCGGTTTAGAGCTAACCTCCATCAGTCTTTTTTCAAACTGAGGGTCACGCAGTTCAAAGTACAGAAAATTATCTAAAACAGAAATTGCGTCTCCGCTTCTCAAGGGAGAATAGTCATTAGAGGATATGAGCTCTCCGTTGACCATAGTTCCATTGGCACTGCCGAGGTCGATGATGAAAAAACCTTCTGTAGTTTGAGTAATCTCAAACTGTCGGCGACTAACACGTGGATCTTCGATGTGAATAGCGCAGATAGCTTCGCGGCCGGCAGTCCAAGAGCGACCATCAAGTCTTAGAACTTGTTTGACTTGTCCTGACGAGCTCATGATTTTTACAAAAGGAACACCGACTGGATCACCGACACGTGTTCCTTCGTTAGGGTCTTCGACAAATGGTCCGTCGTCAACGACCTGTTGGGGTGGTGGTTCGGTCGTTGCTGGTAAATTCTGGCTTACAACAGGCTTTGGTTCATCGGGGTTTCTCTCGAGGTACTGAAAGTCATATGGTGGCACTCGAAAGTTGATGTTGTTTTCAAGCTCTAAGGCCTTTTCGGGCCGGCCATTAAAAAACACGTGACCGAATTTAGCGACAACGTCGATTTTCCATTGGCCTTCAGCAAAGAAAAGCTTGAAATGGTTTCGAGAAATTCCCTGGCCATCGGTTAAAACAATTGCACATGAGTCAGCGCGACCGGCAAGATACTCCTGCGCGGGATCCAACTCTAAGGTCAAAATTGTTTGGTTCTGAAGAACCACCTTAAGCACAGCCACTAGTAAGTTCCTTCAACCGCAGCATGACATTGATCATGGAAAGTCTTTGCTTGTTCGTAAATTTTGTCATTGGGGTCGTTCACCATGATCATAACATTTCTATAAGCAGAACGACAGAGTCTGTAGTTACCATTTTCTAAGTAATTTTTGCCTTGGTTCATGTTGTATTGGAGAATCTCGTCGAAGCGTCATTTCAGCTAAGATTTTGTATTTCTTAGCCAGCACATGGTCCGGATATATCGACAGGGCCGCTTGAAAGGACTGCAGAGCACGGGAGAATTGTCCTAGCCGATAGTCGCGAAAACCTTTGAGGTAGTAGGCCTGTGCAGTCTGGTAATCTGGACCCTGAGTTTTGCCTTTAATTTTTTGAATTCCATCGAGAGCCAGTTTCGCCTGGTCCATCTCTTTTTGAATTTGTTCGGTTGTTCTAATCTTTAAGCGGTCTTTCTTTTTTGCAGGAGAGTCAGAGAATAACCAGTAGGCTCCTGCTAGAACGACCACGACTAAAATATAAAAATTCGTTTTATTTTTTGGGGGAGAAATCTCTCTTGACCTAGGCCGCTGTGAAGGTGGCCTGCTTTTAGGTGGTGAAAAAGTCTGTGGAAAAGAAGCAACCTCTTGCCGAACCAGATTCACAGGTGCTTTTTTTACGGGTGTAGGAGAGAGGGGGACATCGTCGAACGTTACTAAAATTTCAGTATCGCCGATCTGAACAAGGCTTCCACTAATGAGTGCTGATTCATCGACGTCTTTGTTGTCGACAGTAATCTGATTTTTGGCACTAATTTTTTTAATCCAAGGGACATCGATTTTTCGATAGACTTCTGCATGTTCTCGAGAAGCCTTCATATCAGCAGACAGCTTAAGATCACAATCTGGACCTCTACCAATCACAATCACGGATTTTGTAAAATCAAAGGTCATACCGCTCTGCGGGCCACGCATAATGGTGAACTTTATTTTACCGTGAGTGAGGGCGAGGGCAGTACTCATGCAGCTCCCTCGGCTCCCTGATTAGGGCTTATTGTCACTAAATAATATTCAATTTCGTTATTGGGATTGTACATGGCTTGGCAACTTAAAACATAACTGTCGCCACTAAAATCCAGCGCATTAGTCATGATATTCTGCAGATCTTTCTGACTTCTATCAATAAGGTCGCCGACGTTTTTCTGTAATGCTTGATCGGGAAGGCTACTCAAATTTTGATTTTGAATATTACTTAGGCTTGCGCCTGTGATTGCCTCAAACCCAGGATTTGAATAAATAACAATACCATCTTTACTCACAGCCATAGCTGGAAACCCAACGAGTTTTACGACATTCTCGGCTTCTTGGTATCGATTTCCTGTAGGCCCTGCATTTTGCGAGCCGTCTCCGTGGACCGCTCTACGTAAAACCGCATTTAAGTTTGTGACAAGTTTTTGAAGAGCATCAAATTTAAAAGGAATTTGAATCTCATCCTGTTTGTCTTTGAGAGCAAGATCGACCTTGTCATTTAAATATAAGAAGTAATGGGATACCATCTTATACACGAAATAAAACCAAAGAGCTCCAGCAAGGAGAGCTAAGATCAAGTTTTGAAAAAACAGACTTAGTGTCTGACCGTCGTCAATGGCAAGAGTGCCCATGTTGTACATGACGATGGCATGGGCTTTGACGCCAAAACTTCCAACTTCAGGGTTGTAAAAAGTGATTGGAACGCTTGCTGCGAGGACATCAGAACTGATTTTTTCGACCATTTCTTTAGATTCTCTTCGCGCTCGATGCACAAATGGTAAATCTGGAGTTTGTCCAACTTTTGCTGGAGGCGCGATGATAGATCCATCTGTTTGGGATACGATGATCGCATTATTAACGCCTTCTTCAGTCTCTGCAGATTGAGTCGTTAGCGAACTTTCAGCACCTTGCGCGAGAGCTTGTTGATTGATACTTGCCAAATGTCTGGCTATCGAGAGAACTCTTCTGCGGCTTTCTGTTTCGATACTTGCGGATGTGAGTCGTATCATTGGTATCGTCGATATCAATGTGACTAGAACAATGAATGCTACTACAAATCCACCTAAAACAAGTTTAAAATCTGTGACTTCAGAGAGCTTGTAAATACCAGGCATTGCGACAGTATCGATATAATTCAGAACCTTCTCCTTGAGATCTCGAGGTTCATTCGCCTGTGCTTTTGCTTGAGAGTTGATAACCTCTGGACTGACATATGCAGGATCGTTCATTTCAGCTTGCAAAGCCAAGGTAGCAGGAGGTTGTTGGGGTCTGCGTGGTCGAGGCGCTCTATTGGGAGCTGAGGAGCGCGGCTTAGGATCATTGCGGAGTTGCCGTAAATCCATAGCGGGAATAACGTCGGCGATAACATCATAAAAACCGACTTTGTCTCCAGGTTTTAAAATTCCATTTTGAATTCTCACGCCGTTGATAAAAGTTCCGTTGCGCGATTTTAAGTCTACAATCACAATTTTGTCAGGCAAGACGGTAATCTCAGCATGGTCTTTTGAAATACCGCCACTCGCCAATCGAACAGCGCATCCTGGATTACGACCAACTCCGTTTTTTCCAGACTGTAGATTAAAAATTTGTCCTGCTTGAGGACCGCTCAATATCCTAATGGCCCACATGCAGCTGGTCTCCAATTCTGATATTGAGTTTTTTTGCTTGACCGTTTGCCATCTCGATAACGGACTTAGCTCGAAGGGCAGGTCCAGCCATACGCCACGGTTTTACCTCGGGCGAGATGTGTGTCACTTTCAAATTTTTGTCTACAAAAACACAGTCGATTGTGAAACTCATAAATAGCGTATGGATCCAATTGCATTTATGAATCCAGAGCGCCTCGTTTTCTAAGAGCTGCCGGTCTTTGAGCAAACCAACAAGACGTGTCCAGAACCCATCTGCGATTCGCAGTTGAGAAATGAGCACTGTGTTGTCTGAACTTCGAGTTAGTTTTGCCATTATTGATTCCCATACATAAATTGGAGTATCACTGGTCCAAACAACATGATGAACACCGCAGGTAAGATAAAAATCATCATCGGCAAAAGAATAAGCTGAGAGGCTTTTGCTCCAGCTTTTTCTGCACGAACCATTCGCTCTAGGCGCATCTGAATCGACTGGTCTTTTAGAACTTGCGCGATGCTCGCACCTGTTGAATCCGCATCGACGAGCACAGATATGAAGCTTGAGATTTCATTGACTTCAAGGCGGCTTCCCATCGCGCGGAAAGCGTCTGTTCGAGACGATCCGAGTTTAATGTCCTGAAGGACGTTTCCAAGCTCTTCTGCGAGGACGCTGTCTTGAGCTTTATCCACAATTCTTTGCACGGCGCCAACAAAATCCAATCCAGCTTCTGTCGAAAGAGCTAGTAGATCGATGAAAAACGGAAGGTCTCGTTGGACCGAAGATTCACGTTTTCCTTTTTGCCCCTTAGCATAAAGTTGCGGTCCCATAAAGCCGACGCCACCAAGCCCGAGAATGAGGTAGATAGGCAACTCCAATTGGAGTGCAAAGTTGAGCACAATCAAAAGCACTGGGAACATGACTCCCCAGAGAATCTGCAGGCCAATATACTCATCAACGTTGAGTTCTCGTGCAAGTCCCCCGGTAAGAAGTAATCTCTCAACGCGTTTTCTGTAGGCCTGGCTTTTGATTTTAGCTGCGTGCTGGAGAGTGAAGTTATGAACCAACGGGCGAGAAAAATTGATGAGTGGCGATTTTGATTTAACCGGCTCGTCGCCTGCTGCCCAAGAGAGAATTTGTTTATCGTTGTTATTGGTGAGAATCGCTGACAAAAACTGGTAGACAGCAAATGCCCCTGCCATGAGTCCGCCGACTAGTAAAATTTCTGCGCTTCCCATTTTTCTTCCCCTATGCTTTATATGAAGCATGAAAAAAATTTTTCTTGCTTCTCAATCGCCCCGACGAAAAGAACTTCTTCGCCAGGCAGGTTTTTCCATTCAAGAACTATCAGTCCAAGTATCGGAATTCCCGAATGAAAACCTAAATATTGAGGGCCAGGTCCTGGACATTGCTAGACGAAAGTCCGCAGCTGGAGTGAGGCTACTGAAATTGCAGGGCATTCAGGAAGGGCTGGTAGTAGCAGCAGACACGGTTGTCGTTATCGATGGAAAAATTCTTGGCAAGCCTAAAGACGAGAATGAAGCTTTCTCGCATCTGTCGGCCTTGTCAGGGCGGAGGCACGAAGTAAAAACAGCGGTGACCATGGTGAATTTAGATGACTCAAAACAAGACGAGGGTGTTGTCACAACTCAAGTCGAGTTTTTTGAGCTAACTCCTAAGCAGATACGTGACTACATTGCCACTCGTGAGCCGATGGACAAGGCGGGTGCCTATGGTATCCAAGGTCTTGGCCGAGCTTTTGTTTCTCAGTTTGTTGGACCGTATGACAATGTCGTTGGTCTACCGATGGAACTGTTTCAAAAAATGCTCACCGAAATGAACAGAAGTTAGACAAAAAAACCGAGACTTTAAAAGTCTAAAGAAGTGTCTATTTTTCAATCTAAAAATGTTTTAAATCTCGTAAACACCTTAGCCAGAAGCCAATATTTTGTACGGCCTCTCTTGTTTTGTAAAAAAAAGAGCGCAAACTAGACCTAAGTCAATTCACGTAATCTCTCAAAGGACGTTTTTATGAAATGGACTTCGATAGTGGCCACCGTGGCTGTAGGTTCAATGCTCGCTGGTTGTAAACCTTTTGTTGAAGACACATCTACATCTTCAACTTCTGGAGGAGATGTGACCTCCACAGAAACTCCGGCAACAGGTTTTGATGTTGTCAACGATCCAACTCCCGTAAGTGGAGGAGATGATCAAGCGCCAGCACCGGTGCCAACACCGACTCCAGCGCCTCCTACTGAGAGCAACCACATGGGCTCTTTCTCTATAAATTCAGGTGATGCGTATACAAAAGAGAGTTCAGTGCACCTTTCTCTTTTTTATGATGAGCCTGTGATGATGAAGATTTCAGACAATGGATCTTGCACCGGCGGTACTTGGGAAGAATACGCAGAAAGTAAAGATGTAGCACTCAGTGTGTTGAATCAAAACGTCAATTTGTCGGTCCAATATACTGACTACGACGCTGTTGTTTCAAACTGCTTTTCAGATTCTATTGTTCATGACTCTCAAGGACCGAATATACTCATTTCAAAATATCCAATGGCAATAACTACCGAAGGTGATGCCGCTGAGCTTATTTACGAAGTAAGTGATCTCGGTATCGGCGTAAAAGATGTTACCTGCGCTATCAATGGTGTCGTTAAGCCTTGTCCTTCTGGCCACAACACCGTGACAACTGACGTTCTTGTGCGAGGGAACTACACATTCGCAGTGACGGCTTCTGACAAACTTGGAAATTCTTCAACTCAATCGGTGAGCTGGTCAGTTTCTGCACGTAACAGAGCTGTGACTTCCACCTATCACGTAAACGACTATAAAAAAGTCGATATTCTATTCGTCATAGATAACTCTGGATCCATGGCGTATGAACAGAAGTCGATGGCGAAACGCGTGAGCAACTTTATGACGTTGTTGCCAGGCTTAGATTGGCAAATTGCTGTTACAACTACAGATCCTAGAAGCGCAGCAATCGGAGGCGACGGGCAATTCTTGAAGTTTACTGGTCTCACTAATCAGTACATCATCAATAGCTCAATGGATCCTCAGCTCGCGCAAACCGTGCTCGGAAACACACTTCAAAGGCCAGAAACTGGAAGTGGATCTGAACAAGGGATTAACGCCGTTTACAGAGCTGTTTCACGAAGCCAGTCCAACAGCAACCCTCAGCACGTTCAGTTTTTCCGCGAAGGAGCCGCATTTGCAGTTGTGGTTATCTCTGACGAAGATGAATCTGACAACCGACCTGCAAATGACCCTGGAAACTTACTCAACTTGATTGGAACAGTTTTTCACGGTCAAAAGAACTTCACATTCCACTCCATCATCACAATTCCTAAGGACACACAATGTCTCAATGGCGAAGGTGAAAGTTATGGAACTCGTTACGAGACTATTTCGAAAATGACGAGTGGTATTGTCGGTTCAGTGTGCGCAAGTGACTACGCAGCTCAGGTCCAAAATATTGCTAACGACGTACGCAATATGGTGAAGGCTCTGACTCTCAGCTGTCAACCAGTGCCTGGAACCACAGTGTCAGTCAAACGCAATGGCACTGCATACACTGGCCTATTCCATCTCGATGGAATAAAAATCTTGTTCGACGATGTTCTTGCTGAAGGAGACTTCTCGGTCGAATACTCTTGCGCAGCTGAGTGATTACTCTTTAGGCCCGCCTGCAGCTGCAGGCGCTCGGCTGAGTGACGGCTCGAATTGCGAGCCGTTCATCGAAAACTGAGGAAGAGTTGGCTGGGGCATGTAGCGGTCGCCTTGTTCCAAGAGCGTAAGATGAGCCTGAGTCATAGCTTTTAAATTCGCTTCAAACTGCATTCTTACTTTTTTGAGATCCGAGATTTCTTGATAGATCTTTTTCAAAGAATCACGTGCATCGCGCACAATCACCTCAGCTTTCTGGTTGGCGTCGGCGATGATGAGTTTTCCCTCCCGTTCAGACTCTTGCCGCATTTTCTCGGCCATTTGAGTGGCGGTGGATATTGTAGATTTTAAAACTTGGTCTCGATCTTTATATTCAAGAACTGACATTTCTTTTTCGCGCAGTTCTTCTCGGAGGTGGTTTCTTTCGCGGGTGAGGTCTTCAAGTGTTTCGGCCACAGATTGTAGAAACTCGCTGACCTCTTGAGGATCAAAACCCATCATTTTTTTGTTAAAAGATTTATGGGCGACATCGATGGGTGCGATTCTCATGCTTCCTCCGTGAAAGTGAGATGGGATATCATTTAAGATTAAAAATGATGCTCTCGATCGGCAAGGAGAAACGGCAGGGGTAAAATTTTTGCAAGCGAAGCTGGACTTAAGGCGAGTTACTTGATCCTGCTGAGCTCCTGATTTTTTATCGCTGCTTTCTCAAAACTGTAACGTAACGCCCGCTCAATCTCGAGTTCTTGCATCGATTGCAAGCCAGCCTCGGTCACTCCCTTTTTTGATGTTACTTTATGGAGCAAATCCTCAATTGATGAGGCCTCGGATTGCGAAGCCAGAAGCGAAGCTCCGAGAAATGTCTCGACTGTCATTTTGCGTGCAGTGACAGGGTCGATGCCACGCTCTTCAATCCATTCCTGCCAGTAAATCATGAGCTCAAAAACAAACCCTGTCCCCGCCGCGCAAGAGACGGTGAGTGCTTCAAAGCTGTCACCTTCTTCAAGGCGTACAACGTATCCAAGGGGCTTGAGAAGGTCTTCCATCAGAGCTTCCACAGCGCCATCGGGTGCTTTCAGGCAGAAGCCCAGCACGCCCCTTCGAATGATAGAAGGGGTATTCGCCATCACGCGAACCAGTCGGCAACGAGGCATAAGTTTTGCCAAACGATCGAACTCGATACCCGCAGCAAGACTTACAACAATCTGGTCATTATCGAAAATGGAGCCCAGAGGTTCGACGGCGGCAATAAGGTCTTGAGGCTTCATCGCAAGAATGACGATGGGGCATTTTTCGATAACTGCCTCATTGTTGTTCACTGTTTGAATGCCAAGAACCTCGGCCACTTTTTGTAATTTCCCCGTAGAGCGGTTGGATGCAAAAATTTTTGTTTTTTCCAATGTCTGAGATTCAATAAGGCCCTTCATCATTGCCTGGGCAAGGTTGCCAGTTCCGATAAAGCCGACGTTGAGATGTTTTAGCAAGGCGGGCTCCTCTAGTTTTTGAGATTAACTCTATTCTAGTAAATCCTTTGCCGGCGCGGTGTTCAAGCTCTGATGCAGAAAGGTGAAAGCTTATGGCGCTCTGGGTCCAAAGAGCGAGGTTCCAACGCGGATGATGGTTGCACCTTCCTCGATAGCAACTTCAAAGTCATGACTTGTTCCCATAGAAAGCTCCACGAATGAGCTTTGGTAGGATGGAGGAAGCTGAAGTTTCAGAGATTTTATTTGCCGAGCGAGATCTTGGAAATAAGGCCGAGACGCCTCGGGATTTTCAGAAAAAGGTGGCAGACACATAAGTCCACAGATATTGGTGTGATTGAGCCTGGAAATCATTTCGGGCAGCTTCAGGATGGCAGCTTTTGAAAATCCACCTTTTGAGGCTTCCTCACCTGAGTTGATTTGCAAGAGAACATTTTGCCGAACATCCAACGCTCGGCATTTTTTTTCGACCTCTGCGAGGCAATCCCAGTTGTCGATGGAATGAATCATCCGAACCTGACCAATCAAGCTTTTGACTTTATTTCGTTGGAGTCGGCCTATAAAATCCCATTGAGCCAAAGCGAGCCGAGGGTCCAGGATTTTTTCCTGAAGTTCCTGCACATAATTCTCGCCAAAAACATCTAGTCCAGAATTGAGGGCCGTTTGAATCCTCTCCACAGTCTGGGTTTTAGACACTGCAAGCAGCAGGACATCCTTACGATTGCGACCACTCCTCTCGCACGCCTTTTGAATGGCTTTTTCTATTTTGTGGAGATGGTCTACTAAATACATAGTCCCTTTGAAACTTCTTGCAAAAAAGAGGATTTAAATTTGAAATGAAGACTATGGCAAGTGTTTTACTGCTCGACATGGAAGATAAGACGCAAATTCTCTTGGAACAATCATTTAAGGCCCGACAAGAGATGGGTCTAGGATTGTCCACCGTCTCACGCATCTTAGAGATGCAAAAAATAGATGAAGCTCTTACGGCTGTAAGATTTGATATGGTGATTGTTGATCAAAACGTCATGGATGAAATGCCAGGCAAATGGCGAGAGGGTTTTTTGCGTAAAAATGCGAGAGCAAAAGATCTGCCATTTATTGGAATCGGACATGATTCCGAGCCACAAAAAATCCACATCTGGCTTGAGGGTGGTTTTTTAGATTATATGATTAAACCGGTAGACAAAGCTCTTCTGATCGAAAAAGTGATTCTCTACACCACAGGAAAGAGAGATCGAGACGGGCGTCAGGTTTACTCCTTGGAAATGCAAAATCAAACAGATGTAGCTAAGAGAGCGATCATTGAAGAGCTAAGTGAGTTTGATTGCCGAATTAAGTCGCAGTCTCCCTATCATATTGGCGAAATTGTCACGCTCTACAGTAAGGTGTTTGCAGAAGACTTCGGAATTAAAGGCGGAGAGATCGGAAACGTCATGGGTCGGTGTTACCACTCGGCCCCCCATCGTACCGAAAAAGGGTGGTTTGAATCCCTAATCACTTTCGTCGGAATCCAAGCCATCACGTTGAAAAACATCAGAACATCGTTGCGCAAGGAATATATTGCGAAGAAATCGTAGTTCATTTCAGCATCAGCACCTGCACCAGCATTAGCACCAGAGACAGCAGCAGTACAGTTTCAGTGAAACTGTACCAACTGTGCCTGAAACTGTACTGAAGCTGAGGCTGAGGCTAATGCTGACGCTGCTGCTGCTGCTGATTTTGAAGCCGCCTTCGCCGTGCTTCCTCCCGGCTATCACTATCAAAAATTCGCTGATCGACCCCGTCATCAGTATCAACAGTAAAATTAGCATCCTCATCCCCAGTCCGATGACGCTTATAGGGCCGCCCAATTCTTCCAAACTCAAACTCAAGCGTTGCTAAAAATCCAAGGCCAGCGGAGCTGTTTTTACCCATCACGTCCGTCACAATGGCAGCTCCCGCTTTGAGATTCATGTCGAGCCAATATTTCGTCCAAAACTTGGCTCGAAGCTGATCGGGATTCACGGCGTAGTATTTTTGGCTCCCTCCGTCGACTCTTCGAGTGATTTCTTGGCGTTTTGAAGGTGTTGATGTGTATTGATCTTCAGACGCAGTTAAAAAACCAATGAGGTCGGCTCCGAGTTGGAACACTTTAGAATTGTTGCATAGTCCGAGTTGGTAGTGGAAAAGCCCAGCTCGACCTTCATCTCGGTATTCAATTCCCACGAGTGAGTTCCAAACGAAAGATGAAAACGGCGCCCGGTAGAAAAAGTCCCCACGCACACTCATGTCACCTTCATCCAAAAGAACAGCATCGGTTTGGCTTGAAACCCGCTGAGTAGGAATTTTAAACGTGCCGCGAAAGCCTGATTCGGTAGATGAGCGATCCAAATAGAAATCAGATCCTAACTTCACATAGGTTAAATTGCTGTTGGTTCGCGCGTCTCCTAAGCCGATGCTTTCTGAATAGGCGACTCCGACGTTCGTAAAATAAGCCATGTCTTCGCCGGGATCATAGACCAATTGATTGTCAAATACCGAGGATGTAAAGCTGCCTCCGTTGGGCAGGCGTTGGGGCTCGCCACTGGAATTGTAGTTTCCATCACTTTTTTCGTAGTCGAGGGAGGAGACGAGTTTCCACCTCGCCTGACTGAGGAAGGGAACAAGGCAGATCCCAATAGCTAGTGAAATGCGGCAGAGGCTAGGTTTCATCACAATCATCGAAGTTTAAGGGATCTCATTTCATTCGTCATGCTTGATTTGTGACGATCTTGATGCGACATATCGAGTTTGTAGAATGTAAGACATTGATATATACCAGAGCAAAGGGAGCTCTCTTTGTCCAATTCCAAGCCGAAAACTCAGCTCATGGTCCTCTTTTTATCGGTCGTGATTTATCT
The DNA here is from genome assembly GCA_044229295.1 of Pseudobdellovibrionaceae bacterium. Taxonomy (GTDB): domain Bacteria; phylum Bdellovibrionota; class Bdellovibrionia; order Bdellovibrionales; family Bdellovibrionaceae; genus JBGATJ01. Next base: position 79,848 of record JBGATJ010000012.1, read on the forward strand.
CATTGGCTTTGGAATCGTCATCCCTATGATTCCAAGTTTATCAAGAGACTTTGGGGCCACCCCATTTGAAGTTGGCCTTGTCATGACTGTCTACTCTGCGATGCAATTTCTCCTTGCGCCATTTTGGGGAGGTCTCAGCGATCGATATGGCCGCCGGCCTATTATTTTAGGATCTCTGCTGGGCGAGGCTTTTTCATACATCTTGTTTGCGTGGTCTTCGAGTCTTTGGTTTTTTATTTTTGTGAGAATGATCGCAGGCTTTTTCGGCGCTAATTTATCAACAGCCTCGGCCTATATTTCTGACATCACCACGGAGCGAGACCGATCCAAGGGCATGGCGCTCATCGGTGCTGCCTTCGGATTGGGGTTTTCTATTGGACCAACCATCGGCGGGATTCTCTTAGTATGGAGCGAGCACAATCATCACTCACCAAGAGAAAGCGTGCAGGTGATTGGGTACGCGGTAGCTTGTTTGTGCTTTGCCAATTTTCTTTTTGGACTTAAGTACCTTAAAGAATCGAGAGACTTTTCTAAAGCCCCGATGCAACCGCGCTCGCGATTTCAGGTTTTAAAAGCCGCCTTTTCAAGGCCGACACTAAACACTTTGCTAGGTGTAATGTTCTTATCAACATTTGCAATGGCTTCGATGGAACCTACGATCGTGCTTCTGGTTCAGGATCGATGGCAGTGGAGCATGCGTCATATTGCCTTCGGGTTTGCCTACATCGGCGTGATGATGATTCTCACTCAAGGCTTTATCGTTCGCCCTTTACTGGCGCGATTAGGGGAGCGCAAAGTGCTCTGTATTGGACTAGTCTCATTAGCCTTGGGTTTTTTTGGCGTTGCCGTCGCTTTTAACTTGAGCCTACTTGTTGTGGCTATAACGATTATCGCTATGGGAAGTGGATTCGTAAATCCATCGGTTCTTGGGAGCGTGAGTTTGATCACTGATTCCGACTCTCAAGGGAGAAATCTCGGGGTTGCACAAAGCATGTCGGCCCTTGGCCGGATTGTGGGTCCTGTTGTTGGTGGCGCCGTTTATCAAGCCATCGCGCCTAGCGCCTCGTTCTTCGCAGCCGGAATCTTAGCGGCGTTAGGGCTCCTCGTCGTTCTTCTCAAGTATGGAGATTTGCCAGAAAAAGCAAATCAGCCAAAGTCTATGAATGTGGAATTAAAGCAAGTATGACGGCAACAGCATTAGGATCATTAAGCCTTTTTCAATTGCAGAATTTAGTCGAAAACCGAGTTCCATTTTTGCTTTTTAAAATCGATTGGCCCGAAAAAGAAGAGTTAACGGGGTTGCCTCCCTCGGTCGAAAGATTCATTAAAACTGGCAGACAGGTCAAGCTTAACGAAATGGATCAGGTTGTAGAGCAGGAGGTCCCTCGCCTTGAACAACCTGTTGTACTGCTGAGTAGGGATGGTGATCACTGCCAGTCTTTGGCGGAGCGCTTAGAAAAAAAAGGTTATTTGAACATCTACGTCGTTAAAGAGGGGCTTCAAGGGCTCAAAAGCCAAGGAGACGCAAATGAGTAAAGAAAATTTATCAGACCGCTACAGTCCTCAAGAGGTTGAGGGTCGGGTCTACGCTTGGTGGGAAAAAGGCGGCTATTTCAAAGCCCAAGATCAATCTACAAAACCTCCTTTTTGCATCATCCTGCCTCCACCGAATGTCACTGGTTTTCTTCATATGGGTCACGCCATTGATCACACTCTTCAAGATGTTCTTATTCGTTGGAAGCGCATGCTTGGATTCAATACTCTTTGGATGCCTGGGACGGATCATGCTGGGATTGCCACACAAAGTGTGGTCGAAAAGGAGCTAAAAAAACAGGGTCTCACTCGTAAAGAACTCGGGCGAGAGAAGTTCGTTGAGAAAATCTGGGAATGGAAAAATCAATATGGAACGCGAATTTATTCCCAAATGCGTCGTCTTGGTGACTCTTGCGATTGGGACCGCGCTGTTTTTACTCTCGATGAAGGTGTTTCAAAAGCAGTTCGGAAGGTGTTCGTTTCCCTTTACAAGAAAAACCTGATTTATCGCGGACAAAAACTCATCAATTGGAGTGGTCCACTTGAAACAGCGATTTCAGATTTAGAAGTTGAACATCAAACAATCAAAGGTTCTCTCTACCACATCGACTATCACCTCGAAGATAAAAGTGGCGTTCTCACTGTTGCCACAACTCGGCCGGAAACTCTTTTAGGAGATACGGCACTTGCCGTTCATCCTGAGGACTCTCGTTACAAACACCTCATCGGAAAAAAAGCCATCGTCCCTTTGCTTGGAAGACTGATACCAATCATCGGCGACACCTATGTGGAAAAAGACTTTGGCTCTGGCGTTGTAAAGATCACTCCCGCTCATGATTTTAACGACTACAAAGTCGGGCAGCGGCACAAACTTGAAATGATTAATATCCTCAATAGAAAAACGGAGCTTAACGAAAACGCCGGCCCTTACCAAGGCCTTAAAGTTCAAGAGGGGCGAAAGCGGGTTCTTGAGGATCTCAAGGCGCAAGGTCTTTTACGCGCTGAGGAGCCTCACACCCATTCGGTTGGACACTGCTCAAGGACAGGTGCTGTTGTCGAACCGTTTCTTTCGGAGCAGTGGTTTGTTAAGACGGATGCCCTTGCAACTCCTGCAAAACGCGCCGTAAAAACCTCGACAACTTGTTTTGAGCCGGAGTCCTGGACCAAAACCTATTTGCATTGGATGGAAATCATCGAAGATTGGTGCATCTCAAGGCAGCTTTGGTGGGGACATCGAATTCCTGCATGGCACTGCGGGGATTGCAGTCACATGACAGTTTCAGAGACGGATCCATCGCAATGTGAAAAATGCGGAGGTAAGAAAATCAGTCAGGACGATGACGTTTTAGATACGTGGTTTAGCTCGGCATTGTGGCCGTTCTCCACTCTTGGTTGGCCACAAGATACAGAAACCCTCAAGACCTTCTATCCGACATCGGTGTTGGTTACTGGGCACGATATCATTTTCTTTTGGGTCGCACGCATGATGATGATGGGCCTTGAGTTCATGAACGATGTGCCATTTCGGCAGGTTTACATCCACGGTCTAGTTCGCGATAGTCAGGGTCGCAAAATGTCTAAGAGTTTGAATAACTCCGTAGATCCTGTTGAGCTTATCGAAAAGTACGGTGCCGATGCGCTCAGATTTTCGTTCTTAGCTCATATCGCCTCCGGCAAGGATCTCAAATTCAACGAGCAAAGAACTGAGACCTATCGAAACTTCATGAACAAAATCTGGAATGCCACAAGGTTTTCGCTGGGAGTTCTCCAGGATTTCAAAGTCCCTAGTGAGACACCAAACAAAAACAACATGTCGACCTTTGATTTGTGGATTACCTACAAGCTTGCTGAAACCGTCAAAAAAGTGGAAGAGTCCATGGAGGTATACCGCTTCTCCGACGCTGCTATGGCACTTTACCATTTTGTATGGAACGATTTTTGTGATTGGTACATCGAGTTTATCAAGCCGGTCATGAATAATGGCCCGCAAGAAGAAAAACAGACTTCGCAGCTGGTGCTTGCTCAAACTCTAAATCGCATCATGCGCTTGCTACACCCCATGATTCCATTTATCACCGAGGAGCTTTATCAAAAGCTGCCGATTAAATCTGAGGCCTTGATCGTAGATTCTTATCCGACCTCAATGAACGATCGCGAATGGCTCTCTTTAGGGACGGAAGCTGCCTACCACGAAATCGAATTAACTAAAGATGTGATCACAGCGATTCGTAACATTCGCGGAGAAAACCGCATTCAACCAGGATCAAAAATCAAAGTGAGACTAGCTCCAAGCGACGCTCACCTCCAAAAAATTCTGGGCGTGAACAAAACGGCGATCACAACTCTTGCTCGTATTGACCAGCTCGAGATTGGCGAAGAAGGGTCTCTTATGAAGTGCGCGGTGACCACAGTGCCCACTCAAGGCGGTACCGTAAAGGTGATTATTCCTTTAGAAGGCCTCGTAGACTTTGAAGAAGAGATTAAACGCATCAATAAGTCGATCGAAAAGCTCACTAAAGATATTGGCACTCTGAGCGCAAAACTGAGTAACGAGAAGTTCATTCAGAATGCCGACGAAGATGTGATCCAAGCCGACCGTCTTCTTTTGCAACAGAGCAAAGCTCAGCTAGAATCGAATCGTGAAAGTTTGACTCGTTTTTCATAGGTTCTATGATGTTCATTGAGAGATTAGCACCATGGGCGTACGACGCGTCCCATGGAGGAATTTTTATGAAACGTCTCGTTTGTGGACTATTAGTCTGTTTTTACTTTAACTTTTCGCAAGCCGCTGACATTAAAGCTCAGGCTCTTAAGTTCAAAGCTCAATTCGACAAAATGGAAGCGGGCACTCCTGGTGAGGGAGTCTATAGTTGTCAGGATTACGCTTTTCGGGAGGGCGAGTGGAAGACCGAACATAGCTATACGATGGTCAATCGATTTTTAGGTTATTCCAATCTGTATTATGACAGATCTTTTTCCGACGAGTTTTATAATAAAAGACAGGTCGTCTATTTCACGTTCATCTCAAATATTGATATGACTCCTGCAAGCTGGAGTTCTGTTTACCAATCTGCGGTAGATCCAAATCGTCTTATTTATGCACAAACACGTTTTGGAAAAAATAAACTTATTCGAAGCTACACAAATCGTGAATTTAAAGATGTCTTGGCCAAAAACATGGAGTTCGACGAATTGTGGACAGGCGTTATGGTTTGCAAATACCACCAGTCCCTCGAAGAGGCCGACAAATATTTCTTCGGCTCAGGACCAGCCGCAACTCCAGAAGTAAAGACGCAATCTCAAAAAAGCTCCTCAGCCTCAGTTGCAGCCTGTAACTATCCACTGGTTTCAAAGGTCATATCTACGATCACCGGTTCTTCACTGATATATCAGCCTAACGGAAACTGCGATCGCCTAGGAAGAGTGTCCGACATCAAAACCTGCAGGCAAGCGGCAGCCAACAGCGGAGCTAGCTGCTACCAAATTGGAACCGCCGACTTGCCAACTGTCGCCGACACGACCATCGAAGCAAAATTCTGCTTCGCTTGTTACTGACAGTAGGTCTCCATTTTTCCGGCGCCAAAAAAGCGAATGGCTGAGCGCTGATTGCAATTCCGGCACAGAAGCCGTAGGTTCTCTGGCGTGTCAGCGCCGCCAGCAGATTTTGGAATTCGATGATCCACTTCCAATGCATGAGTTGAGCCACAGTTGGTGCACTTGCCCTCATCGCGCTTGTAAATCTCTTTTTGAATCTTGGATTTTTTCGGCGTCAGAGCTTGGTCAACTAAGAGATGCAAAAGGTCGTTGTCTGTCAGATTTGGATGCGCGTGCGCAAGAAGGTCCTTGAGCTTTTTCATTTTCTCTACGAGCTCCAAATCCACTTCAAGCTTTGTTGTCTTAGGCTGTTCGTAAGACGCCTCTTTAGCGATGATCACCACTGCCTGGCGAGTGGAAGTTCCTACGACCTTTCTTAGCGTGTCTTTTTTCTCGTCTCTTGTGAGCTTTTCACCTCGGACTTTTCGCTCTTTGTTAAAATGCGTTTGCGCCATATTTAGATGAGTGAGGTTCAGTTTTCCTGATTCAAGAGCTGGCGCTATTTCTGGGATCTCAGTGAGAAGATTCATTGCTGCGACTCTTCGATAGGCTTCGCCGCCTTCGTAGTTGAGTTGTCCTTTGGCGTATTCTATGAGGCTTGAATATTTAAGATCCGCATAGAGGCGCCGGCGGTCGACTTCTTTGAGGTGATAGAGCACTACGATGGTGGCTTTTTTTTCGTTTTTTACGGCGAGTTCTGTGTCGATGAGAAGTGCTTGGTCTGTGAGATGTTTGAGATTCATGGGAATACCTCCGTTAGTGAGACAGGTATAGCACGGGTTTTTTGAAGCGATTTTTTTGCGTTTATTTGCTCACCATGAAGCGCGAAGAAAAAAGACTCCAGTGTGGTCGAAGAGTCAACGAGCGCTTGGTACACGCTTCGCTCATCGAAACACGCATAGCTACAGAGGGGATTTCAGTTTGAATCTTGCATTTTTCAAAATCACAAAGACACCCGGTCAAATGTTTTTTAGTTTCTGACGCAAAGTTTTTTTCGACAATTTCCGGCGCAGGAAAAATCTCCCGCGCTCTATGCTTCGATCAAGCGCCGAGGAAACTGATGGAAATCGTGGACAACTAAAGTCAGCCCTTATCAATCTTCTCAACCCACGACCGTTTCGGGATTTCCATCTTAATATAATCCCCATCGCGCTCTTCTTTGATCGCTTCGTGCACAACAGGGGTTTGAAACTTAAACTCTTCTTTAAAAGTCTGAAAAGAATGTGTCGCGGTGGTTTTACCATTCTCCTCGAGCTTATCCTGGAACTTTCTCTCGCCAGCAACCGTCACCTTGTCAGGCTGAACACGAACTTGCACGTGCTTCTTGTCGTGCTCTGGCACGTAGGCGTAAAGGGTGTAACTCGATCCGTTTTCTACGAGCTGGCTGCCGCGGTTTTCAAGTTTGTAAAATGGGTCTTTGCTTTGTTCATCATAGTGTTGAAGCGAGCCCATCTGTTCTACTTTTTTCTTTGCAAGTTCTCGATTGTAAACTTGGTCCATAGCGCGAATGGCGTCTTGATTTGCCTTCTCACTATTTTGGTACTGCTTCACATGTTTCTGCTTGATGAGCTTGATGTGATCATCGTAATTCTTATTTTCATCTGCAAGTCTGTAGTCGTGTTCGTGACGCTGCTGTTCCTTGCGCTGTTCAAATGACTTTTGCTCTCGGAGTTGTTCTGCTGTAAAAGTAGCTTCCTGCTTTTTTAACTTCTCGTCGCCTTTCACTTTTTGATCTTCGATTTTGACCTGGGAATCTTCGTGGATCTTTTTAACATCTTCGGCGTTTTGGTTTTGCAATTTCTTGAGCTGGTTATAGCCCCGCATGCGTTCCGTCTCAAACTGCTTTTTATTTTCGGTTTGGATCTGTTTTAGGGATTGCTCGCCTTTTTTTGCCGTCTCTTCTTTGCTCAGCTTCAATCGTTGCCTTGTATCTTCGACACTTTCGGTGCCTTCGGCGCGGACCTGTTGGAGCTCTTGGTTGTTTTTGTCTCTGACTGCCAGGACCTCTTTGTTCCCTCGGGCGCGTTCAGCAAGTAGGGTGGCGGCTTTTTGTTTTTTCTCAGCTTCGATTTTGGTTTGAAACTGGTCAGACAGCTTTTGTTCTTCTTCAGTTTGTGTTTGTTTGAATTTCTGAATGGCTGCGTGGGTTTTCTTTGCCGATTCTTGGATGTCTTGATTGTTGCGAGCGTCGGCTTCTTTGCGCAGCTCTTGCTGTTTTTTTAGGGCGAGTTGGGTGCTCTGAGAGTCTTGCTTGATGTCTTGTTCTGATTTTTTCCGAACGGTTGAGAGGCGCTCGTCGCCGTATTCTTTTTCGGAAGAGATCTGGCGATTGATGGCGTTTTTGTTGGCAAGCTCAACCCTGCGGAGCTGCTCGAGTTCTTTGGCGTTGGTCGCCTTTTCGCTATCTATCTTTTGAGCAGCTTGGGTGCGGGCTAGGTCGATGTCTTTTTCGGCGCTTTTTTTGATGTGGACGATGGCGGCTTGGTTGTCTTCAATGATTTCATCGCGTTTGTTGACGTAATAATTTTTGGTGCTTGCGACTTCGTTTTCGCCTTGTTGCTGAACTTCTTTGCGCTTTTTTTTGTATTCGGCCTGAAGATCTGAAAGATCTTGATAATAGGCGCGCCTTTTGTCAGACACCTCTGCCGACACAACTTCCTCCTTGAAGCCAGCTTATAATGTAACACAATTTGTACACGCCGGACTGTCTAGAATTACTCGGAGGCTGGGAGGCGAGGGGCTGGAGGAGCTTTGGGGTTTGGGCAAACTGGGCGAAAGTCGCTGGTGCGATCTTTACACATCCAGGTTTCGGTGTAGGAGACCTTCTGGTCTCGTTCTACAGGGTAGTAGCGAACGTACTGCTCAGGATCTAGGGTCGACAGAACGCTTCGAACAGGACCTTTGGGGCCTGTGATTTCCAGACGAAAAACTCGGTATTCTGCGTTTGCTTGAGAAGTGAGCAAAAATAAAAATTGAAACAGCCACGCCATGCCCCCTTATCGGAGAGGGCAAGGCGATGCTTAAGTCAGTGGTTGTGGTGAGAAGAGGCTCTGACCGTGTTCTCAACAATGTGGAAATACGTTCTCACCAGCATCGAGTAGCTGTCCTCATCAAGGTCCTGCAAGTAAGCCGTCTTTTCGACGTAGGATTTCTTGCTGATCAAGGCTGTCATGATGTCTTGCACCCGCTTCATCTTTTCCAGATTGACGAAGTCTTTGTCGTCGTTGGGGCGGCTTAAAACTTTTGCAACACTTGGATTGTCGAACAAGATGTGGATACCTTGTGCGGATTGGGCGAGTAGAGATTCCATACGTTCAAGGCTTTTTTCTTCGATCGCTGCCATTCACGCCTCCTTGCGTTTTTGACTTGCGTTTCTGACTTGCACTTTTGGCAGGAGACCGTGTCTCCCTCTCTCAAAGGATCACGAAATTAATTTCATCTGGCAAGTCAATTTCCGACAGATTTGACTTGGAGAGGCAATGCGCTTTTTTGTTGAACGTAAGAACTAATAATGCCTTTACTAAAAGTGATGCCGAAAAAAAAAGTGAAAAAGAAAAAAATTGAGCGATCCCAGGACCCTATCATCATCGACAAGGGTTTAGTTTTTAAAAATGAAAAAGAACTTTTTAGCCACTTTAGCCCTCAAATTGAAGTTATGGAGTCGGAGTTTTTGTCGTTAAGAGCCGACGAAGATTTTGCTGAAGAGGATCTTAAAAAGTTTGAAAAGGAACTTGATCAGACCTTGGAAGACCCCGACGAAATTTGGAAAGATGTTGAGACTTTTGAAGACCTCGTACTTCATCACTTTATCCGGTCTTTCATCTCGGATGGACAGGTCTGTTATTACGTTGCAACTGTGCACATCTACAAAGACGTTCCCACCTTCATATTTCTGCATTTTGCGACCAAAGATGAAGTGCTCATGGAGAACTACCGTAGGGGCGAGGCGATTTATAATAAAAAAATGGCTGAGCTCTCCGCGTTTGGAATTGAGGGAGATGCCTTGATTGAAAGCGATCCCCTTTCGCTAGGTCTTTTTCAGTCTATGATGAAGTTACGGGCCGATAAGGATATTTCCCCCAAGGATTTTGAAAAGTTTGGGCAATTTCGCGAAGAGACCATTGAGTCTGCGGATGAGATTTGGCGGAACACCGATCTCAACGGAAACGTTTTAGTCAGCTTTATCAAAGAGTATCCTGATACCGAATGGCCTGACCTAACTTATATTGTAGTGACGCAAGAAGAGCCCGGAGCCAATGTTCACGCCCTTCTTTTTTCGTTTCCAACAA
>JBGATJ010000013.1:0-88119 GCA_044229295.1 Pseudobdellovibrionaceae bacterium
TCATCCCAGCTCCAACCCGTCAGTCACCTGCTGGATTGTGGGATTTGCTACTGCGCCTCTTACGAGGGTTTTCGCAGGCGAGACTAGGAGCTTGTGCTCCGCACTCGCAAGTCTAGCCGAGCTTCGCTCGGCGCACATGCTCACAGCTGTTAGCACAAGCTAGAGACTAAAACAAAGCCTGCGTTCTAAGAAATGGTGAGTTTTTCGAGCTCGGCCTGAATCGTTTTCACCATAAACTGGAAGATAATTTTAGAAACCGAATCTGATCTTACCGATAAGAACAAAGGTCGTGAGACAGAGGGGAGAACTTCAGGGCAGGGGACGCGTTCGACTTCGCCCAGTTTGATGCTATAGTTTGCCACGACTTCAGGTAAAAACGCGATCTGATTGGTCTTTTTTAAAAGGTGAAGGGCCGCATCGGCGGTCGCCGTTTCGCTCCCTACTTTTCGCTTGGAAACTGGCACTGGGAACTGATCGTTTCCCCTATGGAGACCGTCGGGGGTCCAGTAAGTTGGAATAATGAATGGCAAATCGAGAATCGCTTCAAGAGAGGGATTAGCCAAAATGGGATGACTTTTACGAGCGAACAAGGCCCATCGTATGGTGCCAACGTTTAACGAGCTCCAAGTTTTAGGCCAGTCAATTTCACCAATGTGGACGCCTGCTTCGAATCCACTTTTGAGCCCAAGACTCGTGAATTGGTCGGGGGAAAAATCCAGGAGACGGGCGTTTTCAATGAGTCCATTTTCCATCAGTTCGGAGGCAATGGTAGAAACCAGATGATTATTTAAGAATGATGTCGATCCGAAAGTGAGGTCTTTCTTTTTCCTTTGAGGAAAAGAAGATGTGCTACTTTCAAATTCATCAAAAATAAAAAGGGAACGTTCACAAAATCGTGTGAAGTCTTCACCATCGGGGGTAAGGAATAACCCTTTGGTCGATCTTTCGAACAGCTTTTTTCCAATTTTTTGTTCGATATCTTTGATACGCCTTGAGACGTGGCTTGGTTCAAGTTGGAGTCTTCTTGCAACTTCACGGATAGAATTGAGTCGGTGCACTTCTACAACCAAGGTCATGTCGTCAAAACTTAATTCTTTAAGTTGCGACATTGGTCTTTCCGTATTTGAGGTGAATGCCTACAAGAAAAATTTCTTTACTGATTTTTCTTGTACTTTCAGGTTTAACGACATCAACCTTCTGAAAAGCCGTTTGCAATTTCTTTTTGAAGGCCGAAAACTCATCGCTGTGAAAGAGTTTACAGACGAAGTGCCCACCTGTTTTGAGGTGTTCACAGGCGACATTCAGTGCCATCTCGCAAAGCTCAAGGGATCGTGCTTGGTCTGTAAGGCGGATTCCCGTGGTTTTCGGTGCCATGTCTGACACTACAACATCGGCTTTTTCGGGAAGGTTGTAGGTGTCTCTAAGCTCTTTGAAGTCTACCTCATGGATATCTTGCTGAAGAAAAATCACATTGGGCAACTTAAGTTGAACTTCAGTCAAATCAATTGAAAGCACGCGTCCTTGAGAGCCTATTTTTTCGCTAATGAACTGCGACCACGAACCAGGTGCTGCACCAAGATCAATCACAAATTGTCCATTTTTCAAAAGACGATGACGCTGGTCTATTTCTTTGAGTTTGTACACCGAGCGTGCCGCGTAGTTCTCTTCTTTTGCTTGTTTAAAGAATCGATCCTTTGGATTGTAAGCCATGGTTATTGATTTTCGTTCTGAGGTTCTGGCTCTTGAGCCTCTGGCGTGCTTTGAATTTCTTCAGTGAACTCTCGATCGGTTTGCTGTTCAGGAGTTTCGAGTTTTTGTGGTTCCTTCGGAGCGTCGGGAGGCGCGGCTGGTTCGGAGAAACCATTTAGAGCGTCTTCGGCCTCAAGCTCTTGAAGAGTCGGAGCTGGACCAAAATCCGCAGGCTCTGGCGAAAGGACTGAGCCGGGAAATCCGGCTAGTTTTCCAATGGCGTACTGATATTCGTCGTTAGTAATTCGTTGATACTGATACATGTTTTGAATAATCTGGCGCATCCGTTTTCGCGCAAACCCCGTGAGCTCTTTTCTAAAATAAGAGATTGAATACTTTTCGGGATTAGGGAGAAGGAACGCGAGAAATGCACATTCTACAAGTTCTAAGTTAGCGGGGCTCTTATGAAAATAGAATTGAGCTCCTTGCTTAACGCCAAAAATCTTAGGCCCAAATTGGACGACATTGAGATACCTTTCGAGAATTTCATCTTTTTTGAGGCTCTTTTCAATTTGCATGGTAATGACAGCTTCCTTCAATTTTCGAAGAAGACTCTTCTCTTGATTTAAATACATGTTCTTTGCCAACTGTTGTGAAATAGTTGAGCCGCCGCGAGCGAATTTTCCTTTTTCGAGATTAGTAATAAAACTTTTTTTGAGTTCTTCCCAATCGAATCCATTGTGCTGATAAAAGGCTGAATCTTCTGTGAGCACGACGGCTTTTTTCAAAAATGGGGAGATTTGCTTCAGAGGTTCGTAGCTGTCTGAGCCCGGGCAGAGTTTGACACTGAACATTGTTGTCGTTTGGCAACCACGGATGTGTTTTTCACTTGGGATTTGCAGAACGAGATAAGAAGCGAGCAGAAAGGTGATTCCAACAGCACAGCCCATGGCGATAAGAAAATAAAATCCTGCACGTTTCATGATAAGAGACCTCGATCCTTAATCCATTGCACACTATTGTGAATGGCCTCTTGTGAGGAGCGAAACTGAAGTCCTAATTCGGCCTTTGCTTTAGAATTGTCAAACCAGTTGTAGAGCGTCGTTGAATTTGCTAGCTCAGAATTTAAAAAAGAGCGATGCCCAAGAGTCTCAATTTGATCTCCAATTTTTCCAAGAGCAAGCATCACAATTTTTGGGACAATAACATCAGGTGGCCGACTGTGCGCTTCTTTAGCAATCATATTCATAACATCGTAAATCAAAAGATTGTCGGATGCTAAAATGTATCTCTCTCCGGTTTTTCCATTTTTCCAAGCAGCGAGAATTCCAGTAACGACGTCTTCGACTGCGACGACGTTGACTCCACCAGGAGGGCAAAAGCGAAGTTGTCCTTTTGCAGCCTTCATTTGATTTGTTCGACTGGCTTTCCTCGCGTCACCTGCCCCATAGATCGTCGAGGGATTTAATATGACGGCATCAATTTCTTTTTTATCACAGGCTTCTTTAACGAGAGCTTCAGATTTTCTCTTAGTTTCAAAATAACCGAGATCTAGATCTTTGATATTGTATTGAGATTTTTCGTTGAGAACGTCGGACTTATCGCGGCCAGCGCCAATGGCTACAACAGAGCTTAAGTGAACAAGGCGGCGCACCTGGTGTCGCTTGACAGCTTCTACAACGTTCTTCGTTCCACCGACGTTAACTTTTTCCATCAACTCCCGTTTTTGCGGAGTGTAGGCAATAACACCGGCGAGATGAAAAACAGCGTCTTGAGATTTACATGCGGAATCCACGCTTTCACGATCTAGAATGTCCCCGTTGACGACTTCAATCTTACTGATGTCCAGTTCGCTGAGGTCACTCTGAGGGCGAGCAAGGATTTTGACTTTGTGACCTTCATTCACGAGGGCAGCAGTAACCCACGATCCCAGAAAGCCGTTTGCGCCTGTGACTAGGACTTGCGCCATATGGGTTCCTCTTTTCTTATTTTTTGATAAATTTTGAGTCCACACTTGCCCATGAGTATGCCTAGAAGTGCGCCTCCTAAAACGTCAAATGGGTAGTGGACTCCGACATAAACGCGACTAAAGGCTACTAAGAATGCAAGAAGGAAAAAAAACTTAGTGCCCCTTGGGAAAAAATAGGCACTTATGGTGGCAAAACAATACATGTTTGCCGCGTGGTTGGATGGAAAGCTGTAACCGTAATGTTCGTGAGTTCGAAGAATAAAATCAATTCCTGCAAAGGGGGGGCGTGGCCGCTGGATAATGGACTTGATGACGCTCGCGGAAACCCAATCGGTAAGCAATAAGAACATAGTGAGCAAAACGATATAGAAAACCCCGACCCATCGTTTAAAAATACAGGCAAGAATGAGCAGTGCTGGAACTATGACCCACTTCACCCAGAAAAACTGAAATAGATCTGTAAGGATTGGCATGACTAGATCAAAAAACCAGTTGCTGATCCCTGTGTTTAACTCGACGAAAATCCTCTGATCTAGGGCGATAACCTTTTCTAGCATGCATTTTAGAGAATAGTCTGTTGTAGCCCCGGAGTCTAGGAATCCCTTAGACGAAGGGAGAGACTTCAACGAATTTTCGCGGATTTGTCAAAGGCTGTGGCAAAATAAGTAGGTAATAATTGGAGTGAGTGCATGGAACTGACAACTGTTCTTGGGATTATTGTTGGGATTGGCGGCATTCTTTTGGGAAATCTCATCGAAGGGGGCCATGTTGCCACTCTCGGGCAAGCGGCCGCAGCGGTCATTGTCTTATCGGGAACCTGTGGGGCGGTCATGATCTCCTGCACTCGAGAAGATATTCGGCAAGGGTTGCGGATGTTGAGGTGGGTTTTCTCGACAAAGTATGATCCGCCGATTGAAAAAATCATGAGTGAAATTTTGGATTGTGCCAAAATTGCAAAAAAAGAATCCATTATGGCCTTGGAGCAAAAAGTCCCTTCGCTTTCAGATCCATTTTTGCAGCGGGTTCTTACAAGCGTGATCGACGGAACCGATCCGGAAATTCTCAAAGACCTCTTTTATCAACAAATTCATGTCGAGGAGTCGCGGTTACTTTCTGGCGCGAAAGTCTGGACAGATGCTGGCGGATATTCTCCAACCATAGGAATCTTGGGAGCTGTGTTAGGTCTTATTCATGTGATGAGTAATCTTTCTGACACGAGCAAATTGGGATCTGGAATTGCGGTCGCTTTCGTAGCGACCATCTACGGAGTTGGTTTAGCGAATCTTTTGTTCTTACCCGTGGGCAACAAAATCAAAAAGAAAATCAGTCAGCACATGAACGCAAAAGAACTTATTGTTGAGGGATGCCTTTCGATACACAAAGGACTCAACACACTCGTTGTCGAGCAGAAAATCGAAGCCTTTGTAGATCAAGAAGGATCGGAGAAAAGCAATGGCACGCCACGCTCGGCATGAAGAACATGAAAATCATGAACGGTGGCTTGTCTCCTATGCAGACTTTATAACGCTTCTCTTTGCGTTTTTTGTTGTGCTCTATGCAACTTCAACTCAAAACGAACAAAAAGAGAAACAGTTTGAAGAGTCGGTAAAGCAAAGCTTAAACATTGTTGCTCAAGGTGTTGGTGCTGGCCAGGCATCAGGTTCAGCAGGAACCGTCATCGAGCCTTTTGAGGGATACAGTAAGAACTCTTCAACAGACATCAGCGAAGCGCTCAATCAATATCTTGAAGAACAACTCGGCCCTGACAAAAAACAGCGTGCCGTGGCCTCCATCAAACACGATGCTATGGGAGTTAAAATACAACTGGCAGCCTCTGAGTATTTTCCTGTGGGATCAGCTAAGCTGAAAGCTAATTCCCTTGCGGCTTTGACACGCATAGGGCTTTTGTTAAAGCACACAAAAAATAAAATAGTCATTGAGGGTCATACCGATGATTTACCTCTGGAGAATAGTTCTTTTGAAAGCAATTGGGAGCTAGCGAGCCACAGGGCAACGACCATCGTAAGATATTTAATTAAGGCTCATGGGATCGATGCAAAGCGTTTGGCTGCGGTCTCATACGCGGATCAGAAGCCGATTGTCGCCAACGATTCTCCTGAGAATCGGGCGAAGAACCGTCGGATCGAGATTCTTTTACTCTCCGACGGCAGAGACAGTCGAGGGGACCTTTAAATCTTACAGCCCTCTAAATCAGACATGATTTTCTTAAGAACGTTTTCGTCCTGAGTTTTAGTCACTTCTTTTACTGCATTTTTAAAAGCTGTGGTGAAATCCTGGCCGCTTTCGAGATTTCGAGCAAGGGCTGCGACGACTGCGAAGTGGCTTGCTTTTTCACCTTCTGAATAAGTCATCGCTCCAAATTTTTGCTCTTTTGAGCTTGGATCATAGCGGTTCACATAAAGCTGCTTAAGAGCGGCTGAGAAAATCTGATTTTCTTCAGCTGTAAATGTGCGACCTGGTTGATTGATTTCTCTTACGTAAGCCTCCAGGACTTTATATTGAATTGCTGCTTGAGCCTTTACGTCGCCTTCTGCGCGAGACATCGAAACGATTCCGTTGAGGATCTGATCCATACCTACTTTAAGATCAACAGCGGTTTCGCCGTCTTTGAGTTGGAGACCCATGGTGTTCAACTTTGTTTCGGCGCTTCTTAAGTCAGCGACTGACATACGAGCCTCTGAACGCATTTTCTCTGGGCGTACTGTATCCTTTAGAGTTTCTTTTTTCTCAGCGCCTTTGCGTTCAAGTTTTTGAGTTTTAACGAGGTCGCCTTCACTTGGTTTTTCAAGAGCATTAAGCGTGGAGAGTTTTAAAAACAGACGTCGGTCTGCCGGATCGATTTTTTTGATGTCGCGAAGTAATTCGGCACGCTCTGGAGTGCCCTTTTTTACTTCAAGGCGGGGAGCTGCTTTGATTTCTACGGGTTTAGGGGCTAAAGCTGCGCCGTATGATACTGTAGAAAGTAAAGAACATGCTAAAATCAATTGTACCGAGCTTTTCATGGTCACTCCATTTTTTTTGTCTACGAAACTCTATTCAAGATCAATGCCAAATAAAATGTGGCCATGGAGGATTTGGGCAAGCATCCCTGTAAAAGGTTTAGCCAGGTCATCATCTTTGGGCAAATTATACGTGAGTTGCACCTGTCTCCCGTGTATGATTCGGGCTCAAGCGGAGTACTTAGAGTGATTTCTTTTAATAGTGTGACCAAGCAATATGGTAATAGGATCTTATATCGGAACGCGAGTTTTCAAATTAACGCTGGAGAGAAGATAGGTCTTGTAGGGCCTAACGGCGCCGGCAAGACGACAGTCTTTAGATTGATTATGGCTCAGGAGGGCCTTGATGGGGGTTCGCTGACCAAGCCTGACCGACTTAAAGTCGGTTATTTCACCCAAGACATCGCTGAAATGGCCGGGCGTTCAGCCCTTGAAGAGGTAAAAGCCGCTCACCCTGAAATGGATCAACTGACGGCGAGAATTAAAGAGATCGAACACAAGTTAGAAGAGTCTGCCCATAATCCAATTTCAGATCAAGAGATGGAGCGAATTCTCGAAGAGTATGGTCATCTCCAAACTCAATATGAGGAGCTGGGTGGCTATACGCTTGAATCAAAGTCTCAGGAGATTTTGACGGGTCTTGGGATTGGTCCCGACGACTATAATCGGCCGGTGGAGAGTTTCAGCGGCGGTTGGAAAATGCGGATTGCACTTGCAAAAATTTTGGCTTTCGAACCCGAAGTTTTGCTTATGGACGAGCCAACGAACCATCTCGATCTTGAATCGATAGTCTGGCTTGAAGAGTGGCTGGCCCAGTTTAAAGGCGCTATTTTAATGACGAGCCATGATCGTGACTTTATGAATCGCCTTGTAAAAAAAATTATTGAAGTCGCTAACCAGAGCATTACAACTTACGGCGGCAACTATGATTTTTATGAGCGTGAAAGAGACATTCGAAAAGAACAGCTCATCGCCTCTGCTAAAAGACAAGAAGATATGCTTGCAAAAGAGGAGGAGTTCATAGCTCGTTTTGCCGCGCGTGCCTCACATGCTGCTCAAGTGCAGTCACGCGTGAAAAAAATTGAAAAGATTGATCGTATCGAAATTCCGCAAGAAGAAGCGGTTATGGATTTTGAATGGCCGACGCCGCCAAGAGGTGGAGATGAGGTTGTAAAATTCGAAAATCTTGAAAAGGTTTGGCAAGCCGATGGAAAGGATAAGCTGGTTTTTGCAAATGCGAGTGGTTTAGTGAGGCGATTAGACCGCGTTGCCGTTGTCGGCATTAACGGTGCTGGTAAATCTACTTTGTTGAAAATCATCACTGGTCAGACTCAGCCGACTTCTGGTATTTGTACGGTTGGATCATCCATCTCCATTGGTTATTTCAGTCAAAGCTCTCTAGATGTTCTCAACCCTAAAAAAACGGTTTTTGACGAGGTTCATGATCGCATCCCCAACTCGTCAGTAGGTTACGTTCGAAGTCTTTTGGGTGCATTCCGATTTAGCCAAGACGAAGTTGAAAAGAAAATATCGGTGCTTTCAGGGGGCGAAAAAAGTCGACTTGTTCTTGCAACTATCCTCGCTCAGCCTGTGAATCTTTTGGTTCTCGATGAGCCAACAAATCACTTAGATATCCGCTCTCGCGAAGTTCTTCTTGAGTCAGTTAAGAGATTTCCTGGAACCGTGCTTTTAGTAAGCCACGATCGACACTTTTTAAAGAGCATTTCAACGAGAGTTTTTGAGGTCGACAAAAATAAGGTTTCTATTTACGACGGAACGTATGAAGAATACCTAAGACGTAAAACCTCGTAGCTGCTCAGGAAATTCCGTCTCAATTTGAGACGTCAAAACTTTTGACAGTTCAATGACCTAAAGCCGCCTTTCATCTTTGACAGGCGATCCCTTCGCCCCTTTGTGTCAGATTTTATTAGCCTTTCCGGTGCAAACAAGAGGCATAATCCTTGCTGTTTAGGCCTTCTGGAGGCATTTCTATGCGCAATTTCCTTTGGATCTTCAATACCATTATTTCATGGCAACTGATTTTGAGCCCTGTCCACACCCTTGGTGCAGCCGCTGAAAAAGAGGCGCCTCCCGCCAATGATAATAAAACGGAAGATGCGAAAGCTCCGAAAACGGCATTTCCAAAATATATGGGCACTGTCACAAAAGATGGGATCACGTATTTTGTGTCCCGCGCCGATGATGGAACCCTTGTCTTGAATAAAGAAGAGGATCCGCACTTAATTCCTGGAACTAACAAAATATTTAAGCCCTCTATGGTAGTTAGAGAGCTTAAAGAACAACGAGATCAAATCCGTAAAATGGGGAAGGCAGGAGAGATTGCCCTTGATTTTCCTAAGTCCTTCGTTAGTTTCCAGATTTATTCGTTTATTGCTCAGTATATGGCTTTAAAATCACTAGCTCGGCAAAATCCCCTTGAAGCCGTTGATATGTGGTCGAGTTTAGACCCTACAAATATTGATAACTTGGTGAGTGGGGGTGGCTTCTACTTGTTCATTCTCATGAACCATAAAGTTAACGGTGCCTTTGCCGAGAGCGCGGTCTTTGAAGACGCCATGTTTATGCGAAGAAACTCTAAGCTTGGCGTTCGCGATGTTATGAAGGGCCTTTCAAATTTGCGTGCAACGCGAGCTTTCACTCAGCAGCACCTGATCGGAAACCTTGGAATGGCTGTGGGTATGATGGCTCAGGCTCTTCCCGTTGATGCTTGGCGTGCGATCTCAAATCCTGATTTCCAGGCCTGCTTGGGATTCACGCAAACAAAAGAACGACCATTTTTTAAGATTAAAAAAGTGAGCGAATCAGAAAAACTTCAGGCTTGCGATAGCGCTTACACACAATTTGCGATGATCAATAAAATTCCAGAATGGACTTCAGGAATTGCAACTCTGATCTTAAGTGCGGGAGCAGCAACACCCGTTCAGGCTGCAATAGGTTTCGCCGGTGCTAAGCTTGAACAAGGGATTGTAGCTGGGACCGCCGCTCTTGCAAGAAAAGTAGCAGTGGTTACTGGAGTCAGGTTGAGAGCCAGAGTGAGCCAGAAGATAATGACAAAAGCAGTGACCTCCGGAGGAATCGCTGCTGGCCGAGCGGCACTAGAGACTCTTAACCCAGCTGTTGCCTCAGTTTTTGCGGCAGGAGGAATCACGTTCACTGGAGCTTCCGTCGTCCTGGGTGCAAGTGGACTTATTAGTTTTCTCTATGTCGACCAGTTTTTAAGGACTAAATATCCTGGTCTATACACAGACACAGTCAATAGCGGGCTCTATGGTTTAACCAAAGGGTTTCGTGTCAGTCAAATGACTGATCTTATCTGGAAAAATAAGCAGAATGGTTGGGGTTCTCCTACTGAAGAATGTAATAGAAAAGATCTTTCCGACTCTCCTGACATTCAGGCAGCTTGTAAAGCCAACGACCCATTTCTTTCGACCCTTGCGAAGTTCTCTTCGGATCTCCAAGGTTGGAAGCAGTTGATGATTGCAGAGCCGTATTATGCCATCGAAAAATGGAACGAGAAGGTTCAAAATTTCAGAATGCAGTTTGATTTCTTCAAGAACGTGTACGACGGAGTCGTACAAGAAGTTTATAAAACAAAGATTCTCAACGATATTAAATCCAGTGGGCAGTATGATACGGATGGCTATGTCAATGCGCTTGATTTGCAAATGCCGCTTTTTGGTGTGGAAAAACCTGGTGGAGTTGAAGTTTCTTACGATGCCTTATTTAACGAGCCTACTGGCGAGCAGCAGGAGCAGTTAAAAAACTTAAAAGCAGTTGTAGGTGCGCTCAGTTTTGATCCTGCTAAGCGGGAGATTGGGCTCAAAACGTTAGAAAAAGTAACAAGCCTCGATCTTGAAAACGCCACCGCGGCAGAGCTAAGCGGTCAGGTGAAGACATTAGGTAAGAGAACTTCTTATGATGACATAGAGAAATTCCACGTTCGTGGTGGAAACTTCAAAAAGGCTTACATGATTGCAAATCTCCTCAAAGGAGCAGATGCTGACTTCAATTTGATTTTTGATGGCAAAACGACGCTTCTCACCGGTAAAGAGAAAACTTGGAAAGGGCCGAGCGTACCTTCCGTTAAAGGACAAATGACGAGCGTCCTTCCTAAACCCGAAAACAAAAAATCTTTGCCTAACCTTGAAGACCTCATTCAATCACCAAAGGAGACGTTTTCAACCTTAGACCCCTTCATAAGGGATCGAATTTTGGCAACGATCTCAGAGTTGAAAAAGACAAAAGGACTTAACGGCAGCAAGATAACAAAAGAAAATGTGATTGCTATGGGACTGGATCTTTTGAATCAAGAAATCTCCGTTTTTTATAACTTGAAATATTATGCCAAAGATCTCACGAGCCGAGTTTGTGAGTCTTGTATAAAAAACTACGATCAAGAATATTTTAATTTTCTTGTGAAACTCAAACAAACCCTGGGTATTGAGTCGCAGCCTATGTATGAACCTGGTCGTGGTTATCTTATGGCTCTAAACTCTCGAGCCTCAGCCGTCTACGATACCCTAGCACTACCAAAAACCACAGGAATTTACTCAACGCCATATCTCATTGACCATGCCCTTATGCAAATGATCTGCGGGCCACAGATTGATAAAGGTGAGCGCGCAGTTAAAGACTATGCGGGTAGCTGGACGATTTTTATCGGACCAAAAATTACTTCGTCCGACGACAACATGACACACATTTGTAAAACTTCGCTTTTAAAAAAACCCCTTCGAACACTTTTTGACTTTCCAATTAGAGAAGTCCCTATTTTTGGAACAGATATCAACCCATTGACAACGACCTTTGGACTTAACAAAGACTGGGTCAGAACCACACGTTTTTACAATTGGCTTTTTGGAACCTATCCAGATTTGATGTATCACCAAAAAGTCAGAGTTAGGAAAGGCTCTGGTGAGGTCGCTTACGAAGGAGTTTTTGACTACATCAGAAATCGCATGAATCCGGCAATTCTTCAGAGCGATGATGGAGTCAACACCAACTTTGCCCAGTGGTGGGACAAATATGCTCAGGCTCAGTACCTTAAAACTATTAAATATCAACAAAGCGAGTATCTCAGCCAGATGGCCAACCTTCTAGAGCGCGTGAAAGACAAAGGCCAACACATGGCGAACACAGGTCCTCTCAGTAACGGTGTGTTCGAATCATCTCGTCAAGAGTTTAAGTACTATCTCATGATGTTAGGGGAACTGGTTAAGGATTTGGGTAAAAACAAGCAACTTGATATCAGTGGTATTCCAACAGTTGATGAAAAAGATGCAGTTATTGGAAATGTGTTGCGAGAACGAACTTACGCAAATCAATTGACAGGTTTTGGTAAAGGATTTTTCGCGTATACTAAAATGCCGACATTCAGTTTAGGTCATCTAGCTAGGGTTTTCCCTGAGTTTAAATCCCAGCACATTGATCTTTCTACGGCAAGGCTCAAGGGAACCTACAAGTTTGATGTGGATTTCGTAGGCTTTCAATTTCAACATGGTCTAGAGCAGGACTTTGAGGCTTTGGTTGACTATATCAGTAGAATTAAAACTGAGACTTATGAGCAGAAGTTCACAAACTATGATGGCAAAACAGAAACAAAGAAGTTTAAAAAGCTGAGTTCAAGTTTTAATATCGATGATGCGCGAAACATGATCATATCGCTAATGGAAGAAATTCAGGATTTACCAACGTCACTGGGAACTGAAAAAGGATCACTTACAAACTACCAAAAGATGTTGGTCACTGAACTTGTGCAGCGAATGCAAATAACAGTGAACGATGTTGCAGGTTATGCTGAAATGGCAGACGCCGTTACGCTCCCTGAGGTTGCAAGTTCACAAGAACAATAGTATCCTTGGTTGGTCTGATGGCTCTTGACTTAAAACACGAGAGCCTTTATCGATGATAGATGACCTTTTCGCTTTTCCGAAAATCAGCTGAAGCTCAGCAACGGGATCTTGAGAGTGTACTGCGCAGTTGTCCCGAAACCGATGATTTTCTTCAGACTGTGCAATGGTTGGAACAGGTTCTTGAGTGGATCCGATCAGACTCCCGCTTTCGAGATGAAATTACACTGGAACGTCGACGACTTCCAGTGGCCCGAATTAAATATATTTTGCGTTATCTTAACAAAGACGAGGCTCTTCGTCAAAAAGTGTCGGCTCGTTTGCGTTTTCTTTTTAACCAGATTCGTGCCCTTGAGATCTTTTCAGATATTGGCCTCAGCCAGGGCCGAGGTTTCTTCCAAGAGTTTAACTCACGTCTCTTTGAAGCCGTATTTTTAGAGCCACCTATTGAAAAAAACCTTGCGACTCTTTTTTTGCGTCTCTTCACAGAGTCTGAAGACGCCAGCTGGATATCGGAGATTGACGAAACTGTCTTTAAAGATTTAGCAGACCTGCTAAAAACACCTGATGGTTCCGACGGGGTTGATTGGTCAAAATTCAAACGAGAGGCTCTGACGTCTTTAGTTCTCTTGAGCAGCCAGGTCCAAGCCAGTGCTCTTCATCCCTTGGTGAGGTCTCGCTTAGGTTACGATGATCCAACCCATACCGGTTTTTTTCGTCTTAACGAGCAGGTCATGGAATGCTTCCACACCTCGTTAAAATCTCAAGAGTCGGCAAAGCGGGTTCGAGAGGTTCAAAAACTCATTATAGACTGTAAAATTGAACTCAGTCGGGTTTATGATCATCTTCGAGAAAATGGCGTGAGCGTAGGAGTTGTTTATCAAGTCGAGAAAATTTATTTAGAGCTTGAACGCATGGAAGGTCTTTTAGCTCTTCTAGAATCTGACCATCCTGATCCACGAAAAGTCCGCGCTCTTATCAGTCATCTTATTTTTGGAATTCATCAACAGAGCCGTTTGTTACCTTTTCTGCAGCAGAATCTACAGATGATCATTCGAAGAGTGATCGAGCGGAACTCTCAAATCGGCGAGCACTACATCACGCGTACGCCGCGTGAGTACGCCAAGATGTTTAAGAGCGCCGCGGGCGGTGGGTTCATTACTGCATTTACAGTTTTTCTCAAATATCTTATTTTGGCCCTTCCATTTGCTCAGCTTGCGATCGGCCTCATTGCAACTTTGAATTTTTCCGTGAGCTTTATTTTGATCCAGATGTTTGGTTTTACTTTGGCGACCAAGCAACCGGCATCAACCGCGCCCCTTCTTGCCTCACAGCTTAAGGCCGCTCGAAGGTCTGGTTTTGACAGCGTTTTAGATGAACTCCAGAATACGGTGCGTTCGCAATTTGCTGCCGTCATGGCAAATATGACTGCTGTCATTCCAACGGCACTAATCATTTGCTTTCTTTTTGAATTCGTCATGGGACGATTTCCTTTAGGTCACGACTCCGCTCACCACATTGCTGAGTCCACCGATATTCTTGGACCTAGTTTTATCTATGCTTCTTTCACTGGTTTTTTATTATTTGCCTCGAGCCTTTTTGCGGGGTGGGCCGACAATTGGTTCGTGCTTCACAAAGTTAAAGATCGAATGAGGAGCAACGAAAAGCTTACGCATCTGGTAGGCGCCAAAAACATTGTTCGGTTTGGTGATTACATTCAAGAAAATGCCTCGTCCTTAGGAGCGAGTATTTCGCTTGGATTTATGCTAGGGATGGTTCCAGAGCTCTTAAAGTTTTCTGGTATCCCACTCGAAGTTCGACACGTTACTTTGAGTAGTGGCTCACTTGCTGCCGCAATACCCACTTTGGGATTTGAGTTTTTGACGACCGAAGCTTTCTGGCGGGCCTTTTTAGGCATTCTTGTCATTGGTTTTCTCAACGTCGCAGTTAGTTTTTCTCTGGCGTTTGGATTTGCGCTTTATGCAACTAAGACTAGGGATCAAGAGAGAGAATCTATTTTCAAACTTCTGGTCGTGAAATTTTTTAAAGAGCCCCTGAGCTTTTTCTTTCCAATCGGATCTAAAGCGTCTCCTTCAGAACATTCAAAACGGCATTAAGATCATCAATGGTGTTGAAAAGGTGTGGCGAAAAGCGAATGCGCCCCCTTCGAAAGGCGTGAGAAATTTTGTTCTCCACAAGCAACGCCGCAGTTTTTTCCATGGAGGGTGCCCCCTCGAATGTAACAATTGAACTCGTGGGTTCTGAATTTTTCTGGCCCATTACAGACAGGTTGAGATCTTTAATGCCTTCGACAAGAAAGCGACTCAGCTCCGTATTGTGCTTACAGATTTCGCTGATTCCTATTTTTTCAAGAATCACGGTCGACTCCACAGATGCTAGAACGTTCACTAGTAGTGGAGCGCCCGGTTCAAACCGACGTGCACTGGCGATGGGAGTCAGCGACAAGTCTGTGAGATCGTTCGGCGATCGAAATGTCATTGCGCCTTCGAGAACTGGCTGGATTTCCAGATACCTATCGTCTCTAAACGCCAGATATCCCATGCCTGATATTCCGCAGATCCATTTATGACTTCCGCCGCAGGCAATGTCGACTCCAAGATCCTGCATATTAAATGGCATGGCACCAACACCTTGAATAACGTCGGCGACAAGAATTGCTCCAGCGCTCCTACAAGCCTCTGAGATTTCTTTAAGTGGAGCAACAACGCCTGTTTCGTACTGCACCCAAGAGATGACAACAACTTTTACTTCAGACGTGATTTCTTTTTTGAAACCCTCCCAATCAATAGTCGTATCAGGATTTGATTTGAACACTTTGACTTTGGCCTGATTTTTTTGCGCGACATGATGCCAGACGTAGGCATTCGAAGGGTACTCTTGGTCTAAAGTAAGAACAGTTTCACCGGGCCTCAGGGCTAAACCATGAGCAAGAATTGAAACCGACGTTGAGAGATTTGCAGTAAATGCAAGACGGTCCGCTGTTGTCCCAAGAAACCGAGCGAAAATGTCTCGAGCCTTCTCGTAGTCTTTAAAAATCTTTGTGCGAGAGTGAAAACCGAGCTGGGCCGTCGCCTCAGCATAATCCTTGATTTTGTCCTTAGCCGCCGTTGTAATGGGAGCAAATCCTGCATTGTTAAGATGAATGTACTGTGAATCGAGCGAAAAATAGTCTCTAAAATTCATAAACGCTCCTATCCCACGTAGGTGAGCATTTTACCGACGATCAGTCCTTTCCAATTTCGAATTTCGGGTTTTAAGAAATCAGAATTGTCGGCCAAAATGCCTAATTTATTGAGAAGAAACGAGAGAGCCAGCTCTGCAGCTCGCGGATTCCCATCGAGAGTTTTGAGTGCAAGGCCCACTTTGAGCTCAGGAATCGCTGCTGTCATGACTCCTTCGGCTCCGACTTTAACGAGTGCGCGCCCTTTAAGCTGCTGCATGATCAGAGTGCAATAGCGAGCGGTACCGTCAACTAGATACGGATGCTCCACGGCTGCGCGGTACAGCTGCGCGCAAATAGGTCCGTAAGTGAGTTTAGATTCAAAGTCGCAGAATCGGGCATAAGCAAAAGCCAAATTATAGATGGGAACTAGAAACGACGGCACACTACAGCCGTCAACACCAAATTGCTTCAAAGGATGATCATAGATAAGCTCTAAAACTTTTTGAATCCTCTGCTGCACATCATGGGTTACAGAGACGTAGTTTTGTATTTCATCACCGGAGTTCAATGCCTGACATAACATACCGGTGTGCTTTCCGGAGCAGTTATTATGAACTTGAGTGAAAGGATCACCAGCTCTAACAACGTCATAAGCTGCTGGAGCATGATAAGGAGCATGTATGCCGCACTCCAAGTTTTTTTCCGTGAGCCCCGCCCGCGCCAGCCATTGAGTCACTAGAGTTGTATGTTGATGCTCGCCATTATGGGAAGCACACGCAAGTGCGAGCTCTTCAGAACTGATTTTAAATTTACTAACTGCACCGCTTAAGAAAAGCGGAATGGCCTGCAAAGGTTTGATGGAGGATCGTGGGTAGACAAAAAGATCCCGGCTGCCAAACTCAAAAACGACTTTGCCATGAAAGTCGACGGCAACAGCGCAGACGTCATGCTGGCTTTCGATAAAATCGCCTCGTTTGACCTGAACTTTGATAGCATCATGAGAATTCATGCCGAACAGCCTCTCACCAATTCAGCTAAACGGAAACAAATTTTCTACCTGTAGATGGTGAATTCGACGCGGCGGTTTTTCTTTCGGCCCTGGTAATTTCCGTTGTCGGCGATAGGTCTGCTTTCGCCGTAGGCTTTAACCTCAATTTTTGAGGGGTCCATTTTGTGAATTTTGATCAAATAATCAGCAATGACCTGTGCCCGTTTTCGGCTCAAGACTAAATTGTAGTCCGCAGGGCCTGTGGAATCGGCATGTCCAGAGATAACGATATGTTTAAACTTCGGCGGGCGATTGGCGTGGTAAGCGAGTTTTGCCAAATTTCTTCGCGCGGATCCATAGACGTTCTTATAGGAGTTAGTTTCAAAATTAACATTGTATAAGATGAAGGTTTCAGTTTTTTGTGGAGCTGCATAGGTGTACTCGGGAGGAAGCTCCACCGGTGGCTCAGGTTCAGGAGTGGGTGGTAACGTTGTTGCGACCATGGGCATTTCTGGAACCGCTTCTTCGAGAGCTTCTTCTTCACCCCCCCAAAGTGGTCCGAGGGCATAGTTTAACCCGACGTAAATCCGCCAATCTGGCGATGCTGTCCCTTGAAGCATCTCGGTACTTAA
Organism: Pseudobdellovibrionaceae bacterium; assembly: GCA_044229295.1. Lineage (GTDB taxonomy): Bacteria > Bdellovibrionota > Bdellovibrionia > Bdellovibrionales > Bdellovibrionaceae > JBGATJ01. The sequence goes on from JBGATJ010000013.1 coordinate 17,353, forward strand.
ACCCGCATGAAGGGCAAGTTGGGAATTTACGTCATGTTTGACGCCTAAAAGGGCTTCGAGGTTTGATGAGCCTTTATCAGAGATTTCTTTTTGCGACTGTGTTGGATAGCTTCCGTAAATCTCAAAAATCATTTTTGTGTCGATGTCGGCGAAAAGATAACTGGCACCGACGGAAGCTAGAGCTGAGTTCAAAATAGGTCGCAGGTAGCGATTGATAGGCGTCCCCGGATTGCGCCATCGATGTCCCAAATTTAAGGCCAGTGCCCACTGATTGATGTGAGTGTCAGCGGCCATCTCTAAGTTGTAGGTAGGTCCCGCACCTTGTCCTGTAAATGGGTTATCATTCACTAAGTTAAAATTCGCCGAACCAACCACTGCCAAGCCCGAGTTTTCGCCTTTCCACAGTCGATATTTCGTGTTGAGGCGGACTTCTGAATTTCCGCGATCTTTGAACGAGCCATAGACGACGTCACTGCGAATTTCTTGGTCGACAATGTAAGGAAAATTCACACCGAAATCCCAATTGCGGGTCAAACCGAGACCAAAATTCAAATCCATCCCGGTCACAGAGTCACTGTAACTTTGACGACTGCGTTGGACGTCTTCAGAAACAGAATTGTTGAGTGGCAAAGTGTTATAGGCGCGATTTAAGAAAATTCCAAAGTTAAGAACGCCAGGCTCGAGAGTCTCTGAAGAATGCACTGTTACATAGTCAATACCGCTGTAGGTCGGATTGAAGTTTTGAAAGTCAGTTCCAAGGACATTCCCGTAGGAGATTTCAGAGAAGATGAGAGATGCTGCCAAAATTATTTTTATGTAGTTCATTAATTTGAAGCATAAACAATGTTCTGCATTGGGACCAGAAAAAAATGTTTTGAATTTTGGCGATAGGAAGGGCAGAGTCGGGCGCATAAATAAGGAGGGGTTATGAAGAAACTGATTTTGGCCACATCGTGCTTGCTAGCTTGTGGGGCCGGAGCTAAATCTCAAGATAAAAAAGTCCCAAAATTAGGGGCGTCCTATGAGTTCATGTCTTTTTCTGGTGAACTTGAAGCAGTCAACAAATATCAATTGGGAGATGAGTGGGGCAAAAAGCCCGTCACGAGCAAAGAGACTCGCCCAAATTCTCCAATCGCAAAAATTGTTAAAGCAACGGCCTCCCTCGGTGGTGCCACCAGTTTTCTGCTAGGAAGATTCAATGGCGAATTTGTTATGGCCACCAACCATCACGTTTGTCCGCGGGCTTCAGCGTGCGAGCATGAGCGAATTACATTTCCAGTTCTCCGAAAGAAAATTCGAGTAGATAAAGTTTTGGGAACTTGGCCAGAAATTGACCTAGCTCTTTTTACGATCAAAGTTGATTCTGATGATGAAGCTGAATTAGAGGCCGTTGCCAGTCCCTTTGACTTTAAAGCTCGGCTTAAGCCAGGTGAGTTGTTAGCGACAGTTGGCTTTGGAATTGCTGAGAACCCAGAAACAAAACTTGTTTTCAATATGGATGATGATTGTAAAGTGTTTTCAGATGAAGATGATTTCCATTTGATGGCCGATCCAGACACCGTAAATCCAGGCAAATACAAAGCTTGGTCGTTTGCTAACGGCTGCGATGTTTCTCACGGCGATTCTGGTTCTGCATTTATTGATCGTAAAACTGGAAGCGTCATGGGTATTGTTTGGACAGGTCGTATCCCTAAAGATCCAAAAGTCCAACATTCCGACTATCTCAATCAAATGCTTTCGAGTCATTCCGAAGAGATTTGGACTGAGTTGACTTATGCTGTTCCTGCCGTAAAAATTTCTGAGATCTTAAATCAGAAGCTTTCGGATGGCGATATCGATGATGATGCAAAACCCATCATCGAAGAAATGCTGCAAAAATAATTAGTCAGCGCCTTGCTTGGAAGTGCTTTCCTCGCAAGGCGATCCGCCCGGGCAAGTTTTAAAAGTAGTATCATCAAAAAGCTTGAGGTCTGCTGGTTTTTTAGCCGGCCGATTTCCTTCGTTGACGGTCTCAATTCTTTCAGGAATTGAGCGTGCTCCATCAAAAGTTGGAATGCCGAGAAGTCCAGCCCCCACGTTTGTCTTTTGATGTGATTTTTTGAATTCTTCCGAGCAAGCTTCAATTTTTTTCATGAGTTCAGTGCGATCGGAAGCTTGAACTGTATCGAGGCCTTTGAAGTTAAGGACATCGGCTCCGTTTTGGCTTCGGAGGGAATTGATGACGTCATCCCCACTGACTTCGACGAATTTTTCTCCGTCTTTGTAACGGTAGGAAACCTTCTGACAAGATTGTTCCCAAACCGGTTTAGGCGGTACGGCTTTGGGTGTTTCTGCTATTGCCTGCCAGGCATTTAAAAAAATTAATGTGACTAAGAGTCTCATATATAGATTTTCGGAAGCCTCTCGTAATTTCTTTAACATTACTTAATAAGAAGTGGACTTCATCAAAAACAATTTTTATCGTGAGCTTAAACATAGGGAATGAAGAACATTCCAAGGAGTGAGAATCATGATGAAAAAGGCAATAATCTTGATCGGAACTGTAGCGAGCTTTTATGGACTAAAGGCGATAGCAGCGGATCATCCCTGCAGGGATAAAGTCGAGTCTAGACACAGCTCTCGTAAAGAGCTTCACACGTGTTTAGATGCTTGGGCTAAAGACGCAAAACCAGGAGACGTAGATCCTTCTGATGATTGTTCGTCTAAGCTTTCAACATTTGTTTCCAACGCAAAAGCGGTAAAGGCATGCCGTGTAGAGCATAAAGAGGAGCACAAGAAATAGACCCAATCCTGCCGGTTGCCGCTCATTGGCCTCGTTATTCGAAGCTCCTTCTTGAGCGGCAACAGGTGATCGTCGTTGCGCCTCCTGGGACTGGGAAAACCACGCTTTTGCCAAAGTTAGTTTTCGATGCTTTTGGAGACTCCCCCGAAATCGTAGTTTTAGAACCCCGTCGAATAGCGGCTAAACTTGCTGCTCAAAGGCTTGCCTCTCATTTTAATCAAAAGCCAGGGGGAACCGTAGGGTATTCATTTCGAAGCGAAACGGTTGATTCCCCGCAAACGCGAATTAAATTCTACACAGAAGGCACATTCAATCGACGCCTTCTTCGAGATCCAAACTTAAAGAACGTCAAAATTGTCATGCTTGATGAGTTTCACGAGAGAAATCTCCAAGGAGATTTAGCCATCGCGCTGCTAAAAAAGCTACAGACTGAAAGTCGTCCCGATCTTAAAATTATTGTGATGTCAGCAACTCCTGACATCGAAGCCATCCAGAATTTTCTTACCGAAAGTGTGATCGTCGAAGTTCCAGTGAGTGTGTATCCAATTGATATCGAATATATCAAAATTCCGACGATGCAAAAAACTGCGCCACCACTGGCTTTACAGGTAAAGAAGTATCTAGAGCGTATCCTACAGAGTCATTGGGAAGGCGATATTCTCATTTTCTTTCCTGGCATTGGTGATCTTCAAAGATCCCTTCAAGAATGTGATGACCTCGGTTCACGCTATAAGTTGGATCTCATTCCCTTGCATGGGGAGCTTGAGGGGGCAGAGCAAATGCGGGCTTTTGGCAGCAGCGCCCAAAGAAAGATCGTTTTTTCCACGAACATCGCCGAAAGCTCAGTGACCGTTGACGGCGTCCGTATCGTTATAGACACGGGATTTTTCAGAGAGGCGCAGACTTCAAGTTGGTCGGGAATTCGGGAGCTTGTGACCAAGAAGGTCAGTCAAGCTTCTGCAATTCAGAGAGCAGGGCGAGCCAATCGGCAGGGCCCTGGCCACTGTCTTCGGTTGTATACAAAAGAGGATTTAGAGACGCGTCTGCGGTTTGCGGTTCCAGAAATTCAACGTTCTGACCTCACCCAGGTTTTGTTAGAGCTGTATTTTCTTGGCGTCAAAAACATGGAAAGTTTTTTGTGGTTTGAAAAACCTGCCCCATCAGAAATTGTTGGTGCATCTCAAATACTCTGGCAAATCGGAGCAATAGACAGTTCTTCAACGGCAGCTCAGCTGACAAATATAGGGAGAATTCTTTGCGAGCTCCCCGTTAATCCTCGGTGGGGCCGCTGCTTACTAGCAGCCAATGCCAATAAAGTTTTAGATCCAATGATTCATCTTTGTGCACTTCTAGAACAAGATCCTAAGTTCTCAAGGGACCGAGTTTTTTCCCTTACAGAACTTCAGGATGAAATCCAGCAGCGAGAGCGTCACCCAAAGTTTTTAAGGGAAGTTCAAAGGCTTCAGGGAGCTTTCAAAAGTCATCGCTTTGAATTGCAAAACGATTTAACAAATCAATCCCCTGAAGAGAAACTTGCGCTTTCACTCCTTATGGGATTTTCAGACCATGTTGCTCAAGTCACCAAAAGTGGAGCTGAAGGCTGGCGTTTTCAACTTCAGTCTGGAGAAAGCTCACAAAACTTCACATCTCCGCCGCCGAAGACGGGATGGGCTGTCGTTCTAAAAGCGAGGCGTTCAACAGACCTACGTTACAAGCAAAACCAACTTGTCGTTGAGTCTTTCGTTGAGATTTCACCAGATTGGTTGAGCATGTTAGAGCCTTCCCCACTTAAAGAAGTTGAGATTCTGCGTTTTGATGAAGGTAGCAGTTGTGTCGTTGAGCAATTTCAAATCAAACTGGGAGAGCTCGTTATTATTGAGGATGAAAGTCGTGGCCGTGGTCCTAAGGCGAGTGCCTACTATTTTCAAAAGGTGCTTAACTACCAATTTGATGATGTTGTTCATTTAGGTTTAGAGGAGGCGATTGGTCGGTTGGTTGCAAATATTAAAAATCGTAAAGATGAACCAACGAGCCTTCATCACGAATCTCAGTGGGTGCGGCTTTTTTTACTATCTCGTTTTGAGAAAATAAAAGGTCTAGACTCTTCAAATTTAGCCAAGAATCTTTATTCATCTTGCACCAGCCACAAGGAGCTAGAAAACTGGAGCCTTACTGAGAGGTGGCTTGAGGTTTGTGAAGAAGACGTTTCTCAGAATTTTAATTATCTGGCTCCTATTTTTATTGAATTACCGTCAGGACGTAAAACAAAAGTAAATTACAAACTTGGCCACGAGCCTTGGATAGAAAGTCGGATGCAAGATTTTTTTGGACTCAAAATCACCCCTACGATCTTTGGCGGAAAACTCCCTCTCAAAGTCCATCTTCTCGCTCCTAATGGTCGAGCGGTCCAGGTGACTCAAGACCTGATGAGTTTTTGGAAAAATACGTATCCCGAAGTGAGAAAAGAGCTGATGCGTCGCTACCCGAGGCATTCCTGGCCCGAGTCCCCATTGTGAAATTATTAAATTTGTATTACAATAACCCATGGCAATGTTTAGTTTTTTAAAAAAATATAGGGCGATGGGCCTTTGGGTTCTAGCAGTTTCTGTCTTTATCCATTGGGGCTACGTTAGCTGGCGTGATGAAGTTCTATTTTCTCACTCAAATTTAAACTTGAGAACTAAAGTCGCAGCGGCTGTCTCCGAGTCCGTCAAAGGTTACCAATTTAACGATGAAATCAAAATGGCATGGCGAGGCCAAGTCCAAAAAGTGCGTGTGCAGTACACTTTTGATGACCGAATGCAGGATGCCGCCAATGCCATCTTAAAAAAACATCATCCCGATTACGCGGCGATAGTCATTCTGGACACCACCACAGGCCGCGTTCTTGCGATGGCAAGCTACGAAAAGGACGCACAAACTCCGTCGAATTTAGCTGTTAAGGCGGGATTTCCATCAGCGTCGACTTTTAAACTGGTGACAGCCACGGCTGCGATTGAGCGTAAAAAAATCAATCCTGACCATCGCATCTCGTTCAACGGTAGCAACTACACCCTCTACAAAAAGAATGTCCTGTCAGAAAAAATCACTCGATGGACTCGCTTTATTTCGCTCAAAGAAGCGTTTGCACGGTCTATTAACACCGCATTTGGTCGATTAAGCATTGAGCAACTCAAAACCTCAGACCTCAAAGAGTACGCTGTTCGGTTTGGGTACAATCGTGAGATCAACGCCGATTTTCCTGTCGAGGCTGGTTATGCCGAATTTCCAGCTGACGATGAGCCCTTTAAGGTGGCTGAAGTCGCTTCTGGTTATAATAAATTCAATAAAATGTCGCCCGTTCAAGGTGCGGTGATGGCAGCGACCATCGCCAACAACGGAATTTACCGCGATCCGTATTTAGTGCAGGAGCTCATGGGTGAAGATGGAAAAGTTCTCTATCATGGGCAGGCCGATGAGGGCGTGCCTATTTTACTTCCTGAGACGGCTCAGCAAGTGAAGATTCTCATGCGCGAAACAGTTCAAACCGGAACCTCCAGAAAATGGTTCAGAGATTTCCTAAAAAACAAAAAATTCTCTCACATTGATGTTGGTGGAAAAACGGGATCGCTCAATGGTGACAATCCAAAAGGAAAAACCGATTGGTTCGTAGGTTATGCTAAAGATGATGACCATAGCCTGGCTGTCGCGGCCATCACTGTGAACAAAGAGTATTGGCAAGTGAAGTCTGCGTACCTCGCAAAAATGATGCTGCAGAAATATTTTTCTGAAGTTCCCAATACCGTGAAAGAAGCCCGTCGTTGAAACTTTTGCCCATCGACACCGCTCTGGTGTTCTGTGATGGCGCTTGTTCGGGAAACCCTGGCCCTGGAGGATGGGGCGCCATCGTACACACGCCCGAAAATGGAGTCCAAGAGTTAGGTGGAGCAAGAAATCGGACCACCAATAACCAAATGGAGCTTACGGCGTGTCTTAAAGCTCTAGAAAACATCAAAACTCAGCAGCCTCAAATTCATGTATTTACCGACTCGACCTATTTGATTCGCGGGATCACCCAATGGGTTTGGGGATGGCAAAAACGGGGATGGAAAACAGCTGAAAACGCAGACGTCCTCAATCAGGAAATTTGGCAAGATCTCATTACCGTCACTAAGGGTCGGCTCAAAGACAAAAAAATTCAATGGCACTACGTACGAGGCCACACAGGCATTCCAGGAAATGAACGATGTGATCAAATCGCCGTTATTTTTCGTGACTCACAATCTGAAACTCTTTTTCAGGGACCTCTCAACCACTACTCCATAGATTTGCTGCAAATTCCTGATGATACGTCGCTGCCGCAAATGAAGAGCCCCGGGCAAAAGTCCCAGCCAGTAAGCTACCTCAGTTACTTAGATGGAAAAGTAGAGCGGCACCTCACTTGGTCTGACTGCGAGAGGCGAGTCAAAGGCCGCAGTGGAGCTAAATTTAAAAAAGCGATGTCTGAGACAGATGAAGAGCAAATCCTCGCAAGTTGGGGAACCTCACGTAAAGACCTAAAATAACACTAAACTGGATCATTTGTGTGTGCTTCTTCTTATCCGGACACCAGACTCAATTTATTCATGCTTGAAATGAAGATATTGAAGAAGGTGTCCGAAAGTAAAAAAGCACATACAAGTATTCCACTATATAAAACGAGCGCCTCAATTCTAGTAAAGCCCATAGTGTCTCTGAGAAAGCTGTCGTGGTTGAACGACTTCATGCCATTGACCGCTTTCGCCCGCTTTTTGCATTTGTGATGAAGACACAAAAAACAAAGCCCAAGCGAAAACTCTTTTTAGCAGACAATAAGCTACATAAAGACATACATTGACCGTGCACCTGGCGCGCAAAAGTCGAGTGTGAGCTCGTCTCTTGAGTCTTTGCAGAAAAACAACAAGCTCTTCATGGCGGGACTCCTCCCACTGGGATTTTTTTTCTAACCAAACGTACATAAAATACTCCAATAAAATTAAATAGATAAACCGTCGCGCGGTTTAGGAAAACGCAGTTATCAAATGAATTTCAATCGATACTTAGCGAACTACGCTTTAGGGTGTCCAAGAAGAGGTCGAATCACGCCAACATCTCCCGCAAACATTCCCGCTGCAGTATTTGCTTGTGTATTATGAATTGAATTCATTTCGACCTCCTTTGCTTAGAATTTATCAAGATTTATGACAGTCATCTTGATTCTATGAACTTGATAGTGTTTATAAGCTAACATCAAAAAACTTTTTGTGCCAAGGGTTTTATTTGAAAAAAAGCATTATTGTAAATAATCAGTTTTTCTCACATGCAAAAGCACTTCGCTCTTTCTTCGATGCGCAGTTTGAAAATCCTTACAGCGATTCATCGGGGCGTTTCATTTGGGACTTTTGGAGCGTGCCCGATCAATACCGTTTGCTAAGAACTCCTGCGTACCATTTTTTTCCCAAATCGATTTATGAAAAGTTCCACAATCAACTTGTGTGGTGGGGGCGCCAGAATCTAGGTTGCCACAACATTTCTCCGCCGTGGCTGAGTTGTTATGTCGACGGATGTTTTCAGAATCTGCATACCGATGTGCCTCATGGCCCTTGGGCTTTTGTTTACTCACTGACACCGTGGCAAGCGCGTCAGTTTTTAGGTGGCGAAACTCTGGTCCTGAACGAAGATGTTTTAGATTATTGGAAGCAAAATAAAACTCGCAAAGGGCTTGAGCACCGACAGCTTCTTCGCCATGTTGAACCTAAGTTCAATCGGCTTCTCGTATTTGATCCGCGACTTCCTCATGGTGTTAAACAGGTTGAAAAGGCCAAGAGCGTGTGTGATGGCCGGCTTGTTATCCACGGTTGGTTTGTTCAGCCAAGGCCGTTCATTCAAGGCCCGCTCAAAGAAAAAAGTCTTCTTGATTTTATTGAGTGGATCATTAGCGACTTAGCTTCAAAGAACTTTCTTTCAACAACACTTACGGGAATCGTAAGCTTGCAGTTAAAAATATCACCGAGCGGGCAAATGAGAGCTGTCAAAGTTCTTTCTGAAACTTTAAGACAGTGGGACGATGAGCGAGGACCAACGCGCGTGATCAGTCATCTCAAAAAGCAGGCGCTGGCTTATCGGTTCCCGAAGCATGGTGCGACGTCATTAATCACTTTACCGGTTATTTTTGAAAATGAATAAAGACATTCTTTTAGTCACGCTTAATGCCACTTACCAACATGCCGCTTTTGGCCTTAGGTATCTTTATGCCAACCTCAAAGAACTTCAGGACCGCGCACTTGTTTGTGAATTCACCATTGCCCAGGATTCTCGTTGGATTGTTGAACAGATTGTAAAATATCGACCCAAAATCATCGGATTTGGCGTTTACATCTGGAATACAAAAGAGATCGAGCTGGTCGTTGCTTCGCTAAAGAAAATTTACCCTGAGGGGATCATCGTGTTAGGCGGACCGGAGGTCAGCTATGAGACGGAGACACAAAGCCTTTTTCATCTTTCTGATTTTGTAATCGCTGGAGAGGCCGACTTTTTGTTTTACGAGTTTTGTAAGAATCAGCTGTCATCATCGCCAGAGACTTCAAGCCGAGTTATCCGCGGCTTGCTCCCTGAAATTAGCGTGATTCAGCTTCCCTATTCTTACTACTCTGAAGAAGACATCCGAAATCGCACGATCTACGTTGAGGCCTCTCGTGGGTGTCCTTACAAATGTGAATACTGTCTTTCCTCTTTAGACAAAGCCGTCAGAGTTTTTGATTTGGCTATTTTTTTAAAAAACATGGATGAGTTGATTCAAAAAGGGGTGCGTAGCTTTAAGTTTGTGGATAGAACCTTCAATCTCAACATTCAGACAAGTTTGACAATTTTGGAGTTCTTTTTAGAAAAAGTGGCTGTAGGTCTTTTTCTTCACTTTGAAATGGTTCCGGACCGTCTTCCGGAAGAGCTCAAGAGCACTATTCAAAAATTTCCCCCAGGCTCAATCCAATTTGAAATTGGAATCCAAACTTGGAACCCTGAAGTTGCAAAGAATGTGAGTCGAAGGCAAGATTACAAAAAGATTCGGGAGAACCTCCGATTTTTGAGAGAACACTCAAAAGTGCACACACATGCCGATCTCATCATAGGCCTTCCTGGAGAAACGCTCGAAAGTTTTGCAGTCGGATTTGATACTTTGGTGGACCTCGATCCGGATGAAATCCAAGTTGGCCACTTAAAAAGGCTCAAGGGCACTCCTATTGTTCGTCATGATAAAGAGTTCGAAATGGTCTACCAGAACGCACCGCCATTTCAAATTTTGCAAACGCGAGACATGGATTTTTTGACATTACAAAAATTGGTTCGATTTTCGAAATTTTGGGATTTATTTGCAAACAGTGGACAATTTCCAAAGACCTTAAGCTGGTTAAAACAACAACTTGCAGCGCAGTCATTTTTTTTCTTCTTTTATGAGTTCAGCGACAAGCTTCACCAGAGACACCCACAGGGTCATGGAATTGCGCTCCTAAAATTGACTGAATCTTTATGGATTCTGCTTTCCGCAATTTTTCCAGATAAAACAGACGACATCAGAAATGCACTTAAGTTCGATTATACTGAGGTCGTAAGGCGCGAAATTCCTAAATTCCTCTCGGGAGAGGCTTCCCTGCAAAATTTAATGAGAGATAAAGGTTCATTTCCAAAGCGGCAGCAACGTCATCAGTCCAATCGAGACCAGTCAATTGGGGTTTGACCCGTTTTTTTAAGATAGTCATTAATTTTTGAAAATGGCTTTGACCCAAAAAAACCTCGATAAGCTGACAGCGGAGACGGATGCGGACCTTCGATCACGAGATTTTTTTTTCGGTCGACAAACTGAGCCTTCTTTTGAGCATAGCTTCCCCAGAGCAAATACACGATCCCTTCCCGATGTTCGTTAAGGACATGCACGATACGATCTGTGAATTCTTCCCAACCCTTTTTTTGATGGGCTCCCGCTTTTCCTTGTTCAACAGTGAGTACGCTGTTAAGGAGAAGAACACCTTGATCAGCCCATCCCATGAGATAACCATGATTGGGGATTGTTACGCCAATATCGTCTTTAAGCTCCTGAAAAATATTTTGCAGCGATGGCGGCAGTGCAACGCCCTTCTGCACTGAAAAGCACAGCCCATGGGCTTGTTTTGGGCCATGGTAGGGGTCTTGACCAATGATTACGACTTTCACTTGGTCGAGTGGTGTCGCATTAAGTGCAGAAAAATACTCTGACCCTTTGGGAAAAATGACTTTCCCGCGACCGTATTCGGTCTTGAGGAATGCTTTTAGAGATTGCATGTAGGGTTTTTCGAATTCAGGCGAGAGCCAACGCTTCCAAGAGGGGTGGATCTGCGGTTCTGCTGGCTTATTTTCTAGGCTAGGATTCACGGATCATCTCCAAGTAAATTTTGTGTTTGTCTCAAGTTGAGATTTCCTAACTCGGGAACTGTAAGGGAATATAGCGCAATTTTAAAGTTTTTTTTCTGAGAAACGCGACCAGACCAGCTGTGAGCCGCTTCCAGGTGGTATAATAAGGTATAGGAAGGGAGGAGCAAATGTCAGGAGTTCCTACTTCAATTCGATTTAACACGGACCCCGAAGTGGTCTCTTTCGTGCATCAGGCGAGCCTTGAGTTCGAGCCCTTTGTAACGCCCGATACAGTGATTAAAGTTTTGGCGAAAGATTCAAAAGGTGTCGAAAAGGCATTCACACAAACCGGTTCATATGAGGACAAAGACTTTCGAATCTGTATTGTCTTAGAAGATGACGGTGCCAAGCTTGAAGGTGAGGGGCAAAGCACCAACATCTTTGAAGCTATAAGCAAAGCTAAAGATGAGCTTCTTCAAAAGCTCAATGAAATCCAAGATTCAGTGATCAGCGCAAGCGACAGAGATCAGCAGATTCGTCATGCAAGAAAGACAGAAAACGTACACTAAAGATCCTACTTGCTTTCTTGAGAAATCCGTATGACATCAACGATGTGTCTAGACATCTCTCTTCCGCTTTTGCATGCTTGATCATTTTTTTGCTGGGTTTCATCTCCGTAAAAAGCAACTATGAAATTTCAAATATTTCTCAGCTCAGTTGGGATTACGCACTTATGCTCACGCCCGTCGGAATGATTCACAATCTGCTAATTTCTCCAAACCATGAACTTGCTCCCTATTATTTTAAGTCTATCGAAAGAACTGGATTTCAGAATTTCCCCGAGTTGGCAGTTGTTGCTGGCCTTGTTGCTCTCGTGAGTGTCATTGCCCTCAGACAAATGGAGGGGCGTAAGTGAATTTGGATTTTCTCGTCTTATTTTTCCAGATAACTTTCTTGGAGTTTCTGGTCTTCTGGTTCTTTTACCGTAAACGGCTGTCATGGAATAAGATTTTTTTGATGAGTCTTTTTGTTAATGCTATTACCTATCCGTTTACTTTTTTTGGATTCATGACTGAAAACTGGGGCTATATGCAAGGACTATTAGTCTCCTATGTCTTTTCAGTCCTAGTGGAGCTGATCCTGCATTTTCAGTACGGGCAGCTCGATAAAGGTCGCGCGTTTTCTCTGGCTCTCATTTCAAATTTTGTGTCTTGGCAGTGCAGCCCTTGGTTGAGCTACCTCTTACAGAAAATTTAACATTCAATCCTCCTCAGGCACCGGCGCGAGTTTGCCGATGTTTGCGGGATGAAGATATTTTTTTTAATTTCGTTAGCCGGTTTAAGTTTAGTCTCGTGTGGATCTGAAAGACCTCAACAGGGGCGTGCTATTGGACAGGCTTTTGCCAGCCGACTTGGGTGTTCGGATTTTAAATCAAAGGCATGGGATCAGTTCTTTTTATCATCTTCTCCGGAAGGTCTGCTTCCGCAAAAAACTCAAGTGATGAAAGAATTTAAAAAAGCTCTGATTGATAGACATGTGGAAAACTCTGCGGAAATTCTCACGGAAGTCGACGCACTTTACTCACTTATTTCCGAAGAAGCGCCAATTGTTTTTGATGTCAAAAACCAAGATGATATGAACCGTGCGCTCGTAGGTCTTGAGTTGGGCGCGGAGCCTTCTGCCGCAGTGAAACAGCTCAAAGATCGCATTCAAAACCATCTCCAAAAAATCCAAGAGCTTGCAAAAAATGAAATTCAAGATTGCCCAAGCGCTGAATCTCCGCAGATTGAAACATCAGACGACAAGAATTCTGCAGTAGCGCAATTAAAAAAAATAACCCACCCTGTAGCCGTCGGGGGATTAGAAGTTCTTGCGACGACGTATCAGAGTTGCAAAGCACTGAGGCTTCCAGCAATGACTGAGGCGGTGCCAGATCTCAGCGGCGTTTCTGTGTGTGGTAAAAACCCACAGAATGGTGGGAAAAAGAGATGCATCACGGATCTCCACCAGATGCTCAGGAGTCACTATTACCTTAATGGATATGAGAAACCAAATGCAGCATGCATTGATACTACAAAAAATCCACTCATCTATGATTTTGGTGGCAAACCAGATTATCGCGGAGGCCAGCTCAACCTGTTTAAGAATGAAGGTTCGGGTGGAAAAGTTCTAGGTATTGATTGCTCTGCGTTTGTATTTTCGGCATTTGCAACCCAAGGTTTGAAAATGAAATCAGATACGCCTCTGCGTCCCGAACAGGTGCTTTGGTTTGGTGCTGCAGATTTTAAAAACCCGAAAACCAAGAGATTTGATTGCATTGACCACATCACGGTTAACAAAGACGATTCTCTTCATTCTGGCGATATCATTGCCGTCAACTCTCATGTTGTGCTTGTTGATGAGGTGGGTGTCGATCCTCTGGGCCTCTTGCGGATCAGTTCTATTTCTCAATGCAATCCCAATGTTATTTCTCACAGGAACTACGACTTTACGATCCTTCAAAGTTCGGCAAGCAAAAATGGCATTGGCGCCAATCATTTTGTGGCGAAAGACTATTTTGAAGAGAGTCCGGTCATTCGCAACCAGATGCAAAAATATGCGATCGCTGCTTGTAAAGCGAAATTCAAGGCGGGTGGGGCTAAGCCGCGAGTTTCAGAACTTTCAGTCGTTCGTCACTCGGGCATTCCCCAATGTCGTGAAAAACAAATCCACCTGAAAAACCAGGCTTGTATTCAACGTTGTGATTGATAGACCTGTTAGAGGGTCAAATAACGTTCAAGTTTGACAATTTTTGGCGGCCTGTGCTCTCAATTCCTCTCCAAATAAAATGAACAACCACGTCAACGTGACCAGTCCTGGCTTAGATATTGCTCGGCACTGATAGATATAAAAAAATCTGGGAGATATCATGAAAAAAAAGTACGTTCTTCTGTCTATTGTTTCGATGATTGTATCCACGACCTTACCCGCCTTAGCAGATATAGGTAAAGCTCAGAAACTTGTTCTCTCAGCGCTAGGGGGCGTGGGTCGTATTGATGGCAATGGATGCGTAGTATTTGTGGATAGTGCCGATGGTGAGGTTACGGTACAGATTTCAAACGGTCGGCAAAAGTTTAATTTCGGTCTGTTTTCCGGTGGAACTCAGATTTCCAAAGTCTCGAATAATCGTGACGGTTTGAGTATTTCCGCACGAACAGGTTTGGTCGACAACTCACTGGACGTCTTTCGCAACGAGCAAGGTCAAGTGAACGAAGTTTGGATCTTCATGAACGGCAGTTTCCTGAAATGTACGGGCCTGAAATAAGGCCATTTTTTGCAGTAAATTTTGTAGGAACTAGATGTGGCGTTAAGGGCATATGCCAATATGCCATATGCCCTTTAGAATAGAGTGCCTCTGGCATATATTCTGCAGTTATTTGCCAAATTACTGGAGGACCTAATGACTCGATTCCGAAATGGATTGTATTTGGTAGTTGTTCTCGCAATCGTTGCTGGCATTCTGATTTTCCAGCGGCATTCGACTTTGAAATCCGAGGATCCAACAGTGACTCCATCCATGTGTTCTGTCTACAATGACTACGTCGAAAGCCAGTGCATCCCTGCCGATCAGCTCGAGTCAGAAAGCGACATTCAGCTTCGTCAGGAATACACGCAAGAAAAATGTCGCGATCAAGGTTTTGCGATGATTCTAGAGACCGATGATGAGGCTAAAACGAATTGTACGCCAGTCAAAACTGGAGAGCTTGTCGGCGAACTTAAGCCCAATTCGTGATCGGAAGGGCCAAAAACCCAAATTTCGAATAAAAGTTCGACATCTCCACAGCGACGATACTTCCATTAAGTCGGTCAGGACGCGGTCTACGGTTTGCAATGGATTTGCCTCCGGAGGATCCATGAAAATCATCTTATACGTTTTTTCTACATTACTATTGAGCTTCAGTGCCACAGCAGAGCAATCTGTTGCAGAAACTCTTAAAATCGACACATGTCTCTCAGAAAAAGCAACTGATGCGCCTTACGAGATTCACACTGACAGGCAAGGCCAGCAATATTTGCGAAAATCTGATTCCCAAAATTTTTTGCCTTTAACTTTTAACTTTTTGAAAGAAGGATACAACCAAACAGCCGTGTCAACCGAAGCTCCAACACAGAGCTTTGTGGTTAACTATGGTCAAAAAGGCGGTAAAGTTTTAATGAAGACGGACTCTGCTTCAGGTCTGCCAGTTCAACGCAGATATTTCTGTTTTACGGGAGAGCCTGCAATGATCAGTTGTCCCTTTGATTCCTTCGAAGAGTGCAATACTTCATTTAATGTTTTGAGTGTCTTTTTGAAGGCTGCCGGAAAATAAATCTAAGAATCCGAGTAAATACGGAGCTTACAAATTTTTCCTAACACATCCGATCCAGTTAAGATCGCCAGCAGCGGGAATAACACAATTCCCGTTGCGAGAGTGAGTATCCATCGCATTAAAACCCGATATTTATAGTGGGACTGCAGAAAATCCTCGGGAGTGCCAAGCCGAATATCGCAGCACCATTCGCCCAACGTAAATCCCTGAAACCAGCGAGCCACCACCAGATAAATCGAAAATGTGATCAAATAGAGGAGGCCGACAAGAGGCATTCCGGATCCCGTGAGGTAGACCTCGCGAAGCGAGGCCCCACTCATCTGGTGAGCCATGAGTGAGGATGTGATCACAAAAAGCAGACTAATGATGAGCACCACAGCGAGATCGATGATAGAAGCAAACAAAGACCAAGCTGCAAGTTTTCGAGTTTTTGGTTTTCGGCTGGACCCCCCTCGAAACGAGAGTGAGTCGATAAAATTTGGCAGTCTTCGAGGAAACAGATTTTTAAGTGTTTGACCACCCTGAGTCCCGGGGACAGGGGCTTTCTCCGGTTCGTGTGGGCCAGGCACAGCTCCTCCTGGACGAATTTTCTCGTAGGGACTCTCAGTGACGTTCATCCTTCAATTATAGTGAACTTTGAAAGACCACGCGAACATTTAGCTTACTTCTGGTCCCAAAGCTTCCCCAGAAGTCGAGGTGTGTGGGATGCCACCCAAGCAAAAGCAAAATATTTTATAAGCCGAGCCACTAAAACAACGAGAAATATCGATCCCACAGAAAGATTTGCTAGCACTGCTAAAATAATTGCCGGTGGTTGAACAATAGGGAGAATGGCCACGCAAAACACCACCCAAAGTCCATAGCTCCCCATAAACTCATCACACCAGTGCCATACCACAGACTCAGTGACGTGAGGCCACATATCGATGAGAGCAGGGCCACCATAGTGATGCACAAGCAGTGCTAGCCCGAGACCTCCGAGTGAGGAGCCAACTGCGACGAACAGACCGTTCGTCCACCAGCGGCGGGGCGCAAGCAGAGTGCCCGAAATCAAAAGACCGTCAGTAGGTACAATGAGGATAAAGCTATCAGCAAAAGCAAGAAACGCAATGACGGGACCGTACCACCAACTATCGGCATGAGTTTTTAGAAAGTAAATCCATTCATGCGCGCGCTCACGAAGAGTCAAAGTGTCTTTTCCTAAGAGCGCAGACGATTGCGCTGTAACAGGTTTTGTCCCCACACAAAAAGGAGAGGCAGAATAGAAACAAAAATAACTCCAAAAATAACCACGTGAAAATTACTTTTCACAGCTGGAAGATTTCCAAAAAAGTGTCCCGCCAAAATAAAAATGAAGACCCAAGCCACAGCCCCAACCACATTGTAGACCGCAAATTTTCGATAATTCATAAACCCGATTCCAGCGACAAATGGTGCGAATGTCCTAACGATAGGAATGAACCTTGCGAAGATGATTGTAAGAGGACCATACTTTTCGTAGAACGCGTGAGTTTTCATTAAGTGATCGCGATTTAGAAATCGATATTTACCGTTAAAAACTTTTGGCCCCACCCAACGGCCAATGGAGTAGTTGACAGCATCCCCCAAAATTCCTGCGACACTCAAGCTCAGTAAAAGAAGACCGACATCGAGGGAATTATTTTCGAGAGTCGTCATCGCTCCGGCAGCAAAAAGCAAAGAGTCTCCAGGCAAAAATGGAGTGACTACCAAACCCGTTTCTGCAAACACAATAAAAAATAAAAGCACGTAGAGCCAAGGGCCCATCATTTCTGACCACTGTGCCAAGTGCACATCAAGATGTAAAATAATATCAAGAAGGTTCATAGCTAGTCCTGTCGCTGAAAGAGAAGCCGCCGTCCTTCGTCATAGAAAATGGCGATGACTTTGTCATCAAAAATCGCGAGTGAGGCGGTGGCAGACGGAGAGCTGCGAAACAGATCTGGATCTTGAAATCTGAGTGTATCGTGAATTTTCGGTTCTACCATGAGTTCAAAAAACGGAGCATGACCTTGGGTCGCTAAGGAATATTGCATATGCGAGTCGCCAGCCTCATCCTTAACTTCTTTAAAACTTTCTAAGTTGAGATTTTTGTAGGTTTGGCCATTTTTAGCTTCATCGTTGAGATGTTGTTTTTTGATAAATTGCAAAAAACCGTCTTTAGCTCGAAATGAAACAGCCTCGTGGACATCGTCGATATCTCGATAGAAGAGCGTGAGAGTTTTTAAGTTTGGATTTTTTTCAAGGTGCTTCTTCAAATGATTGAGAAGGCGTAGCTTCATAGAAAAGTTCACAGCTTGTGAAGTCGAAAACTCGTCATTTCGATCGGGTGCATTCTCAAAAACTACATTACAGAGATTTTTGGTACAGGAGTCAGTGACATAGCGGAGCCCTTGAATACGTGACAAAACAACCGAGGTATCGGCAAATGTTTTTGTGATTGGCGGAAGGATCGTCGGTTTGTTGGAGGAGTCCGTGTTTCCCCCTGAACCTCGCTGGCTCTTTTTGATCTCCTCAGGAGCACTCGTCGGCCCACACGCAGCAAGTCCCAGAGTGACGCTAAAAATAATGGATAAAAATCTCATGCATTTATTATTCGAGAGCTCGCTTTTAATGTCATGAGAATTGCCCGGAACCAGCCTAAGATCCTGTCGGGAAATTATGTAAATTCTGAGCTGGGTCTTTTGAGTCAGCCCTTCGTTGTTTCTCCTTGAACTACCTGAGACTAGTCCTTCGTCGGCACGCCTCGGTCTGACTCAAAATCCACTGCGCTCAAAATATCCATAATTTCCCGACAGGATCTCAGGACCGGGTCTTGGAGCGAAGCTCTTTAAAAAACCTACTAAGTAAGAACCCGGCTTCACGCTCGCAAACTCCAGAGGTCACCTGAACCTGGTGATTGAGCCTTGTGTCTTCAAGGACGGTGTAAAGGGAACTCACCGCCCCTCCCTTAGGATCTTTAGTCCCATAGACCAGCCGGGGAATTCGGCTTTGCAAAAGAGCCCCGGCACACATGAGGCATGGCTCCAAAGTGACATAGAGGGTGCAACCAAGAAGGCGCCAGCTTTGCAGCTTCTCTGAGGCTCGGTGCATTGCCAAGATTTCTGCGT
The DNA here is from genome assembly GCA_044229295.1 of Pseudobdellovibrionaceae bacterium. GTDB lineage: Bacteria > Bdellovibrionota > Bdellovibrionia > Bdellovibrionales > Bdellovibrionaceae > JBGATJ01. The sequence continues at coordinate 35,991 of JBGATJ010000013.1, forward strand.
GGCCCAAGGTGGAGTGGAGCTCCTCCCGTCGGTTAAAAGCCTGGGACAAGAGCTGGCCCTCTTTGACAATCAAGGCTCCGACGGGGACTTCCCCTCGCAAAGCTGCTTTTTCTGCAAGGCGCAACGCCTTTTTCATCCAAAATTCGTCGTTCACCGGACCAGTATAGGGCAAAACACGGGCGCCTGTCTGGTAAATAATGCTTTGACCAGAAAACCGACTCTGATATAAAGCACGGTTTGCCAATCGTCTGAGAGGAAGGTGATTTTAGATGGCATTAGTCCGTATTAAAGACGGCGAAAGTTTTGAAGCTGCTTTTCGACGTTTTAAAAAATCCTGCGAAAAAGCAGGCATCCTTTCAGAAGTGAAAAAGCGCGAACACTTCGAAAAACCTAGCGTACGCCTTAAGAAAAAGTCCATGGCGGCTCGTAAGCGTCTTGTGAAAAAACTTAAAAAAGGCATTGAATAGTTTCGAAATGACTCCGAGGGCGCCAGCGGCGCCTTCCGGATTTTAGAACGCAAGGAGAATTCATGGAGCTCAGAGAGCAAATTGCTAACGATGTTAAGACTGCGATGAAAGAAAAAAACCAAGTGCGCCTCAACACGCTTCGGTTTTTACAGTCAGCAATTAAAAACCGTGAAATCGACATGCGCCCTGAGCCGCTGACCGGCGACGAAGTTATGTCCGTTCTCAAAAAGCTGGTTAAACAGCGAAAAGAATCCATCGAGCAGTACCAAGCCGGTGGTCGCCAAGATCTGGTGGAGAGTGAAGCTGCTGAGCTCAAAATTCTCGAGGCTTATTTGCCTCAACAAATGGGTCGGGACCAAGTCGAAAAGATCGTGACCGACGTCATCGCAGCCCTGGGCGCTAAATCTGTTAAAGACATGGGACAAGTGATGAAAGAAGTCATGGCACGCACCCAAGGCACTGCGGACAACAAAACCATTAGTGAAATCATCAAAGCTAAATTACAATAGCTTCTAAGAACTGTTAGAAGTCATCTAACCATTTATCCACGAGCCGGTCTCTGAGGATCATCATGAAGTTCTCGCCTGATTTCATTGAGAAAGTCCAAGACGCAAACAATCTCGTCGATTTAGTCGGCCAATTTACAGAGTTCAAAACTTCGGGTCGGCAGATGATGGGCCGATGTCCATTTCCCGATCATAAGGAAAAGACGCCAAGTTTTTCGGTTTCCGAAGACAAGCAGGTGTTTCACTGTTTCGGCTGCCAAAAATCCGGCAACATCTTTCATTTTGTTGAATACTATTTTGGGTACAGCTTTCGAGATGCTCTTATTTTTTTGGCCCAAAGAGCCGGGATCGAACTTCCCCAAGAAAAGGACGGCCCCTCCCGAGCCGACGATGTGCTGTCACAAAAAAAGAAGGCCCTCCTCGAAATCAATCGATTGGCCCTGCAATTTTTTCAAAGAGAGCTCGAAAAACTTCCCGAAGATCATGGAGTTAAAAGCTACATGGCCTCACGTGGTCTAGACCCCGAAATGGTCCGCTTGTTTCACTTAGGCTATGCGCCAGAGGACTGGGAGTCCTTAGCAAAATTTCTTAGTTCCAAGGGCTGTTCGATGTCTCTGGCTGAGGAGGCAGGCCTTGTTAAAGCAAGGACGGCCCCTAAATCGGGTTACTACGATATTTTCAAAAATCGCCTGATGTTCCCGATCTTGTCACAACTTGGAGACTGCATTGGTTTTGGGGGGCGAATCCTAGATCAGGGCCAGCCTAAATACCTCAACAGTCCCGAGACCTTGCTTTTTAATAAAAGCAAGGTGCTCTATGGTCTTCAGGAGACAGGCCGGTACATTCGCTCTGAGGATCGGGCTGTGATCGTTGAGGGTTATATGGATTTGATCGCTCTCTATCGGCATGGAATTAAAGCCGTTGTCGCCCCGTTAGGAACGGCGCTAACTGCTGATCATGTGCGTTTTCTTCGTCGGATGACCCCAAATATCGTTGTGCTGTTTGATGGGGACTCGGCCGGTCAGCGAGCTGCAGAGCGATCGCTTCCACTTCTTCTTGGTGGCGGCGCCTTGGCTCGAGGGTTAACTCTGCCAGACCAGCTCGATCCTGATGATTATTTGAAGGCTCACGGCGAGGCGGGCCTGAAAAATCTCCTCAATCACAGTCAGGATCTCTTTATGTTGATTCTAGAGCGATGGATGGTGAATTATCGCGGGGAGCCTGTCGAGAAAGTACATCTTGCGGACCGTCTTAAAGAGATCTTTGTGCATTTGACTGAGCCCCGTCTTCATTCGCTGTACATGAAAGAGGTCTGTAAGCGCATGGGAGTCGATGAAAAGTGGCTTTCGGAAGCTCTGGGGATCGTGCCTCCCTCCAAAACGGCGCCTCGTTCCACTCTTCAACCGCCCCGACCTGCGATGAGGCACGAAGAAACATCGATTCAATTAACCGGAGCGCCTGCTCATGAGATCTTACTCTTAAGAATGGCTCTGTCGGCGGAAAACCGCTGGCAGAAGGCCGCGGCTATTCGAGAGTCCTTGCAACATTTGGGCCTAAAAAATGCTTTCATAAAAGCGGAAGAGCTCTATAGACAAGACCCACAAAATTTTGCTAAGCTAACTAGCCGATTGACAAATTTTTTAGACAGGCCAGAATTATTGGTGGGATCCAGTGGCGCATTCGTAGGTGGTGAACCAAGCGCTTCTGAAATCGATGAGAGATTGCTCGTCGATTGTATTAACAAAGTCAGGAATATGCATTTGAAACGTGAAGCGCAACTCCTAGCCACCGAAATTCGTTCCAGTCCGCATCCTGAAAAATTAGAAAAAGTCATGAGTTTGGCAAAAAACCGACTGTCGTTGAATCGTAAAAAGTAAACGGAGATATTGATGAAATCCATTTCCCAGAAAAGCGGGGCTGACAAAGCCATCAAGGAACTCTCAACCTCTGAACAAGAGGCCGTGGTTAAAGAAGAAATTCAGAAGTTTATCAAACTCGCAAAAGAAAAAAAATCTCTCACCATCGAAGAGATCAACGAACTTCTGCCTCCAGAGATCCTTGCCGCTTCTGTTCTCGACGCTTTCATGCATGGACTTGAAATGCATGGTGTGGTCATTGCAGATCACACCGAAATGGGCAAAGCTGCAGGCGATGATGAGGCGAATCCGTTTCTCACAGATCCAGACAAAGAAGAGGAAGAGGCTGACGAAGATGAAGTCGCCGATGAATCTGACGTTAAAGGCAACGACCCTGTTCGTCTTTATTTACGAAAGATGGGAAGCGTGTCGCTTCTCACTCGCGACGGCGAAGTTGAAATCGCAAAACGTATTGAGATGGGAGAGCGTGAGATCGTCCGTGCGATTTTGATGTCACCCGTTGGAACCAAAGAAATCATCAACCTTGGAATCCGACTTGATCAAGGACGAATCAAAATCAAATCAATCTTCCGCGGTCTTGAGGATGAGGACACACAGTACGACGAAAAAGAGTACATCGATAAGATCCACTCCCTGATCGGGAAGGTGACTGCCTATCAAAAGCAATCGCAGAAGTGCTTTGAAACTCTCCGCGACGAAGCGGCTCCTTACGCGCAAAAACAGTCCGCTCAAAAAGAGCTTGAGGGAATGAACCTTAAACTGATGGCGAACTTCGAGTCGATTAACTTCAATCGAAAGACCATCAATCGCATCGTCATTAAATTCAAAAATCTAGTCAATCGGATGAACACGTTAAGACGCCGTCTCAAGGACGGAACAGAGAAAACCTTTTCAAAGGATCTCAACACCTTGATGGAGCGTCTCAAAGTCGTTTCAGGAAACGAAAAAGAACTCGCAAAAATGACCAAAGATACGGGTCTGAGCTTCAATCGCTTTCGTACCTACGCTGTTCTTGCTTTTGATGGCGAACGACGCATCAAGCGCCTCGCCCAAGAAACAGAGATGAACTACACTTGGATCAAAGAAACTTACACCGCCATTTGGAAAGGTGAGCTCGAAGCTGATGCTGCAAAAGCTGAACTCGTCGAAGCGAATCTTCGCCTTGTTGTTTCTATCGCAAAAAAATACACCAACCGTGGTCTTCAATTCTTGGATCTGATCCAAGAAGGAAACATTGGCTTGATGAAGGCGGTTGATAAGTTCGAATATCGCCGAGGTTACAAGTTTTCGACTTATGCCACTTGGTGGATTCGTCAGGCAATCACTCGTGCAATTGCCGATCAAGCAAGAACCATTCGTATTCCTGTTCACATGATTGAAACTATCAACAAACTCGGCCGAACGTCGAGATATCTTGTTCAAGAGCTGGGTCGAGAGCCTATGCCTGAAGAGATCGCTGAAAAGATGGATATGCCAGTTGATAAAGTTCGTAAGGTTCTCAAAATTGCTAAAGAGCCAATCAGCCTTGAGACTCCAGTGGGAGAAGAAGAAGATTCTCACCTGGGAGATTTTATCGAGGACAAAAAGGTGATCAACCCTTCAGAGGCCATCGTCAATCTCAACTTAGCTGAACAAACGCGTCTTGTTTTATCTTCTCTGACCCCACGGGAAGAGAAGGTTCTACGTATGCGTTTTGGAATCGGTGAAGAAAGTGACCATACTCTTGAAGAAGTAGGACAAGACTTTAACGTCACTCGAGAACGGATTCGTCAGATTGAAGCTAAAGCTCTACGAAAGTTGCGCCACCCCAGCCGGTCCAATAAACTCAAAGCATTTATCGATAGCTAAATGTTAAATTTGGTCTTGTTATAGACCCAAGACCAGCATCGAAAATCAAAAACCCCTGTTACAATCAGAGAACAGGGGGAAGTATGTCTCAAAAAAGCGTTAATCCTGAGACTTTGCAGTCTCTATACGAACTTCAGGACGAGTCTCAACCCAACTTCTTCAATGATCTTGTCGCAGTCTTTATCAAGACTTCAAAAGACGGTGTGGCGCTCCTGAAGACTGCCGTCCACAAAAAGGATCTTAAATCCATCGATCACATAGCCCATAGCTTGAAATCCAGCTGCGCCAACCTCGGAGCAGAACGTATGGCTGAACTTTGCCAAGAACTTGAGCAGATTGGTCGAAGCGGCAAATGGAACGACAAAGTTCCGACTCTGTTCTCACACCTCGAGAAAGAATACGCACAAGTGACTCAAGAACTCCAAACAGAACTCAAAGTTGCCTAGTCTGAAAAATGGTCCTATAATACGTTATAAAAAATATGAGGTCATGAAATGAAAATGATGAACGTCAAATTAAGAGACGTAAATTGGGTGCCGGCGATTTTTTTAGTGACCACTCCTTTCATCGCCGTGGGACTCTTAATTTACTTTATCCTTACGCAAGAGTTTCATCTCAGTTATCTAGGACTGTTTGCTTTTTTTTACATCACCTCAATACTGTCAATCTCGGCAGGGTATCATCGACTCTTTGCTCACCGTGCTTATGAAGTTCCAAACTGGTTAAAATTTTTGTACCTGTTCTTTGGCTCCGCAGCTTTTCAAAACTCTGCGTTTATCTGGGCTGTTGATCACAGGCACCATCATCGATATGTGGACACTGATCAAGATCCGTACTCTATAAAAAAGGGATTTTGGTTTGCACATTTCGGCTGGATGTTGAAAAAAGGCCAACCGCGAGATGACTCCGCGTTCTCCAAAGATTTATTGCGAGACCCTCTCGTCATGTTTCAGCACAAATATTATATTTTGATTGCGACCTTCACGTGTTTTGTAATGCCGACGTTTGCGGGTTGGCTCTGTGGATCTGCCTTTGCTGGGCTTTTATTTGGTGGAGTTCTTCGTTTGGTTTTTGCTCATCACTTTACATTTTTTATTAACTCCGCTTGCCACTGGTGGGGTCATCAACCTTTTTCTGACGAGCACTCCGCGCGTGACAGTTTTATTCTGGCACTTTTTACCTTCGGTGAAGGCTACCATAACTTTCATCACGAGTTTCAAGCTGACTATCGCAACGGTGTGAATTGGTATGACTACGATCCGAGCAAGTGGATGATTTCTTCCCTCAATGCTGTTGGCATCGTAAGTAAATTAAAGATGGCCTCGCCGCCAGCGATCATGAAGGCAAGAGTTTCAATGGAATCAAAACGTTTGAGCAAGCCGCATTCGGTGCCTCATATTGCAGAGTCTCTTGAGAACTTGCACCAGCGCCTCACTAAAGCCCTTGAGCGATGGGAAACTCTGCGATTGGAGTACATCAACTTCAAAAAAGAAAAAACCGTCGCTATGAAGCAACGGTTGAATCAGTTAAAAATCGAAATCACTTTAGCAAAGCAAGAGTTTCGAATTGCTTACCATGCCTGGAAGTCCTATCACTCTCTGGTTCAGAGCTCATCTCGCTCAAGATATTAAGGTGTTTCGATAACGACCGGAGGCCCAGGAGGCCCGTCCGCTCCTGTTGTTCCGGTCCTAAGAGGCTGAGAGTAACCACACGCTGAGACAAGATTAATTCCAACTTGGGAATCAACACCAGGATCACCGCCTTGTCCGCCAGCACCGCCGGCACCTCCCGCTCCCGCGCGCCCAGAATCCCCCGGAATAGAAATATGCTTGAGATCCAGCTGTGAGAGTTCTGTGACTTTAAAATTCAATTTTCCGCTCGAGCCGCCACGCTGTCCGTTGTGACCGGGAAGTCCTGGATGACCTGGCTTACCATTTTCGCCGCTACTAGCACCGTGAACACATTTCGCGGGTCCAGCATTGATAATATCATAATCATAGACTGCATTGGCCCCAGTTTGACCCTTAGGTTGTGGAGGTGCTGCCGTCCCATCAGACCCGTCCCCGCCGGCTTCGCCTCGAAGGTACACGAGAAGCTGTCCAAACGCTTTTTGCGTGACCACCGTCATCTGGCCGCCACTTCGTCCCGTTGTATCTGCCTGAGCCTTCGCACCTGAAGGCCACGTTTGCAGAGTCGCACCATCGGCGTGCAGTTCATCAACGAGAATCTCAAGGTGGTGGCCTTGGGTCGTAATGACTGCACCCAGTCCCAAAAAGAGGCGGCCGCCAGTTATTTTTATGTCTTGATCAAGAGTCATGCTTTGAGCAAACACGAGGTCCTTGGGAACAGGCACCTGAACATTGAAGCGACCCAATTCGTGATCAGAGGCATCGGTATGGATGAAAACAAAAGAATGCGTCATCCCAGCTTCAGCTGGGACTTCTAGTGTTTGGGCATTGGCAGGAACAGAGGTGATTTTCTTTGACCCTTCAAAAAGGGTGAAAGTTCCTTCGCGGATTGGCCACTTAAACTGGATTTTATAGTCGTTGGGTTTTTCTTGAGCGAGGAGTGTGGCTTGGACGTCTCCCTGTTGAGGCTCCATTGGCGAAGCCTCAGCTGTTTTTTCGGAATCCTCAGGCATTATTGGTCCCTGGGAATCATCCTCAATACGCATGCACCCAACGGTGCCAAAAAAAAGTAAAACGATGAGCCATAGTTTCATGCAAAACCTCCATTGAGGCCGCTTGGCCATGCAACCCTGGGGCCCGCTTTGCTAACGATATGGTCGTTTCAGCGTCCGAAACGCCTCAACTTAGGACATAATTTTCGCTTAATAAGACGGACGTTTTTGCCGAAACGAGACTTATGAAATACTTCTTTGTTTTATTTTTAATAATGGGGTCGAAGGCAAGGGCTGACTATTATTTTCCGGCAATGGATTTTTCCAGTTCTTTGGATGGTTCCCTAACTCTTCGAAAGCGCGACGATACCATGCCTAACTGGACCGTTTATAGGAACTCCGACCTCGCCGGAACTCCAAATCCTGACGCCAAACTCAATACCATTTACGTCAAAGACAACGTTTCGCAAAAAATCTATTCTGTAAAAATGCCGCCGGGAACCACATTTAACGACTATTATGTTGGACCTCAGCTTAAACAGTTCACTGATGCTCTGAGAAGTTCTGACCGGTTTGAAAGGGTGGGCGTGGGTGTTCCTGAGAACATTCCCCATGTTGCTAATCCAGAATGGGATACCAGAATTTCTGAAAATTTGAAAAAGCCGATTTACCCAAAAGCAAAGGATATATCGTTTGCTAATATTACCAAATTGATGACAAACCCACCTGTACCTGTGGCTGCCTCTGCGGCCCCGCCCGCGCCAAAAAAAGCTCAAGCTAAAGCAGACTCCACCGCGACAACCGATGTAGGTCTGGTGTGCGCTTATATCAATGGTGCGCATCCCGTACGTCCGCCCGAGGGCGTCACTGTGGCCGGCAAAGTTTGTGGTGGCGATGTCTACTGCAAAAATAACGGTGTTAATATGGGTCTTAATCGGGTGGCCTGCCATGAGACGAAGGCAGGCTGTCCATCAGCTTCGGCCTGTGCCGACCCCAAGCAAATTGTTCTTGCTCACCGAGGAACAGAGCCTATTTCGCTTGATAGCACTGAATACAGTTTTAAGTATGATATCGAAAAGAAATATCCTAAGACAAATGCTGAAGTGATCCTTTTGCTTCTCTATTCAAGTGGAACCCTTCCAAACGTAGTTCCCGCGCCTACTGGTACGGCGGCCGAATGAGATATTTGTTTTTTCTTTTTATTTTCTCCAGTTACTGCCATGCTGAGCTTTTAGATCATTTCAAGGGCGAGGGAACTCTCAAATCGTTCAACGAACTCTATGCCGTGATTGATACCGGTACCCAAACTGTAAAAATGCCGCGAAAATACGTTCAAGAAAAAAATCTTCGCAATGGGCTTGAGGTTCATTACCGCATCACAAGAATTGATTTGCAATCCGTGACCTTGGTGAGTGGCCGGTAGATTAGTATTTCAAAAGGCATCACAAGGGCGCATGCCAATATGCCATATGCCCTTATTCTTTTATTAAAGTTCGATGAATTTGTTCCATTTCGAGACAGGTCGCGGCCCCAGGACTTAAGCCCAACTCCCGAATCCCGATAAGTTATTAAACTGAGGAGTCATCGGCAATGAAAGTACCGCGTCCTACGAATGAGCAAGCACGTCTGTTGGAGCTGAGTCAGTATAAGATCCTCGATACAAACTCCGAGAAAGAATTCGACGAGATTGCGTTTCTGGCTTCAAAGATCAGTGGTGTTCCCTTTGCTCTCATTAATTTTGTGGATGAAAGCCGTCACTGGATTAAGTCAGCACTAGGACTTCAACTTCGTCAGATTGATCGCGACTCCTTTTTTTGCGCAAGAACGATTCTCTCTGGAGAGCCACTGCTTGTTGAGGATGCAAGTCAGGATAAGCGCTTTGCTAACGATCCTTTTGTGGCTGAGACCATCAAATTGAAGTTCTACCTTGGCGTGCCCCTTATCGCGCCCTCGGGGCAAGTCATGGGAACATTGTGTGTTCTTGACGTTAATCCTCGAAAGGCAACTGCTGATCAGGTCAGCTCCCTCCAAATTCTCGCACGCCAAATTGTGAATCTCCTAGAGCTTCGTCGTACGAATATTCAACTTAAAGCTCGACTTTCTGACACTCTCCTTGCCAAAGAAAAGATGAAAGAGCAGCAAGAGTTTCACATGGAGATCCTCAATCACTTGCCAGTAGCCCTTTTTTGTAAAGATGCGCTTGGAGACTTCAGAATCACCACGTGGAATAAAAAAGCTCAGGAGATGTGGGAAATTTCGGACCGCGAGGCACTCGGTAAAACTGACTATGATCTTTTTGGTAAAGAGACTGCTGATCTCATGAGGGCTAAAGATTTAGAGACGATGTCACAACGTGAGGTTTTAGAAATTCAAGAAGAGCAGGTGTTCTCTAAAAACGAACGGGCTATGCTCTTACACACTTTGCGTGTCCCCGTTTACGATAAAAATGGTCGTCCCCGTTATCTGCTAGGAATTTCTGAAGACATCACGGCTCGTAAAGAGGCTGAGGAAATGATCACGCGCACCTCTGAAATGGCAGCTCTCGGCGAGGTAACTTCAGGGCTTGCACAGGAGCTTGTGAATCCGCTGGCCATTATACGAGAGTGCGTAAGAATGATCGAATCTACTGTCGAGCGTGGTGACATTGACCATGCTCAGCTCACTAAGACGCTAAAGAAGATCGATGTTACCACACTCCGAATGGGAAAAGCCGTCAACGGTTTAAGAACATTTTCGCGTCAGGGTGTTAGCGTGGAATCGACGAAGGTCACTTCCATACAGAATGTCATTCAAGACACTGTTGAGCTTTGTAGCAATCGCACTCAGCGAGAAAACATTTCGCTAAAATGTTTTTACCCTCCCCAACACATTTTTTTGGATTGCCATGTTCGGCAAATCTCTCAGGTTCTCTTACATCTATTAGATAATGCTTTTGATGCGGTTGAGGGTTCAGAAGACAAATGGGTTGAAATTATGGTCCGCGATCAGAACGATCTGCTTTCAGTTTCCGTGACAGACAGTGGCCCTGGAATTCCTGACGATGTTCAAGAGAAAATCATGTCGGCATTTTTTACGACCAAAAATCTTGGTAAAGGAAATGGCTTGGGGCTTAGTATTTCAAAAGGAATTGTGGAAAAACATGGGGGGACTCTCGAATTTGATATGAGTCACGCCCATACCCGATTTATTTTCACACTTCCAAAAAGCAAAGGCCCAGGTTTGAAGCTCGTTGCTTAGAAATTAGCTATTCAAGTAATTGACGAAACCGCATTTGATATCACTGCGGTACCCGCAGTTTTCAAAAAACTTATGGGCTGTGTGTCTTCCAGCGCTGCTAAGGAGCATGATCTTGGTGCAGCGATAAGATCTGCAAATTTCTTCCATATAAGCCATGAGTTTTTTGCCGATTCCTTGTCCCTGACGCTTTTCATCCACGATGATATTCTCAATAATAGCGAAGGGTTGATTTTGGTACATCACGTCTCTGCCAATAACTAAAAATGCAGTTCCGACGACAAGGCCATTAAGTTCGGCAACAAAGAGGTGGTTTGTAGGATCCTGGCTGATAGCATTGACCGCCCATGGGGAAACGTTGATGTCGGGATCGTTGACCAACTGACGGTAAAGCAAGTCAACACCTGGGGCGTGCTCAGCCTGTGCTCGAAGAAGTTTTAGATCGATGTCTGCATTTTTGTAATTCTGCGTAGCTAATTCATCCATATTTGGATGGGTATAGCGAATTCTCAAAATCAATTCAATAGGAAATCGACGTTTCAAAGAATTGAGTTTTCACTCTAGAAATTAGGCATGGATTTAGCAAAGCTATGATCGGGGCCGTAACGGCGGTTCTTGTCGAGATAAATGCAAAAAAATTTATCTTCTGACTAACATTTTGACACTTTGGAGCTCGCTTGAATTTCGAAAAATTCTGCAGAATTTCTCTAGTTTGGTTCTCATTTTTTGGTCTGGTCGCTCAAGGCGCCGGTAAAGGAAATTTCCATTCAAAAAAATTCCTAGTTTCTCCAAAGCATTTGGGGTTTACGCAGGCTGAAGTTGCCTTTTCAAACGTCGCAGAAAAAAGAAAATTTATTCTTTCCCATGATGATCTTAAAGTCGCGGTTAAAACGCGAACATTACCGGTGGTTGTTGGGCCGAACGGGAGATACTATATCACTGACGGCCATCACTGGGCTCTTGCCGTTACTGAAATTAGAAAGCAACTCAAGGCCGATCACCAACCTGAATTAGCTCATGACCTCAAAGTCAAAGTCGAGGTTTTACCTGGTGGAGATTTTAGCGATCGCTCTTGGAGTGATTTCTCAGAGTATCTATACAAGCACCATATTGGATATTTCCCACAAGAAGTTTGGCGTCAGTACCAAACTGTAGATGCTAATGGTCAGTACGCCATTACCCCTAAAAACTTAGAAAATCTCTACCGTGATCATCTTGGCAAATCGGCCTCTGATCTTATCGATAACCGGGGACGAGGTCTCATGGGTATGGCGATGGTGGAATCGGGAATCAAAGAGTCTAACTGGTTTGTGAATTACTTTGAGTTCTATCTTTTTGACAGGTTAGAACCGAAGTTAACTGAGCTTGGGTTAGATGTTCGAAAATTCCAGAGCTCCCTTGAAATTCCCAAAAGTTGGGGAAAGAAAGTGGCGGAGTTTCTTGTCACAGACAAAGACGCGATTGACCTGATGACTCATGAGTTTGTCAGTTCTGCTTTGGACCCGGTAAAGACTCGGGTTTTGATTTTGGACCAAATCAACAAGTACAGAAAGCAGCTTGGTTTGCCAGAAGTTGACGGGAGTGAACTCAAACCTTGAACTTCGCTTGATAACCTTCAACATACTGGTTAATGGTTTGAATAAATTCTTTTGTTTCTTTAGAGCTCACTTTCGACTCTATGGCATTTTCTACGATATCGAAGGTTTTGATTAGTCCTAAAGCTTTCTTTTTTCCAGAAGAAGTTAATGTGAATACATAGGCTCTTGCATCTTCGGCTAGTATTGACCTCTTAACAAGGCTTTTTCTCTCCAGGTTTCTTAGTGCATGGCTGAGATTAGATTTTGAAACCTGCAGTGCCTTTGCAAGTTCAAAGGGCCTTACTTCTCGATTTTCAAAAAAAAGAGCTGTAAGGATAAGTCCCTGCAAAAAATGAATTCCATCCGCTGCTAGCTTCGCTTGAAAAGGTTCTATTAAAAGTGAATGGCCGCGGTACAATGCAAAAATCGCGCTTTGCGAAACGTATCTTTTGATTCTCATGTGGCGATAAAACAGTAAGTTATATGAATGTTCAACTATTTATTATTAAATATATTTTCCTCGCGTTGACTCTTGTTTTTTTTGATTTCAAATCGAAGGATGCAAAGATCAATAAGAGAAACTTTCTATAAACCGCTTTTGGACCTTGTCGCTTTCGCCAATGGCTTGCACCGCAAACACTTTATCCCAACGCAAATTCAAGCCTCATCTTTACTCTCTATCAAAACAGGCGGTTGTCCTGAGGACTGCTCCTATTGCCCTCAATCCGCTCACTTTGCAACTGGAGTAAAAAAAGCGTCGCTTCTGAGCCGTGAGTCGGTTGTTAGTGCTGCTCTTGAAGCGAGGAGATCGGGAGCGAGCAGGTTTTGTTTAGGGGCTGCTTGGAGAGAAGTTAGAGACGGTCCTCAGTTTGACGAAGTCATTGAGATGGTCAGAGCTGTCAGAGAAACTGGTCTGGAAGTGTGCTGCACTCTTGGCATGTTAAATGAGTCACAGGCCATGCGCCTTAAGGACGCCGGTCTATATGCTTACAATCACAATATAGATACTTCGCGCCAATTTTATTCTTCGATTGTGCAAACCCGTACGTATGATGACCGACTTAAAACGATTGAAAATGTCAGACGCGCAGGACTTACAGTTTGTACAGGGGGGATTTTAGGAATGGGGGAATCAGAGGATGATAGGATTGAGTTTATTGAGCAGTTAATCTCTTTTGATCCGCAGCCTGAAAGCATTACGATTAACGTTTTAGTACCGTTTCCGGGAACACCTCTTGAAAAACAGGTTCCGATATCATCTCTTGACGTTGCGAGAGTGATTTCTACTCTTAGGATCTTTGCTCCTACATCTATGATTCGGCTGAGCGCAGGCCGGCTTGAAATGAGCGACGAAGCCCAATTTCTATGTTTTCTTTCTGGAGCAAATTCGGTCTTTATCGGCAACAAACTATTAACTTCGGAGAACCCTTCTCTTTCTGACGACCAAAAGCTTCTGCGAAAACTAGGGTATGAGTTTTTAGGTGATCTGAATGGATAGCTTTTTGAGGGAGTTATCTGAAATTAAAAAAGGTGGAAATTTTAGAGACTTTCCTCCAACTTCAGGGTTGGATTTTTCGTCAAACGACTATCTCGGCTATGCAGAAAATCCGCAAATTAGAGAGGGACTTGTCGATTTTCTATCGAAGAATAATAGAGTTGGTTCTACTGGCTCACGTCTTATCTCTGGCAATTCCGAATCCATTGTAGATTTAGAGAATTTTTTGGCGGGTCTTTTTGGAGCTGAGTCATCTTTGCTTTATGGGTCGGGTTATCTAGCGAATTTAGGGGTTTGTGTTTCGCTTGGAAGTCATGATACAGAATTTTTTTCGGATGAACTCAATCACGCCAGCTGGATCGACGGCATTCGCCTGGCTAAGTGTAAAAAGTCTATTTTTCGCCATGGAGACCTCGAGCAGTTAAAGACCCTGCTTTTAAAATCTTCTGCAAAAAGGAAGGTGGTAGTTACGGAGTCCATTTTTAGTATGGACGGTGACTTTGCGTCACTTAAAGAAATTATCGAGGTTACAGATGCTGCTAATGCCATTCTTGTTGTTGACGAAGCCCATGCCACGGGCACGTGTGGAGCGAGGTATCTCGGGCGTTTGAATGGGCTTAGATATGATTTTAATAGGACAGTTTCTATTCACACGGGAGGAAAAGCCTTGGGGGCCTCAGGGGCCTTTGTCTGTGGTCCTAAATCCTTCCAAAGCCTCATGCTTAACAAAGCACGCTCTCAGATTTTCACAACAGCTTTGTCACCTCTTGCAGTTGAGCATCTTAACTTGGCGGTGAAATTCCTCATACGTGATGTAAACGGCCCATCTCGGTTGCAAGGCCATATAAAAAAAACGCAGCTTTTATTTTCTCAGGCTGATCTAAAACATTCAGGGTCTCATATCATACCTATTATTTTCGGAAATAGCGATGCAGCCTTGAAGGCTTCGGCCCGGTTGGCCGAAGAAGGTTTTAATTTGAAGGCGATTCGATTTCCTACAGTCCGCGTTGGCAGCGAGAGAATGAGGCTCACACTCAATGTCAATCAGACTGAAGAGTCGCTCCAGCAAGTTACAAAACTAATATCGGATTGTTATCGTGAATATTTTTGTTACCGGAACTGATACTAATGTTGGAAAAACAGTCGTTTCGGCAACCCTTTGCTTGAAACTACGGTGGAGCTATTGGAAGCCGATTCAAACAGGGGCGATGAGTGAGACAGATACAGAATGGATCAAACGGATGTGTCCACATATTCGAATAGAGTCAGAGGCGTACCGTCTGATGAATCCCTTGAGCCCACACACGGCAGCTCGTTTGGAAAGCACTGAGATAGATTCACCTTCAATAACCGAGCGTAGTAAATTGTTACATCAAACTATCATAGAAGGTGCTGGCGGTTTGCTCGTCCCGATCCGGCCTAAGGTTCTACAAATAGATTTGATTCAGGCAATGAATGTTTCAACGGTGCTTGTTGCTAGGACAAATCTTGGAACAATTAACCACACGCTCCTTTCGGTAGAAGCTATTCGAAGTCGTGGAATTAGTTTCTTGGGAATAGTATTCGTGGGAGACACGAATTTAGAGAATCAGCAGTCGATAGTTGAGTACGCTGAAGCTCCAGTATTGGGGCACCTTCCTATCCTTTCTCCTTTGAGCCCGGATTCAATAGTTCAATTGGCAACTTTGATTCAAATTCCGAAAGGTAGGTTATGAACCTGGCGTGCAATCTTCGAAAAATAACTCAGAATCCTATGACCCACGCCAAGTGGCTCAATGGACTTTCTTACCTTGAGTATCGAGGTTTAAGAAAAATCATTCGGTCGCATTCCACTGAGGACATGGATTCAGACGTTCTTTTTCATGCCGCGGAGGAAATAAGACATGCCGTTTTTTTTAAACGGCAAGCCATGAAAATCGGCGGCAAGAAGTTTTCTCAATTCAATGAAGAAACGCTCATTTGCGCACCTGGTTTGAAGAAGTATTTTTATGAAATCGATCTTGGCGTAAAAAATTTGATTTCAGCGGATGTCTATGCCGTTGTTACCTGGCTTGTTGAAAAACGGGCGATGGCTCTATACACAACATATGAACAGACACTACGTGAAAAATCATTTTCTTTTTCACTGTCAGGAATCCTTCGCGAAGAGGCTATCCATTTGGACGAATTGGGATCTAGGGCCGAATCTCTAGTGCGCAACATGGGGTTTGAGCCTCTTCATTTTCTAAAAATTGAAGAAAGAGAATTCAATTCATTCTGGTCTAACATTGAAGCTTTGCTAGCACCATGAATGTGTGGAGACCTTACACTCAGATGGGTCAGGGACTCGATTTTAGATCGGTGCAAAAAACGAAAGACTCTTATATTTACCTTCAGGATGGTAAAAAATTGTTTGATGGGATATCAAGCTGGTGGGTGATCACTCACGGACATTGTAATCCTCAAATAGTGGAGGCCATTGGCAGACAGACAGAAAAAGTAGATCAAGTTGTTTTTGCGAATTTTGATCACGAATCTGCTGAAATGTTGGTGGAAGAGCTTAAAGAGGTTCTACCGACAGAGCTAGATACAGTTTTCTTTTCAGACAATGGGTCCACAGCCGTCGAAGTTGCAATGAAAATGGCGTTTCAATACTGTCAGCAGACAGGAAACACGTCCAAGCAAAAATTCTGTGCCTTTGCTAGCTCATTTCACGGGGATACTTGCGGCGCCATGAGTGTGACCGGTGAGGGGCCTTTCGTTAAACCTTATCATCCATTGAGATTTGAGGTCTTGCGCTGCGACCAAGGAAGCCGCTCTTGCGACCCCTCCGATAAATGGACTTATGATTTTGAGCTGAAACTGAGGGAGGAACACAAGGGTATTGCAGCCGTTATCATAGAACCTTTGATTCAAGGGGCCGGCGGTATGATTATGTGGCCGCTTGAGTCTCTAAAAAAAATTTCTGATCTTTGCCGTGAACTCAATGTGCTTTTAATTTTTGACGAAGTAATGACCGGCTTTGGCCGGACGGGAACCCTTTTTGCTTTTGAGCAGCTTGATGAGGTTCCCGATTTTGTTTGCATGTCAAAAGGCTTGACTGGAGGAGCCTTGCCGCTTGCGATCACGTTAACCCAAAGCAAAATCTATGAAGCTTTTGTTAGTAAAGATACTTCGAAAATGTTTTTCCACGGGCATAGTTTCACGGCGAATGCGATTTCGTGTGCAGCCGCCGCTGCTAATTTGAGAATTTTTAAACAAGACTCCGTGTATGCAAAGATCGCCGAGATTGAAAGGGCGCACGTGAGGAGTCTTGCGAAACTCCAGCAAAAGGTAAATGTCAGGGATGCTAGGGTAAGGGGAGTGGTAGGAGCCATCGAATTGATGGAGGAGTTCAACTATGGAAGTAGCAGATCACGCCGTATATTTTCGAAATGCTTTGAGTCCGGATTATTCCTGAGGCCTTTAGGAAACGTGATTTACTTGATGCCGCCTTACTGCTCTACCTCCGAAGAGGTCGAGTGGGCTTGGGATATTATTGCTGGCGCAATTGAACCTTAAGGAGAGCCTTTTCTCCCCTCAGCATACCCATAGAGCACCCAATGTTTTTTTAGCTGGTAATCCGTAAACAGCTGCAAATCTGAATAGCTTGATCGATAAAATGCAGCGTCAAAAATCTGAGGATCAAGCTCGGCGGCGCCCCATCGCCCTTCCGCTATTCCGTATCTATTAAAGTGCCACAATAAATCCCGCGAGCGAAGTTGTGAAAGGTCAGGATAAAAGGCGCGATAAAACTCTATATCGAAATCAGGAGAGGCTCTGCGCCCTTCGGCAATCCCGTGAGAGATCCAGTGTTCAATCAGCCTTTCATTGCTCAACCGTGCGAGATCAGGATTGTAGGCTCTGTAGAAGTCGAGGCGAAACACCGATGGCATCGTCAGAGCCTCAGCATCGCCAGAGGTGAGGCTTCCCGTTAAAAGACGGCGCACAGTTTCTGCAGCCGAGAGCCCACGAAATCCAGCACGAGGTCCTTGCGGAAACTGAGGATCGCAAGTGTTAGCGGTGTAATGACACGCCGATGTTGGACCTGTGATCAGGCTATGATTGAGGTTAATCGTAAACCAAGGGTAGTGATTTGGTTTTTTTGGAGCTTTGAAACAGTAATCCAATTGCGATTGCATAGAGTCATCATATCCGGGTCCGTTGGCATCACTGCGACTGCGAACGCCGCAAGCACTTCTAAAAGAAACTAGCCCGTCGGATCGAGATCCAAATTCTGCGATGCGATCTAACCTCATGTAGTCGATATCTCCATTGAAGTATTTTTTCTTGTCGCCGTGTTTGTCAAAGAAAAGATTTCCCGTAATCGCTTTTGCATAGTCGTAAGTGCCTTTGAGAATTTTCTTAGAAAATCCGGCGACCATAAAAAATGGGACTTCGGGATCTTCGTTCATGGGAGCAACATAGGTTGAAGAAAAATCCGGCACTAGGTTTTTTGCGGCGTCGTTCTTTTCGCCAAAGGCGCGAGCCACTATTCCGATGGCTTGGTTGCTTATGTTTTGTCTCGATGGATTTATCACAATATCAGCAACCTTAGATCCTCCTGCTGCTGACGCTAAAGACACGACCATGAGAGTTCTGTCTTTGACTTTTTGAAAAAGATCACGGCGTTCGCTGAACCACTCGGGGTAGCGGTCGGTGGCTACGGGATTGCGAGTGTGGGTTAATATATGCTCAATCATAAGTCCACCCATACTATGAGCAACAACAATGCAACGATTGAAACGGCCACATTTTGCATTCAGAATTTGCTGAGCTACCTTCTTGGATTCACTCACAACATCTTGCCTTCCGTCGTAGCAAGCCAAAAGCCGATTTTCTTTATCGGGAGCTATGACATCATCCCCATGTCGCCAATATCTTTTGAGGCCCGTTGAATCGTGGCAGAGATTTTCGTCAGTTTTTCCGTGAATAAAAATATATCCGACATCCCCATCTCGGTATGTTGCTGGAGGTCCTGCTGTTAAAGGGGTGGTATTTACCGTGATCCTTGCTTCTACGATTGCGGTCTCGCCGCTTTCACCAAAAAACTGGATCTGTGCTACGTGCTCTCCAGCTTGTCCTGTTTTGGGAATCCATAAGAGATGTCGCGTTTTGAAGTCGAACACCGCACCTTCGGGAAGGCTCAAAACTTGACTTGAGGATATTTTGAAATCGGCATTGAGCCGTAGGTCCATCGGAAAGAGTTCTGCTGCCATACTACGAACGACCAAGTCTGCAGAAGCGAGCGTTGTACTGCTGGAGTAAAGGGGGTCGGAAGTCATCGAAGGTTCTTCAAGGGAAGCGCTTTTTTGGACTTCCAAGCGGCCACAGGCAGAAAATAATATTGGAATCGCCGTGAGGCAAAGGATCAATACTTTCTTATTTTGAGACATAGTGCTTTTCCAGTATTCCATTCACTGAAATAGTTATGCAAGACGAGCGCCTATATCATATTGAGACGAAAAAATTGAGATTGGCTTCTAGGTTCGAGGAGAGAGTGTTAGCAATCCGACAATGGGTTTGGTGTTTTATAGGCTGAACTTGGTTTAGATGAGAACGATGTGCCGCTCGACCTCTAGAACCTTGGATTGTAGAGGTTTAACAGTCGCGACCAATGTTTTGAATTTTTTCTTCGCAGAGCGACTGAGTTCAAGAATGACATCAATAGGTTTAAAGGCCCTTGCGATTACAAGATCAATATTTACGAGTTTTTCTGGAATATAACCATGGACATTTAAATTTGGCGCTATGGATTTGCAGGAGGTGAGAAACTTCTGCTTAAGGGGACTTTTCTCAAACAAGTGGAATTGGATTTCGGGAAACTGAATGGCGTATAGAACTGCAGGCAATCCCCCGCCAGATCCAAAGTCTGCTACGACTTTGATTTTTTCTGGAAATTCTTTGAGCGGTTCAAGACAATCTAAGACATGGTTGTTGATCAGTTCTTCAAAAGTCATTTTGCGGCTGATGAGATTGAGCTCTTCGTTTGCAGAGCAAAGTAGCTGCAAGTAGCGATCCAGTGCAGGAAGGGAATTCTCGCGAAAGCCCGACTCTAAAATCAGATTTTTCCTATTTTCAAAGTAGGCTTTATCGTACATGAAATTTTCGTTTTAACGTCGACGAGTAGCAGTTATGCAGTAATCTTGTTCTTGAACCACGCACCATCGATATTGAGATATGTCGTACTCGATATACTTGCAAGCATTTATGGCGCGTTCTCGGCAATCCACTCCGTAAAAATTGGTGCTTACTTCTGGGCTTTCGTCATCAGCCTGAACATCAATTTGGAAAAGGTTCAGGGACAGAAGAATAAACAGAGTCTTAGCCATAGGCGCTCCTAACGTTTGACTCGCGACTATCGCATGGACCTTGGAAAATTCCCAAGGTCTATTCCGCTTATGGAAAAACTCACAGGGTTTTTCGGACCGCTTCTTCAGAGGAGCTGCAAAACAAATTCACCCGTATTTTCACGAGTTTATTTTGTAAAACCAGTTCCGCAGACGTTGTAGGCTCATGGGGTTTTACACTTTGTTGAAACAACCGTTGGAACGTACTCCATACCTTCAGATTCGCCGACCATAACTGAAAGTCGCACTTCGACGTTGCAATTTTCGGAGCTGACAACAACACGGCCTCCCATTTCGTATTCCTTCACTACAACTTTTGTTACAGGTTGGAATTGCAAAGCTGCGTTTAAGTCAGGTGAGGAGAGAGCAGCAAAGATCGCCGAAATGGATTTGCCTTGAGGGCTCTGCTCGCCGCCCCCACTTGATGAATTACCAGTAGCGCCGGCGATTTGGGCTGAAAACATTCCAAGAGTGAGAAGTAATTTGAGTTTCATGATTTCTCCCTTTTATAGCAGCACCCTAATTAAATCAAAATTGACTTTCAAGATAAATGTTATCTATAAATGCTCATACTTGAATACAATACATACAACAATCGAGTTTTTATGAATAGCATCTTTAGTTACGTCGAGTATAAAAAGTACCTTGACGATCTTTCAGAACATTCGAGCATTCGTGGTTTTCGAAGCCGATTGGCCGAGGCCGGGCAGTGCCAGAGGGCTTATTTTTCAAGAGTCATGAATACAGAAATTCACCTTACGCCAGAGCAAGCCTACGGTATTACCGAGTTTCTTGGCCTCTCCGAAGCGGAAGCCAGCCATTTTCTAGATCTGGTCTCGTTCGCGCGAGCTGGAACCCCAAAACTAAGAGCAAGCTTGAAACGTAAGATCGAAAAAAATCGAGTGGAACATGAGGATCTTAAAAATCGATACTCCATGACCCAAATTTCAGATTCAGCAAAAGAGGGGCTTTACTACTCTTCTTGGCATTGGGCCGCCATTCATCTAGCCACAGGAATACCCTCGTTACAGACGTCGGCTCAAATTGCGGGTCATCTCAATTTGCCCGAAATGACCGTTGAAGGAACTCTTAGGTCTCTAGAGCAAATGAAGCTTGTTAAAAAGAAAAAGGATAGATGGGTTTTTGACTCGGCAGATCTCCATCTGCCACGTCACTCCGTGATGACCACCATGAACCACGCACATTGGCGGCACCAAGCCCTCATGGATTCACAAAAGGGCAAGGTCGAAAATGTTCATTACTCAGTCGTTCATACCCACAGCGAGGAGGATTTTGAAAAGCTTCGCCAGCTGGTCATTTCATTTATTGATAGCACCCGCAAGGTAGTGGGGCCATCAAAGAATGAAATGATGAGTGTCATTTGCCTGGATAGTTTTAGAGTTTAACAGAGATCGTCGCATCCCTTGAAAATGGATTTTGACTCTGCAACAGCTTAAAAATCACTGAGGTAGGCGTGAAAGCGCAGGTTTTATTTCTCACTGGTCCTGCAGTTTGAATTTTGAAATTGAAAACGAGAGGCTGATTTTGATTGTCAAGAACCTGCAATTTATAAACCTCGCGTGAGTCCGCACTAAATTCGCGTTGAGATTTGGCATTTAACGAGATTCCTCCATCAACCTGACTATCTTCATCTCTATTAAGAATTTCTGCTTGGTCCCACTTTAGCCAAGAGGTACAGCCGGTGAGGTCAGAACTTTTTTTGCAGTGAAAGGTTTCATTAAGTGAATCCTTGAGAGCTTGGATCACAGCTACTTTAAGCACCGACGATTTTTCAAAAGCTCTAAAGCTTTCAAGGAGAGGGTCTTTTGCTGCTTCAAAAGATTTTCCGCAACGGCGTTTAAAAAAAACATCTAGGACATTAGTTTGGCTGACGAGATATTCCAGCATGTCAGGGGTATTGCAATCTGGATCTTTTTCGTCCTTTGCGCAGTGATGAGTGCTTGGTTGGTAATTAGCACGATAGGAGGAATGATAGGAGGAATGATAGGTTGAACCAGAATAGTGACTTTCGTTAGGACGAGCGATGTCAGCAATTGGTTTTGGTGCGGACTCAGATCCTGGAATCACTTGGTAAAGCCCATTGCCCACTGGAATTGCGACTGCCGAACCGCCTGGGATAGCAACAATCTTATTGGGGCCAGCTTGACCAACAGATTGCATGACCTGAGTGGGAGGAATCCCACCGATGACAAGAATTTGGTCTGCGAAACTGACTGCGCCCAAAAGAACAGTAAAAATGAGTGACATATTTCCTCCAAAGTAAAATTTCTTTGGACTTGAGCAAGAAATACGCCACAGTTTACGGTGACATTTTGGTATCAGTGCTATTTTTTCAACGCCGAGTTTTGAAAAAAGGCTTAGGGGGTTCATCCGTGTAATAGATAATTTTTAAGCCCGACAAGTATTGCCACATAAATGGCTTTGCCGATGACAATGCGGTAAGGGGCTTTAGAAACCCATAACTTGAGTTTGGATTCCATTCATCGGTTTGTTTATTAAATGCTCCAAAGGACAAATGGTCTGCACCCCATTTAGAGATATTGAATGTCTGACCCGGATTCGTCTTTAATTTTTGGGAATCTGCGGTTGGCTTTTGTGTTACGCCGACTGTAATGGTTTCAAATCCTTTGAAAGTCTCATGGGTCATCGGGTTTACTTCACCTTTAGTAAGTTGGAGCAGTGCTGGATGAGACATCTGAGAAGTAAGAATAAGCTTTGTATCCAGATTCGTAATTTGCGTTACCAGAACCAAGCATTTTTTGAAGTCCCCAGGTCTCTGCTTCCAATAAAAGCGAAGTCTCAGAGCAGTTCAAGGTGTGGGAAAGTCCCTACGAGGTTGCAGAAATGCAATACCAACTTGAACCGGAGAAAGCGGTGTTGTCTTTTCAAGTGAGAGATAGTGCTGATTTTACTTTCGGTAAATCAGAAAAACCGGTGAGAAAAGAAAAACAGCCCAACGAAATTTTCGGTTACAATCGTCTTATCGGAACCGATCGAGCTTACAAGATGTCTTTTGACTCGGAAGCCTCGATCCGTGAATACGACGCTTCTGTTGACTGGTGCCGCTGGGAGAGGAATTCCGAATTTGGAAAACTCCTAGAACAAATTGAGTTCAAGCCCGTGCATTGGACGTATCAACCGGATTTCAATTGTGCGTTTTATACTCCGAAGGTGAGGTGAGTGCCACTTTTCTGTAGCGCTCCGCGACCCTAAGGTCTTGCCTAATACCTTCTGGCTGTGTTTTATTAATCAGGCATTGGGGGCTTAGCTTAGTTGGTTAAAGCAGCCGGCTCATAACCGGCGGATCGCAAGTTCGAATCTTGCAGCCCCTACCATTTCTTACGTCTCCTGAACTTCCGAACAGCAAATTACGATCCCGAGCCGAAGGCGCGCGCCGCCTGAAGCTCATGACATTCTGGGCGCCCAGGGCGTCGCTTTCGTTACATTCTTGAAGAGCATCGTCTCGCTCATCAGCGCTCATCCAAAAAGTGATGTGAAGCTCTGAGCTGGTCACCACAATCTCTTTGACCGTTCGACGCAAGAGTCTTTTGCGCACTGCGGGCGTAGCTTTTGACCAACCCTGCATGCACCAACGGATCTGATTCTCAACAAAAAGGGATTGCTCTCGATACACACAAGGGGAGGTCACTTTGGGACCTAGCTGACTTAAATACTTCTCAAGATCCCGTTTCTGTTTTGCCAACCGATTAAGTTCGTCGGACGCAAGCTTCAGTGCTTCTTCGCCCAATTGCATCCGACTTTGGTTCATCCAAATTGAATTGATCTTTTCAGTCGTGGCATTAATTTCTTTTTGGGCACGTTCAAATTCGGCGGCATTGCCTTTCCCATTCACTTCGGCTTGATCACGCAATATCCGCTCAAGATTCTGAAAATAACCTTGAGTCCTGAGGGCCGTCTTAAACTCCTTAAGAACTTTCTCTTCGAGTTCATCGGCATTGAGGCGTGGCCGTATGTGCTCTACGTCTTTTGGTCGTCGAGGATAGTGATAGTAACGATGGACAGTGCCACTCGAACTATGCCCAGACTGGCCGACCAAAGGTAAGCCCAATTCGCCGCAAGAAAGAAGTCCAGTCAGCAGGAAGCATCGCTTTTCGTTTTTACCACGACGAGTTCGCTCCTTTTCAGCCGCCTCGCTGAGAAGGTGTTGGGCATCGTAGAATAATTTTTCGTCTATTATCGCAGGCCAAGCAGCCTTCACAGTTTGGTGTCTCTGCCAAGGTTTCAAGTGTGAGACATCCTCCTCCTTGTACAACTTATTGACCTCGCGGTATCCAATGTAGCTTGTATTTTGGAGAAGCGCCCCCAATGTTTGCACGGTCCAGTTCGGCGCTACTTTCTCTTTTGACCTTTTTGAGGTTCTCTTAGGTCTGATGCCCAATGAGTGAAGCCTCTCGATGGTTTTTGCGCGTGATCCTTCATCAAGAAACGTTTTGAATATTATTCGTACGACTTCAGCTTCGGCCTCATTTGAAAGAAGAAGGCCAGGCTTTTCGGGATGCTTATCAAAACCTAGCGGGGCAGGCCCTCCGTTGATAAGACCACGTAGTGCCCGGGAATGACAGTTTATCGCGACTCGCTCTGAAGTTTGCTCCCGCTCAAATTGCCCGAGCGCAATAATAATGTACACCATCATTCGACCAATCGGCGTGCTTGTATCGAATTGCTCTTTCATCGACAAGTAGCTTGCGTGATATTTTTCTAGTTCGTGAATTAGATTGCAAAAATCGAGCAAATTCCTTGAGAGGCGAGTTAAGTCACTTACCAAAATTAAGTTTACTTTGCCTTTGCGAATATCCGACATGATTTTTTGATACATGGGGCGATTTGTCGTTCCCGCCGAGACACCCTCTTCCACATAATATTCAACGACCTCACCCCAATCTTTGCTTTGTCGGTTCTTGTACTGGACAAACTCATCGATTCGATGTTTTTGCGAATCGAGTGAGCCTTCATAGACATTCACCTGGTCTTCAGTGGAAACTCTAATGTAAGCCCCGATCTTAAGCGACTTCATGGATCTGCTCCTCAACTTGAGACGGTCTCCCGCGCTTTTGACCGAGTAGGATCAGTTGGCAAATGATTTCCCTTGCGAGCTTCAATCTCATCTTTCCTTCGGGTGAATCGTCATTTTCGAATTTTACAACCACATTCAAATCCTTTGCTGGCGTATAACTTGGCCGAGAATTAGAATTCTTATTCTCAGCCATCATGAGTCCTTCCGATGAAGGCTCTTCTCAATGGCTACTTGCTCCTTTAAGTTTTCCCGGAGCTCGCGTGCTTTTTTCTCAGGCCAGCTGTTGAAAACTCTCATTAAAGCTGCAATCAGAGTGCTTGGCCGCCTGAAACCACTCTCGTAATGGTTAACAGGAATATAACCTGAAAGACCAAGAACTTCTGATAGCTCCTTTTGCGTAAGATCCAATCGCTCGCGGATTTCGCGAAATTCTTTGGGTTTCACGCAGCCTCCCGATCTTTGGATACATTATCTTTGATAATGTATTGATTCAAGTATTTTTTGACTTTTTTTGCGCCGAGCTGCGATACCTCGAGAGCCATGAACTGCTGAAAATGGAGATCTCGCCCTGAGACTCTCATAGCATAACTTTCGTCGTCCGTGTAGGTGTCGACAAACATTACGTGACTCGAGCTATCTCGTTTTTTCGCACGTCTAGCATCAAGTCCGTCAACAAGTAGTTTTATTTCTGTGAGCTCCAAACGTGAAGCGCAGATCTCGTGCGTGATGTCGACCTTCGCCACTTCAACGGCTAGGTAGTAGACAGTATTTTTTCGTTTATTCATTTGAAGTCTCGTTTTCTAAAGGGTGTAGTGTGGAAAAATCCGCGTTCGACTCATCTTCTGTGGATAACCTACTCGCTTTTTTTCTGCTCGCGCTCTTCTTCACAGGTAGGACGTCTTGAGCAACTTGCGATAAAATCCTTTGTCGTAAACTTTCGACCGTGAGAGCCTCGCCGCGCTTTTTGGCTTCAATGATCCGAGGCTTTGCCCAAGCGAAAAACTTCAGCTCATCAAACTGGTCGTTAAAGAGCTTTAGAAGAAGGCTACGACCAAGCTCGCCATCAAGTTGATCTAGAGCAAAGTTAACCAGGTCAGATCGATTTAGTTTTACCGCACCCTCAAAGGCCTTGGCAATTTGACTTTGCCAGGCTTCAACTCTTTTACTTTGATCAACGGTCAAGTTGATGCGGTCTGGGTATGCTATCTTATTTGAATTTGTCGTTTCGTTTTCCATTCGTAAGTACCTTTCTTTTTTATGTGTTGTGTGACGGTGCCCTCTTAGCGATTGAATGCGGGCTAGCCACAAAAGTGCCGATTGTTAACGAGCAAAGGTTGCATTCTTCTCAACCTCGTAACGCCAATGCCCCTCTTCCCAGATGAGTCCATTTTCTTCGATCTTCTCAGAAACCCAGATTCTGCGAACGACCGGCTTTTTTAGTTTTGGAACTTTTGAGTCATCATCGCCGGCCTTGCCATCGGCAGCCTTTGGCTTGGTCTGACAACTGATGAGACAAAACATTAGAAACATGAACGCGAGAGAACGTTTCATTTGAAAACCTCCAGATGAATCGGATTGATATTTAGATGACTTCAGAACGACAGATTAAGGCCAGGAAGTTGAAAGACCCCACCCTCCTTAGAGGGTGTTAGAAAAAACTAGCTCGCTATACTTTTTAAAATATCCACGTGCTTCTGCGGACTTTTGGAGATTGGGAACAGAATTTCAGAAAGTTTTGTTGACCCACTTTTTGCCGGCTTTTTACCCGGAGTTTGCCATAGATTTGCAGCGTAGATTTCTTGAACCGTCTTTCCCTTCTCAGCTCCCATCATAACCCTCGCTTGCCAACCAAGTGTCCTAAAGTCACTGATCAAAAGAAAACTGTGAGGATCAAGATAAGGCATTCGGGAGGACTCAAATTTGCAAAAAATCGTCTTGGCCACGGCTTGACTCCCGCAAAGCCAAAAGACTTGATCGACTTCTTTACTTAAATGAAAGTAGAGGTTCATTTTGTCGTATCGAACAATCGGCTTGAGGGTCACTTCAACTTCGATGGCAAAAATTCGGCGTTTGTTTTGCCCTTGAATCATGGTCAGCCCGTCGGGGATGTGATCTTTTTTAGGCGGCACCCAATCCGGAAACTGACTTATATCGTGAGCTGAAAGTTCCGTCTCCGTAAAAAACTCCACTCCAGCCTTTGACTCCAGAATAAATTCGCCGAGCTGAAAACTGGTTGCAAGGTAATCATGGGGCACTGACTGTGGTCGAAATCTCTTTTGTTCGAGATTTTCGAGCTCTCTTTTAAACAGGTCAAATCCTTTTTGCGTCAGAGAAAAAAGCGCTGTTGGTACCACTAATGAGGGCAATTCTTCTTTGATGTAGCCCTCACGAAGTAACCTCCTCAGCTTTTTATACACTCGCCACGGCGATTGCTCAGGAAAGAAAAGTCTATGGAGGACTGTGTGAGGGGCCAGTTTCCAGCGCCATAAAAACTTAAGCAAGCGGAGTTCTTGGGGGCTCAGCCACCGAGATTTTTTCAGAATCATTTTTTTCATTTTGTTCTTCCTTTTGAGGAGCTTCAGAAGAAGGACTTATTTTTTTCCCTTTTTCAAAACCTGAATTGATTTGTCGTTGTTTGCCCCAATACTCTTGCGCTTTTGTTTTTGCTAGCCTCACCTGAGACTCGTTTAAAAGGGGGGTTTGTACTTCCTCTGAAAAAGCTCCGTATTTCCAGATTGCGCGGCCTTGAATGGACGAATTGATTTCAGCAGCTCGCCCATCTCCGAGCACCACCATGCTTTGAATGGGATGGGAAACTGCAAAACATACAACTCCTCCAAGGTTTGCCTTGATCGTGGGATCAAGATTTTTTTGATCGGGTTTTTGCACACCGATCATCAAGTGTAGGCCCGCGGCCCTTCCCATTCTTGCAATTCGGCTGAGCGCCCGAGCAATTGTTGTAAGGTCTTTATGATTTTGACCGCCTATTTTTGGAATAAGCTCGGACGCCTCATCAACGACAATTAAAATTCGCTTTAACTTTTTGTTCCAATCCGTTTGCTTTCGATTAAAGTCGTCAATGTTTCTTCCATTTCCTGAAATCGCATCATTTCGAGTGGAAAGGACTGCATCCATTTCAGCGATGATTTCAGCTGCCATCGGAAATTCAGAAACGATCCGGACTCTGGGATTTTCTCGAAAGCTTTCAGCCTCAATGCCGCCCTTAAAGTCCAGAAAGACAACTTCCAAAAGTTCGTTGTTAGCCAGTAAAACTTCAATAGCCATGCGAACGAAGGTGGATTTGCCAGTCCCGGTTTCCCCCGCGATCAAATAGTGCGGGAAACTTTTTAGAGAGCCTGTGTATTCATTTGAGAGCCCCTTGCCAATTGGGAACGAGAAATCCTTGTACCGATGGATTGAATCTAGGGCATAAATCTCAGGCAACCTTTCCGTGACGTACACGATCTCGGTCGTTCGCATCTTGGCGTCTCCGTAATCCATGCGCGAGATTTGCACTCCTAAACCCACTTCTAACCCCTCTTTGGCCTGACGGAATTCCGAAACCGGCACACCGTTATTGAAAACCGTGAGCTTTCTTGTGGCTTTGCCGATGGGGTGGTCTGAGACGAATTCAGGAACGAGATCAATTTTTGATTTGATTCCGGCTGACTTAAAGATCAGCGCCATTTTGCGTTTGATCTCATATTTTTTTGCCACCATCATAACGCCCCAAACCCAGAACGCTGAACAGGTGACCATCACGCCCACTGCATTTCGCACCGGCCATTCGAAGATGAGAAATGGAAGTTTAATTCTGGTAAAGAGCCATCGGTCTAATTCAAGACGGTAGCAAATGCCCAAAGCCATGCCTAAGAGGCAGCATCTGTAATAGGGAATAGCGTTAGTAAAAAGGCCACGCATAACTTCCGACAGGGGATCAAAGAAAACGAGTTTTATTTGTTTAAAAATTCTGATGAGATTGTCGACCCAAAGGTCTTGACGAGCGTTTGATTTCATTTTGACTCCGAAAATAATAAATTTGGTTTGAGTTCAGAAAAAAGCAGAAAATGTAACTTGTCATTTGAGGGATGAAACCAAGTGCGGGAGATTATTCCGTGTTCGAGCTATCGCTAAAGATCACAACAATTGGGCTTGTCGCTTGAACTTCAATACGACTTTGATTGTCCATGGAATCCATAATGCGCTTTCCCTGCTCGAGGCTAGCGGTTGCAACACCGTTGAGGGCCGCGTCCCTAGCTGACTTTCTCTTTGGCGCAAACGGGCTGCCACCTTCTTCTTGCATTCCGTCAGCCATGCCACCTAAAAAAATGAGCCCTGAGCTTGCAGCGATTTTAAATGCGTAGTCGGAAACCTTTTTCCCTTTCAGGCCCAGCATTCGGTCCTTCTGGTCAAAGGCTTCAGCTACAATTTTAAATTCCTTTTTATCTGGCAAGATTGCTTTAGAAAATTTGACGTAGAGCCTTTCATCGCTGGATGATCCCTTGCCGAACAAAATCGTACGGGTCGGTAGCAAGTTATCGCCGTCAATAATTAGGGGCTCCGTGAGTTTTGCCGTGACTGTTCCGTTAGTGCCGCCGCTAATCAGAATCGCCTTTACCTCACTTCCAGTCGGAATCTCAGTGAGCTTAGTAAGGTTAATCACGGAGAGGGGCTCAGGTTTTGGTAAGGCCCTGGTCGAATATGCTTTTTGTCGCGCCGTTCGTTCTTTTTCGATCTCCGCCAAATCGTCATAGGTCTTTGGTTGATAAATCACTTGCGATTGCCCGCTGTAGACCCCAGTTGGAATGCCAACACCTTCTTCGGGTTTACTTTCAAAATTAGGCGTTTTGTTAAAAACTTGACCTGCCATCAGTGCAGAAAAGGAAAGGCCAAGAATGATTTTAAGCCATAGAGAGTTGATTTTTTCTTTTCTGCCGTCTGGGATAAATCTAGAAAGGGATTCAGACCAAGTCCTTCTGGCAAGCATCCGATCTGGGTTTTCATTATTTGTCATAAAACTTCACCTCAAACTGTTGGTCCTTGGGATCTCTGACGATTAGGATTTTGTCGCCGCCGGTTGAAACGGTAACGAGTTCAAAAGAGCACCTCCTTTCGGTAAGATAAACTGCGACATTCGTGCGAGCGCCAGGGCGAAGCGACTTGATCGCCAAATCATTTTTGATTTGTTGAAAATCAAAGCCACCGCTTCCGGGTATGACCTCTTTGGGCCTAAGCGGAAAATTTAAAAGTGTGAGTCTACTTGCTTCAACTCGGACGAGCTGAGGCTTCAGATCGTCACATAGAATTGATTTTTCCACTGGCTTTTTTGTGGCTTCCGTCTTTGAAAACCCTAAGATTGAAGCCAGCAGTGCAAGACCGATGACACTTAAACCTAGAATTATCACTTCAGTTTTTGTAGTATTGTCTTTGCTTACCGGTTCATTCATCACTTTTGCACCTCCGCAATTGGGCTAACGTCGGTCAGAACGAGGCCAAAGGGATTACTTTTAGTCCTCGGGATTTTTTCAAACTGCACTTTTAGCGGAAACTTAAAGGCGGACCTGATGTCACCGACTGAAATCAACCGATCAACTTCGGCTTGAATCAAATTTGGCGAGAACTTGATATCGTGAACGAAAACGACTTGGCTCATTTTGTTTTTGGAAAGATCATCTTGTTCCTTTGCTCTAAATTGAAGTTGCTTTGGACTTAAGAGCGAGCTCTCCAGCTCTTCTGTCGTGAATCTTTGGGCTAGAGCCTTTCTAATAAACTCTTTCTGTTCAGCTTCTGAAGGCTCAGCACTTCCCAGCGGATTGACTTCGGTGTGGCAGCCCCTCTCCACAATGAGTGGGTCACGGTTTGAAAAGGTGAATGCCATCGTGAGAGCCAGAACAACAGCGATTCCTGAAACTACGAGCATGAGTTTTAGATACTGATTTTCGTCTTGCAAGCGATCAAAGGCGTTTGATAAACGCATAAAGAGTTCCTCCTAAATAGAAATTAAATTTAAAACGTGTGATCTTAAAATATTAGAACGGCGTTTGGCTAAGAGGCCTTCGATCCAACCGTGGAGCTCCGCCATTTTAAATGGGGCCGAAGATTAGAAACTATTCTGGGCGACGTTGAGACTTTTGGTGATGCGAAGCAGAGCGCCTGGCGTTCGTATGTGGACCGGCCTCATTGGGGTCCTGATTCTCTCGCTTTTTGCTAGCAAATGAAGCGCCGGCTGCGGCAAGAAGCTTTGTTTTTGCAATCATCCCGGTCGGAGTGAGGGCTGCTGCTCCGAGCAAAAGACCTCCCATGTTAGACGCCATCTGCGATACACCTCCACCAAGAAAACTTCCGGTGATCTTCGGCGTGAGCAATACCGAAAAGGCCAGCATGACATTTAAAATGATCGCTGTAAGAAAGTCGATGTCGTGTCCTGGCTCGTTGATTTT
Organism: Pseudobdellovibrionaceae bacterium; assembly: GCA_044229295.1. Taxonomy (GTDB): domain Bacteria; phylum Bdellovibrionota; class Bdellovibrionia; order Bdellovibrionales; family Bdellovibrionaceae; genus JBGATJ01. Next base: position 67,479 of record JBGATJ010000013.1, read on the forward strand.
TGAAAGAGCAAAGCTCCAAAGAAGTGAAGCCAAAACACTCCAGACCAACTTCCACGCACAGACTTCAATCATTGAAGAGAACAGTTTCTTCGTAGCTCCTGCTGTCATCGGAAGAACGTAGAGTGCTGACAAGATAGGTGAAAAAATGTAGAGTAGCATCCAGGTGAATAAAAATATGGAATCCGCGATGTAAACCGTCACGTAGAGCAGAAAAAATGACAAAAATGAAATCAGTAAAAGTACTGAGTCCTTTACTGACACCCACGACCAGGTGAATCCCTCTAGCTTTTCTCCCATTCTTGCGAGCACAAACTTGAATTGATTAAGTCCTCCAAGATCGGTGGTCATGGCATCGGTGAAACTCGCAAGCGCGTTCATAATCTCAGGCACTGAAACCAATATAAGACTTGCAACGACAGTTCGCCCTAAAAGCTGAGGGAACGCGGGCACGCCGCCGAGCGGAAACTTGAAGTACTCAAGGATCACCCCCAAAAGAAGAAGTACCGTCACGAGAATAAAAAAGGTGTTTTCGAAAATAGCATGGATCTGTTTTGCCTCGTTGGCTAGCCACGACATATCCATATTAAAACCTCGGCAGCATGAATTTGGGGGGATTTGACATCGCAGATTTTAGCACCTGGGACTGGCGCAAAAACTCTGTTGTGTCTTCCTTTTCCCGTTTGTTTTGAAGCGCTAGGCTTTGAGCTGAAAGCTTAAGGCCTGTGGCAGAAGCTCTGAGTTGTTGGTTTTGAAGGTGAATCATCGCACCCAGAGTTTGGGCGGTGAGCTTTTGCGCGCCACCCGGGGAGACCGCATGCGAATAGCGTTTGATCTCCTCGCCGAGTTGATCTAGGTCTTTGGCGTAGTCATAAAGTGAGTTGTTCAGGTGGATGGCCTCTGCCACCGCTTGGTCCGTTTCTCGTTGTGCCGTTTCATCTTTAGATTTTGCTACAACTCCATAGATTCCTTCGATGTGAGTTGCTACCTGAGCAAGCTTTCTTAAGTTCTGGTAAAGACCGGGGTCAATGTAGGGCGCAATTGAATTTACCACCTGCATGGAGTCGTTGATGCCTCGGTTGATGTCACGAAGGAGATTCAAAGAGTCCCGCCCATTTTGCAGAAGCGATTGGAGCCTAGTAAGTTGTTCGATGGAGTTTTGCACAAGCTGAGCCAAATAAACAAGATCGGCCCCCCACATGTCGGCCTTTGCGGGTCGCAATGTGGAAAGGCTCACCGATAGAAAAACAATCATGATTTTTTTCATCATCTTGACACCGTTGGTTGTGAGCTGCCTTTTGGATAAAGACTTGCTAAGTTTTCTAATACCTCCTGGTCTGAGGCTTCGGGCCTTGCCCGTTTTGCTCTTTCGATTTCAATCAGATCACTGGGGTCGGTGGTCGCAAGCCAATATTCAAGCGGGGTGGCTTGGATTCTGACAACTTGGCGCTTGTCCTCCATCATAAGAAAACTTTCCGAATACTGTCCTTTGATGGAAGTCAGTGACGAGACAAGATCCATTTCTCTTACGTTTAGCTGTAGGACATTTTTAAGCTCCTCTTGGTCGCCCTTTTGCCTTAAAATCCATTTGATGGAGCTATTTGGGATTACTGCCTGGGCGACTTTACTTTTTGAAAAGTCATCGACAGTTTGTGAAATGGCAATCGCAGAAGCCCGGTATTTCCGAAACGTCCGAAAGATATCGCCAATAAACTGACTAGCCGAATCGCTTTGTAACAACCGCCAACACTCATCAAGGACTACAATTTTCATTTGCGTACGGTCCCGCTGGACTTCCTGCCAAATAAAATCCGTGATGATGAAAAGACAAACCGCCTGAAGCTCTGGCACCGAATCAAGATTTTTCAAATCAAAGCACACGATGTCTTTTGAGAGCTTAATGGTCGTGTCTCGGTCTACGAACTTTCCAAACGGTGAATCGCCACACCAAGTTGATAAGATTTTCCCAAGACGTGCGATCTCAGTTTCTGGATGTGATACCAACTTCTGCGTCAAGTCTGAGAGATGTGGTTCTTTGGATCCGGTCTGTTCATAGACTTTTTTAATCGCGACTTCGACCTGAGCCTTTTCGTATTTGGACAGTGGCGATAGATCATTCTCTCGGGTCATGATTTCAACTAAAGAGACAATGAACTTGAGCTTCTGATCAAAAGCGTGTTCGTCAACTTTGACGTCATTAAATGAAAGTGGATTAATCGACTCGCCACTCTTAATTCCAAGGTCGATGTATTGACCACCCAGAGACTCGCAAAGCCGTTTATAGGAAGCACCAATGTCGAGGATAAAGACTTTGGGTCGTTCCTTTAGCATCTGCGAAATTAAGAGGTTAGTCGCAAAGCTCTTCCCACTGCCGCTCCCGCCGCTGACGAGTTGGTTAAAATTTGATAACGTCGGCGAGAAGGGATCAAATCCCAAGAGTCCCCCTTCGCGGTTACAAAGTAAAAGCCGTGGGTTTTCATGGCCCGGCCAAGCGGAATAGATTGGCAGAAAATCTGCAACCACACTTGTGTGGGCCTTTTTGGCACGTTCCGGTGACTTGCCATTGGGAAGCGCGAGTTTCATAAACACATCAAATGCGCCGTAGGTTTCCTCTAGTCCCTCGCAGCCCGCAAGGTCTCGAAGTTTTGAAAGTGTCAGGGCTACTTGAAAATCCAAGTCCTCACTTGATGTGGATCGTAAAACCACATTGAGTGAGAAATTAAAAACCTTCTCGCCCCCTTGAATCATCTCAGTCAGTAGAGATTCGATGTCTTGAAGCTTTGCCTCTGAGTCTAGATCACTGACTCCCTTTTTCCCAACACTCGACGCGTAGGCGATGCGCCGCTGAGTTTGGAGCTGTGAGGTCTCTTTCGTTTGATCAAGGGACTCGAGAGAGACGAAAAGGCGTGAGTCAAACGGCAGGCTGCGAAGAGTCTCCATCATCGACGCGAAACTAGCCTCACTTAGATTTTTAAGCGAAATCACTCGGTGAAACACTTTTCCTAGAGAAAATCCGTCAATCCCTAAAACCATGTCGGTAAACCCAATTTGATCTCTTATGTCAAGTGAGCCACTCATCGCTGGCGGGAGATTTCTGCCTGGATTCCACTGGTTATAAATCAGTCCAAAGGTGTCGGCATCGGAAAGCTCAAAAGCTTTTAGACCTGAAAGCTGAAGGCTTGCCTTCGCGTGGTCACAGTCTCGTTTGAATCTTTCAATCTCTGTCGCAAGCAATGTTTCAGTTAAGACTGGCGATTTCCGATTCAAGAACCCCCGAGGCTTCGGCCGTTGCGAAAACGGAGAGCGCAGAATCAGATATAAATTATGCTTAGGCAGACGGCCTTCGTTGTCTAAATTCAAGAGCCCACCTGTGCGCTCTTGAGTGATCTTTTCAACAATTGGAAGTGCGTCAGATTTCAAGGTATCGGCATGTTTTTTTATGACAAGGTCATTTCCTGAGACCACCTCCTGGATAAACTGCAAGCACATCCCCGGTGGAAGTCCGTTTAGAAATGACCGCAGTTGATTTTTAATCGTGTTGATGTCTTCATGAGTAGCGCAACTGATGTCGACTCCTTGGAGCCTAAAAGCTTTACCAAGTGAGAAGTCTCGAAAGACCATCACTTCTTGATCAAAACCCCAAAGTTCAATCTGATTGGAGAGTGTGCGATCTTTCATAGGTGATACTCCGTATTTCTTAGTTTATAGAATTGATTCGCTCTTGTGGCTGAGGGCCAGGCCATAAAGACACCTGGGGTGACATGATACCGTACAAAGTGGATCAAAAAGTGATCCGGCTTTCCGATTTTTGCCATTCGTAAAAAACCAGCAGCAAGAAGCGTTGGCCCCCAGGTGAATAGCATTTTCCAACTACTTGATCCTGTGAGAAAATTTAGTGTGGCAAGCAGTAAGCACAGAGCAAAAAGATCAATGACTTCAAAGCCTAGAATCAATGTTTTCTTATCAAGGCATTTGTAGACTTTAGATTGCGAAAGTTCCAATGAACCACTCCTTTTTTAAAAGGCGGCGCGACCTACTAAAGAGTCGAGTGTCACGCCGCCAAGTGAGTTTTTGAAATTGCTTTGATCGAACTAGTGAACAAGGGAGCGGATGAGAGCCACGATACTCTGGGCTCCAAAGCCGATTGCGGCTCCGATCACGGCAAGTACCAGGTGGGATCTCGCTCTTTCGTTCCCGGCAAGAAAAGAGAATCCCGCAAGTACGAGGCCCAAAATGGCACAAAGAGGGAGAATCGTGTTCACTAGTTTTTCTTGAATCGCTGACAGACTTGATTCAACCGATGCGAAGGCAAAGACCGGAGCCAACAGTAAAAAGGCAAAAGAAATTACATAAATCACGTTTCGGTGATTCATAAAAGGACCTCCATGGTTTTTGTTTATTTAATCGTTCTAGATTGCTCGAAGCGCAGGGGCTTCAGCGAAATGGTACTCTTCAGGCTCAAGCTTTAAAAAATAAGTCAGCGGCAAATCCGGAAGGTCTACCACGAGGTAGTCACGGCCATTTAGAAAATTGGCAACACCCACACTGTGGAAAAACTTTTGACTTCGATTCGGTCTTTTTTTTGTGCCGCTAAAAACCAAAAAGTCCGAGGTCCCCTTCCAATTCGGACTGATGAAAAAAGGAGTTTTGTAAAATGCCTTTAACCTTAACGTGTAGAAATCTTCGCCATTTTTCTTTGTCGCAAAGCCCGCGATCCGAAATTTTCTTGAAGCAACAGTCGGGCTATCTGTCACAAGATATTTTTCAGTCAGGTTCTCCAGGTCATAGATCTTTGCCATTTGGCCTCCGTCTCAAAGGTTTACTTTCAAGGTTTTCAAAATCCCTTAACGTCATCTCGATTTTTGGTTCAAAAAGTCTTGCGATGGATTCGCAAATAAATTGCATGATTTTTCTAAACAAGGGGTCACTCCTTTATCTCAATTTGGTTTGGTCTATGCCGCCGCAGCTGATGACGCTCGCAGCCTGCGCGTAAGGGCTCGGTTGATCTTGATGACTGCTCGGTCAAGGAGCCAGTTGGTCTCATCCCAACTAAGCCCCAACACGTCTGCAATACGTGCGATCTTGGTGTCGCACCAAAACCGCAGGTAGATGGCTTTACGCTCTGTCTCGTCAAGCCTCGCGCAGGCTCCATTGATTTCGGTGAAGTAGCGATCAATGGGGACCTGGCAAGGGGCTACGCTTTCATCAATGAAGGCGATTTCTTTTTGTGTTCGTCGCTCGATGATTTTTGGTTTCACTATTTTAAAGTCCTTTCGCAGATTTTGGATGAGTCGATTGGGCATCGACAGCCAAGAGGATTTTTCCTTCGGGAGAGCCTTGAAAATCGTTTTTGCCCTTCACACATGGAAAAAACGAAATATGCCGTTCAAGTAAGTCCTCGAGCTTGTTAAGAGATCGCCTTTTTTGTACTCGCACTTGCGTCTCTGTGACCCCCATGCTTTTTGCGATCTCGCGATTGGACTGGTCCTCCCAATAAATCAATCGAATGATGATTTGCTGTTGATGAGTTAGGTAAGATCGCATCGCTCTGCGAACCTGCGCTCGCACTTTGGTATCTAGCGGGTCCGCCTCATCGAGGTCGACCCAAACGGGTTCGATCATCTCTTCTACGATGGCTTGGTAGGCCTTTGGTGAAACAAGTTTCTCGGTCTGGGATCGATCAACAGTTTCTGAGAGGAAGGACTCCCAGATGTTCGTCGTCCAATTTTTTGATATTTCTCTTAAGATATCGTCGTGAAGAACTTCACCGTTTTGATCTAGCCATGGCTTGCAAGATTTTGAAGTTGATTCGGTCATTAAAAAGGCTCCCTTGTTACTTACAGCGCTCACGATGAGAGCTGCGATGGGAGTTCCTCAATGCAAAAAGAACCAGACATGCGGAAATTTCGTAAGTATTGAAATTCATAGGGAAAGTTTTTTGGGGAGAAATTCGCCTCTTCATTTTAGTCTTTCTGGGAAGACTTTGAGTCTTTTATGGAGGACTCGGACAAGCGATGGTCATCAAAAGGTTCGATGTAACGACATCAAAGGCGTTGCAGGCGAGGGTCTCGGAAGTGTTAGAAAAATGAAATTAAGCGTGAAAAACAGCTGCTATTTGGAGGAGAAGACTTCTTCACCTAGTGAAATTGAGTTTGCCGATAGACTTAAGGCTTTTGAATTGAAGGTCAGCTCGCAATTGACTTCTGGGCCGATGCGTTTTTGAAGAAATAGCAGACCACGAATCATCAACCCGCGAATGTCTTCACGGTTCGCATACAGTCGATCAAAGGCTATCGCATGGCGATTTACATCTTTGGAAAAGGTGTTCAGCGCCACTACTTTTTCAATTGAGTGAGGCCAAGCCTTCATCCAATACAAATTCATATCTCCCAATTTTTTAAAGAAATATGGGATGTCGCCGCGATCTAACTGCCGCTGCTCTTCTTTAATTAACTCTGGCGATGGGCTTACTCCATTTTGAGTGGCCCGATAGATTGCAGTGTTTCTGATGATCACCCGAATTGGTGTAGGTCGTTGGTGCTGGGTCATTGTCGCGGATAATTCATTGAAGCTTTGATATGCCAGATCAAAAATGTCTGTAAAACCGGCTAGTATCAAAACTTTTTCGGTATCCCGAAGTGTCTCTGAAGATTGAGTCAAAAGGCTGATGCCTGCAAACGTAGAAGGGATACCTTTAAACGGAAGGAGCAATGTCTCATGCGGAAGGAGCAGTCTGGTTAGAACCACCTCGGCGTCAATTACTTGAATATGAGAGCCTGTTAAGACCAGGTTATCTCGATGAAGATCCCTGATTCCGAACAGGTAGGCGTACGCAAGTAGCGCTCCGAAACTATAAAAGTGGTGTGCCTCTGCTGTCACGTGACTGGACGGAGAAGCGTCTCGTGCATACCCAAGCCAGTCCTGAACGAATTCAATATCCAGGTTAAAGAAAAAACTTGAAAGAGGGGCCTGACCATTGGCGCCAACTTTTGAGAAAATAGGTCGAAGCGGGCTCTCGCTGCCAAAGAAGAGCCATTCCCAATAAATCGACCGGGGCTTCTGGAAAAAAGATCCAGAGCCCCGATCAATTCGCGTTACCTGCTGACCGCAGTTATGCAGATCAGAATCAACGCGCATGTTCATCCACAAGAGCTTCCGCCGTCAGAATACTCTTCAGCTTGCGCCTCAAGCTCTTCTAAATTGATGACTGTAACTTCTAGCATAGAACCTCCCTCTATTGCCAGGCATGATCCGCCCGACTGATTTTGTTTACTGTTTCTGGATCTCGTACTTGAAAACGAATTTCGTTCATTTTTTCTTTTGAAACTACTTTCACTCCAATTTTTTTAGCCCTTCCTATGATGCCAATGTCCTCGGCCATTCCGGTAACCAGCAGAGTTTCAAAATGGATCTTAAGTTTTTCGATCAAGCTCAGACCATTTTCTGCTGCATCACTTAGGTCATAATCAAAAAGATAAAATCGCTCGCCTAAGGACCCAAGTCCATTTTCGTTAGTCCATGAAAGGAACTCCGATGGATTAAAAAAGCTAAGAATCTGAACATGATCTTTAATGTCGGAGAGGAGCAAGTTCCAATTTTGATGGATTCTTGGATCATCATCTAAAATGACAATCGTTTGACCAGCTCTAAGTTCGACTTCGATCCGATTTGACGAAGTCACTAGCGGAAGAGAAATTGTAACCGTGGTTCCTTTTGAAATTTGTGACTCAATAGAGATATCACCGCCCAGTTGATCTACGAATTGCTTGGCATGAAATAAACCAAGGCCAGTTCCATCGACTTTTTCGAACGTGCTTCTGTATTTCATAAGTCGAGGCAAGTTTTCACTGGAAATGCCCTTTCCAGAATCTGATATCGTAATTGTCGCAATCGAATCCATTTCTTTAAAATTGATATTGACGACTTGACCTGAGGAGCTTGCCTCAACTGCATTGTTAATGACATTGCGAATAGCGGATTCAAATTCCGACCTAACTGCGACTATCGAAGTATCCGGATCTCCGCCCAAATCAAATGCCACGGTTGCGAGTCCTGAGTTTTCGCTGACTAGATTTTGCTCTGAAACCATTTTTGAAATTATTTTTTTTAAATTAATCCGCTCCGGATCTGGTCCTTGAGTATGCCCGGTCTCATGAAGCGCCTTTTTATGGGAATCCGAGAGAAGTTTCTTAGAAGCTTGGCTGATGTCATTGATTGATGCCGACAAAATTGTTTTTTCATCTTCTGTTAATGCCGAATGGAACACCCTAATCTTGAGAGTTGCAATTGAACCTTTTAAATTGTGCGCTAACTGTTCAGCCATCTTAAGGCGGCCTTCGCGAAAACTCGCGACCGCCACTTTTTCTTTCAAGTTTGCTATTTCAGCCACCAACTTTTTTAAAGATAGATTGAGCTCTGAAATCTCAGAAATGTGGCTCTCGCTGCTTTGATCTGTTTCGCCGATTGAATTGGGAAGATTGGCGGAAAGACGATTAATCCATTCCACTTTATCTTCTAGGGGTCTTGTATATCCTCGCACCGACAGGTGCATCGCTCGCTTTAATCCAAAATATGACACTAGCAAAAAAACACCAAGGAACGCCGCGAGGCTAGAAATCAAAATCACATACTTAAGTATGTCGATCTCGATACTGATAACGAGTTTCTGGCCAGAGGGCAAACGAAAGGTTCTCACTTCGTGGATTGACCAAAATCCGCCACTATGAAGGTTGCCGGCGTGGCCAACCAGTTTCTCATCAATCACGACATCAATTCGAACATCTAAATCCTGAGTGCTATTCCAGGTGTTGTAGACACGAGACACCTCGCGATCAATTCCGGCAACCTCTTGGCGTGTTACTTGCGACTCAACAGTTTCTTTCACATTTGAAACAATGAAGTTGGTCGCGCGGTTTCTAGTTTCGTTGATCGTAAAAATCCCATATCCAACTAAGGCCGCATAGGCGCTTAGGATCACAAAAAGTAAGATCCTTTGGAATTGAGTTTCGATGAGCCTTGCTAGTTTCATTGCTTCTTCATCTCCAAAGTCTCAAATCCAAGTGTGTGATACCCCATGGGGTGGGGCGGTACACTTGCTAGCCGAGGACTCCATAATCCCGAGCCAAGGGAGCCAAAAAGTAGAGGAATGAGAGTGTGATGAGTTAAAATTTTTAACTGAATGGTTTTATAGGCTTTTGCGCGCGACAAAGGATCAAAATCCAACAAAACCTTGGAAAGTGCCCCATCAATGTCGGGATCATTCACATGAAAGTAGTTTGCGTCATATTTTCCTTTAAAATAAGTAAGCACCGAATAGCCATCTGGATAATCGACAGACTTTTGTCCAATCGTGGCTTCGGCCTCCTTAGAAAACATTCGACTCAGTTTTTCTTTTTTCTTTAAGGGATTTAAAACCACCTCAATATCTTGGTGGGACCAGACTTTTTTCAAATATTCGGCAATGTTTGATTGGACCTGCGAGCCGGGCTCGAAATCAAGTTTGAATGTCACCTTCTTCCCGCGATACTCAAACGCGCTGTCTTTTATACCTTCAACATCGCTTGAATCAAGCTCTCCAGCAAATCCGGTCGGGATCACACCATAGGCCGCACTGAAGTGAGATTCTTTAAGCGAGTCTAGTAACGTTTTCTGATTTACCTTTTGAAATAGATAATTTCTTACAGAATCCGGAATCACCCTGGGATTAAGAATTACAAATGTTTCGCCCGTTAATTCAGTCGGAGTGTTACCCCAGCCTTTATCGAGGAACTGTTTTGCTTTTTCAGCTTCAATAGGATCGCGATCAAGGGTATCCGTCTTACCAGCACGAGCTAGCTCCAAAGGCGATTCATCTGATTCAAAAAAGAGAATTGTTTCAGGAGGCGATGCACTTTCAAACGAATCTTTCCTCCATTTTTGAAGAAGATAATTCCCCTGGTTCGCTTTTGTAAGGCGGTAAGGTCCACTGAATGTGCCTTCCGGATTAGACACGAGAGGCTGTTTGAAACTTTCAATTGGTAAAATTGCACAATCAACGACTGCAATGTGTTTTAAGAAAAGTGCCGAAGGGTGGGAGAGTTCGAATTCAACTTCGGAGGCCGATACGGCGCGAATCCCCAGTTTTGAAATGTCCTTTGTTTTAATAAACTCTGATGCACCTTTGATGTAATCAATGTCACTAGCCATCGACGCCTCAAGAGCAAAAAGTCGCGCAAAACTCATTTGAACGTTTTTGGCAGTGATTTTTCTGCCATCTGAAAACTTCGCTTCTTCTTTAATTTTAAATCGGTACTTTAGGTGATCAGGAGCCTCAGTCCATGATTCTGCGAGGTCTGATTTAACCTCACCTGTCGGTGAGAAGCGTAGCAATCCTCTATAGAGCTGAGATAAGATCATCATTGAAAAAAGATCTTCCATTCGATGGGGATCAAGGTTGATATTTACTTTTGGAATGTGAACTTTTAGTTCCAAGTTTTCCTCTTTTTTTGTGCATCCGACGACAACTAAAACCGATACTAAAACGAAATTACAGAGTCGGGCGGTCATTTGGCGCTCCCACTGATTTACTTTGAAAAACGACGACGAGACCGACCGCGATTGCCAAGGCTCCCCTGAGCCCAGCGTCACCCCAGAGCGGCAAAAGGCTTGACCACGCTCCAACGATGACCTCACCCAATCCCAAGATGGCAACCATGATCGCCATGCGAGCACTTGAGATTGAGCCGATGAGTTTTAATGGCGAATCGGATTGAATGTAACTGGAGATCCGGTGAAGCAAAATCCAATAGCACAGATCTTTAATAAAAAAGATGCCAAGCGTGATCCACGACGGAGCGCCAGACAATGCCAAAATGATAAACGAAAAACCTAAGCCCATCCAAAATGGGAAGCTTGAGATTCTTGAAGATACTTTTCTCTCTAAGAATCCTGCAACCCAAACCGCAAGGCCAAACGAGGCCATGTATTTTCCAATCCAAGTTTGATCGCTTTGGGCTGCACGAGACATGAAGGCCATTGTGCCCATCATGCAAACTGCCAAAATTAAGTCAAGAGTGGCTGCCTTAGGGTTGTAATGGTACAGGTCTTTGAACTTTTGACGCCAAGAAGCGGTGGGTTTCGTGTCGGCGACTGACTTGTCAGTTTCGACAGATGCAATCGGAAGCTTAAAAACGATCAATCCGTTTAAGGCAAAGGTTGCAAAGTCCAACAAGACGGCCATCTCAAAATTGCTGTGCTGGATAATAAACCACGCGATGAGGCCAGAGAAAAGGGTCGCGCCCTGAGTAGCCTTGTTAAACCAAATCGCATTTTTTGAATTTGAGGAATAGGAATCGTCACTCAATGCCTTGGCCAATTTTGTCCGGCTTCCAGTTTGAAATGACACTATGACGGCTCTTGCGACACAAAGAGCTAGAAGCATCAAATAAGGAGTAGAGTTGGCTTTCCATATAATAAGTAAGGCGACTGAGGTGAAGGCTGCAACAATCTCACACCAAAAAATTGTCAGTTGCGGTTTTAATTCGTCCGTCAGGTGTCCCCAGATGCCAGTTGCAACCACTGGAATCAATCGTTGAAATCCGACGATTAAACTCGCTTGCCAAAGTTCAAATCCGGATTGCAACATGAACGCGATTAGGCACACACTAAACGTGAGACTGCCTACAGATGAAATCAGTGTTCCTAAGTAAAAAAGAGGGGCCACCCATTTTGATTTCATGCGAGGGTGAGTTCTCGTTCTTCTAGAAGGCCAAGATCTTTTTTCTTTTTGTAGTAAAATGCTTTTGAAATGCCTAGGCGTGAAATCAAATCTTTATTATCGCCATTTAAAAGTTCCAAAGCCTTTTGGATATAGGCCTTTTCCATCCAGGCCGCCGAAGTTTGAAACGATGCAGGGGTTATCATATCCACCGAAGTCGGAATGATATTTGCCGGGACAAATGCGCCTTGAGATTTTTTAGGCGCGCTAAATTTTAAATGCTCGGACCGAATCTGTGGCCTGCCTTCGCCTCGAATTAGAACGCACGCATATTCGACAACGTTTGAAAGTTCGCGAATATTGCCAGGCCATGAATGATCAAGTAGGGCGTCCTGAGCGTCTTTTGAAAACTTCACGGACCCAATGATGCGTTTTGCAAAGACCTCAGCTAAAAATAAAATGTCCTCTTTGCGATCTTTAAGCGCAGGGATCGACAATGGCAGTTTATTGATGCGGTAATAGAGATCTTCGCGGAAATCTCCGTTTTCAACCATTTCTTCGAGATTGCGATTGGTCGCGCCAATGACTCTGACGTCAATTGGAATGACTTTTGATGAACCCACTGGAGTGATGACTTTTTCTTGAAGGGCGCGCAAGAGTTTTGCCTGATTCGAGGGTGCGATATCACCAATTTCATCAAGAAAAATATCACCACCGTTTGCTGAAACAAAGTAGCCATCTTTATTTGAAAGCGCTCCCGAAAAAGCACCCTTTACATGACCGAAAAACTCACTCTCAAAAAGAGTTGAAACAACGGATGAGCAATTGACCGCAACAAATGGTCGCGAGAGGTTGCCCTCTTGAAGATGAAGGTTGCGAGCGACAAGTTCTTTTCCAGTCCCGTTGGGACCTCTGATCAGCACCGACGCTTTGGTCCCTTTGAATTTTGCAATCTGAGAGCACATCTGAATTACAGAGGCCGACGGTCCCAAAATTTCATATCTTGAAAGTTCAGATTTGAACCGTTCGCTTAGGAGATGATTTTCTTTTTTTATTCCGGCTATCTTAAGAGCTTGTTCAATTCGAAAGTTCAAATTTATTCCGAAGTCTTTGCCCTCTTTAACAACATAGTCTGTCGCGCCAAGCCTCATGGATTCGACAATGACTGCGGGATCGGCGTTTCCGGTGAGCATGATAACGGGTATTTCAGACGCTCGGGCGTTCAGAACGCGCAAGATGTCTATACCAGAGACATCGGGCATCGCCACATCGAGCAAGATAAGATCAGGCCGATCATCAAAAACCAACTTCATCGCACTTGAAACATTCTGAGCGGTGATGACTTTGTAATTTTTATCTAAAACAATCTCAAGTGCGCCTAGAAAGTTCGAATCATCGTCGATTGCTAAGATAGTAGTGTCATTCCCCAACTGACCTCCTGATTCCAAATCTCTTAAGCGAGAACTGTGCCAGTGAGGAGGATTTTAAATTAACCTAATGAGATCACTTCGATTTAGGCAAACTTGTTGGCCTTTTTGAAATCTGAAGCCTAGGGCCAAAAGTCTTTGGCCAGAGACTCGACTAGAAAATTTTACAAAAAAAGTCCGCAACTTCGTCGGCATATTTGACTCCTTGGTACCGCTGCCACGAGAAGACCCGGAACTAAAAATTGGAACTGCCGTGCTGTGCAATGTCCGCTGTTTCAAAAGCATCGGCTGAAGTTTTAGTCCAAGGCGATAGCAGGCTCTTTAGTCCTGTACGGTCGGTCAAACGGTCAATAGAGATCGCTTTATATGGCGCAAATATCCGATACTCAGTTGACCAGTGCCAAAAATCGAGCCAATCGGTCACTATATAAGTGATTTAATTTGACAATGTCGGGTGATCTTCGGGGTCTTCAACCCATTGGACCTTATTGTCGCTTCCAACAATTCCGATTCGGTTTACAAATGGCCAAACTGATGGATATTCAGAATGGAGCAAGAACGGATACCCTCTTGATTTTTCTGCGCTTCTAATAATGTGACGAGGAACCTGGAATTCAATGATGAAACGTTTGCTATTAGGCGGGGGTACAACACCATTGCGGGAAGTGGAGCCATACATAATCGCTGTTTCAACATCGTCGGTCATAAAAATCTTATTTACTTGCCCCTCATGAGTCCAATCTATCAACTCGCGGCTAGTTAAAAGTCCTCTGTACAATGACACAGGTGCCAGGTTTTCCAACGAAGTCTGATACTTGTATTCTGAATTGCGTCCCTCTGTTGGATTTCGAACTAAATTGGCAAATTCTGAAATCTCGATTGCCAACCTCGGGTATGTGTTTACGATTTTCTGTGAAATCGTCTTATTGTACCCAACACGGGTTAAAGTATTTTTCAGACGATTCTTCTCTGCTGACTTCAGGCGTACGTCGGAAAAAACCTGTGAACAAGAATTGGCAAAAGCATGGCCATAAGGCAGGTCGCTGAAAAAAATCGTTAGGCAAATGACCAAAATTTTTACACTTGAGATCATTAAATTCATGTTCAGCCTCTCTTTATTAACCTCATCCCTTTAGTTTGCAAGAAACCGCCCACAGGTGCTTGTGCGCGGCAGTAATGTCATAAAAAGTAATCTCTGTAACCTGCCCGATGTTGCCGCAAGGTGACGAATTTTGGAGCCCGAAGGCATGGGTGGCCTAAAACGCCGGTCCTGCTGATTCTGGCGCCCCGGTCAGCAAAGACTGCTACAGAAGCACTTCGCGCCTTAAAAGGGCTCCTAGGCAATTTTAGACCACTACGAACATTGGCCAGTACCTTCTAGCCCAGCTCATCCCGCTCTAGCCAGGCCTAAAGCCAGTTTAAAGTTAGGTCACCAGGCAAATTAGAAGGATTAGGATTTAGACTACGCACTTTCAGGCGACCGATACTCGGTATGAAGTTATAAGACGTCTTCATTAAAAGGCCGATTTTCAGAATTTCATCCAGTATTATGATAGAATCGTTCTCCACCAAAGCGGATTTGCAGGGAGATTGCGACATATGAAGTCAATCCTTTTATTTTCTGGGTTCATTTGCGCATCTATTTTTTCAACTTCGACAGCTCTCGCAGGATTCGAAATCACTAATTATGGTACGAACACCATAATTAGTGATTGCAGGAAGATTGGTCAAGACACGCGGATTGTTGAAACTTTACAATCAGTATATGACAAACTACTTCAGCAAGACACGAAAGACCCCAAAGTAGTCATATAACAGAAGGTGCCCGTTAAAAGTGGCTATGCGCTTTGCGGATCGACTTGAAGTATTTAACAAAGTATTCGCTGTTTATGGAAAATTAGAGCTGACTAACTCAAGCACCTTGGATCCAGAAAAGTTAACTGTCTCGGGCCCAGGATACTTCTTAGTGACAAGCAACGTTGATGAAGCGGAAAACTTCTCTCTTCGCCAATGGACTTGTCGGTTTGTCGAATACGATGTGCCAATTTCTGCAGACGACAGGATCTCGACTGCTCTAAATAAAGCCCTAACAGTTTTACTCCGGTAAAAACCCAAAGCCCATTTCCGCAGGAACTCGGTGACAAAGCGATTGCTGAACCGACGTCTGTAAATTTACCCCTTCGAACCTGATGTTGAATTCGGCTAAAGTGCGCTGACTTCGCCGCAATTCGAACAAAATTGAAATTGCCTTAAATCGCACTGGCTTCACGATTGGCCGGTCTAAAAAGATCCTTTCTGGATCCGACTGAATAATGAGATTTGACTTATGATAGCACTGCCATTTTTCGCTCTGGGCGGCAAGCCTGGCCGCAAATGATTGCCCACCACCTTTTAGAGATTCCCTTTGAACACAGAGCCATCATGTTCAAGATAGTTATCCATTGTGACTGAGAATCATCTATTAATCGTTCTATTCAACTCGTGATTTCTCCGGCCTTTCTGAATAGCTGTCGGTATTTCTATGCGGATTTTGTTTCAAAACGAGAATATTGTAACTACTAAATTGAGGATTTATTAGGAAAGGAATAGTTATGAAATCATTGATCACAGGTATTGTTGTGCTTATGTCAACAATCTCGACATACGCCTTGGACAAAAAAGAATCTAACAGCCGAGATCAAGTCGCTCTAAGTGAAGTCACCGCCGATCACTCAGCTAAGGAAGTGCAGGCTAGCAAATTTATCACGGTTTACACAGATAAACTCAATGGTCTTAGTTGGAGCAAAGCTTTGCCCGGTACTTATTCGAACGGCTGCGCAAGTAATTCGGCATACGACCCTTTAAAATGCACGTTTGACGTTGTAGGCGGGAGCCGTCAGGTAAGAGTTGAGGACTCAGAAGCTGCGAAAGCGTGTCGAGAAATCGGCGCAAGACTACCAACAAAAGAAGAATTCGAGAGCTTAATTCGAAATTTTGATATCAAACAGTACAGTTTAGGACTCACTGATAATGGTGTGGCTCAAATGCAAGTCATCTTTGGTGATATGAACAATTGGTTTTGGTCAGCGTCGGTCAGTTCAAGTATTCCCGACTTTGCTTTCGCGTTCGATGGTGGCCTCGGCAACGGTGGTATCGGCTATGGCAGCCGCTACGAAAATGGTGCAGTTCGCTGCGTGTCGGATCGCTAGCTAGGCGTGAATAGAGTCAATTTAATGATTTGATTATTTGTATTTGCAGAGTGACCGCCCCAAAACACTATTGACACTATTAAAGGAGTTTCAATGAAAAATTTAATCGGTTTATTTACTTTATGTACACTCGTAGTCAGCACTCAAACATTTGCTAACACTTATAAAAGTCAAAGCTCATGTCGTGAAAAAATAGACCTATTAATGAACCAAATGGCTCAAAATCTTTCAGATATGCAAGAAGCGGATGCGCAAACACAATCTGATTTAATTGATAAAAATCACGAATTGAATCTAGAACTACAACGTCTTGCTGCAAAAAGTCTTGCTTCTAAATCTTGTGAGTAAGAGCTAGCGGGTGTGACAAGTTTCTTGGTAATCAGCCAAAATCCCTTCGATCTGACTCGAGAGGCCTATTTAAATTTTCTGAGTTCGTGATTTTTGGAGGCATTTTGCCAGGTCAAGTGAGACTTGGCATGTTGACCGTGGGCGAACAGAACCGGGGATTGTTGACCGCTGAAGGCAAAAAAATAGCGAGTCTCGATTGAGACCCGCTATTTTTATTTTCTATCTGGTTCTAATTTTGAGATACAGACTGATTGGCGACATCGGGAAATATACTTCCAGTTTCTAACATTTTTCTTTCGGCCTCGGCCTTTTCCGCCAGCTTCTTTTTTAACTCTTCTTCTTCGCGTTTCATCGCTTTTTTCTCAGCGCTTACCGAGCCGTGCGAGGTTTTAGAAATGACGCTCACCTGTCTATAACTCAAGCCACTTTTCAAAAGTTTTCTAATTAAATCTGAATCCCGCATCTTACGACGGCCGATCAATTTCCCTTTTGCGCGGGCATTTTCCAAACCAATTTTGACGCGACTAGCTATTAAATCTCTTTCGAGTTGAGCTATTGCCGCGAGGATCGAAAAAATCGCAACACCGACGGCGCTGTTAGTATCAATCCGCTCTGAAATACTTACGAAGTGAACATTTTTTTCCTTAAATTTCGTGAGCGCAGAAAGCAAGTGAGTTGTGCTTCTAGCGAACCTGGAAAACGAATGCACGACAACAGAACTTATATCTCCTCGCTCAACTGCGGCCATCATCATGTCGAGTGCTGGCCGACTGGCTTTTGTACCGCTGATCCCGCCATCTGTAAAGAATTCGACGTTTGTAATTCCATTTTGTTCGCAATATTGTCGAAGAACGCGGACTTGGCTTTCGAGGCCGGTGGCCTGGTCCAAGGTTGAGGTTCTTGCGTAGCACGCGACAGCTTTTTCGGTCATGATTTCTCCTGTTTGAATGAGTTTTTTTTAAAAAAGATCGATTTTCTGCGCAGGGGTGATCTGATTTGCGCCAAAACAAAAAAGCCCGAGGGAGCTACCTTCGGGCTGATAAAATTTGAAGAAAAGATTGAAGTTGGTCAGTGACCCAAAAGGCCACGGAACATCTCTTACCCTTGATGATTTTTAAGCATATCAAGATCGTAGATGTGACAGTGCTTCTAGAAGAAATTCGCTCGCGCTGGCACGATTATTTTTTTAGTCCCCATCGAATACAAATTGCTTCAAGGATTGCCGCTTGAAGCACCGGATTCATTCCCAAGGCATTGTCGAACATGGTCGACCTTGCGCGGATCTCATCGGTCCACAAACTATATGCAAAGCCGACGGCCCCGCGATGACCGGAGCAAAGACCAAGCTTATAAATTGGGTCCCAAGAGATAGTTTCATTGCGAAGGTCAATAAAGGGATTCACCAAGGCCATCAAATTCGGATCGGCATTGAAAATTGTGAGTATCGCTCGCATTTGTTGTGAGGGTTTGGGGATCATCGGAATTTCGTTGTTTAATTGTAGAGCGGGCATTTTTATTTTTCCTTTCGCAAGTGTGTTTGATCAGTTTTTTGACTGGCGGACGGTTTGTCGACCGAGGTCAGCATTTTAGTGAACTTCGAATAGCTGAGTTGATCGTGTTGGTGGGCCTGAATTGCAGAATCGCGCATCGACCAGACGGCTCGCACCAGGGCGTCGCCGATACCGATCCATAGTGCGATCCAGATTACAAAGTGAATAAACTTAAGCATCGTTGTTTCCCTCCTTTTTTGGATTTCTTTTTTTGTACTTTGTTTGAGTTCTTGGGCGGACCTGCACGCAAATACCCAACCACCCGAAAATGAGTTTATTTAAGTTCAAGTTGACCTTCTCTTAAGACAATCAGTCCCTTTTTAAATCTCTCTAAAATATTGACGACGGAATTTCGATTCCATGCGGCAGCACTTCGCGGGGGAATTTTTTTCTCATTTAATCGATTGGCGATAGCGTTGGGATTGAGGCCGGACTTACACAAATTGTGGATGAGCAAGAGATGGTCATACTCACGTGGATCGGCAACAATCTTGCCTTGAAAGTAGCAAAACCCAAAGTAGGGGCGAATATTGCGCTTGCCTGATTCTCTTATGGCGGTTTTCACAGGAACCGACACTCGGGACCTTAGGTCGATTCCAGCTCGCAGCAAATGCGATCGTATGGTTGTTTTGGCTTTGCCAGTTTGTTTAACTATATCGGTGAGAGATAGGCCTTGCCGGTAAAGTGCTACAAAAGTCTCTGAAATTCGAGCTAGCTCTGCTCCAGAAATTTCAATCTTTTTATGTACTTGCAAAAGTTCAGGAGAAGTAAGAGTCTGGCTATCAACGCAACGTCGTCAAAATGGCAAAGCCATTTTGATCGCCGTGCGTATCCGAGGATGGCCGAGGAGACTTGCGACGACGCCATCCGCAAGATCGACGGCCGAAAGGCCCTCGAGGGGCCGTCAGACGGCTTATCCACCGGGCGCCGTGGCTGAAGCGATTCCGCGAAGCGGGGGCCGAGATCGAGCAAAACAAGGAGTTAAATGTGGGAAAATATCTCTTGATCGCTATCGCGATTTTCAGTTTTTCCCGGGCCTCTGCGGGACCGGGTTCTGGGGGTGGAGGAGATACCTATGCCATCGAATTTAAACGAGTTGCAGAAAAAATTCTTGAGACTTTTTCAAAAGACCCGTCTCTGAGCTCAATTTTCCCTCAGGTAGATCTCCCGACGTTCCGCGAGAAACTTTTGAGTCTTAAAATCGAAACAAAAGACAGGCTATTGCTGAATGGCGAAGAAATGGATGCAATTAATTATCCGGATCGAAACCTCCTCCTCCTTAGCCGCAATCGGTGGGTTAGGATTTCGCAAACGCCGGGTCATCAAGCAAGTCTTGCTTTCCACGAGTTGCTTGGACTCATGGGCATTGACGATACAATGTACAAGGTTTCGGCAAAGTTTGCCGCGTGGCAAGCGGAGCACAACTATCCATTTGAGATCCTGTCGCACAAGTATTATACGGCCGGCCTCTACACGATAATTCAGACAAAATCCTTCGAGAAGGACAAGCGCGATTGGACGGGCTACACGGAGCTTTTTGGCGTGTACTGTGACCCCGGAGATATTCCACTTTTGGGAAGTTTCACTTTGCAAATGGAGGCGGAAGGACAGCAATACATTTACTCTTACGGAATCTACGACGTCCGTGAAGGACAACTATTGAAATCCAACCTTCTTCGATATGGCTGGAAGAGTTTTTTAAAACCTGCAGATGCGTTCGCCGATGGTACGGACGTCACGAAAAAAGGTGGAAAGAAAATCACGTATAAAGGTGAGGTCATTTGTAGGATTCAGTGAGAGGGAAGATTTAGAAGTTTCAAAATCTTCCCCCCGAGGTTCTCAGGAAATCAATCGATGAGGCAGCCTCTTCCAATATTGGCTCGCAAAAATTTGTCCATTTTGTCTAAAATCGGTGGAACATAGTCAGGCACCTTTTCATCTACGCCAAGCGCATCAAAACAGTGTATACCATCTCTCGCAAACAGAAACGTCGAGGACACACCGCTCGCCTGCAAAGCACTGTGCATTTGTTCGGCTTGTCCAACAGGGACATCGGAATCCTTGCCGCCATGAATGATGAAAGTGGGAGGGTATTGTCGGGTGACAAGCTCAATGGGATTCCATATGTGAAACCAGTCTGTTTCTGATGGGTCGTGACCTGTGACTTCCAGTGGCCATAATCCAGTCTGTCGCAAATAATTCCAGTAGCCGTGGTCGCCAAAAATCGCATCGGAAGTTGCTGAATCTGTCGAACAAAGTTCTCCTGGACGAGGCCCTAGGCTTGCGATGGCGTCACTCTTAGAAACTAAGGGCTTCTGCAAATACTCACAAGAGGGCTTTGCATACCAGTCGCCGTTGATGTCGCTATAACCAGAAGAAATCACCACGGCCGCTGGACGAGGTGACAATCGGGCGCCCGAAAGCGCCGCCAAGTAT
>JBGATJ010000085.1:0-17065 GCA_044229295.1 Pseudobdellovibrionaceae bacterium
CTCGCTTGCAAAAGCGTGATTAAAAATGACAGAATCCAAATCATGAAATTTAGGATAGCGCTTTTGAATATCAGCATAGGTGTTAATGGCATTTTTAATATTCGCCCTAGACGTTTCGTTTTTAACTTCGACAGGCGCCATACGCATCATTTGTTTTTGATCGCGATGAAGATCAAAAAAGCGACCCGACTTGGCCCTTCGCATGTAAAGCTCTGCAAGTCGATACAATAAGTCTGGCTCTTGTGGTGTATTTTTGTTTTTCTTTATGATTTTCTGAAGCGCTGAAATCGCCTTTTGCTCCGACTGCGTGATGAGAATTTCAGAAGTGAGTGAGTTTTTCTCGTTTTCAGTTTCGTTATCTGTATCTGCTTTAATATTAGGGATGAGACCGCGTTTGTCCTCGCCTCCAGCGGAGGCGTTTGGAACTGCCAAAACTAAAAAACTAAATAAAATAAAAATTCTGCCGTACAAAGATGTCATAGTTGAACCTATTCTCCTACAAGGGTCGCCATCTTCAGCTGGGGAAACCCAGCCATAGAGGCGGTGTACATCACCTTACGTAATGTTTCATAAGGCAGACCGCGATCGGCCTGCATAAAAATTTTGCCAAATGCTTTATCAGCCTCGGTCATCCCTTTACCTCGCTTAGAAAGCTCTTCAAAAAGTGGAAGTATGAATTGAGGATCATTTTTATCGATGTCTTTTTTATCGAAATCTGAGTTTGCAAGCTTCAAGATCTCTTGACCCTCGACAGTGACGCCAGTTTTACTTACGACAAGCTTGATCCCCTTTACAGGATCCTTTTGAGACACAGAACTTGGGAGTCGCAAACCTGCCTCTGGATTTACAATCTCAACTGACGTCGAGTACGTCTGCAAGAGAAACACAAGCAAGATTGTGAACATGTCGGTCATCGACGTTAGGTTCAAACCAAACGTTGTG
This sequence comes from Pseudobdellovibrionaceae bacterium, assembly GCA_044229295.1. Taxonomy (GTDB): domain Bacteria; phylum Bdellovibrionota; class Bdellovibrionia; order Bdellovibrionales; family Bdellovibrionaceae; genus JBGATJ01. Next base: position 943 of record JBGATJ010000085.1, read on the forward strand.
TTTCCTTTGGCATTCGCGTTGTATTTACGACGGTACATGTTCACCCCTCCAAGGCATTTGAAAAGACCACATCCGGAAACATGTAGTCTGTTTGTACGTCTTTTCCTTTTTCGGCATCAAACACCGGAAAAGTAACGGCTTTATCACGACTTTTTCTGGCTTCGTCCATAGCTTTGACAATTTCGTCGTAACTCACCTTTCCGTCCGGGCGAAACTCAATCCTAAACACTTTAGGATAGTGGCTCTTAACACTTTGGAGATGTTTATTTAATTCGCCAAAGTTTAATTCTCCAGATGAGACAAGTGGAATTTCTTCAGTCATCTGGGCGCCGGCCCCTTCCACATGAATGACAAAACCTTTGTCCTTCGTTATCGAGAGGCTGACGTTCTGAGTTTTTTCTTCTTGTTTCTGATTTTGCTCAACCGCTTGTTTTACGGCCTGGGGCAAATCAGTTTCAACCATCATGATCGAAACAAAGCTGGATGAGATCAAAAGCACCGGTACGAGTTTTACCATCACCGCAAGTAGGGGTGCGAGATCGAGGTCAAACTCATGATTCAAGTGCTGTGTCTTATATCTACGACGTGACATGACGGTTTCTCCTTAAGTTTTACGATGCTCGGATGTTAGTTCCAGGGGGCTTCGCAGCAGTGAGCGAAGACACGGCATCTGATCCCACGTTGTCCGGGAAAATCACACTGCGGTGGAGCGAAGGACTGTGAGTGCTGATAATTAGCTCCACGAGCTTTGATGTCTTTTCAACGAGTAGCTCTGTTGAATGATTTTGTTTAGACACGATGAACGAGTAAAACACCATCACAGGAATCGCGACCGCAAGACCAAGGGCTGTGGTATACATCGAAACTGAGATACCTTGCGCAAGGAGTGTTTGTTTCTGTGCTGGGTCGGCTTGAGCAACCGCTTGGAACGAGAGAATCAGACCATGGATGGTTCCAAGAAGTCCAAGAAGAGTCGCTACGTTCGCAAGCATGCTTAGATAGTGAACTCGTTTAGCGTACAAGGGCCCAACTTCACTCAGAGCAATGTCTTGAGCTTGGAAAAGAGCGTCGTCTTCACGATCGGCTTTTTCCAAAATGATTTTAAAGGCCTTAGCAAGAGGTTTAGTTTCAAATTGTCCACAGAGAACTATGGCTTCTTCGATTTTTCCAGCCAAAACCAACTGGTTGATTTTTTGTGTGAATTCTTTGGTGTTGATGCTGTATTTCACATAAAGAGTTTGGAAACGCTCGGCTAAAAGCGCCAGTCCACAAAACCCTGTGAATAAGATGCACCACCCGACTAAACCTGCGTCGACGATGAAGTGTAAAAAACTGGACATGAGAAACCTCCTACTTTGATTGCTTCTGTTTTTGGTGACGTGCTTGGCTTTGGACCCATTTAGCAATGAGCTCGTCACCTGGTGCGTTCACCGTGTTGAACTTAACTGCGTACTGCAAATAACTTCCATGATGGACCCGCTCTTTAGTGAGTCGCTTTGAGAGAATCTCAGCGGTCACGTTAAAAGTCGTCTCATCTGCTTTTTGTTTTCTGAAATGAATGGAGATGAGTTGGCCAGGGAGCAAAAGCGGATTTTGCATACTCAAAAGTGCGCCTTGCTGACTGAGAGTGACCGTTTGCCCCTTCCAAAACTGGACATCGTTATGAATGTAGAGGGGATGTGTATAAAGCGCCCTTGCATGTTGACGGAGTTGGAACACATCCATCTCAGCACTGTGGGCCGTGCGAATATTCTCAACTGAAAACTCGCGAACCTCACGCAAAGGTGTCCATGCCTCAAGCCCTTCCGTCCAAAGGTAGTCAAAATCAAAAACGAGATTTTTTTGCATGAGCGAAACCACTTCAGAAAATCCGAATGGACCGAACTTCTGACTCGACTTCATCACAAACCAGTTTTGAATTTCGCTTCTGCCAATTGATTCCATTTTTCCCTCGTCTATTCTTTCACCGACACTGGATCAAACTCGATGGACACCTGTGAATCCTCAGAAGGAATGTGGTGTCCACTGAACGTGATCGAATTGGTGCTGGCGGCGTAAGTCCAACCGTCAGTTGTACTGTTCGGAACTATTTCACCATTGATTTTCACAACGATGCTGCTCTCCACAGGAATGCGGCTGAGTTTAAATGTTGTAGATAGTGAAAGGATTGAGTCTGAGATCAACTCAAGGCTTGTTCCAAAGTTGTCGCACAGACTGGCTTTAACGCCGTTAGTAGCTTCAACGATCTCTTTATAACGAACTCCAATTTTGCGACCTGAGTTTGTAGCGTTGAGAAGATCAAGACATGGAGTGTCCCAGATTGAAATCGCCGAAACGCTGTAGTTTCTGGTTCCGCCAGCCTCATATCCAGTGTAAGTATCCAGAAAGTTGACGTAAGATTGAGTGGTATAAAGCTTGTTGTTGTCATACACGTCGTGAAGCCAAGCTGAGCTATTCCAAGAAAAATCATCTTCGTCGCTGACGATAATCACAGCTAGAAATGCATCACTACGGCGAAACCCTTGGTTGATTGTCGATGTATTGCTGAGTGCATCTTTAAAGCTTGAGAAAGCGCGCTCGTCTCCAGAACCGTTAACGCCTTGGATGATGTTCTTTAAAAATACGTTGTCGATGTCAGGTGTGTCGCGATCGATAACGTACACTCCAGAGTGGACGTGAGTTGTGCCTGCATCATATCCATCTTTATATGTCGACCAGCTCGGCTGGCTTAAAAAAGTCGATTTGTAGGCTTCGGTTGTCGTCACAGCCATGTGGAAGTCAAATTTAAGATCTAAAAAGCGCGAGATAAAAGAGCGAAAGGAGTTCGCAACATTGGCCTGCGAGCTTGCCATAGACCCTGAGTTGTCAATCACCCAGAGAATATCTATCTTACGAGGAGCGTACTCCGACTTCTGTTTGTAAGAAGTCTCATCAGAAAGAAGTGAATAATGTGATGATGGTTGGTTACCGCATCCTGCAAGTAGAGTTGCCGCGACAATGGTCAGCTTCTTTACGAGAGTTTTCTGTTTTGATAGAGTCACTGGGCTCCTCCTTTTACGAACATATTGAGATGAAATTCTTTTTCGCCTCACCTTTAGTCTTGATTTTGCAGACTTTGATCCAGCAACTCAAATCGGCCAGCAACCCATGAAAAGCACTTCAGAAAACGGATTTTATGCGTTTTCGTAACAAATCTAACACTTTGTTTTTATTGAGATTTTATAAAAAAGGTGGAAAGTAAATATATTGGCAGCTGACTGGTCTGTTGACAGAATTGCGAACATTCAAATGGGAATGTTTCGCGGAATGAAAATCATTTGGTCAGTTTCACGAAATCAAGATGACACAAGGCTGCAATATTTGGAATCGCAAGTTCCGCTAAAGCTCAAAAATATGCGCATCCAATCGATGGGAAATGGTAAACGTCGGCCCTGCGAGACTCTCAAGAAGAGCTTCGTGCTCGTGATCAAAGGCCTTCACTTCAGAAGGACTTAAGGTGGCACCGATCGCTCGACAAGCGCGAATCCTTCCTCGCCAAGCTTCTCGAGTGAAAGGGATCGGCTCGTCGTAATAGAACATTCCTTTGAGTGTGAGCTTTGCCTCTACAGCCCATTGGGGAATCGGAGGAATCACTCCTGACCAATCTGCCGCCGTCCATTGTGGATTGTACTTAAGAATCAGCTCCTCGGAGGCTTTAGCAATCTTGTCTTCTCGAGGAAGCCACGAGAAATGGCTTGTCACTAAAAGGCCATGGTATTTAGTCACCCGAGCGACTTCAGCGAGAGTTTTAGGTTTGTCAAAATACAGCCAACACTGGTGAGCTGTAACAATATCAAAAACTCCGTCTGCAAAAGGCAGGACCTCTGCCGGAGCCGTTTGAAAATCCACGGACAAACCATCTTTTCTTGCAAGATCTTTGGCTGCTTCGATTTGCTCTTTAGAGACGTCAACAGCTGATACAACACTCTCTTGCTTTGCAAACTCTCGAGCCAAAGCCCCCGTCCCAGTTCCTAGATCTAAAATATTTTGCCGAGGCAGCCCGATCCCCATGGCCTGAAGGCGATGAAAAAAACTCGGCGGTGGCCCCGGTCGAAATATCGCATAGTCTCTGGAGGTTTGCCCCCAGTCGATCGTACGACCAGGATCCTTGGAACTAAGTCCGTGCATCTTTTCACTCCATCTTAAATGAATTGATCAACTTTACCGCGCGCTCGACATTCAATCGCCCACCCGTCGTCGTCATTTGCTTAAGGCTTGGACTGGGATCAACGGCTGAAAACAACATGTCCCTGAGTTTAAGCGAAAATTCGGCGGGAGATTTTTGATAGCCCTTTATAAAATCTGCGGACGCCGCACTTTGCATCAGCAAAATGGCCCCAGTCACTTGAGGCGCTGCTACCGATGTGCCTGTGGCTTCTTCATACTGGTTGTCGGCGATAGAAGAAAGAACGCTGTATCCAGGGGCGCCAAGATCTACGGATTTTTTCCCCCACCCTGCAAGCGCAAAGAGTTTATCATCGCGATCTACACTCGTCACCATCACGAGAAAGGGACTATCGCATGTGGAAGGGATGTCACCTTCTGTATCAACATCAATAGGATCATTGGTTGTCGCGGCCACGGAGAGAACTCCCACTTTTCCTAGTTCGTTGAAAAGATCATTCCAAACATGATGCTCGGGAGTCATGCAGTTTTGGCCATCTTCTCCAAAACTTGAATTCACAACGACAACATTGGCCCCTAATGCTCCCCCAGATTCAAGCCATAATTTTTTCTGCCTGAGAATATATCCGTAAGCCTTAGCAACAACAGAGACCCGAGTCTCAGCGCCACTGATGGGCATGATTTGTCCATTCCAATTCATCCCAGAGATGCCGATATGATTGTTTCCGCGTGCTGCAATCACGCCAGCGACGTGAGTCCCATGATCATCGACTTCAACCTCGCCCGTATTATCATAGGCGTTCCAACCGTGAACATCGTCAATGTAACCATCTCCATCGTCATCGATGCCATTGCCAGGAATTTCGCTTTTATTAAGCCAAATATTCTCGCGAAGATCCTCATGATTGATGTCAACACCAGCGTCAACAATCGCGGCGACAACGGCCTGGCCCAGTTGGTTAGGACCACCAGTACTTATTTTCCAGGCGCCATCGGCGTGAATGCCTCCATGCCGAGAGCTCTGAAGGTACCACTGCTTGGACCGCAAAGGATCATTCGCTTGTCTTAGCTTGAGGGGACGATCTTTGCCTAAGTACAAAACATGGGGTGAAGACCGCAGTGAAACCTCAAGGAATCGAACATTCCCAGTAGCCTGAGGTTCTTTGATAAGGTAGAGGTTCATCTCAGGAACCAAGACTTCTTGATCTTCCGGAGGATAAAATCCCGCATTTAGAAATTGTTTAGCTTTTTGAGCCGTCGCAAAGCGAACAATAAAATCAGAAGCTTGAGCTCCCCCGCCCAGCGCCAAAACCAGCAGCGTAACGACTGTACGAACCAAAATTCCCCCTGCCCTTTAATAGGGCGCACCGAAAGATCTTGCAATCACTTTTTTGTGGGTTTAACAATGGCAAATGGTGAAGTTTTCGCAACCACTGACCCTAGGAATCTTTAAAAAGCGATACAAACGGTTTATGGCTGACGTGGAGATCCACGGACAAATTCATGTGGCCCACGTGCCTAATACAGGAAGCCTTAAATCCTGCCTCGCTGCAGACATGCCATGCCTCCTTTCCCCAGCCGAAAATCCAGAACGAAAGCTCAGGTGGACCCTAGAGATGGTAAAGCCTGAAAACCATTGGATTGGCATCAACACCCAGCACCCTAATTTACTCGTGAAAAGTTTAATTTCATCGTTGCTTAACAAAAGTGAGATGCCATCGCAGCTAGCACATTGGCGCGACACTTTAAAAGTTCAAAGTGAAGTGAAAATCTCAAAAGAGTCTCGTTTGGATTTATGTTTGCATAAAGCTAATAAGAAGCATTTTATTGAAGTGAAAAACGTGACTTTAAAGGAAGGACACTCGGCCCTTTTCCCCGATTGCGTCTCGGAGAGGGCAACCAAGCACCTGCATGATTTGATGACATTAAAAAACGCAGGTCATGATGTTGAGCTCGTATTTGTCGTTCAACGTGGGGACTGTCAGACATTTTCTCCCGCAAATGAGATTGACCCTGTCTACGCAAAAACACTCAAAGCAGCTGCCGAAGCAGGAGTTAAAATCACTCCCCTTCGCTGCGACCTTGGTGAAAATCATCTTGAGCTCACAACTGAAGTTTTGCCATTGGGTCTTTTTTAAAATGGGCCTTTTGGAAAAAGCTGTCACAGCCATTAATAAGCGCGGCGCTCTTCTAGTTTATCCGCTCCAAAACCGGCGCGAGCCTTTGTCTTTATGGTCAGAGTTGTACCCACGCTCAAAGATGAAATGGGAATGGGATGCCGACTCTGACGATCGCGTCGGCCGGGTCTGGCAACTTCGCACCGAGCTGGCTCAATCCAAAAATGTGGTCTACGCCAAATGGTACCAAGGGCGCGCCACTTTTTTTTCTAAAGATCTGGCGCGACATCTCTTAAGCTTTTTTAAAACAGCTCAGCTCTCTGATTTTTCTTGGGATGCAAAAAACCTCTATGAGATTCTAAAGACCGACTCTCCCCTATCCACTAAGCAGCTCAAAGAGGCCGCGGAGCTACAAGGACGACTGCAAGAGTCTCAATACACAAGAAGTATGAAAGAACTGTGGAATCCACTTTGCATTTTAGGCTGTGGTGAAGTCGAAGACTCAAGCTTTCCATCGCTTGCGATAGGCGCCACCCAACTTGTTTTTGAAGACCTGTGGGAAGAGGCGAAAGAACTCAAGGCGCAAGATGCACAAAGGAATTTAGAACATACGCTCGGAGCAAACTCCCCATTTTACAAATGGGCGCTTAAAGTGAAGAAGCTCTCCCAATGAAAGAGCTTCTTCAACTATTAACTAGCGATGAGTTTTAGCAGGAATAAACTCAGCAGCATAAGAAGGTCCCACTTCTTGATAAGTCACGCTGCCAGTGATGAAACCTAATTTTACGCAAGTTCCAGGAGCGATCCCAGACGGTTTGCAGTCTTGAAGCACCAAACCAACGCGAGTGACAGTTGATGTTTCTTTGATTCCATAAACACGCATTTTATCGACAACGACATTGTCTTTAGCTGCTGCGCGGGCATCTGAAAGAGCTTTTTGAAATTCGTTAGAAATCATGAAGTTGATAGACGCATGCTCAGCTCCCATGTCGCTTTCCCAAATCAACTCAGTTATGGGTTTGACGGGATCTTTAGCAGGAGGTGGAGTAGGTCCGTCTGCAAATGCGAGGGATCCGAGAGTTAAAAGACCGGCGATTGCAAGGTTCTTTACAGCTTTCATAGTTGTCTCCTTTAGAGAGGTTGATAAAACGTGCTTGCATTGTAATTAGAGACCCGGTGTGTTTTGCAAGGGGTAAATGGATTGTTGCGGAATGTAAGCAAAAAAACTCTGACACAGGCTCTCATGTTTTATGCTAAGGATCTGCGAATGCACTTTTTAAAAACCAAAAGGACATCTCTACGGGCTTTTAACGACTCGGATTTACCCGTGCTATTAGAAATGATGACCGACGCCGAGGTCATGCGATTTACGGGATTTCAAACGCCTCAAACTCAGGAGCGAATTTTCGAGCGTCTCGAAAAGTGGAAGAGCGAAGATGGTGTTTGGGCCGTTGAAGAAATGGCCACCGGTCATCTCGTGGCCTGGTTCATGCTAAAAAAAACGATTACAGCTGACCTTGAACTTGGTTTTATGATTCCTAAAAAACATTGGAACCGCGGTTTTGCCACCGAGGTTTCTTTGGCTCTTCTTGACTTCGCTTTTACAAAGCTGGGGCAAGATCGAGTTATCGGATCTACGGCGCCGGAAAATTTTGCTTCGATTCGAGTGCTTCGGAAAATTGGAATGACGGAGTATGAGGAGCCCGCCAGTGGGGCTGGTGTGATTTATTTTCAGGTTATTGCGGGCTCGGGACCAATCGAGCCCTTAAGCTAGGGAGCTACAACCACTTGCATTTATACAACACTCCCGCAGTGCCACCTATGATTTCATGAATCTCGAAGCTTTCCTTTTGGGCCAACTTCTTTAGTTCAGTTTTTGTAAGAGTGATAACTGAGGAGTAAGCACCGATGCCATGAACTCCTGCCATTTCAGATCGATCCACCTGAGCTAAGTGTCCAGAATATAGGCCGGGCAAATGTGAATATCTTTCAGGGACCACAGTATCTTTCGAAATTGCGCTCAGGCCGATTGAGTCAGCATAGAAGTTTTCCCTCCGATAACATGTCCGATAATATGACTGTCCTCTGACAAACAGATTCTAGCCAGACCAACCTGTGTTCCGATATCGCCTAAGGCAGAAAAACCAGTCATGAATAAGGTTAACGAGAATGATCGTGGATTTCATAAATTGATCCTTGTTAAGTTTTTGGGTTCCTGGAGGATATAGAATTTGCTTTCAACTCTCGCACTGGCTCCTGAAATTATTCCAAAGAGGTTTTGGACAGGGAACGATTTGTCGATCGACCTTTAGTCCCATAATCCTCGTTGGAAGCGCAGATACTTTCCTAAAGACAGATTAATTTCTGTCGTCGCAATCCTTTCTTAAAGTCGCGCCTGCGAAAATCTTGACATCCGCCAAATTCAAGCGCACAAGTTTCCATGCGAAAAAAATCACGACAACTCCCTCTTCAAAGCACCGGCCATGGCGGCTCACGCAGAAATGCCGGTCGCCTCAAAACAAGCACTCGCGTGTCTCATACAAAGCGTCCTACAGCTCAAGAGAAATACCCCATGCATATCACTGTTCGTCTCTCAGAGGGAGTTACGAGCCTTCGCTCTAAGACAGCCTTTCGGCTTTTCAGAAATGCAGTAAAAGCAAGCCAGGTCAGCGGTCTAAGAATTTTACAGTTTGCGGTTTTAGGAAATCACTTTCACCTTCTGGCAGAAGCCGATAACTCCCAAGATCTCACTTCCGGCATGAAGTCCTTGAACATTCGTTTAGCTTTAGGACTAAAGAAACTGGCAACATTAAAAGGCCCTGTTACGAAAGATCGCTTCGACTTAAAAATCCTGAAAACTCCCACACAAGTACGAAACGCCCTCATTTACATCCTTGCAAATGCAAGTAAGCACTTCAAACGCCGTAAGGTTTTCGATTGGTTTTCAAGTTTTGCAGTCTTTAATGAGACCCACATCCTAAAGACCATTAGAGATGATCTGTTGTGGGAAAAGCCTAAGATCCCGGATCGGGTGCGAGAATCTCTCAAAGAGATCCTCGCAGCCCCGCGTAGTTGGCTTGCTACTGCGGGTTGGAAAAAATAACTAGCGCTCTCGAGTCACAAAACAGTGGAGATTGAAACTTCCAATTGAGGTTGTTATTCTTGCGGTAAAAGTGGTGAATTCAGGGAGAGGTCGCTCTGGAGGCATTGAAAATTGGACGGAACGATCAGATTTCATCCAAGTCGCTTGAGAAATGGGTTTAAGTTCTACGTAATGGCCATGGCCGCTGTTGAAATTTGGAATAAGACCAAAGTCAGGACATTCTTCCAAGTAAATTCGGCCCTCTGAAGTAAAGCCTCTGACAGCAGCACAATCAAAGCTCACTGCAGAAGCTGAGGTAACTCCAAAAACTAGGGCAGCAAAAACGATTCCGCGAATGATCATAGGTTTCTCCTTAAAACTCTTGAAACTGCGAATAATGTGCCATCTCTGTTTGCCATTGGCAAAGCGCTCACCCAGCTCCAAATGCCTAACCCTTTGACAACCATGGAACCTTTTCCAAAATCACCCTCGCCGTCCCGAAATATGCTATATTCGGGTTCTTCGAGGAGTTTATTTATGAAAGCTTTTATCTCGTTCCTTTTGCTCAGCTCTGCAGTTATCGCAAATGCTGGCCAGTACAACTGCCGTGTTTCTGGGGCTCGCGATGCTGTCGCGATTTTGAATCTCGATAATCTCACATGGCTACAGACCTGGAACACCGCAGATTCAGATCTTGAATTCAAAGCCAGCGATGAGACGTCGGTGACTTACCTTTTGCTGTCATTTGATATAGACATGAAAACTCAAACCTATTTTCAATTGACCCTTCCTAAGGGTTTTAGCGAATCTGAAGCAAATCATGGCTTAGGCAAAATTGAATTTATCAAAAACGGCGCTGTCCAGTCTTACCGTGATCTCAATTGCCGATTAATGCCAACGGCTCCTCAATTGGCGAAGTAGCCAGGTTCTTTAAAAGGGCGCGCATCTCGGGCCACCAAAGGTTTCCGACGTGCCCTCCAGATTCAAAAATCTGAAGTCGCCCAGGGCCGAGCGTCTGTTCAAGCCAATTGATGTCCTCCGAGCTCAATAGAAAATCATTGCGATTTGTAATGACGTGGATACTTGGGTCGTCCGCCAATTCGCGGGCGTGCCCCAGAAAACTGCGCTCGGCTAAAAATTCCTCGGGTGTTGGAGCCGTCTTTAAGTTGGGATGGGTTTTCATAAAAAAGGGAATCGTGATCTTGGTTAAAAAATCAGAATACCCCCATGTCATGGGGACGTGCAGATTCCGCAAGCGAACTGCGAGCCAAGCCTTGAGGACGACAGAACGGAACTGCAATCCAACAAGATACTTTGCTTGCTCCAAGCTGAGTTTGGTTTTTGAAATGAACTGACTGATGGCCGCAGGATTGTCATCTTCGTGACCAAGGCGGTACATCTCCATTGCAAAATCAGCCCCGGTTCTAACGACTTGTCTCGTCGTCAACGCGCTAGTGACAAAACTGTCTAACGTTTCAATTCCGTATCTTAGGTTCACAGGGGGGTTGATAAGAATGGTTTTTTGAAAATCAAACTGATGAGTCTTTTGGTCCAACATGCGTGTCCATGGTACCACTTGAGCTGGTCAAGAATCGCCGACAGACCCATGCTCACATCCTTGGCTTCCTCGTCCATGATTCCTGGAACTCCCGAATAACTTGAGTAAAAAAGGTAACGTCCTCCTGCAGGGGAATCCAAAACCACAACGTGAGAACCACTCTCGTAAAACTGATTTGCAAGGTAGATAGCTTTGTTGTCTCGATGATCGGCCCCAAAGCCAGGAAGAACGACAACGAGGTCGCGCTCTTCGGGCTGGGAGCCAGGCTGAAGCTTCATGCTGTAAGAAAAACTCTGACCTTTGCCTGTAAAAACAAATCGATTTTCGTAACCTTGTGTGGGAAGAAGAAAACTTGAAACTGTGTAAAGCAAGGAATTGCGGTCTTGTCCATTAAGGACCAGGCCTGTATCGGCATGAGCCGCAGCAAGGCCAACTAAGGCCAAAAGCCAAATCACCCCTAAACGCATTTTCACAACCCCTCCGTTAGTGTCAATTTTGTCTTGGTAAACGCAAAATTTGAAACTAGCAATAGAAAAGCCGGAGTCAACGAAAGTTCTACAAATGACTGAAATCTAACCCAAAACTGAATTTAACTGCTTGCGGAGGTGTAATGAGAAATGGCGTAACGCCAATAAATCCGGGCCGCCGTTACGAAAACTGCGGTCAGCGCGATTGCGAGGACCACGCGGCTGCCGTCTTCTAGGCCTAAAACCACCCTCGATGGAACGCTCGCCAGAAAACCCACGGGAAAGAAAAACAAAACAAGATATCTGACCCACGATGGATAAAGGTTATGGGGTCGAGTTCCAAGGCGATAAAGCTGGTACCAAACGTAATTGATATTATCGACATTGGTAAAAAATATGGCTTGACTTGCAAAAAATAACCGCATGCAAAAAATAAGAGCAAGCCCGCAGGGAATAAAAATAATTAGACTCAGAATCCGCCACAGACCGGGAGCTTCAGGGAGCTGTATGAGGCTCAAAACCAGCCAGCCAGTGACGAGCACTAAATTAACGACGTAGGCGGAGTTTAACTTTCGAAAGCTGAGCATAAAAAGACTATTCACCGGTTTTGTCAGAAGCAGATCAAGATCGCCTTTTCTGATTTTTTCTGAGAGGCGATCCACGTTCTCTGAAAATAGCCACATCCAAAGCGCATCGACGATAAAAAGTACGGCCATAAAAACGCGCATGGATGGTTTGGTCCAATCAAGAAGCTGATTCGAATGGCTGAAAAGCACTTCAAACAAACTGATCTGGGCTACATACCATAAGCAGTCGCCAATAACTTTGATTGTGATGTTAGTTCTGAACTCCAAATCTGCAATCAAGCTGGCCTTTAGGAAACCCAAAAAAAGGTGGAGATATTTCAACATTTCTAAGCTCCGGTTCCTGAATAGGTTTTTCGGCCGTAGTGCCAGAGCACAGTTGCTAAAGCTCCAAAAACCACGAGGCCTTCCCAAATAGCGGTGTATCCTCTCAGCCAAGCCGCAAAATCCAGGCGTCCTGTGAGATAGCCGACAGGAACAAACACTCCGGAAGCAAATGGCAGATGAATCAGCCATGTACGAAACGGTTCAGGCGCAAGATCGAGAGGAAAGACCAAGCCCGAAAGCACCCAAAGCGCAATGTTTTTAGCACCCGTCAGCGCGTGCACGCGCGAAAAGAAAAATGCAAGACATGCAACTGTGAAACTCATCGTAAATGCAAAAATAAGATAGGTGAAAACCATTAGGAAAAAAAGCGGCAGCCGAGACCAAATCAGAGGATAATTCCAAATGGCGCAGACCACTATAGGAATTCCGATGGACGTGACAAGTCCCATCATCTTGTAACCCATAAATTGAAAGAGATAGTATTCAAAAAACGAAATCGGTCTTACTAAAATGGCATTCACATTCCCCGACTCGATGTCTTCGATGAGGCGGTACTCATACATCCAATTCTCTGCGATCCTCGAGACAAATGCGGCCCACAAAGCGTAGCCTACATAAGCTTCTTTGCTAAATCCCCCTGGCAGGTGCGATCCCATGGCCACATAGATCGTTGACCAAATCAACATCTCGATGACCGACACCAATAGCGGCTGAAGAATCGTATCGATTAAAAAGTTTAACCGATACTCAAGCTGCATGGTGATCGCAAGCTTAACGCAGGCTTGACTCTTTTTGTAAAAACTCACGTATGACACTTTCAAAGTCCACTTCTTCAATCTTGATTTCACGAAGATGAGTTTGGTTTAAAATCAGTGTTAGTAGCGGCGAAATTTCGGACTCAGAGGCTTCTCCCTCAAATTCAAGCGCTCCTACGTCCAGCCGAATTTTTCCGACTTGAATGGGTGTTGTGAGCGGTTTTGAAAAACGCAAAATCCACGTCTGCCGAGTCGTTGCTTTGGCCGTAAATTCATCGAGGTTTCCGTCAAAAACCAAAGCTCCTCGACTCAAAAGTAGTAACCGGCTTGCCAGAAGAGAAATGTCATCCATGTAATGACTTGTCAGAATGATCGTTGGTTTTTCTAGAGCTGAATAGGCTTTTAGAAAATCACGGATCTTGGTTTGCGCAATGATATCAAGGCCGATGGTTGGTTCATCTAGAAACAGCACCCGAGGTTTGTGCAGGAGGCTTCCGATGATTTCCATTTTCATGCGCTCACCTAAAGACAAGCGGCGGAGCTGAACATGCAAAAGCTCAGAGCATTCCATAATCTCTGAAAGATCGGCGACACGTTTTCGCGCCACCTTTAAGTCGATATCATAAATGTCAGCGAGAAGCGCGAAACTATCGCTGGCAGGAAGGTCCCACCAGAGTTGATTTTTTTGCCCAAGCAAGATCGAAATTTGGCGTAAAAAATCGTTGTCTCTCTCCCACGGAATAGCTCCCAAAACTTTGGCCTCACCGGCTGATGGGTGAATCAACCCAGAAAGAATTTTTAGCAGTGTCGTCTTGCCAGCACCGTTAGCACCAACGAGTCCTACGATTTGCCCTTCTGGAATCGTGAGCGTGGTCGGGCTCAAAGCAACTTTCTCAATCACTTGCCTGTTAAAAAAGCCTCGCAAAGAGTTCTTCACCCCTTCTGCTTTTTTATAGCTTTTGTAGACCCGCGTAAGGCCCTGAATTTCGATGGCGTTCATAATGCAACTCTAGCTTGGATTTTAGGACATTGACAAGAGATCGTTGAACCATCGATAAATGAAGTTCACAGGACCTTTACAATCTTGCAAGGATCAAAAATGTCTGAAAAAGCGGCTTCTGGTGGCTCTCATGGATCAACGCGAGTCATTCTCTATGCATTGGCGGCAAATTTTGGAATTGCTCTGGCGAAACTTGTAGGATCGGCACTTTCTCAAAGTGCGTCGCTTTTTGCCGAAGCGATTCACAGCCTCGTTGATTGTAGCAATCAGGTTTTTCTTTTGATTGGAAATAAAAAAGCCTCCCAAGTTCCTGATGAACTCCATCCCCTCGGATATGGTCGCGAAACTTTTTTTTGGTCTTTCATTGTTGCTGTGTTTTTATTTTCGCTCGGTGGTCTTTTTGCAATCTATGAAGGGGTTCACAAAATTTACGAAGAAAAAGAAATGCAGCGGCCTGAGATTGCTCTTGGAATCCTTGTTCTGAGTGTCGCTCTTGAAACCGTGTCGTTTCGGGCCTGCCTTAAAGAAATCAGATTGCAGAATCCTTACCCCAATCTGTGGATGTGGTTTAGAAAATCTACGGCCGCAGATCTCATCGTCATCTTTACAGAGGATCTTGCAGCGCTCGTCGGCCTGGTCGTGGCGACAGCCTGTACGCTTCTGGCTTGGGCGACTGGAAATATGTTTTGGGATGCCTTGGGCTCCATCTTAGTCGGAGTGGTGCTTGTTGTTGTTGCGGCGTTTTTAGCGGTTGAGATCAAGTCCCTGTTGGTTGGCGAAGCTCCGGCCACTAACTACCAGCCTAGACTTGCGAAACTTATGGAAAAGTATTTTCCTAAAGGCCGAGTCCTTCGAGTGATTGCTCTTCAGGTCGGCAATAGCGATGTGCTTATGAGTTGTAAGATTCATCCTGGAGATATTGCAACGGCTAAGGAGCTTATCGATTCGATCAATCAGTTTGAAGTGAATCTCAAGGAGCAGTGTCCTGAGATCAGGTGGCTATTTATCGAGCCTGATTACTACGATTAAAAAAGGGTGTGATTTCTCACACCCTTACGGTTTTATTTTTTCTTTTTAGGCGCTGCGGGCTTTTGCGCCTTGCCCTTAGGAGCTGCCTTCGCAGCAGCAGCTTTAGGTGCTGCCTTTGCTGGCGCTGCCTTCGGTGCAACTTTGAGAGTCTGCTGCGCCGGAACTTCTTCAGCCGCCGGTTCCACAAGAGGCACTGGCGTGTACGTGATCGTCACTTTGCCATCCTTGATCTTCTTACTCAACGTTGAGCCGTGAATTTCGATGTTTCCAGAGTCTTTGTTTCTCACCCATCCGCCGTTGTTACGAGCAGAATTCAAAGGAGGAACAGTGACATCGCCGTACTTAACCTCGATCGGCTGCGAAAGATCTACGATGCTTGTCGGATGAAGGGAAATATCATCAGATTTTGCAACGATGTCTTGTGCAATTCGACCAATCTCAGCTCCATAGTTGGGAGAGAGGAGATCAAATGCATTTGGACCATCTAAACCGCTTCGAGTGCGTTTTAAGAAATCTCGCATACGGTAAGGTCCACCGCCAGCAGGCATCAAGTCTTCATCGACAGCTTCTTTAGCAATGTCTTTTGAGCTCTCTTTACATCCAGGCAAAGTGCGTTTGTAAGGAGGCAGTTCTTTTCCGGCAGCATCACACTCCAAAGACTCGGTGTAACGACCAAGAGCTCCGAAGGTCATAACTTTTACGTCGTTAGACATAAAGCTGTTGAGGAACTGCGCGACTTCTGAAGCATCAACGCTTGATGAGCCTTCAAGACCATCACTTCCGTCATCTCCATCGGTAAAGGTCGCGATTACAAGGTTCGCGCCAGTTCGTCTGAAGCCAGCGTTGACCGTTGAAATCATGGGCTCAGTAAGAGCTTTGATCATCGGCGCGAAGAACTCCTCTTTGCGAGGTCCGCTGGCGATTGGATTTTCTTTTATATAAGGTTCAATGGAAGGCTTCAAAAGCACTTTCAGTGCTGCTTTTAAATTAGGGGTGTCACGAGTGAGGAAACGTGGAGATGTATTTCCTGCGCATTGCCC
>JBGATJ010000086.1:0-16601 GCA_044229295.1 Pseudobdellovibrionaceae bacterium
TCAATGGCCTCTCTTCGCGAATCACAAGCCATTTTGGATTTGCTCACCGAATCCGAATCTACATGACAAGTCAAAAAATTAGGCGAGGGCCGTCAAAAAAGTAAACCCAACCGGGCCAGAGAGCCGAGTCCTTAGAGACCTGAGTCCCGAAAACAGGGTTGCCAGCTAAATACAGAAATAACAGATGTGCCAAAATCGCACCCCTAAGCCCGTCGCAGTTTAAGCAACAAAAGCGCCATCGACGCCATCACCAAATTGGGGGTCCATGCGGCCACCGAAGGCCAGACAACTCCGTGACCTCCCAAAGTCAGGGAACTATTATAAAAAACCCAGTAGAAAAACACGAGTGCGAGGCAGATCCCCACACTGACCAGGGATCCCCCCGAACGCGCCCGGCGCATGCTAAATGCAATGCCTAAAAGACTCATCACAAGGCCAGTGAATAGGCCACTGTACTTGGCCTGGTAATCGACTTCGTATTTGATCGTGTCTAGACCACCTTCTTTATTTTTATGAATAAATTCTGAAAGATCATGCAAGCTGAGGGTTTCTGTCGAACCCGAGGTGGACTCCAAATCCTTAGAGTCTTCACCCATGACAATGCTCTTTTTCTTAAAATCACTGGTCAGCGGAAAACTTGACTCCTCCGTGAATAACGTCACTGATCCATCCTCTAGTTCCCAATTAGAGCCTTTGAAAAAAACCTGCGCCGCAGTCATCATTTGCACCAAATTCCAATCGTCATCGAAATAGTAGAGGGTCAATCCTTGAGCTGAATTTGCCTCTTGATTCAGGGTTTTAATATTGTAGAGCGTGTTTTTTGAGCGATACCAAATCCGGTTGGTCTTAACCATGGAATAGAGGGATGGGTTTTTCTTGAGCTCGACATAGAAGATGTAATTTTTCTTTTTTGCGAAGGTCGGTAGAAGACGGTCTGCCATAAAAAAGTTGGCTCCTGAGATCAGAAGGACTCCAACAAGAATTGGCAAACTCACGCGAAGAAGACTCATCCCCGCTGAAAACAGGGCAACAAGTTCATTGTTTTTGTTCATCGTTGCCAATGTGAAAAGAGTCCCGACAAGGCAAGCAACGGGGATCATTTGATTGATGACCTCAGGGATATAAAATGCGTAGTATTTGACAAGAACCATAGGAAGGGCGTCAGCAAACTGCACGAGCTTGGACATCGCATCGACTGCAAAAAACAGCGTCACAAAGACTAGCAGTCCACCTAAGAAAAACCCCAGAAACATTTTTAGAACATAACGGTCGATGATAGAAAACATGGTTCACCTTATTCCTATTAATTAACGAACCGTCAGAAATAATCAAGAAGCCTCGGGTTTTCTTGACTCCCGCGGAATAAAAGCGTTAACCTGACTTTATGGCTTTACGCGTCTTATTGGCAGATGAAAGTTCGACCATCAAAAAGGTCATGCAACTCGCCCTACATGATTTCGCGATCGAGATCAAAGTTGTTCCCGTCGGTCTAGATGTGGCCCAGGTGGCCCAATCTTTCCATCCAGATATTATTTTTGTAGACGTGCTTTTGCCAAAAAAAAATGGCTACGATGTTGCTCAAGAGTTGAAAAACCATCCTGAAACTTCAGATGTCCCTGTGGTTCTAATGTGGAGTGGGTTCATGGATTTGGACGAAGCCAAATTCAAAGCGGGCAAAGCCAATGGCAAACTTGAAAAGCCCTTCGATGCCGACAGCCTCAGGTCGTTGGTGCGCCATCTGGTGCCCAAAACCAGTGAGCAGAAAATTTCTGAATTTTTGACTTTTCCAAAGCTTCCTGATTTTGCCGAAGCTAAACCTACAGACGTGAAAACACCACCGCCGCCGGAAAGCAGTGTGACTCACACTAAATCCATCCCTGGATTTGCAGCGTCGGCAGCACAAACGACAGCAGGGCCCGATCCTTTAACGATGATGGCTTTGGATCCGGTTCCGGCAGAACCCGACGATTTTGAGGCCGTCAGACTTCAGCGTCTTCCTTCCGATACTAAAAATAAACCTCCGGAGCCTGAGCAGAAGTGGCAAGAGCAGAGCCTTCATGAGTTTCGCATCGACCTACCCGAGGTTGATCTAGAAGAAGTGACTGTCAGCTTCACAATGCCCGATGAAAGTGACATCAA
Organism: Pseudobdellovibrionaceae bacterium; assembly: GCA_044229295.1. GTDB lineage: Bacteria > Bdellovibrionota > Bdellovibrionia > Bdellovibrionales > Bdellovibrionaceae > JBGATJ01. Next base: position 2,140 of record JBGATJ010000086.1, read on the forward strand.
TGAATCAGATTTTTTGGTGATGTCGCCTAAAGGACCTAAGCAACTGCAAAAGAACTCTTTTTCGGAACAGTCGGCAAGTGAACCCGCAGAGGAAAGTCACGAGCCTATTTCTGCCTCTGAGATGGAGCGGATTGTTCGCGAGCAAATTAAAGAAACTATTGAAACTGCAGTATGGAGGGTTTTGCCCGACATCGCAGAGAAAATCATTCGCGAAGAGATTTCTAAACTTCTCACCGATGCCGAAAAGAAGTTTTATCAAAAGACGTGAGAGTGAATTATGACCTTAAATGATTTGATTCGTGCTGCCATCAAAGAAGATATGCCCAAAGGCGATGTTACTACCGAGTCGCTTGCTGTTCCTCCTCGCAATGGACGTGCAAGGCTTCTCGCAAAAGAAGATCTGATTTTATCAGGTGCGGCCCCTTTTGAGCAGACCATGTTAACTCTGGAACCGGGCGCTCGATTGAAATGGCACTTTGAAGAAGGCGATATGATTCTTAAAGATCAGATCATCTGCACTCTTCAAGGAGATTTGATTCAACTTCTTAAGGCAGAGCGCGTGGCTCTGAATTTTTTAGGACACCTTTCAGGCATTGCCACTTTAACCCGAAAATATGTCAAAAAAGTTGAGAAATACAAAACCCAGATCCTTGACACTCGAAAAACCACTCCAGGATACCGAGAGCTCGAAAAGCGAGCGGTCGTGCATGGAGGTGGAACCAACCATCGCCTTAACTTGAGTGACTCAATCCTCATCAAGGACAATCACGTCACTGTGATGGGCGGTCTTGCAAACGCGATCCGCCGAGTGCGAGAACATACTTCTCTTCCAATGGAAGTTGAGGCTCGCTCCCTGCAAGAAGTACGTGAGGCCGTTAAAGAAAATGTCTCCCACATATTGCTTGATAACATGAACGATGCGATGTTGCGCGAAGCCCTTAACGAAATTCCACAAGAAATAGAAACTGAAGCCAGTGGAAATATGAACCTGGATCGCGTGGAATCGGTGGCTGCTTTAGGAGTGGATTTTATCAGCGTGGGAGCCCTCACTCATTCCGCGCCAAATGCAGACATAAGTTTGCTCTTCGATTGGGACACGGCCAAATAATGGCGTGGCAAGTAGGTCAAGCAAGTGCAAATTGGGCCAAAGAAAATGGACTGAACGTTCAGTTCAGTAATTCTGTTCCAAGCACCAATGATTTGGCTAAAGACGAAGCGCTCACGCTTTCATCTCAACCATTCAAAGTGTATTTTGCAGAGATGCAAACCCAAGGTCGCGGTAGAAAACAAAACTCATGGGAAAGTCCGCCTGCAGGGACTGCACTCTTAAGCAGTTGGTCTTTTGAGTGTGATATTTCCCCCAAACCTCAATGGGCGTGTTTCGTGGGACTTGCGCTTTTTCGAGCTTTGCATCTGACGTGGCCAACATTAAATCTTTGGCTGAAGGCTCCCAATGACATTCATATGGGGGATAAAAAAATCGCAGGACTCTTGGTCGAAGTTCTCCAGCAAGGCGACCAGGTGCGTGCGATTGTTGGCTTAGGGTTGAATGTTTTAGCAGGGCCTGAGAACCAAGAAACCGCATCTTACTTAGGCTCTCAGTTTGCCGTTGAAAGAAAAATCTGGCCTTCGTTTTTAGATCGCCTCTACCTTGAGTTTATCAATAGCTTCGCAACACCCCAAGACCAAGGTCTGTTTGAGAGTGAAAAAAAGGCGCTGCTCTGGGCTCTCAATAAAAATCCGTTTCTCTCAGCGCCATACACCGACTTCACAGCTGATGGCTCATTGGTCCAAGGTCAAAAAATCATTCCTTGGGACCAACTTTAACACCTGTTATACTCAAATAAAATTTCAGGAGACCTAAAGTATGGTGACGGCAAAAGAGGTTATGACAACCAAAACTCCGACTCTTTCTTTTGACACTTCGGTTCTCGACGCCGTTCATTTTTTGAGTTCGAATCCTACCGATTTTGTTGCTGTCACCGCCGATGCACAGAGATTCCAGGGAGTGCTCACCGAAACGGTGATGATGCGAATTTTCTTGCGCTACCAAAGCCAGCCTGAAAATGAAGCGCTTATCTTGTACCGACAGTATTTTGAGCCAATGCAGCTGATTCACGAGAACGAACCGTTTGCCGAAATCGTAAAAAAAATCGTCACAGCTGTAGGCCATCGGGTTTTTGTGATCAATTCTGAATCCAAGGTCGTCGGACACATTACCGGAAAAAACATTCTGCCCTACTTTTCTAAAGAAATGGGAATGACCGCCAATAGTCCTAATCCAGCAAACTTCTCCCCTGTTTTTAAAGAAGAAGTGGATCGCCTTCGATCGCACTTGTACCTGTTTGAGAATTTCTTTGCGAAATCTCCGTTCATGATGCACTCCGTGGATGCCAAAGGCGAGATTCGTATGGCTAACGAAATGCTGCACGCTGTGCTTGGCTACAGCTACGGCGAGCTAATAGGAAAAACTATTTTTGATCTCTATCCTCCCGAAAATCATGACTTGGCCGCTCAAGGAATCAAAAAAATTCTTTCTCATGGCTTCAACACAGTTTCTAAAGCACAAATGGTGGCAAAAAATAAAAACATCGTTGAAGTTGAACTTATATCTCGTGCGCTCTATGACCAAAACAAGACTGCGGTGGGCACGATCACCATTTCTCGGCCTCTAGACATGCAGCTTCTTATTAGCGCGATTTCACAGTTTACAAATCAATAGCGCCAGCGATATAGTCCGTAACGAGGTGTTCATTGGCACTGACTTACACTCCGACGCCGACTCTCAAAAATCCATGCCCCGAATTCAACCTCAAGGGCATGGATCAAAAGTGGTACGGACGAAAAGATTTTTTAAACACGCAAGGTTTGCTAGTGATGTTCATTTGCAACCACTGTCCTTACGTGAAAGCCATCGAAGATCGACTTATTCAGCTGGCCGCTGATCTGCAATCTCTGCAAATTTCAACTGTTGGAATCTGCTCCAATGATTCTGTTTCTTATCCAGACGATTCTTTTGAAAGCCTTCAGAAAAGATGGCGCGAGAAAAATTATAAATTCCCTTATCTCCATGATGAGGATCAATCGGTAGCGCAAGAGTTCGGCGCTGTTTGTACACCCGACTTTTTCCTCTATGACAAATCTCTGAAGCTTTTTTACCGAGGCCGCTTGGATGATTCCTGGAAGGAGCCTTCTCAGGTTAAACACCGCGAGCTTTTTGAAGCGGCTAAAAAAATGCGAGAAGGCCGCGACGAAGTTTCTCCGCAAACACCGTCCATGGGTTGCAGTATCAAGTGGATCAAAAAATAAATGCTTAGGACAGGCCCCAAGATACGTCACTTTGTTCTCATTTTTTTCCTGGTGCTTGCCAGCTACGCTCTGTGGGTTTGTTTTTACGTTGGAGCCTTTAAACCAGTTGTGTTTTCTCATCAGAAAGCAGGCCCCTGGAATTTTATTTACAAAGAGCATCTTGGTCCGTACCACAAGACAGTTTCGGTTATCGAAGAAGTTGAAACCTGGGCTAAACTCAACTCTATTGACTGCCACTTAACATATGGCGAATACCTCGATGATCCTAAGAGTGTTGATGAAGACCGTTTGCACAGCCGTGGAGGATGCCTTGTCGCAAGCTTACCAAAAATGCAGCTCCCTGAAAATTTCAAAACAGAAACTCGTGGCGAGCAGACTTATGTGATCGCGTCCTTTTCAGGTTCCCCTGGAATTGGACCTTTTAAAGTTTATCCTAAGGCCCTGGACTACCTCCAAGAAAATCATTTGCAATCAACGGGTCCAGTTGTTGAAGTCTACGAAGTTCTTTCCGACAATAAAATGGACACAAAGTATTATTTTCCTGTTAAGGATTAGCCACACATCGACACCGTGAGCCTTGAGGTCTCTCACTCCACTGTTACCATAACATTATGGAGGGAGTATGAGATTGAAACTGATCCTCGTCACGATAGTGTTAGGTATGGGTCAATTTGCGCTAGCGCAAATTCAATCTCAACCCTATGGGATTCCGCCAGAAGTCGCAGCGCTTCGCCTTCCTCATCTTGCTCCCATTTTTCAAATACCAAAAGTTGAAGAACTTCCCCTCGCCTCTGAACGGGAGTGTGTAACCACCGAAGGTTACCTTCGTGTTTACAATCCCGTTGAGTCGCAGTGGGAGGTCATCCACATTGTGATCAGGCGTCCTCAAGTGGAAGGCCGCCTCCCGGGACTTGTCGTTGCTCCCACCATCGAGGGCGTAACTCCGCTTGAAACAAGGGTCTCCAGAACGTTGTGTTTGGCAAAATTTGTAACGGTGATTTCAGACGTTCACTATATCTCTGAGGCTCCCGTGGCTCCGCCAATGGATTACTTCAATCTAGCGACAAGGCAAAATGTTCTTAGATTGCGAACCATTCTTGATTTCTTACAGTATGACAGGCAGGTAGACTCGCGAAAATTGGGAATTATTGGGTTTAGTTTAGGATCTATCTTTTCGTCTCTAGTGGTGGCTACGGACCCACGAATCAAAGCGGCAGTGATTGTTGCAGGTGGCGGGAACTATCCTAAGCTGCTGGGCCTTAGTACGCAGAACGAGATTCTGCAGCTCCGAGAACAGCAAATTGCAGCGTTCCACATCGCAGACGTGGGCCACTACGTGAACGCACTGAAAGATGTCATTCTCTACGACCCCATTTTCTTTGGATATAATGTCGACCCCAAGAAAGTGCTTTTGGTTCGAGCCCACCACGACCGAAGTGTAGTGACTCAATATCAGTATGAGCTTTGGGAAGCTTTTAACCGCCCTCGCGCGATTGACTACAGTCTCGGTCATAAAGGAAGCATCGTTCGCTTTGCTTTCATGGACCTCTACCTCGCTGTTGACTTTTTCAACGAGCGGTTCGGAGAAGAATCAGTGTCATTCTAGACACAAAAAAACGACACAAACACAACTTGCCCTCCTCTTGGTAAATAGATGATATGAACCCAATAACGAGGAGGCTCTCATGAAACTCACGATCGCCGTTTTCTTCGCTCTTGGACTAACCCTTTTGACATTTCGCTCAGCCTCCAGCGCAGCATTTAACCTTGGAACACCTCAAGGTCCACCCCCTGTCGACTCAGCTGCGACATCTTATGTGGTTCAACTTGACACGGATCGGGCCACCTCGTGGATCGTAAACTATGATGATCAGATTTTTTCAAACGAGATGACAAACCCAACCCTCAATCTCAGACAGAAGTTGGCTGAGTCACTTGCGATAAGCTCCCAAAACTACGACCTCATTTCTGTCACTCTGGTTGCAAAATCCTATCGTGGCAGAGCCACAGCAGATTTTCTTATCGGTAAAAAACAAGTGGATCGCCAAAATGTGCGCGGCGACTCTGAAACTTGGAATGACAACAGTTCTTCAACCTATGATCGTGTGAGAATGGACAATCCGTCGATGCAATCAGAGGGTGCTTGGCAGATCACTTTGCATGGGACGGTAAAAGTAAAAAAAGTCATCTTGAATGTCAGACGCCACCTCAATCGCGAAACGTTCACCAAAGATCTTGAATGTGGAGATGCATTTCAAAGTCGGACCTGCAGTCTGGCTCTTCCAAAGGGCTCACAAATCTCTGAGGTTACGGTGCTCAACGAAATTTCTGCAGAGAGATGCATTGAAGGGCAAAATTGGTGGTTTAATAGCAGCGCAATTGAAGTGGCCGGCGGATGCCACGCTATTTTTCGTTTGACGTTGCTAAAATAACGCCGGCACCAAAGTCAGAACCACAGCGCTATCAAATAGGAAGCCCAGAGTAGAATTTATCGTTCCAACGAGAATCTCGCCCATTCTGACGCCTTGTCGGCGATTAGGGCCATTAGTTTCCTTGAGACTCGCTTCGATGGTTTTAAGATGTGTAATGTCCATGGAGAGCCCCACGGCCTCATTGGATAGAACCTCTGAAATGACTTTGGCTTCGGGTAAATCTTGGGAAGCACGCTTTAAAATCGCAAGAGTTTCTTCGAATTTTCTGATCTCGAGGTGAGTTTTTGGAGCAGGAACCTTTTCAGAATCAATTTCATATTTATTAAAGCCATCCACAAGCGAAATCAAAATTTCTCCCATTCTCTGCGCCCCAATACGTTCACGGATCTTCCACAAGACACTAGAAAGAAAAACTCCATCATTATGAGGCTCACCCGTGAGATCAAGCAGTGATCTCAAACGAACACCTTTACTAGAGCGATCTGCTAGGCTCCTAGAGAATTCCGGCTTTATATTTTCAGGTACTGGAATACCAAGATCTTGCGCAGCAAAAAAGTCCGCAAGCCCCTCTTGCAAATAAATGTCATTTGAAACTCGCGATTTTGAGTCGTACGTTGCAAAAAGAATGGAATGAGCACGTTCATGGAGATGCACGAAAGGATCAGAGACAAACGCCATGTCGTGATTCCATGGGGAAAGGGTGATCGTGTGCTTGAGGCAATATTTGCGAGAAATAAGCGATGAAGGAAAAAACTGCGACGACGATCGCGGAATCCACTGCTGCGTGAGAATGTGGACTTTTGTAAAGTCAGGAATGCGAAAGCCGAGGGCCTCGTAGTGCTGGTCATAAGCCGTGTAGTTATCAGCAATTTTTTGAGCCAGTGCACGGTCTGTGAATGGACTGAGCGAACCAACATTGAGGCGCGATGTTTCTGCATAGGGAAAAATAGGCAGTTGCGCCCTTAGTGAGGAATGCTGTTGATCTATTGTAACAAACAAGCCCATCAGTTGACGCTTGAAAAAATCGATGACTTCTGAAAATTGAGGAACTCGCCAGCCGGTCAAGCGAGCATCCCAAATTTCGTCAGGTGCCAGTTTGTAAATTGCTTTTGTGCCCTTTTCGATGAATTCGAAACGGGGCTCTCCATTTTCACTGTAAATTTGAAGAAGCTGCATTTGACTCACATTTGAGGAGTCTCGCAGCTGAATTTGGTATTTTTTGTTAACTTTAAAAATTTGAGCAGGATCGTAGGGAATATCTAAATTCTTTACAGTTGTCGAATATATGGCGCTACAGGATCCACCTCCGCCGGAGGAATACACACTGCTGCCAAATAGGACCAAAGAAAAAAAGGCGAAAAAAAACCGGCTCATGATTGCTTTAGAGAGCAAAAAATAGGCCGGTTCCTTGAGATCTACTTAAGGTAAACCCCAGAAATGGATCCAATCAATTTCTTGTTTCGATCAGCGGTGTTGTTCAAAGTAAAAGGAACGCCATTTTCCTCAAATCCGACGTGGATTCGAAATCTGCCACGACCAAAGACATTCCCCTGAGCATCCACTTGAGCCATCTCGTAATCGATATAAGTAGAGTTTTCATAACCACCCTCTTTTTTAGAGAGAATTGCCACTTCTTTCAATAGAACCGGGCCACTTTGAGTTTGAAGTCTTACTAAAAGTTTTCCGTCAGATCCGCGATCCACACAGACTTGAGTAGTGATTTCACGTCCGCGGTTGTTGTTGGTTCCACAAACCGGCTCTGCAAATACGGCTGAACTTGCAAGAAGAATAGAAATCGCCAAAAAACTTTTCATAAAGTCTCCTCGTTTTTAGATTTAAGAGCCCAATACCATCACGGCTCTAGAATATCTTTCTATTCAACTTTATTTGAAATGATGACTCATGGGCCAGAACACAGAATTACAACTGGAACACGACATCACTGTCGAGTTCCAGTTTAAAAAGTTCTGCCTACTTTTGGCCTCTGAGCAAATTCAAAGCAGATCCTGCTTTGAACCATTTGAGCTGTTCTGCATTGTAGGAATGCTTAAGCTCGATGCTCTCCTTAGTGCCATCTTTGTGAGTAACTTCCATTTTAACAGGCTTGCCGGGAGCCAGCTGAGAAAGCCCAGTGAGAGAAACATGGTCGTCTTCTTGGATTTTGTCGTAATCTTTCGGGTTAGCAAACGTGAGCGCTAAGATCCCCTGCTTTTTGAGATTCGTCTCATGAATCCTTGCAAAGGAGCGAACGATCACGCAGGAGGCACCGAGAAAGCGCGGGCTCATCGCCGCATGCTCCCGACTGCTCCCCTCGCCGTAATTTTCATCGCCAATGATCACCCAGCCTTTGCCGGCGGCTTTGTAGTTTCGCGCGATTTTGGCAAACTCCACACCTTTTTCGCCGGTCACAAGATTTTTACCTTTACCAACTTCGCCCGTGAACGCGTTATCAGCGCCCAAGAGCATATTGTCTGAGATTTTATCAAGGTGACCGCGGAAGCGTAGCCATGGTCCGCCTGGAGAGATGTGATCGGTTGTGCACTTGCCTTTAGCTTTCGCCAAAACAAGCTGATCCACAAAGTCTTTTCCGTTCCATACTGGAAACGGAGCCAGAAGCTGCAATCGATCTGAATTTTCTGCGATCTTCACCTGAGCTTGGCTGCCTGCGGGCTTCTGATATCCCTCGGTGTCTGCAATAAACCCTCGCTCTGGAAGTTCAGGAGCTTGAGGCGGCTGCAATTTCTTTTTGCCTTTAGGACCCACTAACTCGTCACTGAGTGGATTAAAATCCAAACGTCCCGCAAGACCCAAAGCCATGACGACTTCTGGACTTCCGATAAAAGCCAAAGTCTCCGCATTGGAGTCGTTACGGCCGCGGAAGTTTCGGTTGAAGCTTGTCACGATTGTGTTTTTAGTTCCAGATTTCATATCATCGCGTTTCCACTGACCGATACAAGGCCCGCACGCATTGGCAAGAACAGTAGCGCCAACTTCGGTGAGAGTTTGCATCTGACCATCGCGCTCAATCGTTTTTTGAATCTGGGTGGATCCCGGACTTACCAAAAAGTGCTGCGGCATTTTCAGACCAAGCTCTTGTGCTTGGCGGGCGACAAATGTGGCTCGCCCAATATCTTCATAGGAGGAGTTCGTGCAAGATCCGATCAAAGCTGCAGACAATTCTGTAGGCCAGCCTTTTTCCTTCGCCTCTTTAGCGACAGCGCTTATCGGCCGAGCAATGTCGGGGGAATGAGGTCCAACCAAGTGAGGCTCAAGAGTGGTAAGATCAATCTCAACAATCTCGTCGTAGTATTTGGCCGGATCCTTAAAAACTTCAGGGTCAGCGCAAAGGATGTCCTGATTTTTGTCTGCCAAAGCCGCAAGCGCCGCACGATTGGTCATCTTCATGTACGCCGCCATGCGATCATCGTAAGGAAAGATCGAGCAAGTCGCTCCAAGCTCAGCTCCCATGTTTGTGATGGTCGCTTTAGCAGTGCAACTCAGAGATCGCGTTCCTTCGCCAAAGTATTCAACAATTTTATCCGTTCCACCTTTCACGGTGAGAATTCCGCAAAGTTTCAAAATCACATCTTTGCCAGAAGTCCATCCATTGAGTTTGCCTTTGAGATGAACGCCGATGAGTTTTGGATTTTTTACTTCCCAAGGCAGTCCCACCATCACGTCAGAGGCGTCAGAACCACCCACTCCAACAGCCGCCATTCCAAGGCCGCCGGCATTAGGTGTGTGCGAGTCAGTTCCAATCATCAAACCGCCAGGGAACGCGTAATTTTCTAAGATCACTTGATGGATAATTCCTGCGCCAGGTTTCCAAAATCCGATGTTGTAGCGGCTTGTTGCCGTCGCCAAGAAATCAAAAACTTCGTTGTTTTCTTTGAGCGCGGTCTTCATGTCCTGATCTTTGCCAACTTGAGCGCGGATCAAATGGTCACAGTGGACCGTTGATGGAACAGCGGCCTCGTCTTTGTTAGCAAGCATGAATTGGAGAAGCGCCATCTGGGCAGTTGCATCTTGCATCGCCACTCGATCCGGGTGAAGGAGTAAAAAACTTTCGCCACGGGTAAGGTCTTGGTTTTCGGGATCATGCAAATGTCCAAAGAGAATTTTCTCAGCTAACGTCAGGGGCCGATTCACCCTTGCTCTCATAGTTTTTAAACGTTCGCGAGTTTTCCCATAGACTTTTTCAACCATCTCCGGAGTGGTTTCAATCTTCGCAGTCATATTCAGCCTTTCATTGGATTTTCAACTCTATTGACTTCTCCGATCCTAGTTGACAGACCTTCGGCACTCAACACTGTACGGGCCGCGTTATCAGTCCATTTTTCAACCGAGTTGGAGTATGAGTGTGAGAATGAGTAGCGACTTACCTCGGTCGATTCTTTTTTTTGACGGTGTCTGTGGTCTCTGCAATGGGTTTGTCGACGTCGTCATGAGGGTGGATCGTGAGCAGAAGTTTCTATTTTCCCCGCTTCAAAGTGAGTTTGCAAAGAAGACTTTCGCAGATCACCAAAAGCCTCTCGACCCCACTCGTCTTGAAACTGTTTACCTTTTGAGTTCCCAAGGCGAATTGAGTGAAAAGTCAACGGCAGTGCTGAATGTATTTTCCCTTCTGGGAGGCCCGTGGCGACTTCTGGGCGGCTTTCGCGCATTTCCTTTATCCTTCAGAAATCGGATTTACGATTGGGTGGCACAAAATCGCTATGGGATCTTTGGCAAGAAAGACACCTGCCGCCTCCCGACACCCGAAGAAAAAGCCCGCTTTCTCCTATAACCAGCTTTGCCAAATCCCCATTTCCCTGGTACCACTACGCCTCTGAGACGAGGAGCTACCTATGGCAGATGTATTTGGCGACGACAATAACGACGATTCATCAAAGGATTTTGCAAACCTTCTGGAGCAGTCGCTCAAGCAGCGGTCCCACCGCTTTGAAAAGGGAGAAAAAGTCATCGGCGAGGTGACCTCCATTGGAAAAGACGACGTTTTTGTTTCCATCTTCAGCCAAGACGGTGTTGTTCCTAAAATCGAACTCATCGACGAAACGGGCCAGGTGGTTGTCAAAGTCGGTGAACACGCCACACTTTACGTTCGCAAAGTGACCGAAGATCTTATTTATTTGACGGCAAAACCTTCCTCTCAAGCTATGTCGGAAACACTTGAAGACGCGTTTGACATGGAAACTCCTGTCGAAGGCAAAGTCACCGAGGTTTGTAACGGAGGCTTTCGCGTGCAAGTTTTTGGTAAAACCGCTTTTTGTCCCATTAGCCAAATGGACCAAAAACCGATCACGGAGCCAGAAAAGTACGTGGGGAAGAAATTGGAATTTGTCATCACCAAGTTTGAAGAGAAAGGGCGTAACATCGTCATCTCACGGCGCAAAGTGCTTGAGCAGCAAAAAGCCGAAAGCGAAGGCACCTTCATGGATCGTTACCCTATCGGTAGTGAGGTCAGCGGTAAAGTCACGCGCCTTGAACAGTTCGGTGCTTTCGTCGAAATGATGGCTGGCCTGGAAGGGCTCGTGCATATTTCTGAAATTGATTGGACCCGCCTGGCGCATCCATCCGAGCGCCTCAAAGTTGGCGATGCTGTTCGTGCGAAAATTCTCAAAATCGATGAAGATGACAGAGGACGCCTTCGCGTGTCTCTTTCGATGAAACAACTCCAAGGAAACCCTTGGGATGATGCCATGAAAACTCTCAGCGTTGGGCAAACGCTGGAAGGCAAAATTCAAAAGAAAGAGCACTTCGGGCTTCTCGTGGAGATCAAGCCTGGCGTGGTTGGCCTGCTTCCCAAATCCGCTCTTAAAGAGACAACCGATAACACGCTTGATAAAAAAGGCGTTGGTCAAACTATCAAAGTGACCATCCAAAATATCAACAGCATGGATCGACGGATCAGCCTAACTCTTCCCCGCGACCAGGATGATGTTTCTACCGAAGGCTATGTTGAAAGCAAACAGAGCCTCGGTACCTTTGGAGAGCAGTTTAAGAATTTGTTTGCACCCAAGAAGTGAGTCTCAATTTAAGGCGATGAAGTTTTGACGGTGGTCAGCTGTTTTCGGGCACCGTCTCATTTTGAGCGAACCAAATCTCGTAAATTTTTGCTGACTGCGCCTGATCCTTGCACTGCCTAGGGTTTACGAGGAGCAGTTATGAAATTTATGGCTATTGTATTTATTGTTTATTTTTCTCCATGGGCAAATGCACAGACGGGGGAAGTTTTTTCTTCACAATCTGAACCCCTCGCTGCTCCGTCCGCTGAGGTAGCGACAGGAACTCAACGTGTTACGATTCCTGTGGAAAATGCCTACTATCCATCAGACATCGGGATTTGTTCTCTGACTGATAAAACCATTGAACTGCCCTACACCCGTTGCCAACAATTCAAATCCTACGACCGGCAAGTCAAAAAGCGAAAGTGGTGGTTTGATAAAACTTGGGATGACCCTTCGAAAGAGAACGCAACCTACTCCTTCGAGTCATCGAAGTTCAAGACCTTTAGATATACCGGTTCAGAGCCCGAAGCCTCAAAGTTTCTCGAGGATCTCAATGATCAAGTTGCCAAAGCGAAAGCTCACGCAGACAGACTTAGAAAACATGCTGAGAACCTCTCCAGTTTGCCGCCATTAAGGCACGGAAAAGGCTTGGATGAGCTTGGTCTTGGTCTCATGAGAGCTAGCGAGGCGTCAGCAAAGCGTGATGCATGGAAGGACTACCATGATGCTCAACAGGAGTTTTATCGACTTGAAGACAGTCAACATCTTCAGCAACGCTACTTGCATAAGGATCTTGCAAGATTTGCCTCAGAACGACTGGACGGTATCGGTGCCTGCGAGAAACTTCGCTCTGAACTCCTGCGCCAGCAAAAAGCCCCTGAAGCTCAGCAGTACAAAGACAGGTGTCCTTAAACAGACTCCCGCACCTCTTCGCGGCTTAATATTATCCATGTCTTTTTCGATATTGAGGTTTTGGCTTGTTATCTGTGACGGCACCGGCACCAACAACCATCCTAATCCGGGCTATCGAAAAAGATGCGGGTAATAGTTAGCTTCGCGGGCCTCATAACCACCTACCGCGGCATCTCCAAATCATAAAAATCAATATTCATCCCAACGAGGCGCTCCTCTTTCGACTCAGTAACAATTTTCAAATTGTTTTTAAGCTGATCCAGCAAAAGGCCTTTGATCTTAATCATGTCCTTTTCCGACAAGCTCAACACGGCAGAATAGTGCATGTCCTTAGGACCTTCGCGATCCAAGGACTCAATCGCCTTGAGCCTCCAGTGAGTGTGGTGTTTTGCAATCAAATGCGAATCATTTCCTAAGCGGATTTGCGAAGATGTCGGCACAAAGTAAGTCCCTTTTTTTACAACAAGACCAACACGGATTAAAAACTGTAGAACCTCTTGCACGCGAGCCGTGCTCAATCCGAGATGGCTCGCGAGCTTCAGATGATCTTGCAGTTTTGGGATCGTCAGTGCGATTTGTACGGCAAGATAGGGCCAGGCACTGTAAAAAACACTTCGCTGCTCTTCGGTCAGGGGATTGATCTGACCAAGACGTTTTGTAAGAACCAATCTCTGCGCCAAGAGGCTATCGATCTGCTCCTGAAAATGCGCCTTAAGAGTGTGCGTTCCCGCTCTCTCGTGGGAGACCAGCAGTAAAAAATACTGCCCTTCTTCTTTGGTATGACCAAAAAATGCGCTCAACCTTTCGGCCTGCTCTAGGCTGAGGTTGGCTTTGCCAGATAAAATGTGAGTGACGTAAGTCGGTTGAACGCCAAGCGACCTTGCCATTGCGGATTTGACTCCTGTTTTTTGATCGACCCTTCCGACATGGGCTTTGAGATAGGTGCGATAGCTTTGAAAATCGAAAATAGACAAGTCGGGGAGATTCGACGTTAAAGATGTTAAAAAAGGAGATCCTATGCGCTCTCAAAAAACTCAGCTGACCTTAATACTTTGCCTTTTCAGCTCCCTTGCTCTAGCGGCAGGAGGCGTGGGCGACGGCGGCGGAGGCCAACCAGGAAATGAGACCAACCCGTGGCGCATTGGTAGCGCTCCTGTTCAGTATTGCATTCAGCGAGATTCAAAATTTCCTCAGAGCCAAAACGAGCTGTCGGTTCTTATAAGAGAATCCATCGAAGACTGGAAAAACTTTTTCAAGCGCCATCGCCTTGACCAGCCTTTTAGCGGCGAAAGTGAAACTTTAAATTCTCAAGGCCTTGCACTTAACTTTCAAGAAGTTGAGACGTGTACAGCCAAGACCATCCGCTTTATGTTTGGAATCATAAATAAAGAAATTCTTGAATACAGAACCTTTTATCCCGACAGGGTCATCGGCTTTGCCCATCGAACCGACTACGATCCCCATCTCCTGAGCGGAAATGGAGTCATCTGGATTGCGCCCCACAACAGCTATCAAGAAAACACCGGGCCCATGGTTGATATCTTCCCGAATTGGACGTGGAGGCCGTCCCTCAAACACCAGCTTCTGCACGAAATTGGCCATATTTTTGGAATGCCACATGATTCTACGTGGGTGATGGCGTCCTTAACTCTTGCAACGGATTTTGGTGCACGCAAGCCCCACGAACACCAGAGCTCATCCAAAAGGCCTTCGCTTTGCCAAACGACCGCCCAGAGATGAAAATTTCATTTTCCAAAAACGAAGACGTTTTCTCGATGACTCTTAGATACCCCACGGGCTC
>JBGATJ010000087.1:0-16217 GCA_044229295.1 Pseudobdellovibrionaceae bacterium
GTCGTAGCCTTGCTGTTCGAGGTTTTATTCAAGATTACGAAGGGCTTCGATATTCTCTTCCATACGCACGGTCTGAGAATCCGCAACGAAAAACACACCAACAAGTCCTGTAAGGATCAGTCTGCGGCGAGCATCATACTCGACTTGTCCCGGGACGGTGGAAAGATGACAACGCGTGCGAAGCCCTCTTATTTCGCCGATCTCTAGAGGTAAAAAATCGAAATAAAGAGTTCGCTCAACGGCCGTATTTAGAGCTACAAGTTTTGACTTTTGGTCCTGCGCTGTCTGCTGGTAAACCCATTGGAGATTGGTGGTTTTTCCACCGAGTGAAGGGCCATAGTAAACAACTTTGCAGTGTATTTCTTTGGCATTGTGATTGATGAAAGACATTTAAAGTTCCACCCGATTTTCCAAAGCTCTCCCCATTGTTCGATCGTCGATATAATCGATGTCGCTTCCTATTGGAACACCATGTGCGATTCGGCTCAAGCGGACATTTTGATTTGCTAGAAGGCGCGTCAGGTAGAGCACCGTCGTGTCCCCCTCAAGGTCAGCATCTAGGGCTAAAATGATCTCGCGAATGACAGGGCCTTGACCCAGCCGTCCTTTTTGCACGCGCTCGACAAGTTCTTGAATGCGTAAATTCTGTGGTTCAATCCCTTCCAGAGGAGAAATCACCCCATGTAGGACATGGTACTTTCCGCGAAAAGCAGCTGACCCTTCGATACGCATAATATCCATCGGCTCTTCGACGACGCAAAGTTGATCATCAGATCGGTGGGCGTCAGAGCAGTATTTACAGATGGGAGTGTCTGTAAAATTAAAACAAATCTCGCAGGTAATGACTTGGGATTTGACCAGAAAAAGCGCCTCTCGCAATCGGTCCGTGTACTCCGCTGGCGATCGTAAAATATAATATGCCAGGCGCTGCGCAGACTTTGGCCCGATGCCAGGAAGTCGGCTCAGCTCGTGAACCAATTTTTCAAGGGCAGGAATATTTAACATAGATACAAATGATTAAAACATTCCTGGAATATTAAATCCACCAGTTAGTTTTTCCATTTCTTTTTGGCTAGTGTCTTTGGCAGTTTTGACGGCTTCGTTAACTGCTGTAAGAACCAGATCCTGGAGCATTTCTGCGTCGCCAGACTTCACAACCTCAGGATCAATCTTGATAGATAGAAGGGCATGATCGCCGTTAACTGTGACCTGTACAGCGCCGCCGCCGGACTGAGCGCTAAATTCTCGCGTCGCCATTTCTTCCTGAGCTTTTTTCATTTTAGCCTGCAGCTGGTTGGCCTGTTTCATCAATTGCTGCATACCTCCAAAGCCTTTCATATTTGTTGCTCCTTGATAGATGTGATCTGTCCGTTGAATGTGCTTTTGACCGTCCGAATGAGAGGATGGTTTTCAACCTCCTCGCGAACTTTGGCCTCTTTTTCTTTTTCATGCTGGTGAGCAAGACTCTGGGCTGAGTGCGAGCTGTCTTGGTCGCCAGCGAGTCGAACTGAGATAGGATGAGACTCTCCCCAAAAACTGTCGATATGGCTTTGCAGTTTTTTAGCAAGATCGGGCTGCTTCATTTGATCCAGCAAGAACTGCATTTTGTGGGGAACCCCGAGCTCAATCTGAGCTCCTTTGAGACCTAAAAATAAAACATGCTCAATCTTAGCGGCTAAAAGAGGGTCGATGCCTTTGAGATGATTGACAAACTCAAGCCATGTTTCGGGATCGACGGGAACTGGAATTGCAGCCTTTGGCTTGGGGGCTATTTGAGGTGTTGCCACCACAGGCTTTTTTTCCGGCGCCGGAGTGAGTTGGCTTTCCGGCACGACACGCTCTGCTGGAGATTTTGTGTCCCACTTAAAGAGTTTTGCAAAATCCTCAAGACGTGGAGCCACAGCCATTCGCAAAAGTAAAATCTCAAGCACCAAGCCAGGATCATGAGCGCGCTGCAAATCCTGAATGCCTTTAAGGGCCATATCAAAAAGCAAATGCAGGTTCTCTTGGCTTACAAACTCGGCCAGTTGCTTCAGCTCCTGAATTTCAGAATCGGGCAGATCGACAAACTCCGTTGCGGTTTGTCCCTCACTCACTTGTACCATCACAAGATTACGAATCATCTCGAGCAGGTCGTGCGAGAAAATCAGTGGATCACTCCCTGATTTTACAAGCTCCTCTAAAACGTGGAGAATGATTTTTTGGTCTTGATGGAGCAATCCGCGAAGAGTGTTGTGGATCAGGTGGCGGCTTGTGATTCCAAGAATCTGGCTTACACCTGCATAGGTGAGCTCGCCTTGCGAAAATGTGATCAACTGGTCCAGCAAACTTTGCCCATCGCGCATAGATCCGTCGGCTTGGCGACCGATGAGCCAAATGGCTTCGTCTTGATAGCGCACGTTCTCTTTTTGGCAAATCAATGTGAGGCGATCGGTGATGGCTTTCGTACTAATACGACGAAAATCAAAACGCTGGCAGCGAGACAAGATGGTGGCTGGAATTTTATGAACCTCAGTCGTTGCCAGAATGAATTTCACATGAGCGGGAGGCTCTTCGATTGTTTTTAACAGAGCGTTGAAGGCGCTTCCTGAGAGCATGTGCACTTCGTCGATGATGTAAACTTTGTAGCGACCTTGAGAGGCTGCAAACGCAACGTTCTCAGTCAAACGCCGAACATCTTCGACGCTATTATTACTGGCGCCATCCATCTCGCGAACATCGATGGCAGTCCCTGCAGAGATGTCTTGGCAAATAGGGCATTGATTGCAAGGAACGTGATCGACAGCATTGGGGCAGCAAAGGCTTTTGGCAACGATACGAGCTGTGGATGTTTTGCCAGTTCCGCGCGGGCCGTTGAGCAAAAGTGCGTGATGGAGTCGATCTGATTTAAGTGCGTTGAAAAGGGTTTGACCGATGTGATCTTGACCGACCAGATCTGAAAAAAGTTGCGGTCTCCATTTTCTTGCAATCACTTCGTAGGACATGTGCATCCTTATAGCGAAAGAAAAGTGCCAGGCACCCCACAGCACACAGCCGAGAGTCTACCGTTGCTTCCTTCCGGACCTGGCGGGGTTTGAAACCGATCTATTGTATGGGACCTGGCTCCATGGGTCTATCTAAAGGCGCCAGCGAGAACAACTAATAATGAGTTTTTTGTGAGGCGTCATTCGTCACGAGAGCCAAGGGCCGACGGCATTTTTGAGGTTCCGATAAATCCCGCTAAAATCAAGATGGTGCACAGGTAGGGAAGGACCTGAATGAGCTGCATAGGGACCTGAAATCCTCCGATTTGCAGACCCTGAAGACGAATCTGCAGGGCCTCGGTAAAACCAAAAAACAGGCATGCAAAAAAGGTAGGAATGGGGCGCCATTTGCCTAAGATCAGGGCGGCAAGGGCAATAAATCCGCGTCCTGCCGTCATTTCGCGGCTAAAAGACGACGCAAGATAAAGCGAAAGACTTGAGCCCCCGAGGCCTGCAAAAAATCCGGCTGTCAAAACTCCCGCCCATCTCACTTTTTTTGGAGAGACACCAGCGGCTTTGAGAGCTTCTGGGTTTTCTCCTGCGAAGTTGAGCCAGAGACCTGAGGCGGTGCGGGTGAACCATAAGTGAACGACGCCAAAAAGCAAGATGGCGACTACAAGAGGTTCATACTGAAACCGATCGGCAAGCGCCAACGCGGGAGTTGAGCCAGTGACATCAAAGAAAATTTTGCCAAAAAACGGAGTCAGTCCAACAGCTAAAATATTAATCGCAGTACCAGCGACGATTTGGTCGCTGTGGAATTTTAAAACAAAAAGCGCGTAGATCAGCGCAAGTAGTGATCCACACGCACCGCCAGCAAAAAATCCAATCCATGGCGAACCTGTGAAATGCGCTGCAGTCGCAGCTCCAAAGGCTCCAATCAACATGAATCCTTCTAGAGCAATATTCACAACGCCAGAACGTTCGCTCATAAATCCGCCAAGGCTTGCAAACCATAACGGCGTTGATACTCGAAGCGTTGAAATCAAAAGCGCAAAAAAGGATTCAACCATGGCGCGGCCATTTAAAAAGTTTGAGAGTGCGTGCTGAAACAAAAAGAATGATCATCGCCTGCAAGATCGACGAATAATCGCGAGTGATGTTGTTGGTCTCAAGATCTAGGCTCGTAGTTCCTTTGTGAAGCGCTCCAAAAAGAAGACCGGAGAAAATCACGCCGACCGGTGAGTTGTTAGCAAGAAGTGCAACGGCGATTCCTAAAAACCCAAAGCCAGGAGAAAATCCGATCTGGTATTTACCAGCAGAGCCAAGAACTTCGGCAAGAGCCACAAGTCCGGCAAGAGCTCCTGCAAGTGTCATTGCGATAATTTTAGTTTTTTTGATGTTGATACCAGCAGCCTCCGCCGCCTCAAGATTTTGTCCAACAACGCGAATTTCAAAACCAAGCACGCTTTTTCTCATCCAAAGCTCTAGGAAAATCGCAAGAAGGACTGCGACAACAAAAGCCATGCTCGCGGGCGTGTCGGTGAAAAACTGCGCGATGGGGTCGTGAGGTGCGAACAAATAACTAGGTCCTACAGGCGCAGTCTCTGGGTTTTGCGATCCTGGATTAGGAATGAGATTCAACGTCACCCAGTTGCAAAGAGCGATGGCAATGAAGTTGAGCATGATCGTCGTGATGACCTCATGACTTCCACGATAAACGTTGAGCCATCCTGGAATAAAACCCCAGACGCCGCCCGCAACAAGAGCTGCGGCGGCGGCAAGAATCCAGCTTAAAGGAGCAGGAACACCTGAAAGATAAAATCCTGTGGCTGCTGCCGCTAATGTTCCCAGTTGCAATTGTCCTTCGGCTCCGATGTTAAAAAGCCCCGCACGGGCTGCGATAGATACCGCAAGTCCGCAAAAAATAAGTGGCGTCGTGTAGAAAAGAGTCAGGCCAATGTCGTAGCGAGATCCAAAGGAGCTTTCAAAGAGGACCGTGAGCACATGCAAAGGACTTTCGCCCGCAAACGTACAAAACGCGAGGGCCACGGCAAACCCCAACACGAGACCAATGAGGAATTTAAATTTTTTTGCAAACTCAATCATGGCCACCACCCATAGCGATACCAATCTTTTGTTCGTTGAATTCTGATTTTGCAAACTCTGCGACGATCTTCCCTTGGTAAAGAACATAGAGTCGATCTGCAAGTTCCAGCAGTTCATCAAGCTCCGAGGAAATGAGCAAGACGCCTGCTCCGCGGGCTTTGGCTTTAAGCAGTTCACCGTAAATGATCTGTATGGCGCCGATGTCTACGCCCCTTGTGGGATGAATGGCAACGATCAGTTGAGGCTCCGCTCGCACCTCTCGAGCGACGACGATTTTTTGCTGATTGCCCCCAGAAAAGCGCTTTACCTGCAGATCTGGATTTCTCGGCCGAATATCAAACGCCTCAGAAGCTGTAACATAATGGTTTTTTAAAGTCGTTTCCTTGAGCCAACCTCTTTTTGAAAATAAAGAACTGCGTTGATATCCAAGGACAAAATTCTCAGCGGCAGACATATTGCCAACAACTCCAAAACGAAGGCGGTCTTCTGGAAAAATCCCAACCCCCATATTCCTGAGTTGAGAAGTTTTCACGTGAGCTCCCTCGTGCGAGAGACTTGTGGTACCAAGGACCTTCACGTGACCTTGAAGAAGTTTGGGCTGGCAGGTTTGCGGATAGCAAATGGCTCTTAAAAGTTCCATCTGTCCATTGCCCTCAACGCCGGCAAAACCGACCACTTCACCGCTGCGTATTTGAAAACTGACGCCTTCGACTTTGCCTTCGCAGTGAAGGCCCTGCACATCAACACACGCCGTGGGCAAAAGTTTGATATCGGGGGTGATATTTTTTTTAAGCTCACTGCCGATCATGAGATGCGCGAGTTTTTGAGGATTGGTCTTTAATGTAGGCACGGTTTGCAGCGCTCGTCCCTGGCGCATGACAGTGACCATATCGGTGATCTGCATGATCTCTTTGAGCTTGTGAGTAATAATGAGAATTGTTTTTCCCTGAGCTTTAAGGCGACGAAGCTGCTCGAAAAATTCGGTAATTTCTTGAGGCGTAAGTACGGCTGTCGGTTCATCCAGAATCAAGACCTGACAATTGCGATAGAGAAGTTTAATGATCTCGATTTTCTGCTGAACCCCAACTGGCAAAGTTGCAACGGGAACGTCAAGGTCGATGTTAAGCCCAAGAGGCTTCATGATGCTTTGAATTTGAGTCTTCAGCTGTGGCCGCTGAATTCCGTGAAATAAAGAAGAGCGCTCATCGCCAACAATAATATTGTCCAAAACAGACAAAGGACCCGCCAACATAAAATGCTGGTGAACCATGCCGATTCCGGCGCGTAGCGCGACTTTAGGATCAGCAATCTCGGTGTGCTCTCCTCGCAAAAGAATCGAACCTTCGTCGGGCTGATAAAACCCGAAAAGCATTTTCATGAGCGTGCTTTTACCAGCTCCGTTTTCGCCGATGATTCCGTGAATGGTCCCTTGAGAGATGGAGAATGAAACGTCAGAATTCGCTTTGACTTGCCCAAACGACTTCGTCAAACCCTTAAACTCTATTAAAGGAGCGCCCCTCGATGGTTCCAAAAGATTATTTCTTTATTTTATAATAATCGGGAACTTGAATTTTACCGGTGATGACTTGGCTTTTCAGCTCTTCCACTTTTTTGCGAATCTCAGGAGTAAGCAGTTTGCCATTGTTGTCATCGAGTGCAAAATCGACTCCTTTATTTTTGAGACCAAAGACCTCAGTCCCTGGAGTGAATTGCCCTGCTGTGAGCGATTTGATAGTGTCGTAAACAGCCACATCCACGCGTTTGAGCGCGGACGTAAGAATGAAACCTGGCTTGACCCAGTTTTGGTTAGAGTCACAACCAATAGCTTTGCGATTTTTTTCTTCGGCAGCATCAAACACGCCAACATTGGACGCGCCGGCAGCCGCAAAAACAACGTCAGCTCCAGCGTTGTACTGACTCAACGCAAGCTCCTTACCTTTTGCAGGATTGTTCCAAGCCTCGCCTGTAACGCCCACAAAATTGGAAATCACTTGGGCCTTGGGATTGACGCTCTTAACGCCAGCTTGGTAGCCCATTTCAAATCTGCGAATCAAGGGGATGTCCATCCCACCAACAAATCCAACGGTGTTAGATTTCGTGCTCAAAGCCGCGATGGCGCCAACGATGTAACCACCCTCTTGCTCTTCGAACATGAGGGAGCGAACGTTGGGACCTTTTACTTCGCTATCGACACTGGCAAATTTAATCCCGGGAAATTGCGGCGCAATTTTAGCAAGAGCATCCCGCTGAGAAAATCCCACGGCAATAATGAGGTCGAATTTTTTCTGTGCGAGGGAACGTTGAAGAAGATCAAAGGAATTGTTATCGGTGGCCTCAACAACCTTGGTTTCAAGGTCAAACTCTTTAGCCGCTTTCGTCATGCCGGCGAAGGCCGCAGCATTAAAAGACTTGTCGTCTTTACCACCCTTGTCGAGTACGAGCCCTACTTTTAGTTTTGCGAAAGCAGATAGGGCCAAAAAAATCATAAAAAATGGAAAAAGCCGAATTGTTTTCATACCGGCTAAGTACTACTACCAAAGCCGCGGGAAACTCAAGCCCAGACCGCAAAAAATGAAATTGCGGACGTCTGCGTAATTCTTGAGCTAGTACGGAAGTCTCTCTGGCATAGGAAGCATCTCAAATTTCATGGGCCTAGGAGGTTGAGAAACTTTTAGGTCTAGAACTATCGGCTCCATTTTGGTTGGATAGATCTGTTGCTCAAGATTATTGAGGTCAATCATTCCACATGGTCCCAAGTCAATCTGACTGAGGCTGAGCTGGGGATTGGCGTACTCTTCAGTACAACGTTGGAGATAGGAAATATACTTCGCCTTATTCTCCTCTGCCAGATGTGAATAGTTTTTGCCATCGGATAAGGGGAGTTCGCCCGCGACGAATGGAATTCCGTGAAGATATATCAGGGGCAGGTTGATCATTAGAATGCCAACCTGTGGGCTAATGCCGAATTCTTTGAGGCTCGAAAAGAAATTTTCTGGATGGGTTTTAAGTTGCACATAAGATTCCACCATTCGTTGCGATACCATTTCATGGTATTTGGATGCGTCCAACGAAGACGGGAGATCCAGAACCTTTGCCGCTTCTGTGTAGGTAAGAAAAGAGTTAGATCCAGATCCCCTCTGAATCGTTTGTTTGGCCTTAGCCCATTGGAGTAAGCTCGACTTACCCGGCGGCAGACCAGCGAGCCGGTACTCCATTTCATTAAAGCCCCGCATAAGATTGAAGTCTAAGTACCTGTAGCCATTATTACTTTGATTACTGCTATCTACCTTTTCTCGATAGGCCTTGGCTAATTGATATTTAACCTGCACGATTTGGGCGTCTTTGAAGTCTGTAGAATTTACCCCTGCACCGTTAGCGACTTTTTCTTTGGCCCATAGTGTGGGTCCGCACTTGAAGATGTATTTTTCCTTCCAAGTTTTATAGTCGGCTGCGTTTGAGTTAAAAGTCGCCAAATCGGTTGGGATTTCACTTGCTCTCGCACTTTGATAAGCCAACCTTGAAATTACTAGGGATAAATCTTGGTCTCCCTCTTCGAAGAGTCGCTTGACAAATCCCCCAACTCCCCAAGAGTCGATGGATTTTTCATTTGAAAAATAGGAAATCTTATCTGGGTCAATAGCATCAGGTGAAATGACAAGAAAAGCTTCGGTGCGATTGTTCCGGCAGCCGGCGAATTCATTGGCTGCGGAATATCCGTACATGAGCGCGGAAATTTTGAGTTCGGTCGCTGCTTGAATAACTGCTTTACGACAAGAGACATTTGGAGAAGACCGAAAGAAACTAAACCAGTCACTAACCCCATTACTTTCAGGGACTTTATTCGAATAATAGGAGTTGGCAACAATGCCTTTAAGGCAATTCAAAGTCTGGTTCACATCGGAAAATGCCGTTTCTTTGGCCTCCAAAGTTTCACGTCCATCTAAAACATTAACTCCGGCTCGAATTGCGGCCACATAGAGCTGGGGGTCAATGACGCCACCAAAATCACGGCTGGCACTCGCATCAATCGCGACGTAGTGGCCGGGCCCTAACATGCTGTTATCAGTAAAATCAGGATTGTAAAACGACAGCCCCAACTCGGAGGCGGCACGAATCAGTTCGTTACGATCAGCAGGTCGGTAATCCTTTGGATTGTCCGCTCTTTGGTAATGGAAGGTAGCCACATCTCTTTCTAAAGGAGAGACGAATTTTGAGAGAACGGCCTTTATTCTGTCTGCCGCCGTTCGCTCTTCTGGCGTCAAAATAAACTGCAGTGTTCGTGGTTCACGAGGCGCACTATCGGCAAATCCTGGGACTGCGATGAGGAGCAGACTAACGCTCGCGACGACTAAGCTGCTTTTTGGAATATTTCGAAAGTTCATAAAAATCTTTCTCCTCTATGTTGATTCACGGTGGTATCCTGGAAACAACTTTGCAACCGAGACGAGTTGGGTCGTCGGCGCAAGCTTCCATAGCCTCAACGGTGTTAAGAATGCCTTGGCCGATGAGCGTGCTCCATCTATTGATATTGGTGAAAAAGTCCTGGTTCATATCTTCAAGGATCGGCGGTGGTAAATGGGCTTGCTGCAGAACCATGTCCATGAAGAGCCGACTCAATCGTCCATTGCCGTCGATGAAGGGGTGCACGACGACAAACCACTGTTGAACTCTTGCTGCGAGTTCAAGAATATCTAGGCTTCCCGGATTGTCCGAGAGATCGAAGACCTTTCTGCAGGTAGGAAGACCAAAATCCATTTGGTCGCTGACTTCATTTTCGGAAGCCATCGTCAGATCACCACAGATTTTGTAGTCGTCCGTTGGATGAACCTTAAAGAAAAACGGGTTGACTGGGCCAGAGGTTGGGCGATCTTCACATTGCTGCGGTTTGAATTTCATGAGTGGGGATCTTTTACGAGCCGAAAGATAAGGGCTTTTGCTAATATTTATAAGTTCGGTCGCAGTATAGGCATTTTTGGTGCTATGAAGTGGAATGATCTCGGCAACATCGTTGCGAAAAATTCCGATTTTAGGATCGGGCAATAAATGAACCATGGCGAGTTTATGAAGTTCCAAGGCTACGCCTTTGATATCGGAAATGGAACCTCTAATGACTGTCTTTGCGGTCTTCTGGATCTAGCGCGTATCGCTCCGCCGACGACCAATTGTACCAGGTGAGAGGCGAGGGTTCATAGGTTTTCCAAGCGGAAAACTCGGAGTCTTCTCTGTTTTTTAGGTAGTTAAGCCAGTCTTGGCGTCTGATGAAGCGGGGAGCGTAGACATTTCCAATGTGGTTAACGTCGTTGATTCCCAAGCCGTCGAGTTTTTCTGCCGCTGCATTGTATCTCGCTTGAAGATCGCACAGTGATACTTTGACGGCGGTACGGAGTTGTTTAACAACAGGATCACAGTCCGCAAAGGATTGAAGAGAGATGAACGAAGCAAAAACTGCGACTGAATAAAAGAGCCGTCCTGAAACCATGCACCTCTCCAAATAGCTAGAGAAGGTACAAGTTTTGTGCCAGCTACCACCTAAAAGTAGGCGTAGTAAGAGCTGTCAATCTCTTAGACACTGTCGGCTTAAAAGTAGCTGAAGTTTTGGTAGAGAAGAATGAGGCTTCCGAGTCCGAGCAGGAATGTCCATAAAAACTGGCGTGGCATAGATCCTCCAAGATACGTGAGTGGGTGAGGTTTAACGCTTTTCTTTACCTATAATATATCGACAAAAGTCCTGACTTTCTGAAGAGAAATCTTCAAGAAAGCGAACAAATATTCATCACTTTGTCCTAAACATAGACGCATGGAAGTTGCCTTTGACGTAACCTGGATCATTTTGAGACTTCAAACTCGCCACACGCCAGTAATAATGTTTGGCGGGCTCGAGGTCATTAAAGATAATCTCCGTTTTATTAAACATAGGTTCATTAAGAACGAGCCATTTAAAATTCGGATCTGTGGCTAGCTGTACGTGATAAAAGTCAGCCCCCTCAACAGCGACCCAACTCAATGTGACGGCTTTTCCCGAAATTTCGGTAAAAAATTGCGGAGCTTGCAGCGAGGGCGGTTCTGCGCGCGTCACCAGTTCTTTTTTAGGTTCAGGGTGAATTTCAAGCTCCAAAATTTTCGGTTCAGGAGCCGAACCAGCCGTGTGCTCTCCCCCATGCTCTTCGGCAAAAGCGTTTGAAATGACTAAGAAAAAAGCAACGAAGGTGATTTTAGATAGCATAGGATGTCCTTTTTAGTTCAGTGACACTATTAGATCAAAACTGGGGCGAGATTCAATCAGCATTTGAGATTGAAGCACTACATTAGAAATGTTAGAAGGGACCTGGTTTGCAGACGGTCGCTGGTGGGATTTCATCTCACGAGAGGAAAGTCCGGACTCTTAAGAGCAGCGCAAGGGGTAACGCCCCTCCACCGTAAGGTGAGGAACAGTGGAACAGAAAGAATGTCCAGAGCTTTGATCCTTTTGACGGGAACGGGAGTCTTAAGGGGAGTTGCTGGAGTGAAAACAGCTAAACTCTGCGCGGAGCAAGATCAAATAGGGAAGCCCGATGGAGAAATTCATCAAAGTGCGGCTCGCATGAAGCTTCCGGGTAAGATCGCTTGAGGGAATGAGCAATCATTCTCCTAGAGGAATGGCCGTCCTTCGAAAGAGGACAGAATCCGGCTTATCGCAATCCATTTGGGGACGGTGTGTTTTGCACACCGTCCTTTTTTTACCTGCAAATCAAAAGAGCAACCAAAGTTCCGTGAGCTTCGCTGACAGACTTAACAATCAAAGTCGCCCATTTGCGACCTTGGCTGTTGTTCTTAGCGTCGCCATCCACGAGCACAAGCTGATTTGAATCTTTGTATTTTCCAACGACGTGGAATTTTCCGTCCTTCACGGCGAAAGAAACGCGATCGCCATTTTCTGTTGAGATGCTGCTGTTAGCGCCAACAGAAAGTGAAAGACCACCGTTGTCTTGAAACAAAGTCACTTCAGGGTATTCTTCGCGAGAAAGACTCTCTTCAAAAACGGTATCGTCTTTAACGGTCGCAACTCGACAATCAACAAGAACTCTGTCGGATGCGTGAGCCATAGAACCTAATCCCAATAGCGCAAATAGAACGTAATTAAATTTCATTTTTACCTCCAATTAAGTTTGCGTTGTCTTAAAAGAGGGTCGCAAACACGTCAAACTTTAATCAGGGACGGGATAATTCTATACGCCAAAGGGTTGTAAGCTCTACTCCACACCAGATTCCTGAGGCGGAACTAAGGTTTTAGGCATTCTGCTCCCCTTGGGTCCGAAAACAACATCGTAGTCCTTAGAGTCCTGAGTCAAGTCTGCCTCTTTGAGAGCCTCGCTCCATTCCTGTTTGCTGGGATCAAGGATTGAAATCAGTTTCACGGCAGAAACGGCATCCTTAATTTTGATTGGGGATGGAGTTGTGTCTCCAGACTCGTCAAGTCCTAGCGTAAAAAGTATGACGAGAGGATCTTTAGTTTTCTCTTTTCCTAGGGACGCTTGCGAAGCAAATGAGATGAGAAATAAGTATACAAAAGTTTCATGGAACCCCCATTTTATTGTAGCGCTAGAAAGGACTAGAAGTTTAGCGGACATCGTACTTATAGGACGTTAGGCCAAATGGTTCTCCTTGATTTCTGAAATGAGTTCGCGATTAAATTGGTGCCGAGCTAATTTTGGCTCACCAATAGAGGGGGAATTTATGCGAAGTTTCGTAGCTATAACACTATTTTTAATCGGCGGGGTAGCTTCTGCCGCCGAAGGCCCAGCACCTGTAGGCGCTGAGGCGATTGAAATTGCAAACATGGTAAAAAACCCAGCTGTTGCTGCATGCATGACGGTCAGCGAGCAAAAATATGGCGCCAGTTTAAATATCTCTGAAATCACTCGCCAAGTGGTCGATGACAAATATTCTTACACGATCACCGGCTATCTTTTGCAAGAAGGGGACATTGCCCTTGGCGAGCTGACTCTTTCAGTGCAGGGGAATCTCTCGTTTCCTTACGGGTTTTCTTATGAGTGTACCGTGGTTTCTGGGCCGCCGATTCCTAAGCCCTGAGAGCCGTCTGCGTCCCGAGTATTCAGTCCCGAGGCTCTGTTCAGGATTCAGTTTGCGATGCGAGCGTTGGCTCGTCGAAGATTTCCCGCAAACACCTGACCAAAACTGAACTGAGGCGCGGGACTGACCAACTCGGGACTCGGGACTTTCGCCTGCCTATCTAAGCCCTAAATAAAAGCGAGAGATCGTGTCTTGCGGGCAAGGACGAAAAGTTCCTTGCCATTGCGCCGGTCAATAGATTTTTGATACCGGCCCCATAATAGAAATTGGAAATTCTTTCGAAGCCTCTCGCGAAGCTCCCACTCCGTAGCTCCAAACGGAGGGCTTCCCTTTTTTTCCATGACAAAAAACACGCCCATGAGTTTGCCATCGTCAGCGAGGAGTTTTCGCCAAAGTGCGACCAATTCTTTTCTTCGAGTGGGATCGATAGCACAAAAGCAGGTGTGTTCGAAAATTAAATCAAAGGAGCCTGGTTGTAAGCCAGCGCGCTCTAAATCAAAAAAATCAGCGTTTCGAAATTCTAGATTTTTTAAATGGCCATAATTTTTTTTGGCTTCGGATATAGCAACAGGACTGAGATCCACGGCGGTTACGATGTGACCGGCTGCCGCAAAGTGAGCAGCATCATGACCTGCTCCACAGCCCAAAACGAGCACGCGGCTTTTCGCAAGCTTCATTCCGGGGAGATTTTCAACTAAAGCGGGAGCTGGTTGACCTAAATCCCACTGAGTTTCAGCATTTTCATAACGATTGGACCAGAACCTTTCGCTATTCACATCCTTCATAGACTCAAGGAGCGAAGGGACTTCAATCCATTCGGATCCAACACAAATCCGCTCATCATCAAAATCATCGAGCAAACGAAAGAACTCGCTCTGAGCTTTTCGCGACAGAACAAAAGGAATTCCTTCGCGAGTAAACCCATGAAAGCGATCCCACTCGTCTAGACGCAAACTGTGGGGGTCAAACTCCTTGTTTACATCATAGGGCAATTGAATATTCCACTGATCATCGATTTTGAAAACTTGAGCGGCAACTAAGGGATCGTCAAAAGCTTCCACCAAAACTTCGCGGCTTTTGTAATGTGAAGAAAAAGCGCCGTTGGGGGCATAAGCGATGTTTTTTAAAATGCTCGCGCCGAAATCTTCGTCGAGCAAACGAATCTCTTGAGAGATGAGGTATCCCTCTTCGTCAATCTGAATGGATTTCTCGGGAAGTGGCATACAGTCCCGTCTTTAAGGGTTTGATGATCCTTCTTCGCTTTTTGCAGGCTCTTCTTGTTTTTCTTCTTCTGGAGTTGCTGCAGGCTTAGGAGCAGGCTTGGGCTTTGGCGCAGGTTTTACTTCGGCGGGCTTGGCCTCTGCCGGTTTTTCGGGTTCTTTAGGAGCGGCTGTCGCTGGGTCTTGATCTAAACTGTCATCGCCAGGTTTGATAACGAGTTCGTCGGCAAATGTGAGAGTTTCATTGGTCGTTTTGAACTGCACCTTCTTCCAATGGTCCTCAGTTTCGGTTTGGCTGACTCTTTCAAGAACAAGCTCGCCATCCACCTTTTGTTCAACACCTGGGCTGGTGCCGCCACTAGGGAGGGTAAACCCGTAGGTGAAAACGGCGCGAATCTGATTTTCAGAGAGATTTTCTGTCCAAATGCGCAAAAGGCGAACGTCCTGAGCCTCTGGCTGTTTGGACTTAACAAGTTCTGTCAGGCTTTCAATCAGGGCATTCTGAATCTTTTCGTGGGTGTCCGTGGTCGCAAGAGCTTGACCGTGAATGACAAACCATGTCCACATCATCGCTGCTAAAATAAAGATAATTCCAAATACTCTCATTTTGATGACCTCTTCTTGTTTATGCTGGTAAATACCTTAAAGATCAACGCAAAACTCAAAAGCGTTGAAGCGGGGTATGTGATGAAAGAGCATTTCTTAAAGGCCCTATCAGAACTCAAAAATTGGCCTCATGATTCAAGGCGTAAACTTGATTCGATGCACTCCTTCCTCAAGGAAAAAGGGGTTCGATCGAGTCTCACCGAAGTTGAAAACCTTGTTGAAGGAACTGCGTTCACTTTTTTGAAATCGCCTCTTCACTGGCTCAAAATAAAAACGGAGCCATATCCATGGAACTGGAATCTCAACATCAAAACCTCGTCTTTAGACCGGGTTGAGATTCAATGTGAAAAAGGGGCGGAGAAGGTGGCTCCAGAGGTGATGTTGCAGTCCCTCGCAAATTTGTGCATTCAAAACCTCCTCGCTCGACACCAAAATCTAGATGCCTTTCACTTCCACTGCCGAAAAGTTCATTTGGAGATTCTCTCTGAGTCCTTGGCGGGACTTACCGCCGAGTGCGGCTGGGTGGCTCCCGAACGTGAAAAAGTCTTTTTCCATCTTCGCCGGGACGGCAAGGCCGATGTTTCCTTCACCGTTACCTTTAAAGTAGGGGAGCGTTGGGTTGCCCAGTTGAGTCAGGAGGTCAGTTTAGTTCGCATTGAGCGGCAAAAATTGGCAGCGCCATCCTCATGACAAGCCCATTCTTTCATGTTACTTCAGCCCCATGGAAATAATTGAAACTCAAATCGACCCCCAGTCCGAGGCCTTTAGCCTCAATCGTCAGGCCATGGACGCCCTCGTAAAGCAGTGGCGAAGCCGCATCGATCGCGTCAAACTTGGTGGAGGCGAAGCCGCTCTAGAAAAACACAAATCCCGTGGCAAGCTGACTGCGAGAGAGCGCATCGAAGCTCTTTGTGATTCGGGCACAGCCTTTATGGAACTTTCAACTTTAGCTGCGTGGGACATTTATGAAAACTCGGCCCCTGGAGCTGGAGTTATCACCGGGATTGGCGTGATTCACTCTCAAGAGTGCATGATTGTTGCCAACGATGCGACCGTGAAGGGCGGCACTTACTTTCCGCTGACTGTAAAAAAACATCTTCGCGCCCAGGAAATTGCGCTTGAGAATGGTTTGCCTTGTATTTATCTCGTCGACAGCGGTGGCGCGTTTCTGCCTCTCCAGGCTGAGGTCTTTCCTGATCGAGATCACTTCGGTCGCATTTTTTACAACCAAGCTCGCATGTCGGCCTTA
>JBGATJ010000088.1:0-15496 GCA_044229295.1 Pseudobdellovibrionaceae bacterium
TCTGCGATTCTTTTTGCTCAGTTCTGTCGAAATCAGCTCAATCGCGTTTCGATCTTTAAAGGGAATCGAAAGCCATTTTGCGAATTGCGGGGTTCAAAGAAGATAACTTAACAAAACTCAGTCATTTCCGACTGCAAAGCGACGGCCCTCCCCTGACACCTCAGCTGGCTGCCAGATTGCCGGATTTGCCTGATTGCCTCAAATTGGATTCCTTAAGTCAGTGCCATTCGCCTCAGGTGCCGGTGCCGTCACAGATAACAAGCCAAACCCCAATATTGAAAAAGATATGGGTAATAGTAAGAGGTTAAATCGTTGTCTAAGGATCAGCCCCAACGAAGCACTGTTTATGCCATTTCACCTTAAACTTATATAAATGGCCCCCTACGTTGTTGATACGAATTTAAATGAGAGAATGTATAGCAATTATTTAAAAGGCATTCTAAGGATCGTTTCCGTAGCCGTAACCGTTCGTCGTATCCGTTTCCGTTCAGTTTTCTGGCCAGTAATAGTCTTTTGAAAAGCGTCGAAATTCTCTAACATTCTTGAAGGGCTTGCAAACGAAAAACCGAACGGAAACGGATACGACGAACGGTTACGGCTGCGCACCGCTGGTTCGCAAATCGAGAAGAATTCCAACTCCCTGACTATCATCAACAATCTGAGGGACCAGTTTTTAAACTTATGCCTTGAACATATGCCAATATGCCTTATGCCATTGATTGATTCTCACACACTTAAAGTGCTGGGGTTCGAGATCGTCGATTGAAAAAGTCATGTGACCTGTTTTTGACAGCCCCACTGAAAAATTCGCATCAATCGATGCATTTCCGAATTTAAAAACTCGCGTCTGTTGAGGTGTCGCTTGAAAAATGGATTCGGTGATAAGAGGACGACGGCTTCCCTCACTATCTCCAATAATGAACCTCACAGAGGGTGTGTTAAGAGAGAGGAAAGACTGCTGCCGACTCTTCGTGAAATGACCTTCGAGGGAATCGACTTGAAGAATATTTCCCGAAACGCTCTGGCAAGAAATCCAGTCTTCTTTCGCTTGAACCACAGACGAAAAAAGCACTGTAATCATCCAAAAAATTTTTAACATGTGTATTCCCCTTCACAAAAATAGCTGCAAAAAACTTGCCTTTTCACTCTCAAAGAATAAACTTTGAAAATCTACCAACCACAAGGAGTATTTATGCGACATATTCTAGCCGGCCTTCTCATGATAAGCAGTATCGTTAGTGTTCAGGCACTTGCAGGACCCATTAAAGGCGAACCATTCAAAGTCATTCACACAAGTGAGCTTGACAAGTGGATGACTGAGAAAAAAGAGGTTCATATTTTCGATGCAAACACCGAAAAAACTCGCACTACTGATGGTGTGATTCCAGGAGCGACTACCTTAACAAGTTCTACGAGCTATGAAGTGGCAAAAGTTTTGCCTGCGAGCAAAGATGCTAATCTTGTTTTCTACTGTGCAAACACAGCATGTATGGCTTCTCATGAAGCTGCAAAACGAGCTACTGAGGCTGGATATAAGAATGTCAGTGTCTTGGCTGATGGAATCCAAGGTTGGAAATCTGCAGGAAAACCCACTGAAAAATACAAAAAAATGTAAGATAGCGACCTCCATCCTTACAAATACGTAGGGATGGAGTTACTATTTCTGTTCCTTCCTTTGAAAATCCTTCATCGTTTTCTGTCAAATGTTTTGCTAATCCCGATGTAACTATCTAATTTTACTGAATTATCAAATTTGTGTGAAACGGCTCTGATTTTGTAACACCTTTCAAAGAATGAAAGGAGGCATCAGATGTATCCGAATCGCACGTTGAGAACTATTCCGTTTTTAATTCTCTCTATTGGAATGCACGTATTGGTTCTTGTAGGAGTTGTTTTCTACTCCGAAAATCAAGTGAAAGTGAATTTGGCCCACGAAAATGTCTCTGTGGATTTTGTGTCTCCTCAAGGAAATCAGGCTGAGGAAATGAAGCCTTCCGATAAAGTGAGCGAAGTGCAAGTCGCAAAAGGTGAACCTAATAAAGAGGACATCTTAGTCAAACCCACAGCCGTAATTCCTCCACAGCCAGCGCCTCCGAAGCCAGCTCCGCCAGTAGCGCCGCCTCCTCCGCCACCACCTCCTGCTCCAGAGCGCCCTAAAGAGATCGCTAAAGTTGAGCCAAAACCTGAGCCGGTTAAACCCGTTGCTGTTAAAAAACCAGAACCTCCAAAGCCAGCTCCAAAACCCAAGGCTGTTGCAAAAGCAGCTCCGGTAAAGCGCGCCGGAAAAGCGGCATCCGCGCCAAAATATACTGACGATCAGTCGCCGGTACCGGTGAACGTTGCAGAGAAGACCCATTCTCTTTGGGACGAAACTCCAGAGGATCCGGCCTCGTACAGTGAGCCTGCTTCCAACGAACCTGCTGCAGACAATGCTCTAGCCGCGGCGGCACCAGCACCGCAGCCTGAGCCTGCTCGTCCGTCGGCGAAGCCTGCGACTCAAGAGACGCCAGTGGCTCAAGACAATTCAAAACAATTGCAACAAGAAGCCGCCGAAGCAGCTGCTGCGGCGGCCAGTGTTGAACCTCCAAAGGGTTCACCAGCCGGTAACTCTCATCAGGGCTCTTCGGCCTATGGCACTCCTTCAGGAGCGAAGAACTATCAAGATTTAAAGCAAATGCCAGGAAACCGCGCCCCTAAATACGACACGGATGATAGGCTTCGTAGACGCGAAGGTTCTGTTCGATTTATTGCGTATGTTACAGCTCAAGGAACTTTGACACAAATTAGTCGTGTTGAAAGCTCAGGTCATACGACTTTGGATTCAAAGAGTTTAGAGGCTATTCGGACCTGGAGATTTTATCCAGGTCAAGAAGGTTGGGTTGAGATTCCGTTGAATTGGGCGCTCAAAGGCGGAGAAGAAACGATCCCCGTAGGCGGCCTCAGAACTGGCTCAGACTCAGCTGGCGAACAGTAATTACTTATCCCCGAAAAGGGCTGCTGGCGACTGCGTGCTCCCTTTAGTGCGCAAAGCGGCCTTTCGCTTTGTGCCTTCGCGGGCTTTTTTTCGTTTTCGCTTATGTTCAGTGATCTTTGTTTTTGACGCCATATGTTTTACCTCGTGGGAATCCATTGAGCTATCAAAACGAAAGGACGATGTCAACCATATGGGTGGCCCCTTTTTGGAGGCCTGCGAGGTTCTGGTAGCCGTAATCTAGGCTGAATCGAGGGCCTTTGAACCCCAAACCCGCTCCAACCACCACAGATCGATCTTCCACGTTTTGTCCGTAACCCAACCGAACGGCGATAAATTTGTTGATAAATGACTCAATCCCAAAACTTGTCCCTAGTTGGCTCCCTTTGGCGACAAAATCAAGGCGCGCTCGCAAAAACTCTTGAAAGACATAGTTCATGGCAAGAGCTTGATAGGACTTTTCATGCAAGGTCTCAGGGACAACAGCGTCTGTCGAAATAAAGTTGTAAAACACAATTCCAACTCCAAAATCATCAAACGGAATAAGGAGGGTGCCGATGTCTAAATTATTCTGGTTATATCCCTGCTCCAAAAGTCTCTGCTCCAAGTGATGCAGGCCAAAGCCAACAGAGAACCGATCAAATAACATATTACTGAAAGCAAGATGGAAGTACTTTTCTGCGATATCACCACGGTCGGGGTCTGAGTAATTTCCCTGAGAGTAATAAAGGCTCGCAGGGACCACCGAGTCGACCTCATTTTCGCTGATACTTACATCATACACCTCAGTCTTTGGACCACTCGGTGGATTTGCCTGCATCCCGCTCAACGTAAGGTAATGACCACGCAGATGCACAATTCCTGCAGGGTTGAGAAGGCTTGTCTCACCAGGCACAACGGCGGCACGGCCCGATTGGGCCGTTCCTGTGGATACAGGGCCAAACTTGTGTTGAGCAAAACCGGGAACTGAAAGAAGAATGCCGAAGAGGACCACGAACATGCCCCATTAGACACTTTGAAAACCACGAGGGTCAATGGCAATCGCCCCCGTATTTCGGGGCGAAGTAAAACGCTATGAAGGAAATTTTAAGAGGTCTATGGATAAGGTCTATGGAGCGGTTACAGCTCGTGTACATAAGCTAAAAAACTGAACACAATCCCTCGGCTTGGTAGGACCACAATCACGCTCAGCAACCGGGATCGAAGCATAGCCAGGCTCACTTGGCAAAGTGTAGAGTATAGGCGCAGACTCGTCGTAGCATGAGCCTTGGCGAGGGACTGCACATCTTGCTCCAACATTCACGTCCCAGTATTCTGGGCGGAGATGTTTTTTGACCATTTCATATTCAAGAGCTTGGGTTGGACTCAAAGCCCCTTGAGCTGGGCACACTGTCGCGCGATCCTTAAGAGCGATAATTTTGTATCGGTATCGAGGATCACATGTCCAAGTAATACCGGCGACTTTTTTTGTAAGATCCTCACCTAAATTAATTTCGTCTACAGTGTCCAAAACACGAAGAGGAAGCGGTGTTGTTCCCCCGATATCGGCGGCTTTGAAGTGGGGAAGGTATCCTCGCCCATAAACTTTTCCGCCCACTTTGTCATTTTGCCCAGCTGGCGCTCTTGCCAGGAACTGGTCTGTTCCAGAAACTGATTCGGAGTCAAAAGTGTAAGTCATCGCAAGGATATAGGTGTTGTGCAAACTTGTTCGCACGACCTGCATCGCATCTTCGCTATCGTAAAATCGGAGCGAGCCAACGACCTCGCGATCGGCGGCTGTAAGGCCTCCTGTAAAACTTGTGACAGGTGCATCTCGGGTTGCTGCCAACTGAGGTGCGATGTCTTCGCTTGAAAGTGAACGACTGATGTAACCGTAGTTTTTACCTTCGTCAGATCGACTATCTACACTTAAAACTTCCGATTGCAGACTGCCTCGAGGCCGAACTGTCAGTTGAAGGCGCGCGCCTTTGTTGATGTCTGCCGAAGCCAGTGCTTTAGCAACTTTTACCGGGTCCCCGTGACCACCGTTTGAAGCAAGCGGATATTTTGAATCAACAAAAGAGAGAAAATCTTTAGAGAGCTTAACTCCTGCCTTTTCGTTAGTTGCACTTTTTTGAAAAGCTCCGAGCTTGATGCTGTAAAAAATGGTGGGGTCGAGAGAGTGTCCGGAACGACCTTCCGAACAGGACAGGTAACTGAGTTCATTCATTGTCGTATCGAAGGCAAACGGAGCGGCAGCCATTTCGCTAAGCTCTTTTGCGTCTTTGTCGACTTCCTCGGCTCCGCCACCACAGTTTTGAAACACGATTAAAATGCTGAGGATTCCAAAAACGACCAAAGGAAGAATGAGTGCATTCTTAGCTTTTTTCTTAACCATGAAGTCCCCTTATAAGCTCTTATCATGATAACACAATCTGTCTAACTTGCATTCGTTTCGGAAGGTATCGATCTCTTAATAAAACGAATCTCGACTTTTTTTTCTTTTACGTTTAAATGTGAGAATTGCTGTTCTCAATCTGAGACGGAATTCACCAGAATGATGAGGTCATACGAATGCGCAAAGTCAGAAAGGCGATCATCCCTGCGGCAGGCT
Organism: Pseudobdellovibrionaceae bacterium; assembly: GCA_044229295.1. Classification (GTDB taxonomy): domain Bacteria; phylum Bdellovibrionota; class Bdellovibrionia; order Bdellovibrionales; family Bdellovibrionaceae; genus JBGATJ01. The sequence goes on from JBGATJ010000088.1 coordinate 5,565, forward strand.
TAGGGACAAGATTTTTGCCAGCCACCAAGACCGTTCCCAAAGAAATGCTGACCATTGTAGATGCCCCCATTATCTTTTATGTTGTTGAGGAGGCTATTCGCGCGGGGATTGAAGACATTGTTTTGATTGCAGGCCGAGGCAAAACTGCGATTGAAGATTTTTTTGATCACTCCTACGAACTAGAAGATAAGCTCACCAAAGATGGCAAATTCGCTCTGCTCGAGCGGGTTCACCAATTACGGCAAAAGGCCAACATCATCAGCGTTCGACAAAAACAACCTCTCGGTTTGGGTCATGCTGTTCTTTGTGGTCTTCCCGTCACGGGGGATGAACCTTTTGCAGTTCTTCTCGGGGACGAAATTATGGTGAATAAACCTGGTGAGAAAACGGTAACGGCCCAACTCGTTGAGGGCTACGAGTCCACTCATCTCTCCACGGTTGCCGTCATGGAGGTCGCTCCTGCTGAGGTCAAAAAATACGGAATTATCGATGTCGAAACCAAAGTTGGTTCTCGCTTTAAAGTGAAGTCGGTCGTCGAAAAACCACCTGTCGACAAGGCCCCGAGCCGATGGGCATTGCCAGGTCGTTATGTTTTCACAAGTCAAATCATGAACCTTCTCAAAGAGACCAAACCAGGTGTTAATGGCGAAATCCAACTCACCGATGCCATGTCTCGACTGGCATCGACCGAAGGCCTTTGGGCCCAGGAGTTCCTTGCAACCCGTTATGATGCCGGAGATAAACTTGGTTACTTACAAGCCAATGTCGAACTTGCACTCCAAAACAGCGAGTTTGGACCCAGCTTTAAAAACTATCTTGTAGATTTAGTAGCTCGATTGAAAGAACAACGTTAGTATTCAGTTTGTGGAGTCGCGATGAAGTTTGTTATTTTTTTAACTCTGTGTTTGCCCTCTCTGGTTCTTGCATACATTCCGCGGGCTCGCACCATTTTAGATCGAGTTACTGATAATGCTGGCACTGGAACCTATCTCATTGAACAGGAGCTGCAATTTACTGCGAGCACCGAGCCATTCTCGTTGCGCGAAACGTGGGTCGTCGATAGTGAAGGATCTATGCGAGTCAATGTCACCGGGACCAAGGATCAAAAAGAACAAATCAAATTTTCGATGATATATTCTCAAGGAGTTAGAAGGTGGAACTCTCCTCAGGGCCCCAAACAAAAACCTTGGCCTGCCGACTCACCTGAAAGATTCTGGAATTACCGCACCAAAGACAGTTTGATTGCGAGTCTTATTCACGCGCAAATTTTGCCGGCTCATGTGGCTCAACGGCACCAACCTCCGCGAAACATGCATGACATCAAGTGGATTCCAGAATCGTTTGTAAGACTTGCCCGAGTCGGTGGTACGACGGCATGGGCATTTGGGGAGCCAACCCCAGTTCAAGGTGCGCCCCTGCCAGGTCTTTGGATCGAGCAGGATCTATTTCTGATTCGTAAAATTCGCTTCGCTGATGGCGCAGAAATCACAGCAGACAACTACAACTCCTATTCTCGTGGTTTGCAACTTCCTAAAAATCGGTTATTTCATTGGGGCTCTAACACCGTTCAGGGTCAGCTCATTAATGCTACGGGCTTAGCTGCAGGCCAGGCTAAGGCCGCGAGTATTACTGGGCAAATGAATTTCAACTCCATTCCAGAACCTGCGCTGCGCACTCAAATTGAGGAATTTTACTCGAGGATGAGATGAGCCCAAAATATTGGAGCGTTGCTGTCAACGCTCCACTGATGGAAGCGCTTACTTATCTCGACAATAAAGACATTGAGGGAATAAAGCCTGGGGTTTTCGTAGAAGTCCCTCTCGGAAAAAGGCGGGCGACCGGGCTTGTTTTGCGCGATTCGGCAGCTCCGTCTGAATTTGTCGCAAAGCCAATCGCTGCTGTCCTTCCGGAGAGTTTTGAGGTTGATGAAGGCTATCTTCGCTGGATTGAGTGGATCGCCCAATATTATTTTTTCCCAGTCGGCCAAGTAGCATCGCTGATCTTGCCTCCGCTTCTCAAAAAGGGGACAAGAAAAAAAAAGAATCTCTTTGAATCCGTACCGAAAGGTGTGGCTGAACCCCTTCGGCTCACCGAGGAGCAGGAGAACTGCATTAAGGCGATTCAACAGCATGTTGGGTTTAAGACACATCTGCTTTTTGGAGTGACCGGCTCCGGAAAGACCGAAGTTTATCTCAACTTATTTTCCAAAACTTTAGAACAAGGGCGATCGGGCCTTTTTCTCGTTCCAGAAATTTCGCTCACCCCTCAACTGGTCCGCAGGTTTGTCCAGAGATTTGGAGATAACGTCGGAGTTATTCACTCTCACTTGACCGACCGTGAGCGTACTGATCAGTGGTGGGATATGGTCGAAGAGAAAAAGAAAATTCTCATTGGAGCGCGCTCTGCCCTTTTTTGTCCTCTCAAAAATCTGGGCCTTATTGTTTTAGACGAAGAGCACGAGCCAAGTTTCAAACAAGAAGAACGATTGAAATACCACGCAAGAGACGCTGCCATTCGCCTCGGTCAAATTCGTGGCTGCCCAGTCGTCTTGGGTTCTGCGACACCGAGCCTCGAGTCCTGGAACAACGTCAAAGAAGGAAAGTTTGAAATTCATCGGATGTCGTCACGGGTTGAATCGCGAAAAATGCCAAATGTTGAGATTGTTGACTTAAAAGATGTCAAAAAAACCGATGATCTTCCATTTTGGCTCAGTCAAAATCTTCACGACGGAATCGTTAGCTCTCTTCAAAAACGGGAACAAGTCGCACTTTTTCTTAACCGCCGTGGTGTTGCAAACATCGTCTTGTGTCCTCTTTGTGGAAAAACTGAAGGATGTCCTAACTGCGATATCTCTTTGACTCTTCACTCACGCACCCATTTGATTTGTCACTATTGTGATTTTCACAAACCGCTCCCCGAAGCCTGTTCGACGTGTCGGGAAGGACAACTTACCCCACTTGGATTAGGGACCGAAAAAGTAGAAGAGGATATCAGGCGGAGCTTTCCTCAAGCCAGGGTTGCCAGGGCGGACCGAGATGAAATTACGAGTCGCGAAGATTTAGAGTCCCTGATTTCAAATATGGAAAATGGCGAGATCGATATTCTTATTGGAACCCAGATGATTGCAAAAGGGCTAGACTTTGCAAGATTGAATCTTGTGGGCCTGGTGCTTGCCGATGTTGGTTTCAATTTACCGGACTTTCGCGCGTCTGAAAGAAGTTTTCAACTTCTTGTACAGGTGAGCGGGCGTTCGGGAAGACACTTGGCAGCAGACCAAGATCCTGGAAAGGTGATTGTTCAAACTTACAATCCCGAGCATCCCAGCTTGCAATACGCTCAGTTCACTGACTACGAAGGGTTTGCCGGTTACGAGCTTCAAAATCGAAAAGAGTTGGGATATCCGCCCACAGGCCGCCTTGTATCGATTCGTTTGCAAAGCCAAAAACTTGGTGCTGTCGAAGAGGCCTGTCATCGATTGCTCCATAGAGCTGAGCTCCTCAAAACCAAAGATCCACGGTTCCAAGAGCTCGAGCTGTTAGGTCCAACCCAGGCAGCTCTTGCTAAACTGCGCGGATACTTTCGTTTTCACATGCTTATCAAAGCCAAGAATGTCACGGTCCTGCACCTCTTTCTAAAGCGTTTAAGTTACAAAACGGATTGGCTCCCAAGCGGGGTTCGCTGGATGCTAGACGTAGATCCAATTCACCTGCTCTAGATCAGACGTAGTCGCGATATTTATTCCTGGCTTGATTGCTGTGGGTTTCAGTTTAAAATTATACCAGTCTATGAAACAGTGCCCACAGTGCCAAAATGAAGTTCCCGAGCTCCAGACCATCGAATCTGGTTTTCGTATTCGAATGCAACAAAACGGCATGAGTCTCGCGGCAAATGAAATCTGCCTCAATTGTTACAGTTCAATACAGGCCCTCCTTACGAAGGGCGCAAAAAATTTAGCAAAACAGCGAGCCAAAGAAGACAATCGTCTTCAACTTTGGAAAAGCCGTGTCGTTCTTGTCAAAAAAGCGCGCCTTGCCATGCAATCAAAAGCCTTTGCTGAGGCTGCTGTTGCTTACGAGAAATATCTCAAATCCATGGAAGTGGTTTTTGATGTCAAAGCAGGGGAACTGAATCCTGCGCTTTTTAAAGAGGCCGCTCGCACGAAAGAGATTACCGTCGTCGCCTCCGTTTATTGGGATCTTCTTCGCATCTATGATTCCAGCGACAAATATTTCGACCGGCAGTTTCAAGCAGCAGATCAGCTCGCCCAGTTTATCAGGTACACTCCCGTCTATCCCGATATCATGAGAAAAGCTCAATCCTTTGTGAGACAATCAAAAAATCCTGCAGCCATACGGGCATTTTTAAGAGGAGCAAATTCCAATCGTCCAAGGTGTTTCATCGCAACTTCTGCATTCTTAAACCCTGTGGCACCTGAGGTTTTAGAGCTCTCGGATTTTCGTGACCGCGTCCTTCAGAAATATTTCCTTGGACGCGCGTTCATCCAAATTTATTACTTTGTCTCGCCTCCTTTAGCTACAATTCTCGATCGGTATCCCAAAGCCAAGCCCCTTGTCAGAAAATGCCTTCGATTTCTGATTGCAGTGCTGAGATCGACATAATATGATTTCCCAGATATGGCACACGCAAAAAAAAATCACGAACTCGATTTTATTGTCGTCGGAGCAGGCCTCACAGGCTTGATGATTTCTTACGGCTTAAAAAAAATGGGCTTTCAGGTCTCCCTCCTCGAAACCAGCGATACCTCTGGTGGGTTTAACCGCGGGATCGAATACGATATCGGGACTTTCAACAATGGATTACGCTTCTTGCCAAATACCGAAGAGACGCAGCAAGCTCTCGCATTCGTCTCAGATATTTTAGACATGAAGCTTGAACTGAACCCTCAGTCCGAACCAGTTTCTACTTTTGAAAGTGGATCCTTTAAACCCTTTGTCGGCTTTGGTGATTCAAGTCCGCCATTTGTTGAAGAGCTGCAATATTTTATTCAAGAATCTTTTTTAAAAGTATTTCCGGATGTTTATCAATGGACAAAAGTGCTTCAAGAGCGCTTAGAAAATGAGATTCAATATAGGTCCATGGTTACAAAATTTCTTTGCGAAGAAAAAATGGTGAAATCATGCATGGTCAATTCATCAAAGGAACTTAAGGCAAAGAATTATATTTTTACCGGTCCCCCAAAAGATCTTCTAGGACTTCTTCCTGCCGACGAAATCAACGGCCGCACGAAACAGAAACTAGCTAAGAATCAGTACTGGACGGCACTGTGCCTCGATTTGCTTTATCGTCGTCGAATCACTGAATCCCAGGGAGTTTTCGTACTCAACGGAACAACTCAAGATGAGATTGGACCGTGTGCCGGTCTTTTCCAAAGAGCCGAGGGAGCAGAGGATGCTCAACTGTCTCAGTGGGTCTCATTTCTTGACCAAGATGATGCCGATGATGAAGAAAACATAGCCGTTGCTCTGAAAAAAATGAAGCGTCAAATTAAGCGCGCTTTCCCAGAATCTGCAAATGAACTCCAGTCCGAAAGAATTTTAGTAGTTCCTTTTTATGCTGGAGCCGGTGGCCTTTCTTTTAAAGAAGCTCCTGTTTGGTCGAGTCTCTCGAACCTGTGGATCGCCTCCCCTCAGGTCAGCCCCGGGAAAAACCTTCTCAGCTCTCTTCAGCAAGTCGAGGCCGTGTTAAAATCGATTCAAAGTCGAGCGCAAGAACACACAAGTCACGAAACTAGTGGCGAAGCTCCTCTTGAGCCTTCTTAGACGGAGTCGGCTGATGTGGACCTTCCGCAAATTCTTCAATCATTTTTTTTGAAAATGCAGGGATGTCAGCTGGCTTTCGACTTGTGACAAGTCCTCGATCCGTAACCACTTCGCTATCTTCCCACTCAGCACCAGCATTTATCATGTCTGTCTTTACTGATGGCCACGAGGTCACGCGGCGGCCCCGCAAGATCCCGGTCTCGATCAAAAGTTGCGGTCCATGGCAAATGGCAGCTATGGGTTTACCTGAATCAACAAAGGCTTGTGCAAAGGCAATTGCTTTAGGGTTATTGCGTAGATGATCTGGATTCATCACTCCTCCAGGAAGAAGGAGCGCTTCATAGTCGTTAGGGTCAGCGTCTTCAAGTGTGAGATCTACCTCAATGGACTGACCCCAGCCATCTTTTCCCCAAGACTTTATCGAACCTGACTTGAGCGACACCACATCAGCTTCAGCCCCTGCTCGTTCGAGAGCTTCCTTGGGCGAAAATAGCTCCGATCCTTCAAATCCATCAGTAGCTAAAATGGCTACGTTGCGGCCTTCGAGCTTAATATCGGAAAACATACAACCTCCTGGCTATGAGAGTTAACTCGAAGGAGTCTATCGCTCAACCCAATAAGGGAATGTGTCGAAAGTCACACCTAGCAAAGGCAGAATGCGATGGGACCTTCACAATAAAGTTAAAATGTGACGATCGCGTCAGCCATGATCCAAGTTTTAGTGAGTCCAGACTCGATAGGATTTGTCCCCTTCTGATAAGAAAGTGCAAGAGTCGTATTTTCTACAACTTTGTAAGACGCCATCAAACGTGTCGCAGTGATATCTGTCCCAGGAGTGTCACTGTCAGTCAATTTCGAAACGACAGCATCTTTTTCCACTTTGAGAGACGCAACGGTGAGAGAGACGTTTTTGTAAATCAAACCAAGTCCCGCCCACAACGCCGTCTTTTTGTCTGAAGCTTCTGAATTAGAAACCGAGTGAGCAAAAATCATGGGTTCCAAATCATCAAATTTTGTAGAAACTTCCGCAAATAATTCGGTGAGTTTGTATCCGTTTACATAGGTCCCGTCTGCGTTGAGTGTGTTCGTGTCTGAAATCGTCGCAGGCGGAGTATTTTCGACAAGACGGTCTTCTTTAAAGCCGACGTAATCGGTTTGTCCTCCTCCCAAAATAACTTTCCATCCATTGGCCGCATATTTTAAACCAAGTTGCCCGCCGACAACACCAGTGTCCCCTTGATCTTTCCCAACTGAGTCGTAGTTCTCTGCAACCCAGTAACTTCCGGCATTCACAAAAACATCAAATCCTTCAGCAAGATTAAAATTTGTTTTTAGCGACAAACCCTCCGGAGAAATATCTGAGTCCCAAATCAACTGGCTTTTGCCGACAGCATAAAATGGATTTGCAGTTTTCCCCAACATCACCTCAACAGATCCTTCACTTTTCCAGTCGATATAACCCTGATCTAAATTGAAAGGTTTGTTTTCGAAAGTTCTTGCCGTGTTTTTACCGAGCTGTTGATTGGCGCTGATTCCCCCATATCCCGTCGCTATTCTAAAAACCGCTTTTGTATATTCGTTGACGGTCCCGACAATACCGAGGCGAGCTCGAACCTCGTGAATTCTTCTTTCGTCCTGACCCTCAGTTTGAGTGCCTTTATGTCGAAATCTAAAATCTCCTGATATCTTGTATCCTGGAGCTTCAGCCGTTGGCTCTTCACCGAAGGCCATCGTTGAGCAGAATGAAATGAAAATGATTAGCGCAGCTTTTGACATAACAACCTCGTAATTTTGAATCTTCAAAACCACTAACCGAAATTTTTTAAGCTCGCAAAGGGACAAACGTTCCTAACGCAAATCTAACATTCTTTTTTTCAAGAGGTAGCCCCGGATGTTTTGATCGCCATAAAACATCACTCTCATCTTCATGTCGGCAGTCGCCGAGAAAACTTGTTCAAGACCCACTTCTCCAGGTAAAACAAAGTAGACAGAGCCAATATTTTCATAAGTTTCTTGGTCATCGCTTTTTCGAATAAAACAGCTAAAATCATTTCCCGAAGTGAGTTCATTGATCTCAAAAGATCCAACGGATCCATCACAATCGACATCTGCAAACTGCGGCTTTCCAGGACTTGCCCAGTCGATGCACACAACTTGGTAGTAAACGCCGTCGACACACTGCTCGCCATCAGACTTCGTCTCTTCGTCCACAAAAACAAACTGTCCAGAAATATTGAACGTCTTAGCCGCGCTATCGGCGTGTGAAAAACCTGAATAGGCCATCATCAAAGCAAATGCAAAAATGTAAGCTTTCATTCCCCCTCCGAGGCATGGTACTTACATCAATCAATTTGCCTGTTCAACGGTAAGCAGTGTCACAAACCGCTACCTAAATGACGAGTTTCGTTTTAGCATGGGGAATGATCTACATTTTTTTTCTTATGGCAAGTATCAGTTCTCCTGCCGTCGCTCAGATCCCGGTGAAAGTTATCAAGGCCGTCGGTAAAACCATTACCGTTGAAGCCGCGTCTGAGGGTGTTAAAGAGGGGGAGTCAATGTTCCTGACCCGCAATCCAGGCGCTGATGAAAGTCTTTTTTTTAGCATTAAAGAAGCTGGCCGCCGGGTTCAGAGCGTTGGATTTAATTTGGGATACTCTTCGCTTAAAACCTCTTCTGGCACCGATGGAAAAATAGATAGTTTTGCGATTCAACTGAAATATTCGAGAAACTGGGGTTCCTTCGAACTTGGAGGTCTCATTGGTTACCAAACAACCAATGCAACCACCCAAAACTCCAAAGACCTAACGACTGATCTTGGTTTGATTGCGGAATGGAATTTTGTCAAAAATCAAAGCCCAAACACCCTCGTGCCTGCAATGACTTTTGAAATCATTCAATCATCAGGATCGTCAAGCACTGACGAAGACTCGTCCTCGCCTTCGGGACAACGGGCCTTTTTCGGCCCGACATTAAAATGGTTTCCCACAATACACCCTTTTTGTGTAAGAACCAGTCTAGGATACCACTACGAGAAAGCCTCGTTAGCGGGCCTCTCAACATCGGCGGCAGGACCTCAACTGACCTCAGGCTTTCAAGTTTATTTTTGAGATTGCGAGCATCTGTGGATTTTAAATGGATCGACCTCATACACCCCTCTCGCGAAGATCTTCAACAGCTTGCGAGAGATTACGGCATTCATCCTATTTTACTGCAGGATTGTTTAGACCCTGAGCACCTCCCGAAATTCGAAAAAGTTGGGGACATCCACTTCATTATTCTGAGAGCATACGATGCCTCCTGCCAAACGGAGTGTGATACTGTCCAGGAACTGACGCGTAAAGTTGCTATCTTTATCTCCGACCGCTTTCTCATCACCATTCATCGTAAGCACTATTCGGATCTCGAGGAGATTCAGAGAAAGTGGTCACACCTAGAGCTTGATACGAGCAAGGCACCACTTTTACTCAGCGAGATCTTAGAAGCTGTTTTTATGTCTTATGAACGGCCAATTGATGCTTCCTCTGACGAACTTGAAAAGTTTGAGATAGAGACTTTTGAAACTTCTCAAACAAGCCCGGATCTCTTACGAAAAGGCTACTTCCTAAAAAGAAAAGTCTCTGTCATCAAGAGAATGCTTCGAATGTCGATGGATGTTCTTATAAAAATCAACACTCATCTCTACGAAAAGCAAACCCCTCACGCGCAAGATCTCAAAGACACACTAGATAGTCTCTACTTTTTTGCCGAAGACTTGATGGAAAATATCAACAATCTTTTGAACCTGCACATATCGCTATCGTCGCAAAAAACCAACGAGGTGATGCGGCTATTAACCGTAATCTCTTTATTTTTTTTACCACTGAATTTTATTGCTAGTGTCTATGGGATGAACTTTGAGCACATGCCAGAGCTGAAAAACGAGTATGGGTACCCTATCGTTTTAAGCCTTATGACCATTGTAGCAATCTCGATTTTTCTTTGGTTCAAACGACAGGGTTGGCTCAAAAAAATCTAAACTGGGGCCCTTGTCTGTTAAAGTCCGAGACGGACGGGGCGCTGGGTTTCATTGAGTTTGGGCTAGCTTTTGTTTTTGCAAAGACTCGCGTTTATGAAACCTTCTTTTTGTCCCCGATGTTCTGGTTCTTCCTTGCG
>JBGATJ010000014.1:0-80650 GCA_044229295.1 Pseudobdellovibrionaceae bacterium
AAAGAGAAAGACCTGGGCAACGACGAAAAAAGCAGAGCGACTCCAGGCCCATCTGATCATGTACGCGCATTTTCATAACGAGATACTCATTTAAAACGTGATGTGAAATTTTAGGATTGGGACCTTACCGAAGTCCCCCAATCCATCAACAATTAAAGGGGCCATGTAGAAGCTTTTCTAAAAGCGGTCCACTTATACACACCACGGATGGCTTTGGAATGGAGTCTCCCCTGTCAGGCCAATGACTCGTGAGGTGTTTTGGATCGACGGTTTTTTCTCCAGGATGCTGAACACTTAAAAAGAGAGTTTTTCCGTCTGGCGAAAATGATGGCCCCGTCAGTTCGCAGTCTTTAGGGCCTACGGCAACTCGAATCGCACGTCCTGCTTGAGGTCCAGAAAACGGGATGTAAAACAAAGCGTTGTTCCCAAATTTCTCGTAGGGCCCAGAAGCTTTTGGATCCGTCGGCATATCACAACACATCCATAGATTTCCCGCAGGATCAAAAACCAAGTTGTCAGGGCAAGCGAAACCCATTTCTGGCCCGCCTGTGAGAAAGCTACTAGCCTTAAACTCCAGTGCCAGCGGGTTGTTATCCTTTTCGACAAACTTCCAAATGGAGCCGAAATAATTTCCGCGAGGAGCGTTGTTTGTCAGACTCACGTAAACAGCTTTGTTCACGGGATCGATCTCTACATCTTCGGGGCGATCGAGGGGCGTTCCACCCACGGCGCGAGCTGCATCTCGCGTGCGGATGAGAAGGTCGGTTTGTGTTTTAAACATTTTTGCCAGAACCGGATGGCTGTCACGATGAAGGTGAATCCATCGTCCTTGTTTTAGGTCTGCGACGTAAAGATCCCCACTTTCGAGACTTCCCTTTTTGTGGCTGATGAATTTGTAAAAGCACTGGTCTTTGGCATCGTCACCCATGTAGACAACGGATCTTCCATCATCAGCCGTCGTCACAGTCGCTCCTTCGTGGGCGAATCTCCCAAGCGCTGTTAGTTTTTTTGCTTTTGCTTGCTTGAGATCGATCTCAACAACCCAGCCGTAATGTTCGGGAGGCAAGCTATAAATATGATGCCACCCTGAATCTGGTTTAGGCGGCTCGAAAGATTTGCGGCCCGTAGAATCGTAAACGTTGTTACCGTAAAAATCTTGAAAATTCTCTTCGCAGGTTAAGACCGTTCCCCACGGAGTGACTCCGCCAGCACAATTTGCGAGGGTGCCAACGGCAGACCTTGCTCCTGCAATGGATTGAGATCCCGCAAAAGGAATCGATGCCGTCCCCGAAATTCTCCGGTGAAAAGCCGATCCCTGAACCAGCTGAAAGTGACTACCTACACGTTTAACATGCAAGATACTTCCACCAACCGCCTCACGTTCAATATCCACCTGCGCCCGAGTTTTTAGCGAATCATTCCAATGTTGGCTTACAAATCCTGGGTGCACGGACTCGTGATTGACCCAAAGAAACCCTTCGTCAGGATTTGAAGGAGAAAAAGGAATATAGGCCGTGTAGTCGTTATTATAGCCAAATCGTTCCTTGGCGTTCAGAGGATCCATCCACGAAACCAAAACCTTTGACTCAAGACCATCGACAAGCACGAGGTTGTCTCCACCTTGCGCGTCCAACTGTGGAACCCACACTCCTGGAAAGACTTCGGAACCTTTCGACGAAATAGCTTTACCTGCACATGAAGAAAGCGCGCTGACCCCTAGCACAGCTACCGTGTTGCGACCCAAGAAACACAAAAACTCACGACGATCCCAAAGTGTCATATGATGTCCTTTTTGTAGTTTTTTATTCATGAGTTTCGGGCCTGTCATGTCTTATTTCCGTTAGACGCGTGAAACTCTGACCGCAGTAAAAAACTCCCGGCTCCGGCGCTGGAGAGCCAAGGGGCATTATTCGGGAGATGGCATTTCGCGCTCATAGAAAATTAACGATCCCCCGAAGATTCTCAATTCTCGTTACTTTTAATCGAAGAAATGATAAAAAGAGCCAGGGGTTTCGCTTTAAGCGAAGAGGAGATAGCGCAGATGAACGTGTTTTTCGCAGATTTCCGATGGCGGCTGTCTGGCCTCATAGCCCTCGTTTTTCTTTTGCAGGGATGCTTCCCAGGTTTCAAAGAAGAAAAGCAGCAAGACCACGACTATGAGAAAATTCAAAAGCTTCAACAAAATTATGCGAACTACGTGGGGACGTACGAAGGGGATCTAGTGACTGTGGATCGCACGATTCCAATGGTTTTGAATATGGTGCTGGGACAAGTTCAGAATGGCTACTACTCTGATGGGTCACAAAAATTCTTGCCTACAATGAACGTGAGCTTTAACCGCGTTGATGCTCCTGTGGAACCTACTAAGCTCACTGGTAATATTACAGATCCTGAACTTGGTGCTGACACTTTTGGAACTTTCACTTACGTGCAAGACAATACAAATCCCAACTCACTTCAAATTTCGACCATCCGAGGAAAATTTGAAAGCACTCACTTTACTGGGACGATCACGACTCTCATTGGCCAAGAACTTGGGAAGTTTGATCTTCTGAAATCTAGTCAAGCCCAACAGGCACCCACCGAAGGCGCAACTCAGGAGTACTATCGCAAACTTGAAAAAGAACTTCAGATTCTGGTTGGTACTTGGTACACCAAAGCGGAGTTTGAATCGGGTGCTTTAAAAGGCCTGGAAGTTCAGATTGATTTACAAATTGAAAAGTCCGTAGTTAATAACGTTCCAGATTATCCCACCCTGGCTGGAAAGTTACATAGGATTGATAAAGAAGATGTAGCAAGGGCTGTCGAACAGAACGTTACCGTCACCTTTGATCGTACCCGTAGTCCTCCGAGGTTTACGCTGAATGGTAAATCTTGGAAGGACAGCTCTCCTTACAAAGTAAATATTTACGGCGATTTTGATGACGGTGGCGGCGTTCCTGAAAATCAAAAGGTCATTGGACAGTGGCAGGACTCGCAGCACAATTTTGCATCTATCGTCCTTACGCGAAAGCGCACTAGCAAAAAACCAGGCTCCGAAACGCCTCCAAAAAAGACGAAAAAACCGTCGAGCAAAACAAAAAAAAATTAGTTCCCTGGAGTTTTCTATGACGAACTCTTACTCACCAGAGTTCGTCCGCAGCTCTTACAATAAATTCATAATCCTAGGCGTTTCAATTTGGTGTCTCAAATTTATATATCGAGACACCGATGAGGATCACCGCAGAGTCCACAGGGCCTGCGAGCTTACGCCAACAAACATTTTGCATATTACGGCGGAAGCAGTGGTGACATCAATGCAACCCATAAGTTGGATGAATCTGGTTCTAACTACACACCCTCTCGTATTTTCACTCTGACACCTGACCCTCGAAAAGGCTATCGTGGTCACCTGGAGTTCCCAGGCTTTAAGACTACGAGAAACTCAATCGCTACATTTAAAGTAGATCTGAATGTACGTGCGAATTCAGAAACTGCACTCAACGCGACTCTCTACGTAGAAAACCTCACTGACGAATCATGGGTGCAAATTGGAGAAATCCACTTGGCGAAGTCGCCGCGCTGGAGCCAACTGTACTTTTCGATTCCAACACCTTACGCTCGCTTCATTGATCCTGTGATGGGCCAGCTCAATCTTCGTATTGTTACTGATCCTGGTTCTCCGAGCATTCCTCTGGACTACATCTCTTTGGATTACACACTCAAGGCACAACCAACTCCGGCCCCTACGCCAAGGCCGACGCCAATTCCTACTCCAGTGCCAAACCAAAGTAAACTTCCGTGGAAATCTGGATTTTCTGCAGGTTCAGATCTTTTCCAACCTACTGTTGATGGGATCAGAGGATACTCAGCATGGCGCGGTCGTAAAGTTGACGTCGCCGTCGCGTTTATCGGCGCCCAGAATTACGATGAGGCTCAAGGCGGATCCTACGAAAAGTGCGCTGCTGCTCCTTCAATTTCTGACCATGGAGCCGTTGCAGGTATGATTAGTGCCGGAGTCATTCCAGTGCTCGCGATTCCAGTTTTGACAAGCCACGATACCATGAAGTTTGACATGGTCGCTCGCGGTGGAATCGATAAAAAGCACCAAGCCATTGCTGACCAAGTTCTACGAGCAAGTCAGGGAAAACCGATCTACCTTCGTATAGGCTGGGAAACTGACGAAGGTTATCCTTGGTCTTACACAAACCATACTGACACCGGAACTCTCAAGGCAACGCCAGCTTCTTACATAGCGTCTTGGCGGCGAATCGCAAGAATCTACCGAGACACGTTACCAAAAGCCAAAATTGTTTGGAACGTCTTAAAGAATACGCGTGAAGCCGTCGCTGATTATTATCCTGGTGATGACCTCGTCGATGTTCTGAGTATCGACGACTATGACGGTTACGGTGGAAACTGCCAAAACCAAGCGAATTGGGAAAAGTACTGTCTCGGAAGCTACAACCCTAATACTGGTATATCAAAAGGTATTGGAGGCCTACTCGCTTTTGCTCGCTCGCACCACAAGAAACTTGCCGTCGATGAGTGGGGAGCGGTAAATCCGACTCACACAGCAGATAACGTTGGTAACAACGCTTTCTATGTTTCAGCAATGTTTGAGTTCTTTAAAGCCAACCACACTGACATTGAGTACGAGTCATATTACAATCGTGCGGGACGAGGAAATCATCAGATCTGGCCTCGAGAGGATTACAACGGCAAGGTCAGCGATGCTTACCTCAAGAAATATCATCCGTAATTTTTAGTTCACCCGAGAGTGTCTCACTATGAGACACTCTCATGAGTGACTATGTTTCATTCACCTGTTAGACAACGACTGTTTCACTTTAATCCATAATTCCTAAAGACTCACTAATCGCAATTCAGATGGCCTTCTCCTTGCTTTGTTAAAAGGTATGAGAAACGCCTCAGCTTTTTTCTTATTGGTTATGTGTTTGGAATCGATGGCCCTGGCATCGATTCCTCGCCCTGATCCTTATGAGGGATTTTCTGCGGCTCAAGCTGCCTTTGAGGCAGATCGTATTAAAACCGAGGACGTGGCAAATTACATCCCTACCGATATGACTCCGACAGACGACAGTCAGTCTGTTGCAAGACAAATTGCTGATAAAAGCGTGACTGCTTTTTTTAACTCTCCCCGATTTAAACAAAGTTCTTTAGGACAAACCTCTGAGAGAGTGCAAAAGAAAATGGAAGTCAATGCATCGGTCGGAGGGGCAGAGCCGGGTGAGATTAAACACGACTTCAAATTTCAAATGCAGGCATTCCAAAATTTTGCGAAGGTCGACTACAGCGGATATTTGAATGCGTGCTTTAAATACTATCTAACGACACCAAAAATGGATCTTGAAGTTTTAGAAAATTTTGGCAAGCGCCAGCTTGTCTTTAACCACCATTTAGAAAATGGGGACACGCTCAACCAAGTTATGTTGCGTTGGGGTTGGTAATCTCCCCTTTGCCCCCAATATCTTTTCGCATCTGTAGACCATTCCAATGCACTTTTTCACTCTGTCTATAAGCTTGAGCAATCGCCTCACCGCGATTTGAACCCAAACCTAGACTACAAAGCACGCGACCCCCATTGGTCACCCAAGTGTAGTCGGAGCTGCGCTTTGTTCCTGCATGTAGAAAGTAGCTTGAGTTAGTTTCGAACTTTAGATCCCCTTTGAGCTCGACACCCTTTTCAGCGTTCTGGGGATATCCGGGCGCGGCCATGACCACGCAACAGCTATGGAGGTTTTTCCATTTTAGTTTTTCCAAATGCCCTTGAGAAAGTTTCTGCAGTACGCGAGCCCAATTGCCTTCAAGAAGCGGCAATATCACTTGAGTCTCGGGATCTCCAAAACGAATGTTGTATTCAAGAACCGATGGGCCTTGAGGTGTGATCATAAGGCCAATGAATAAAACTCCACGATAGATCATATTCTTTTCAGAGAGCATCGAGACCGACGGATTGATCACTTCTTTAACGATGCGCTCACGCAAATCGTCTGCAATTTTGAGAGGAGCAATGGTTCCCATCCCTCCGGTATTAGGTCCTTTGTCGCCGTCACCAAGGCGTTTATGGTCTTGCGCCAGCGGAAGGGCTTCCCACTGCTTGCCATTAGTGAGAATTAAAAAGCTCAGCTCCCAACCAGGAAGATTCGCTTCGAGCAGCGCCTTTTCGCCAGCCGCACCCAATATTTTCTTGTCAAATACGTCAGTCGCTGCGCCCTCGAGCTCTTTGAGAGTTTGGCAAATAAACACGCCTTTTCCCGCCGCGAGTCCATCGGCTTTAAAAATGTAAGGCGGCTCATATTTTTTTGCAGCTTCGAGAGTCTGAGCGACGGAAGTCACGACATCAAATGGAGCTGTCGGAATTTTTGCATCGACCATAAATTTCTTTGCAAAAATTTTGCTTCCCTCGAGTTGAGCCGCTTCTTGGCTCGGACCGACGACTAATATTCCACGTTCTCGTAGGCGATCCGCGAGGCCTGCAACCAATGGGTCCTCTGGACCTACCATCACGTAGTCGATTTCGTTTTTCAGACAAATGTTAACGATCGTTTCAAAATCGTTGGGAGATCCTGCATGACAAATCGCCAAAGTCGAGATTCCATCACTACCGGGCAACGCGTGCAATACTACGCTTTCTCCCGAAACTGACAACGCCCGAATTAAAGCGTGCTCTCTCCCACCTTGCCCGATCACTAAAATCTTTAACATCATTTCTCCTCGAGAAACCTACACCTATCACAGGCGACACAGTCGAACATTACTCGCTGGGTCACGATGAAATATTTACGGATTCTTTGACGTCGCCAGACCCCTTCATTACCCTTGGGGGATGATGGAAAATATTGTCGTTATCGCCGGAAAGAGAACTCCCTTCGCCTCCTTCGGAGGATCCCTCAAAGACCAAGCAGCCACAGACCTCGCAGTCGCTTGTGCAAAAGCCACCCTGGCCCAAGTCAGTGCAGATCCCAATCATGTCGAACATGTCATTATTGGTAACGTTGTACAGTCCAGTCGTGATGCCGCCTATCTGGCAAGGCACGTGGGACTTCGTGCTGGGATCCCTGTAAGCGCCGGAGGCCTCACGCTCAATCGCCTCTGTGGGAGCGGGTTTCAGGCATGGATCTCCGCCGCGCAAATGATTCTCACGAGCGAGGTCAGCTGTGTTCTGGCTGGCGGCACCGAACAAATGTCGCAAATCCCTTTTGTTCTTCGTGGCGCGCGGTTTGAAGGATACCGAATGGGTCCTGCAGAAGTTGAAGACTTTATGACTTCTTCTCTCACAGACAGCTACGCCAAGGCCCCCATGGCCATGACGGCGGAAAACCTGGGAGAAAAATATCAAATTTCAAGAGATGCCTGCGATGAGTATTCAATGAAATCTCAGCGCCGTTACAAACAAGCCGCGGATGCTGGCGTTTTTAAGACAGAAATTTCAGCTATTTCTTTGGAAACAAAAAAAGGACCTGTCTCTGTCGAAAAAGACGAACATCCTAAACCCGACGTCACTCTTGAAAAAATAAAAACTCTTAAACCTCTTTTTAAAGAAAAAGGTCTTGTGACAGCTGCGACCTCATCAGGAATTGTCGATGGAGCCGCCTGCACCCTTTTATGCTCTGAGACCTACGCAAAAGCCAAAGGCTGGAAGCCCCTAGCTCGATTGGTATCCTGGGCCAGCATCGGTTGCGACCCAGCTATCATGGGAATTGGGCCGGCAGGCGCTATTCGCAAAGCCTTAGAAAAAGCCAAAATGTCCCTCAATCAGATGGATCTCGTGGAAGTGAACGAGGCCTTTGCCGCTCAATACTTATCCGTTGAAAAAGAGTTAGGACTCAATCCTGAGGTTACCAATTTAAACGGAGGGGCCATTGCCGTGGGCCATCCACTGGCAGCCTCTGGAACCAGAATCATGAATCACCTTGTCTATGAATTGCAACGAAAGCAGAAAAAGTTTGCTGTTGGATCTGCTTGCATTGGTGGAGGCCAAGGAATCGCTATCATCGTCGAAAGGATGTGATCCATGGAAATGGGATTTCACTTGCGCGAGCGGACCGTACTGCTCATGGGACAGAGTCTTGGCTTCACTCAACATTTGGCTCAAGGCCTCACTCAGTTCGGAGCCGACGTCGTTTTTCTACATCATGATACAAAAATGCTAAGTAAGTTTGCCTCGCACCTGAGCGACTCACGAGAAATCAACTCCAAATTCGGAAGAGGTGCCGCTGTAGAGGCCAACACCAAAAGCCCCGCGGCTCTTAAAGATGCCATAAGTCGCTGCGCTGAACCCTTCGGTGGAATCGATATTTTTATCGACACCAACTTTTCTCAGATGGCAACTCCAGCGGCTCAAGAAATCACCTGGAATCATTTCGATGATCTACTGACACAAAATCTTGTATCAAGTCTCACCATGTCTCACCTTCTCATGCCTTATTTAAAAACTCGAAAGCGCGGGCGCATATTATTTTTCACTCACTTAAGTGCAATCACAGGAAGTGCCTCCGACAGCGTTTTTTCTGCGCTACGATCGGGACTTGTGTCTTACTCCAAATGCTTGGCCCATGAACTTGCATCTTGGGGCGCCACTGCCAACGTTCTTGCTATCGGACCTACTGAAGAATACCTTCTCGCCCACTACCCCGAATGCTCGACCATTAAAGAGGCCCTTGAAAAACACCGCACATTTGATCCCCAGGCAAAGCTCGTAGAAAACGACAAGGTGACAAACGCGGCTCTTTTTTTGATTGGTCCGCAAGGGATCGGAATGAATGGACAGACTCTGGAGATTACGTGAGCGAGTTTGCGCCTCTTGATTTTTTGGGACTCGATCTAGAGCTCAGCGACGATTTAAAAAAAGCTCGAGGCGATGTTAGAAAATTTGTCAGCCAAAAAATCACCCCCATCATCGAAGATGGCTACATGAAAGCCGAATTCCCAAAGACACTGATCCCTGAGTTTGCATCTCTTGGATTATTCGGAACAACGCTGTCAGGATATGATTGTCCGGCCAAATCTTACACTCACTACGGGATTCTCATGCAAGAACTCGAGCGCGGCGATAGCGGCCTGAGAAGCTTTGTGAGTGTGCAAAGTGCTCTGAGCATGTTCCCAATTTATAAATACGCGAGCGAAAGCCTTAAGAAAAAATATTTACCGCTCATGGCTCAAGGCAAACTCATCGGTTGCTTTGGCCTCACGGAGCCAGACGTAGGCTCTAACCCCGCAGCCATGAAAACTCGAGTGCGCAAAGGTCAAGGCGGATATGTTTTGAATGGCCATAAAAAGTGGATGACCAATGGAACCATGGCTCAGTTGGCGATCGTCTGGGCTAAAGATGAAAACGAAAAGGTGAACGGATTTATAGTCCCTCTTCCAAGCGAAGGTCTTACCGTTAACGAGCTTAAAAACAAACACTCACTGCGAGTTTCTCCGTCCGCGGAAATGATTTTTAAAGATGTGTTCGTGAGCGAAGAGCAGCGCTTAGATATTATAGGCCTAAAAGGCCCTTTCTCGTGCCTTAATGTTGCAAGATATGGAATTGCATGGGGAGCTCTCGGAGCTGCTCAGGCGTGCTTTTATGAAACTCTCGAATACTTAAAAAATCGCTCGCAGTTTCAAAAGCCGCTCGCGAGTCATCAACTGGTTCAGGCAAAACTTGCAAATATGTTTACGGACTTAACCCTTGGGCAACTTCTGTGTTTTCAGCTGGGACGACTTATGGATTCGGGAAGTGCGACTCCCGAGAATATCTCAATGGCTAAGATGAATAATGTGTCCAAAGCTTTGGGGATCGCCAGAACTTGCCGGGATCTGTTAGGAGCCAACGGCATCCTGTCGGATTATCAAACGATGAGGCATATGAACAATCTTGAGACCGTCAACACCTACGAGGGAACTGAGGATATCCATCGCTTGGTGTTGGGGCAGTTTTTAACGGGTATACCGGCGTTTAATTAATCAAGGGCATATGGCATATTGGCATATGCCCCTGATGCCTTTTTTTAATTAAGGACATTTCCTGCCGTTAGCATCTCGTTCAGAATCGTATCCATTGTCTTCACCATAGACCTTACCATTTGACATGTAAGACTTGGAGTCTCTGCACCAGTTATCGTTAGAACGTCGGTCGCCGAGAGGTCCAGGGCCTTGATCCCCTGAAGAGTGAGAAAGGTTACGACAAGTAAATCCACCACTGAAATCCCTATTGAGCCCATCACCCAGCGCAAAGCAGGCTTTGCGAACAACGTTGCATCTTGCAAACTGTCCCTGACCCTTCAAAGGAGGATGAATCAAAGTCACGCTGCCACCATGATGAGGTGGAATGCACAGATGAGCATCCAACTGAACATAGTCCAAGTTCAGCCGATTGAACCGCTCGGTGATCTCTCTGCACGAAGCCTTAGGTGAAGCTCCGTCGATACGAAAACTGAGTTGATAAGAACACTCGTTTTCAATCAGGCCTTTGTTGTAATAGGCAAGAGCTCGCTCTTTTCGCGATTGAAAAGGCCAAAAAGCTGAAGATAAGCTGCTTGTGAAAAGGACTGCTAAAGTGATGAGTGACAATGTAGTTTTCATTTTTCCTCCGGGTGAGGACCTTTTACAGGAGAGCCACGCCCGGAGTAAAATCAATTTCAGAGTTTGAAAATTTGTTTATTCGATGCCGTCCATAATTTCTCTCCTTGTTGTATTTCTTAAGTCTAAAGCTTTCAGCCAAGAAGAGGGGTTACAATATTTGATACAAACTGTCTCAATTCGAGGCGCCAGAAAATATCTAGTACCGCTTGCTCGAGATGAGGCGTTCCGCATTCGCGAAATCCTCAGGAGCGACATACAGGCGATCGATAATGCGAGTCCCTTCGTAGCGCTCAAAGATTTCGGTGGATTGATCCAAAGGCGCTGGTTTATCCCACTTGTCATATTGATCGACTACAAAAATGGGGTAAACGCGGTCATGAAGCAAAGTCATATGGTATTTAGAAAGCCTGGCTTGAGAGCTCGCATAGATCGTCTCAATACCGGCGTCGTCCAACGCCCTTTTCATATTGTGAACGCGAGGGTTTTCAAGAGTGGTGTGCAACTCAACGAGGACCTTAAAAGGGCTCCTTCGAGCGATACGCTTTGCCCACGGATTGTCGACGTGAGCGAGATGTTCATAGAGTGTATAGTCCGTGCATTTCGTGTAAGACTCAATATCGGCAGGCAAGAAAAACTTGCAATCAGGGGATGTCAAATATCGTGTTAGCATCTCTTCAAACACAATGCTCTTGTGATGAAAGTAAACCATCAAATGCATATGATGACGAGAAATGAGAAAATCGTCAAAAGTGTAAAGCGCGCGGCGGTTCAGCGCCAAGTGCGCTTTGCCATCCACCAAGTGTGTGGTGAGATTTGAAATCAACCAATTCAAATCTACTTTTCCATAGTTGGTCCCACAAAAATAGGAATCGCGCTCGAGGTAGTCCATTCGATCGACGTCAAGTTCTGAACTTACCAGCTGTGAAAGAACCGGCTTGTAATTAACCCCTTGATCCATAAAAAAAGCTTCGTCAAAATCCAATGACTTATCTACAAGGCTTGCCACATGCATAGGATCCATCTGCGGGAAACTCTTTTTCAATGTGTCGGTCAATGGCGAATCGGTCAGGATCTTAATCGTGTAGTCTTCGTGATTGGCTTTACGATTTGGCGTTTCCATAAGATCCGATTGACCCTCGATCTTGCGGTACTTGTAGGCCGTCACGTTAAGCGCGCTCAAAGGCGGCATGACTTCCTCGGTGGTGTGGCTGAGCGGCCCGTGCCCGATATCGTGTAAAAGCGCCCCCAGGCGAAAACACTGGCGAAGGCGATCTCTCACTTCTTGGCTGGAGAAACGATGGTTCTTAAAAACCTGCTCAAACGCAAGCCCCGCCAGATGACAAACACCTATGGAATGAAGGTATCGATTGTGAGTAGCGCCGGGGAAACTGAACTCAGAAAACCCCAGTTGTTTGATCGCACGAAGCCTCTGATACTCTGCGCTATCAAGAATTGAAACCTCTGCTGAACTCATCTGTACTGTGCCGTGAACGGGATCGCGAATTTCCATGGCTACTACATCGCCCCTCTTTGACAAAAAGTCTAGGCCCTTTTAAATTGGGGCCGACCGAGGAGCCAAAATGCGCCAGTATCACGATCTTTTAAAACATATCATCCAGCACGGAACCGATAAAGCCGATCGCACCGGCACTGGGACTCGGTCCATTTTTGGTTACCAGCTCAGATTTGATCTGCAAAACGGCTTTCCACTCCTGACCACCAAAAAAGTTCACACCAAAAGCGTTATTCACGAGCTGCTTTGGTTTTTAGCTGGTGAGACTAACGTGAGCTCCCTCCAAGAAAATGGCGTGCGAATTTGGAATGAATGGGCGACTGAAAATGGAGATCTTGGCCCCATCTACGGCAAACAGTGGCGAACTTGGCAAACTCCTGACGGAGACACGATCGACCAAATCACTGATGTCATCGAAAAAATTAAAAAAAATCCCAACAGTCGAAGGCTCATCGTGAGCGCCTGGAACCCGGCCGATCTCCCCGATGAAACCCTTTCGCCGCAAGAGAATGTTAAAGCTGGGAAAATGGCTTTGGCCCCTTGCCACACCTTTTTCCAATTCTACGTGAGCGACGGGAGGCTCTCCTGTCTTCTTTATCAACGGTCCTGCGATGTGTTTTTGGGATTAGGATTCAACCTTCCCTCCTACGCGCTTCTCACCCATATGATAGCTCAGCAGTGCAACCTTGAAGCGGGAGACTTTATTTGGACCGGTGGGGACGTGCACATTTACAAAAACCACTTTGACCAGGTGAACTTACAGCTTTCACGGGAGACAAGGCCGCTTCCTCGCCTTATCATCAAGCGAAAGCCCGCGTCGATTTTTGACTACAAATTTGAGGATTTTGAGGTGGTTGATTACGACCCTCACCCTGTCATTAAAGCGCCAATTAGTGTTTAGTCCCAGGAAAGTTTACACGCGCTGGCCCTTCCTCGATATGAACTTTGATTACTGTGGCAAGGTCAAAGATGTTGCCCCTTTTGCGGTGTGTTTTGGAAAGTTCGAGGGTCAGGAGCCGCTTTTTATGGTCATCGCCGCTGACTCTGAGATGACTGACCAAGCCGCTGGGGTTTACCGCCTCTCTGAAGGATATAAAACCGGTAAAATCCATATGACTTTTGAAGGATCGTTCCTTAGCGGTGAGTTCAATAAATCGCAAAAGCCTTCAAATCCAAATATCAGCGTGACGTTTGGCCGCTTTGGTCAAAAAATACCTGTGATTTTCGATCTTGATGGACGAGTGGCCAAAGGAGAAGTACAAAGAGTCAGGTGATCTATGCGACTTAGTCATATTACGGCCATGTCAAAAAATCGAGTGATCGGTGTGGACAATGGCCTTCCTTGGAACCTGCCCGAGGACATGAAATTCTTCCGAGAAAAAACCAAAGGCCGCGTCCTTATCATGGGACGCAAAACTTTTGAATCGTTGCCAAGCCCTCTTCCCAATCGCAAGCACATCGTTATCACCCGAAATTCCGACTATCACCCTTCGCATCCCGACGTGTTTGTAGTTCCAAGTTTTGCGAAGGCCGTAGAAAAGGCACGGACCTTAGTTCCATCTTCAGACGATGAAGTGTTCGTGATTGGCGGCGGAGAAATTTATGCCCAGTCGATGAACGTCGTTGATCGTATCTACCTTACTGTCATTGATCGAGAGTTTAGCGGAGATACCTACTATCCCGAAGTTGACCCCAAAGTTTACGAATTAGTTGAAAAGCGCGACCGCACCGAACCGCTTCCCTTTTCGTTTCTCACCTATGAAAAAAGGAGCTCCCATGAAAACTGAAATCGCAGTTTTAGCAGGCGGATGTTTTTGGGGCGTCGAAGAACTTCTCAGAAAAACTCCTGGTGTGATTGACACCGAGGTTGGCTACTGTGGGGGTGATCCAAACAAGGTGACTTACAACGAAGTCAAAAAAGGCTCAACAGGACACGCCGAGGCTGTACAGATTGAGTTTGATCCAAGCGTTCTTCCCTATGAAGGACTTTTAGATATTTTTTTTAGACTCCACGACCCTACCCAGCTCAATCGTCAAGAAAATGATATTGGAACTCAATATCGATCTGCCATTTTTTTCCAGAGCGAAGAGCAGAAAGAAAAGGCCCTTGCCGTAAAGAAAAAAGTCGACGAGTCAGGCCGCTGGCAACGCCCGGTTGTGACCGCCGTGGTCCCGGCATCGCCATTCTATTCAGCTGAAAGCTACCATCAGGATTACTTGCAAAAAAATCCGGATGGTTATAACTGCCACTGGCTTCGCCCTTAATCTAACCTTCCGATATTCTCAATGACTTTCATTTCTCGTTCGTTGAGCTCAAAGCCATCGACCTCAAGGTCTTGCTTCATGTGCGCCACATCTGAGGTCCCAGTGAGCCAAATCATTCGAAGCTGCTGACAAAAGCGAAAAATGATTTGAGCCGAGGTTTTTTTGTATTTGCCGGCAATCTCTAAAATATCGATGGTCTCGATTTCAGAGCGATTCGCAGTAAGAAGCGAAAATCCTTGGTA
Source organism: Pseudobdellovibrionaceae bacterium (assembly GCA_044229295.1). Lineage (GTDB taxonomy): Bacteria > Bdellovibrionota > Bdellovibrionia > Bdellovibrionales > Bdellovibrionaceae > JBGATJ01. The sequence continues at coordinate 14,593 of JBGATJ010000014.1, forward strand.
CAGAATCCCCTCGCGCACGCAAACATTTCTTACATCACGATCCCAACCGGTTCTTGCATAACACCGGTTTTGAACAAAACGAGGCCGAATCTTCACTTGCTCGCAAAGGTCGGCAAGTTGTGACCGACTCACGTTAGAAATTCCAAGATGCTTGACCTTACCGGAGTCAACGAGGGCCTCCATGGCCTTCCAACTTTCTAAATCTTCGGGACTGATGCGGTCAGAGCGGTAAGGTCCGTGGAGTACGTAAGAGTCTATGTAGTCGGTTTTTAGATGAGTCAGAGAACTCGCAAAGGAATCTGCGACTTGTTTCGTGAAGGGATCACTTTCGTTGTAGGGTTTGCGGTGATCTTGTCCCCTGGCGAAGGTGAATTTTGTCTGCAAAAAAATGTCTTCACGCTTGAGTTTACTGAGGTTTAAAAATTTGTGGAGACCTAGACCAACGGCCTCTTCGTAGTAATGCTTTCTTTGATTGGCCGTATCGATGGCTTTGAATCCAGCCTGCAAGGCCTGAAAGGTTAGGTCCGCGGTTTGCTCTTCTTTCCAAGCCGTTCCATACATTTTTTGTGGTAATGCCATCTCACCCCCCAACTTAAGATGGTTATACCACAGAAATTAAGACTTCCTCAAGACCCTGACTTACTCAGCTGCGGAAGAATCACGTTCGCCGAAAATAGTGTCGACTCGAACCGCAAGGCATTCTGAAAGTTTAAGATCGAGGACTTGATCATAGAGAGCTTCGGTGAAGCCCTTACGACTCCTGAGGGCTTCCATAAAACCTTGGTTTTCGAGAAGGCAACTTCGAGATAAGTCCCTTTCGCAGTTCATTTTGGCTTCTGCTTGTGTCATTTTGTAGACCTTTTTTTAGCGGCACACAAAAGCTGGGTCGGATTTGTCACTCATGAATTTGAGATAAGGCAGATGCTGCGGAGAGTGAGTCATCACCACTGCGGAAGTGCGAATATCTAGTGTTGGTTTCGGTTTGGCTGTTGAGCAAATTGGAGCGCCGTTTTCAACTGTAATATCCCATATCACACCCGGAATTAGCATGAATCCATCGAACTCAAGATTCCCTGACCTGTTCTTCTTAAAAATAAGTTCTGTGGTGTAAAAGAGATCTCGTTCCTTGGGGGTGTCAGACCAGTTGGCAACTGGGATAACATAAAAATCCTCATCGGCACGCACGTCATGAACGAGGGTCGAATAGTAATTTCCCATTTTTGAAAAGTACGTTGAAGCTAAAGTACGGCCCTTCTCATCACGAATCACAATCTCAAGACCTGAAAGCGAAAGAGAAGTCTTTGTCTTGATCTCTGGACCATTTGGGACCTGTGATGTGACCGTTGCGTTAACCGTTTTGGTAGATTCCTTTAATGTGAGTGTACAACTATGTTCCTCGTTTAAACTCACGAAATGGCATTTCTCAGAAAACAATCCGACAGCATCGGCTTTCTTAAGAAGTTTGTAGAATGTATCGCCACCTATCTTAACCTCTGGTTTTTTTTCGTAGTGATAACGTTCTGGATTAAAAAATCGATCGTCAAAATGATTGCGGTAAAATTCATACATGAACTCATCGACCGTTGCTGTATGACCCTTGGTGAAAGCCCAATGGGTCATGGTTCTGATATTTTCATAGTCATCAGGCGTAAGTCCAGAAAAGGGCGTCGGAGGAAGGAGCACTTCGATCGAAGGATCGATCTTACACTCTTTCGGCCCCTTAAGCAGCAGGCATTGCTCAGTCAGGGTCAAGAACTTGTGAGTGTAAGCAGTCATGATCACTTCGTGCAAAATCAGGTAGGCCTGAGCTTCAGGGAGCATTTTATCGAAATAACGCGAGTCAATCCAGACAGCCCTTGAGTTTTGTAGAGCGAACTGCTGACTTTCTTCAGCAATAAACTTAAGACCCAAAATTTGATTTGAGATCACCTGAAGTGTTACAGGTGCGATATACCAATTTCGCATTCCAAAAAATATTTGGATGATGGGAAGATCCTGAATTAGTTTGTACGCAGGGAGAGTCGTGGGGTCTTTGATGTTGTGCTCATACAGCTTGTAATCAATTCCGTCGGCTCCGCCGAGATCACCAGTGCCCGCAAACGAATGGCTAACAAGTAGACAGCACCCTGTAAAAAGGGCTAAAATCGCTCTTTGAAAAGTAGTCCACGAAAGCACAGACATTCATTCTCCTCACTGACATTTGAAATGCAAAAAACAATCCTCAAAACGTGTAGCCTAAACCTATCGAAAAGCCAATAGAGCGCCGGCCATCAGTCAATCGATTTTGGTCGCCATCGGTGGGAGCTCCTGAGAGCAGTTCCGTCTCCCCACCTGCAAAAATATTCCTGTAAGAAAACTCCAAATCGTAGGTAAATCCATTCGGAAACAAAACCCTGCGCCCCACACTTACAATCTCAAACCAGGATGCACCGATTCGGTAGGAATTAATCTCAACGCCATCTTCGAGATACCTCTGTGTGACAGCGCCGCTGCGTTGGAGACTGGCTCCGAAGTAGGTACGAGCGTCGCATTCAAAAAGGAAGAGGCATTTGTCCCATACATTTCCACTTGGCGCCGCTGGATCAAGAAAATATTTGTACCCCAAAGTGCTTGTGAGCCCCACTAAATCAATAGCAAGTGCCCCACTCAGAGCATGGTTTGAGTTCAAAAAATAATCATAAGAAAGACCAAGGACCCCTCGAGGGCCAAAAGCACCAACGCCAAAAATAAGCGCGTTGCTCTCGCTTTGCTTTGAAGTTTGTGCGAATCCCTCTAGGGAAAACACCATCATCAAGATAACTAAAAGCCGTTTCATATTCTGTCCTTAAAAAAACCCCTCCCGATTCCGGAAGGGGCATGGTCATTATTCTTCAGTTGTAGGGTACGGCACACAGATCACAGAAACCTTAAGTCCGCCATCAATCAACATCACGTTGTTCGATTTAGAATAAGCTAAACTGAAAAGGCGCTTTGCCGACAAGTCATAAATTCCAACTGAAATTGCTTTTTGTTCAGGAGCCTGCTGGAAATAGTAGGTCCTGGTTCCTTGAACCAATAAGTTGGTGCTACTCAGGCCTGAAGTCGCCTTCGGTACAATTTTGTGGGCCAAGTGTTTGGTGTAAACTCCTGGCTCTTTTTCCGCAGAAACTGAGCACATGAAATCTGCGGCATGGACTGTCTGTGCAGCGATCGTTGCAGCGATCAAAATTAAACTCTTAAACATATAAACTCCTTTGTGGTGAGTTGGGCTGAATCTACATAAACGCGACGCGTCTTTCCAGGACTTTATAGTAAAAAGTAATGATATTATTTTACCTTAATGTAAAATATTGGAATGCTATCCATTTACGATTCTCAGGATTATCGCGCATTTATCAACGACTGGATCACTTCGCAGCCAAAGAGCCATGGCCTTAAAACCAAAATGGCCGAAGCCCTGAACGTGAGCTCCACCCTGGTGTCTTTGATCTTAAAGGGCGAGAAGGATTTGACCCTCGAGCAAGCCATTGATGCCGCCGAATTTTTAGGTCTTAACGAGGCGGAGACCGATCATTTTTTCCTGCTTGTTGAAATGGAAAAAGCTGGCACTCAAAAACTCAAAGCTCGTTTTAGAAAAAAGCTCGAGACCGCTCGAAAGCAAGCCCAGACACTTGCAAGCAGAGTCAAAAAAGATCTGACCTTGGATGACCAGACTAAGGCTGTGTTCTACTCAAGCTGGCTGTACGCCGCGATAAGAAACCTGACAGCGGTTGACGAGTACCAAAGTCTTGAAGCGATTGCGAAACGAATGGCGCTTCCTAAACCTGTTGTCGCTCGTATCGTTGATTTCTTAATAGAGCATCAGCTTTGCAAACGTGACGGACAAAAAATCACTTACGGTCCCGCGTTCACTCATGTTGCCGCCGACTCGCCCTATGTCTCAAAACATCATCAGAACTGGCGAGTTCAAGGAATGACAAAAATGGACCTTGCGGCCGAGAACAATTTTTTCTTTACGGGCCCCATGTCGCTCTCCGCGGAGGTCGCCGCTGAAGTTCGCAGTCTATTATTAACTACGATAGACCAAACTGTGAAAAAGGTAGGCCCATCTCCTTCAGAAAAAGTCGTTTGTTTAAATATAGATTGGTTCGAGTATTGAAGCCATGCGACTTTTAGCTGGGATATGGCAAAAATAATGAATCAACCTCGGAGATTTACCGATACGAAAACGTGACTTTTCGCATTTACGAAATTTTTCTTTTCCTGGTGATTTTTTACGAAAACAGCTCCGCATTTGATACGGAGCGAGCCTTCCACGTTAAACGCTCCAATCGTCGAGATGCAGTCATCAAGGCCTGCGAGACAGTCCGCACGAAAAGCATCCAATGTAATGCTGACGTCAGTTTGCGCCCCTTTTTGAGCGTCGTCGAAGGCCTTGAGGCTACTTGTAAGTACGAATACAAAAAAAACAACTGTGCTTTGCTAGAGCGCGATTCCACTTTTAGGAGCAGACTTCTTACTTGTGGTCCGCAGGATGTTTGTCAGAGCATGGCAAGGGTGGCGGCAATTTGTACTTGGAACAATCTGAATTTAACGTCCACATTTCAGCAAAGTGTCCTTGATGCAATTCTTGGAATGCCCAAAATGGCGGGCATGGGGCTGGCTTCAATCTTCGAAAACATGGCCAAAAGCCTTTCAAACTCCGCCACCTGCCACGAGAATAAAAATGGCGAAAAAGATCAGATGATTTTCTTGTTTGAAAAACAGATTCATCCGGCTCTGGTAGATCGTTGGAATATTCCGTCAAAAAGTCGAGGAAACTACCTTGAAATGGATTGCACGCGTTTGGCTTTAAGTTTGGCTAACCGGCTCAGAGAGCATAACCGGGAGTTAATAGCGAAAACCCAATCCGGAGAAATCGCAAGGGACAATCAGGAGACTCAAAAAGCAGAGGCCTTCAAAAAACTCCAAGAGTTGGTCAAGGAGATAAGGGCTAAGGCCATGTGCATGACGCCGCAGTTTAGGGGCGAGGTTCTTTGTAAGGGTGCTATTCTGGCCACCGACTTAGCGGTTTCTATCGGAATGGCTGTTGCCATATCCTCAGCAACAGCCTCCGTTCTTGGAGCAGCGGTTGAGGCTAAGATCATCTCCGAGAAAACGGCGCAGTTTTTTGCGTTTCTTTGGGGCGCAAAAATTAAACCAAGTCTCAGTAAGACTCATCTTACGACGGCGGAGCGTCCCGTAACCCCTTCAGAACCAGTTCCTGAAAGATTGCCTAGAGTCCATAAAGTTAAAGAGGAAGTTCAGCATCTGACGCCTGAGTTAAAAAAAGCACTAGCTTCGTGTGGGGCTGACTTTACCAGTAGCATATGCCGTGGGGCTTCGGGTGAGTTGCAATTTATGCTAGAAGCGAAGGGGATTAAAACGGAGGCTGTGAGGAACTCTTTCCATACTTTTTTGAGAATCGAAGATGGGTTGGGACCTGGAAAAGATCTTTTTATTGATCCCACTTACAAACAGTTCGTTAACGATGTGTCGGGACCTGACATTTTCGTTGGTAGCTCTGACGAACTGGCGGATTTACTCCGACAAAAGGGAATCTCAGACGTTTACATGGAAAGGTATTTTGACATTAAACCAGACCCAACCGTTCCAACTTTGCATGACTAACGTCGTGATTTGTCTTAAAATGAAAAAAACCTCTTTAGTCTCATAATGAGCAGCCGATCAGTTCAGTGTGGAGTAGCCCATTGAACCAGGAAGGTTCACGGCGATCTAGGATAGATCGCTCGAGTATTCAAGGAGGAAGTTATGGGTTTAAGGATTAACACCAACACAGCATCGCTGAATTCGCAGCGTGTTTTGTGGGGGACAAAACTGGCGTTAGACAAGAGCATGGAACGGCTCTCGTCAGGTTTCCGGATCAATAGAGCCGGGGACGATGCGGCAGGACTCGCTATCTCAGAAAACTTGAAAGCTCAGATCCGAGGTCTTAAACAAGCCTCGCGAAATGCGCAGGACGGGGTTTCACTCGTTCAAGTTGCTGAGGGTGGAATGAACGAAATCAGTTCAATTCTGATTCGTTTACGGGAGCTAGGCGTTCAAGCCGCTTCTGATACAATAGGACCTGTTGAAAGACAGTTCCTCAACGTGGAATACGATCAGCTCGTCTCAGAGATTGATCGAATCGCGGTGGGAACCGAGTTTAACGGGACACAACTGCTCGCGGGCGTAGGATCGATTCTCGATTTCCAAGTCGGAACGAGAAACAATCCAGAAATCGACCGTATCTCGTTTGATGCCTCTAAGGCTGATGCCAACTCGGCAGCCCTTGGGGTCAACCTTACATCCGTCGCCGACAAAGCTTCAGCACAGAATGCGCTGTCTGCTATTGACCAAGCGATCGTGAGCGTATCAGCGATGCGAGCGGACTTTGGTGCCATTCAAAATCGTCTGCAGTCGACTATCAGTAACATCCAAGTTGCTGTTGAAAATATGTCAGCTGCCAATAGCCGAATCAGAGACGTGGATGTGGCCGAAGAAACCTCTGAAATGACCAGAAATAACATCTTGTTGCAAGCCGGTACTGCCGTTCTCGCGCAAGCTAATCAGTCGTCAAACGTAGCACTTGGACTTTTAAACAAGTCGATGAATTAAATAGCATCGACCTAGGTTTTCGATCACCTACTTAATTTGTAGTGATCACCCAACCGAGAGTTTAAGCTTTCAAGCTCGTATTGAATGCTGAAATATTGATCTGTTTCCTGCATTATGGGGTTGGTCTCCAACCCCATTTTCAAGCGGCGCTCCACTTCTTCGAAGTGACGTCTGTGTTTTCAAAATTTTTTCTCTTTGCTTCACTCAATAAAAAATAAAAATCTGGACTCTAAAAAGTTTTGCGTTTTCCGATAAGTAGTTTGAGAGCGGTGTCTAGAGATGATCTCAAGACTCAAAGCCCTCGCCAACTATTTACAGGCGCACGATGCGCTTTTTGCCAAGGAGTTTTTTATCCACGGGATAAAAAACAAGGCACGACATCAAGGAGGATGGGGTTATGCAAGGAGGATAAATGGGATTAAGAATAGCGACGAACGTTGCGGCCCTCAATGCGCAGAAGAACCTATACAACACGAATAGGGTGATGCAGACATCGATGGCACGACTGAGTTCGGGATTTCGTATCAATCAGGCAGCCGACGATGCCGCAGGTCTTGCGATCTCTGAAAACTTGAGGGCGCAAATTCGCGGCCTCAGGCAGGCCAACCGCAATGCCAATGATGGAATTTCGCTAGTGCAAGTGGCAGAGGGAAGTTTGAACGAGGTCTCAAATATGTTGATCAGGCTTCGCGAGCTCGCGATCCAGGCGTCTTCAGATACCATCGGAGACACCGAACGCAAATTCACCGATGTTGAGTATCAACAGTTAAAGTCAGAGATTCAAAGGATCACGGAGAGCACCCAATTCAATGGCTACGACCTTCTTAACGGAACAGGCGGGGTCATCGACATTCAGGTGGGAACTCACAACGACGCCTTTAAAGACCGAATCTCGTTTAACTCGTCGGCCGCAAACGCGACATTGGAAGCCCTGGGACTTACGGTGGAAGCAGTGGCGACAAAAGATCAAGCTCAAATGAGCATCGATGTTGTCGACAACGCTCTGGTTTCGGTCAATGCGATTCGCGCCAACTTTGGAGCGCTTCAAAATCGACTGCAATCGACCGCAACGAATATCATGGTGGCCGAAGAGAACTTCTCTTCTGCGAACTCACGAATTCGGGATACAGATGTGGCAGCAGAATCAACAGAGTTGACGAGAAATAACATTCTCATGCAAGCCGCCATCTCGGTACTGAGCAACGCCAATAGCTCTCAGCAAATGGCTCTTAAATTATTAGGTTGATTTTTAAAAAGGTTCCACTCGAGGGTATGGAGTGGAACCAAGGTCGCGGCTCTACGCCGCTGCTTTTTTGATCTGCTCAATCTTAGTGCGAAGACGATTCACTTCGGTCTTGAGCAGTTGATTTTCTTGCAGAGCCAGGCCGAGTTTTTTCTTGATGAGAACAAGCTCTTCAACCTGACTCTGGTTTTTTTCGACGTGGGTGTCGGGACTCTCTTGTTGGCTTTCCAGAAGGCTTTTTTCCAACTGATCCACTGAAGAGTGCAATGCTGCATCTTCGGTTTGCTTTTTGAGAATCTCCTCTATCCCATCGGGAATCGCCATGTCGGGATCAATCTTTTCTAACTTTGTGGAGCCTTCAGAAGTGATTTTACGAATTTCAGCCAAGATGCGCTCCTGGACCGTAACTATCTCCCCTGCCGTCGGCTGCTTTTCTTGGTACGCATCTTCGATTTTTCGTTTCGTTGAACTAGGAAATAATCCGAGGATTTTCTGTTTATGTTCTTCATCAAACCCGTGTAGCCCGTGACCTAGAACATTGGTCTGAATGCGTGAGAAAACTTCGAATTGAACTGAAGTGTTCCAGGTGAACACGCGTTGGAAGGTGAGCATTTTCTTTTCTAACATCGCAGCCCAAAACTCATTTTCCTCACGGATCATCGCTAGAAACTTTTGTCGCTTATCGACCGAGCTTGTTTCGAGCAGATTAATCAATTGCATAAACCCACCCGGTTTTTGGTACCTACTCAAATTAGACATAAACAACCTCACTTCAGGACTCTCATCGGGAGATTCAAAAATTTTCCTCACTAAATCTTAAGACCAGCTGCTCCATGACTCGATTCGAGACTCCGCTTAGGCTCAGCTATGAATCATTTTGAGAATTTTGATTCTTACATCCCGGTCGATCTGACCCAGCCTGTGTGGTTTGCAGCAGCCGTCGTTGTCAGCTATGGTTTCATAGTCGCTCGTTATTTTTTACTCGTGGGTTTATTTTATTTTTGCTTTTGGAAGCGCAAATCTCAGTGGCTTTCGAAGCGGCAAATTTATCAGACCTTGCCTGGAGGAGATCAAATTTTTTCGGAGATAAAATGGTCCCTTGCAACTTCGGGAGTGTTTGCTGTTACAGGAGTCTTCGTTGGCGCTTTTTGGCAAAAGGGATATTCGCAAATCTACCTCGATCTTACCAAGTTTGGATATTGGTACCTGCCAGTCAGTCTGATTCTGATGATGGGTATTCATGAGCTGTATTTTTATTTATCCCATCGCTGGATGCATAAACCGCGCTGGTTTTCTCGAATTCACTACATTCACCACCAAAGCCTGCAACCTTCACCTTGGGCATCATTCAGTTTTCATCCGCTGGAGGCATGCATTGAAGCTCTGATTCTGCCCTTGCTCATCTTCTTGATTCCTGTTCATCCTGTTGTGTTTATTGCCTACTTGACGTTGATGACAGTGTCTGCTGCGATCAACCATCTCGGATTTGAAATTTGGCTAGGCTCGCGCTTTTTTATTACTGGCACTCATCATTCACATCACCACCGGCACTACAGGTCAAACTTTGGCTTGTATTTCACTTTTTTGGATCGGGTTTTTCAAACGGAGTTTAAGGGATCCAAATTGCAACCTTGACGACTCCACTCTCGAATGCACAAGATAAAATATCGCATGAAACGAAGAGATGCATTAAAAACAATTCAAATGTAATGCATTTGACACCGACTGCAGAATTACTTGGATTCTGGCAGCCGTAGAAGATTTGCAGAAGAAAAATAACTCTGAGGCCCCTACAGACTTTGTCGAAACACAGGGAGCTAACTACGTAGCTGCGACTACCCCCTTGTCTGCTTCTCTAGCTTCTCCGTAAGTTTATTGATTTCCTCTGCAAGCTCGACAAGCTGATCGGTGTTACGTAAATGTACCCGACCAGAGTAGTCACCCTCGAGCATTTTTACGAGGTGTTTCTTAAGTGCATAGGTAGGTCCTGCGATCCGGTGGGACCACACGATCCCCCACGTAAATGCCAAAAGAATCAACGCAAGGTAAGTGCCACCAATTCCAATCATGACGAAAATGTAGAGCCTACGCATATTCACAAAAGCTTCGGGACCACCGCTCATAAATAGTTTTGTAAAGACGGAGGTTACCACCGCATGCAAAATAATAATAAGACCGGTGTAAAGAGTAGCGTACCTCACTTGAAACTTTTGATCGACGACGAAATTCCAGATGCGACGTTTTGGCCTATCCATAATGCCTGCCTTTTGCTAACGACCTAGAAACAGTTTATCGGCATGAGTCAGAGAAAGCCAAGCTACTTTTTGCCCCATTTAGTGCAGCCCAGCCTCCCGTCGATATTTGAGTTTGTTGTGGGTAGCGCACAGGAGCTGGAGGTTTTCGGGATCATCGCTGCCGCCGGCCCATTTTGGTTGGATGTGATCGACCTCGAGTTGGTACTGGCTCTGGCACTTTTCGCCGTTGGGATTTTCCCACTGGCAGTGCTGGTCACGAGCGAAGACTTGTCTTCGCGTTGGTTCGGCTCTTGAACTGGGGTCTTTTCTTTGAATGTGGTCTTGAGCAAGAGCGGTGATAATTTCCGCGAGTGTCGCGCCGGGATGTGTGTGCGACATCAGGTTCTTGGCTTTTGTGAGGATCTCCATCTGCTCTTTGGTAAACGTAAGCTCCACGCGCACCGACTCGTCTTTTTGCATACGCTGCTTTTCGTGCTTGTGAATCGTGAGGTCCAGCGCTTGCGCAACGATCAGCTCCGCCTCTTGCGCCGTTTTGTGTTTGATCGTTTCTAAAATCTCCGCTTTTTTCTTTGCGGTCGTTGGCTTTTGCCGTGCAGCCTGGGCAACAAGTGCTACTTTTGTGAGATCAAGCGCGCCCTCGGAAATATCTTGGTTGAGCGTTGGCACTTCTACGGACATGTGAACTGCATCGATTCTGAGTTGCGCTGAGGCCCGGCAGTAACCGATCTCTTTGACAAGAAACGCAAACAGCGAGGTGTAACCGTACTCAAGGTAAACTTTGCGTTTGTCGATCTCGCGAATGTGTTTGAGAACGTAGGCCATGATTTTTCGCTCGGATGCGACGGCTTTTTTGAGACTTGCGACGAGTTCTTGGGAATTCATATTACCTCCGATGAGGGAGTTATAGCATAAGATTTTGGGAGGGGATTTTTCGGGAATTTTGTTGCCGGGTTGGGATTTTTGACTGGCTTTGGGAGGCGGGAATTTTGCTTTACTGGCGTTTTTGAGGACGTTTGAAAACTCTCGCGCGGTCGCGATGGAGTTTGAAAATAAAGCGGCGCTATGGCGGGATTAACGATTCGAAAATATCGTCAAGGATTTTTTTTGGTGATGCTTTGCATATCGCGCGAACGCACGAACCGCAAGTTCAACGCACGAACCTAAAAATACTCCCGCTTAGCAATTCCATAGACCAAAACCTTTTTATGCAAGTAAGTCCGCTCCACTTGCAGGCGCAGGGCTGCCTCCGTAAATTTGTGGTTTTACCGGCGCCGGAAATCATAACTTTCACGAAAGCTCTGCTCCTCGGGGTCAGCATCAGAACTCACGTCAGACAGCCGAAATCCATCATCCCTAGCCGTCAAATAAACACCCTGCCCGAACCCATAAAGTTCCGTAGGCTCAGCGTCCAAGCTTCGAAACTCCAGACGAACGTTCTTACCCTCAGGAACCATAGTCACCTCAAAGTTCAAACTCCCGTTCACCAAAACCTTACCATCAGGCAAAAACTTAAGCTCTCGAGCGTACTCTAAGCGCGTGCGCTCCGGATCCTCAGGATGCTGAGAAGAGATCTCACTCTGGTTTTTTTCCATATTCACTTGCCAAGATTTTTTCTCGGCATCGTAGACTTCCGCTTTTAAAGCCGTCGCAACAAATGTCTTTCCAACATAAAGCGCGCTCATCTGCTCGGTCTGAGAAGCCCGCGCTTTAAACTGCGCAAGCATCATACTCTTCCCCGCCTCAAATTCTTCTTTTGAAGCGCGCACGTAGGTCGTTGCATAAGGCTCGCTATCATCTTCAAAATACGCAGTCACGATCAGCTTCTGCGGCTTAGAATCCAGATCTAGGTGGTATTTAATTTTCGTTTGGTCGATAGAATATTCGAGTTTAGCCAAATCCTTTGGCTGAAATCCCTGCTTGGATAAACTCTGCACAAATTCGGTTGTGACCCTCATTTCGCCATCGCTGACAGAAGAGGGGTACGCTTTAAGAGTGTCTGACGAAGGCGTCACTTCGCCGGTTTTTGGATCGGTTTTAAAATCGCGAACTTCAAAGGCGCTCGTGACTTCTCGTCCAGAGAATGTGTCGGCTGGCTCCCCGTCTTCAGGAGGTTCTAGAAGCCAGAAGCCGACAATTTGCTGAGTATCAAAGGAAGGTCCTCGAGAATCTCCGCCGATGGTGCACGAGGTTTGTCCAACCATCATGAGACCTGTAAGCAGAAATAAAATCTTGGAAATCTTCACCGAGCCAACTCCTTAGTGAGCAACCTGATCAATAACTACGAGCTTGTACTGTTCAAACTTGGCCTGTGAGGCCACGATCAAAATAGGACTAAGTTCTTTGTAGTCCACTTGTTTACTAGCTTTGATGACCAAAGGCACCTGAGCTTGATCGCCTGGGATCTTTAACTTTTCTTGAGCTAAAACGGTATCGAGCTCTTCAAGTTTTACAGCACGATCACCGACCATGTACTTGTCGTTTTCGATGTTCAGAACAACGCCGTTTTTAAGAGCGTCGGAATTAGTCGCAAGCGGAATGCCGTTGGGATTTTTAATCTCAACGCTCTCGGTGCTTGACGACGCGTTCATCAAAAGAAAGATCACCAGGATCGAGAAAGCGTCAACCAGAGATGTCAGCATCAGAGAGGCTACGAGAGTTCGGTTGACCTTTCCACCTTTGGGCCGTAAGACCCCTTGGCTGGCCAGGGGCGAACGAGTCATTTGTTTTTGCAGCCATGTGTTGGATCGCATTTTAAATCCTCTTATTTCTGTGAGATTGGAACAAGTCCAATCTGCGCCATTTGTCGGTCACGAAAAACCTGCATCGTCTTGATCACATCATCAAACTTGATCCCTTGGGTAGGCATCAGCATGACGGTCTTAAGATCAGGATACGAAGCGTGAATCTGATTCATCTTTGCTGCAAATGTCGCAAAGTCAATTTCTCCGCCTCTTGCAGGGACTGAATCCACGACCTGGTTTTTATGTCCAGGCAGATCTTTCATCGTCAATTTCACTTCGCCTGAAGGCTTAAGATCAACGGCGATGGAAGGAGGATTCTTCTCTTGAGCGCCAGACGAACCAGCAGCTTGAGAGATATTGAAAGAACCGAGTTGAATCCAAATTGTCGTCATGAGCAAAAAGCAAATGCATGTAGACAAGATATCGATAAATGGAACCAAGTTCAGTTCTGCGGTCGGTTCGTTATGTCCACTGTCCATGTTCACCATGGGAATCTCCTTTCGTCGTCGTGTTTTATCTTACTTCTTTGTGATCTTAGGGGCACGAAAAGGGATCGCTTCGTGGTGATAGCTCAAAAGGTTAAACACTTTCAAAGCACCTTGATTCAGTTCTTCATAAAGCTTCTGAGATCGAGATTGCAAGATCGTGTAAAGAACCAGAGTTGGGATCGCCATCATCAAACCGTAAGCAGTTGCGTTCATCGCTTCTGAGATACCAGAGGCCAAAATCGCAGCTCGTTGTACGGGATCGGCGTTACTGATGGCCGCAAATGAACGGATCATACCAACGATAGTTCCCAAAAGACCAAGGAGCGTTCCGATGTTACCAAGCATGGCAAGGTAAACAGTGCGTTTTTGAAGGCGAGCGTTTTCAGCCAAAAGAACTTCGTCCATTTTAGCTTGGATCTCTTCGCGTCCACCCATGTGGAGAGCTGCTTGAGTTCCTACAGCGGCAACTGTTCCAAGAGCTGTGTCTGAAGAAGCGCGCTGCGCTTTGTGATAAGCATTTTGCAAATCACCGCGTTTGATATCGTCTTCGATATCTTTAATGAAATTTCCTTGGCCGATCTTTCTTTGAATGTAGAGCGCGTAAACGCGATCCACGACGATAGCGATAGAAGCCATTTGCGCTGCAAATATTGGCCACATCCAAAAGCCACCATGAGCGAAGAAATTAAAAATAAATGAGATCATTGATCCTCCTGAAGTTATTAAAGTCCTTAAACAGACGCTGTTCGCTAGAGCAAGGCGAGTGCCGAGTGTCGAACTCTTTGACAAAGACGTGTATTGGATCGTGGAGGATTTGGAGTGATTAGGATGTTTGCAAAGTGACAGGAATTGTCGGTGAGGAGCCAAATTTTGGCGTGTTCAGACGCGCCCTCGGAGCCCCGAGAACGCCCGCCCGTCGTTATTTACAAGTTACAGATTTGATGGCGAGACGACCATCGTATTGCTCAACTCTTAATCCGTCGTGAATGATAGCCACATTATATGAATTATAATCATCCAAGGGTTCGTGACTGACATATTTAAGGCCTAAAATCACGCAAACGTAACCAGCATCTTGCGCGCCAATCCACAGAGAGTCGTTGCTCAAAGCATAGGTTTTACCTTCGGCGTCTTCAACTCGAATGGGATATTTGCTTTCGGGTCCATAAACACGAACAAATCCATCACGCTTGATAATTCGATTGTACTTTTTAATCATTTCAAGGGCGCTTTGTTGGTCGGCAAAAGCGGCAGAGTAGCCAATTGTCATTGAAATGAGGAGTAGGATCATACTTTTCATGGGACCTCCGTTTTTCTAATCCCTGGAGCAGAAGATGTACCACGCCAAACTTATTGAAATGATTGCCGAAGCCACCAATCTAGGTGGAGATCTTTTGGACAGGTCTCATTTTAAGGCGCTCAAAATCGATATCAGGCTTCTTTTATTTTACGATTTAGTTCCATCTCAGTTCGGAATACTATTATAAGGAGGGGGCCTTTCTTGAAAACCTTATCCAATAAGGCTTTGATATTGATCGCAACGGGAATGACCCTGGTCATTGGATTTCAAAATTGTCAGCCAAGCTCTGAAACTTCCGAAAAAACGGAATCCCTGCTTGTGATCCCTCAAATGAATCTGGATGCCACGAACTTTTCGGTCAAATGCGATGGCCCGAACCTTGTTTTGAATTTGCAGAGGGAACAGGGAATAACCACGCTTGATCTTGCTATAACCGATTTTGCTCTAGGAGCCAACTTGGTGACAGAAGTCATTCACCAAACGGCAATTCTCACAGAAACTCCGGAGGAGTTTTCGTTTTCAATCAATGACACTATTTACGAGGTCACCGGCTCGATCCAACGACTCAGCCCCGAAAATTCGGTTTTAACCATCAAAGATGCGGCGGCAACCGCCGACACGACAATGAACTGCGCTTTTTAGTAACTGGCGCTTAAAAGGCCTCCTTACCTCAATACAGAGATAAGGAGAAACTCATAGAGCAATTACTCTGGAGCTACAACATCATCAACAGGAACTTCAACAGCTCCAACGCGGCAACGTGGAGTTGCATCCCAGTAACCTTCAGAGAAATAAACTCCGCCTTGAAGAATGCGGCGCTCACCGAAATGGATTTGATGCTGTGTGCACAAAGGCAAAGCAGCAAGCCATCCAGCCATATCAGTTGCAACGCTTACGTGAGCAGGAGATTGACCGTGATAAGGTCCACCAGCCCAGTCAGAATCCCAAGAGTGAGTTTGTGCAAATGCAGAAGAAGCACCTACAACCATAGCAGCAGCCACGAGGGCTTTACCGATAACTTTCATATTTCCTCCCTTAAATGAGCGACGGGTGTCGCTTTTTTTAAGGGTATGGAATCTAACAGAATTAAAAAATAAACAAGTTTAAATAATACCACAATTGAAATGATGCAAAGGGATGAAAGTCAATTCTGCGGCGGAATTTAAGCAGATTCTGTCAACAACTATCGAACGCCGTCAGCTGAGGTCTGTTCAAGAGTGTCGGTGACAGGAGCCGCCGTGTCTTCGTGCAGGGTTGGATCGCGGGGCTCCACCTTTTTAGCCGAAGTGTAAGGAAGAGCCACGCCGAGCTCACCTGTGATCTCAGCGATGTCATGAAATCGTTCATCTAAAGGCTGAGTGTCAGACTCGGTGCGAACCTGAACCTTAGCTCCATCTAACATCATCAAGTTAGGATCTTCAGGATTGTAAGCAAAGGCCACACCCATGGTCAGAGTCACAAGAGTGAAAATGATTTTTTGCAACATGGGAACCTCCGCTCCACTTCTAGCTTAACCGATCTCTCCTCTTATTAGGTACAAGAAGCGGGCCATTTCTCATATTGAGATGCCATATTTTAAAACGAATTTAAGATTTCTCTGAGACAAAACTGTTTCAAAAAAAAACGTTGGATTTTCTTGGCGCTGTCGATGACATTGCCACTGTTCAAAAATTGCTCGGCTTTCTCAAATTGAGAAATCACTTTTTGAAAAGAGAAAGGTACTCACCGTATCCTTTTTCCTGCAGCTCTTCCACCGGAATGAACTTCATAGCAGCTGAATTCATGCAGTATCTAAGTCCTTGGGGACCAGGGCCATCATTAAAAACATGACCGAGATGACAGTTCCCAGTTTTACTACGAACTTCAGTTCGCTCCATGCTTAACTTATGATCGACTTTTTCAACGACATTACTCGTCGAAATCGGTTTAGAAAAACTTGGCCACCCCGTTCCTGAATCAAACTTGTCCTGGGAGCTAAAAAGTGGCTCACCAGAGACCACGTCGACGTAAATCCCTTCTCGATGATTGTCCCAATACTCATTGTTAAACGGCCGCTCGGTAGCGTCCTCTTGAGTCACCGCATACTGTAACGGCGTTAATTTGCTCTTAAGATCCTCATTTTTTGAACTCATCCCGGGCCTCCAAGGGGAATGTTTATCATAACTTCAGATGGATGAGAAATATTAACACGGTCATAGATCAGTAAACGAGCATCAGCGAATTTTCTCTTGCTATGAGCCTGATTCCTCGGCGAATCTCCCCAGTGTGTTTGGAAAAGGGCCATCTCCCTTTTCCACACACATTGTAACAGCGAGGTTTTTTATTGCCGATTTGACATCGCAGCTGACTGCGTTTTTTCTGCCTCTCATTAAGACTCATGGAGTCTGGGCTATCTTTTTGTGCACTCTGATTCTTGAAGACTTAGCACTCACAGCCAGCATTTCGTTGATTGCGGCTTCGCTTATTTCTCCGACCCATGTGTTTATCGCGAATTTTGTTGGGATCTGCATCGGCGATCTTGCCTTCTACGGTCTTGGTTTGGGGATTGCGAGGGCGACAGATCTTTTGCATTGGGAGTTCTTAAAAAGATGGCGTAGAAATATCAAATCCCGATCAAAGAACATTCACTCTCTGGGGATTCCTATCGTGCTCTCAAGAGCCGTGCCTGGAACACGCATTCCTGTGTACATGGCGGCTGGGTATCTGCGTTTTCCTTTTGGACAGTTTTTGATCTTGACTCTGATCAGTGTTTTCGCTTGGGTTTTGTTTGCACTCACCGTGGGTCGGAGTTTAAGTGTTTTGTTCCAAGGTCACTGGGTTTTGTTGATCCTGTGTTTTTTGGCGGTTGGTTTTTCGGTGCGCAATTTTTGTCTTGCGCTTTTTTTCTACTGGCCACGAAAGGCCTTGCTCCACAGCTGGCGCCGAGGACTTTACCTTGAATATTGGCCTGCATGGATTCTGAAGCTTCCGCTTTTTCTCCAGCTCTTATGGCTTTCGATCCGCCACCGAAGTCTGACAACAGCGCTTTTTGCCAATCCAGGAATGAGTTATGGAGGCCTTGTTGCTAGCTCGCAGTGGGACCTGTATCGGCATTTTGACGAATCTGCCGATTACAGGCTTTCGACGTTTTTTCTTTCTAAGGAGAGCGCTCAGAAAAAACAACTTCTCGCTCTTTTAAACAAAGGACGTCTCACCTATCCGTTTATTCTCAAGCCCGACGCTAGCGAAGACGGATATGGTGTCAGAAACATCAGGTCTGAAGATGACCTTACCGTTTACTTTCAGGCCTGCAATTTTGATCTTATCGCCCAGCAGATTTCTCCCTACCCCAATGAAGTCGAAGTTTTTTACGGGAGAAAGCCTGGATCTCAATCGGGAAAAATTTTGGCCATTACGGCTAAAGAGTTTCCAACTCTTGTTGGCGATGGAGTGACCTCTCTTGGAAATTTGATCTTGCGAGACACCCGCGCGCGATTGATGACTCAGAGATATTTCCAGCGCTTTGGTGAAACCCTTGATACCGTTTTGCCAAAGGGCGAGAGTCTTCAGCTTGTAACGTCAGGCTGCCACGGACAAGGAGCTCTGCTTAAAAATGCGGACGTTCTTGGAACGCAAGATCTCACTTTAGCTTTGGATCAAGTAACGGCGAATCTCCCGGGGTTTTTTGTCGGAAGAATCGACCTTCGGTACGAGTCCTCCGAGACCCTCGGCCGAGGAAAAGGCTTTCAGGTTCTTGGAGTCAAAGGCCCGCACCTTTCGGCGCCTGATGTCTGGGATCCCTCTTTGAGTGTTTCTCAAGCCTGCCAGAAACTTTTTGCTCAATGGCAGATGATATTTTCCATTGGGGAGCTCAACCAAAAACAGTCGTCAAAGCCCCAGTCTTTTTTTGGCTTTGTAAGACAACGATTTCGCTCCTTAAAAAATCCAAACTTAAAAACTTCATCTTGAGATTGGGATAAAACCCGCTAACGTCTTAGGGAGAATTTTGAGCCCCAAAGACAGAGCCTTCATCTGTAACTTGGGTTCGTTGTGATGACTTGTCACTAACACCGCATGGCTCTCAAGCCCTAGACTTTCAATCAACTCCAGGCCCGCTTGTTCCTGATTGAAAAGCCGATCATCGATGAGAAAAAGGCATTTTTCAACTTCGCCGCGAGCTTTCTCTAGGTACTGAGAAAATGGCTCTGCAGATTGAAAGCGCAGGTGCTGGATTTTCTGTTGAAGATTGGTTTGCGAAAGGCGCCCCGACCACAGCTGATGGATGCTAAGGTCATCATCGACGGACACAAGGGTGCTCTTGTCCTCAAAGCTCAAGGAGTCTGCAAACCAATTTGGCGCCGATGCTTCCTGCAGAACGACTTTGACAAGGGTGAGGTTTCCTTCTTGGTGCACGTCCACTTGAAACGCTGAGGAGAACTCAGAGATCACTCGCCGGCGCAGAGCCTCGACTCTAGAAACGTCGCCATCGTCGACGACCCATATCTCAACAGCTTCAGGGACTTTTCTCACTTTTAAAACCACCCGGCCCTGGTAAGCCGGAAGGGCTCCGACAGCGACGTCAATGAGACTTGCCAACAGAGCTCGCAGCTGACCTCTTGCGACTCGCGCAAATGCTCCGAAACTTCCATCGTGGTTAAATTCAATTTCTAAATCCGCGTGTTTTCGAAACTGAGTGCGTTTTTCTGAAACGACAACATCCACAACATCGGAGATGAGCTCCAAGGCGTCTGGAGAATCCATTACTTTTTGCGGACCGAGGCCCGATTTTTCCATCAACTCATTGGTAATATCATTGAGGCGCTGAATGGAGTTTCTGATCAGTGCGCGCCTTTCATCGGGAAGTCCCTGAAGGGACCCAGCAACCATTGTCAAAGCCGAAAGTGGCGAGCGCAGGTCATGGGCCATTTGCTTTGAAGACTCACGAAGAAGGTTTTGCACTTCCCCTTGCAAGTAAAATTTAAAGGCCGCGATGATCAGAGCCGCCGTCAGTATCACCGCGGCTGTTAAAAATCCAAACAGAGTTAAAAATAATTTTACTTCTGCCTCCATCGAGGCATGATCGTTGATGACAACGCCCAATAGAGTAAAAAGGACCACCCAGAAGGGCACAGCAATTCCAAGAAGCTTCCAAAACAATTTCTTTGAGTTTTTCATCATTACATTCATTATGGTTAACACATCGTCCATTGTCCAATGTGCGTAACGCAGCCATGCCATGTCGGGCATCGTTTGGCTTCGACCTGAAGAGTTGCTAAAACTCTAGGTGAAATGGCTCGAGGAAAGTTCCTACGAATTTTAGCTTTTGTATGTCTTGCAGGGATTGTCACTCTCTTTGCCATTGTTTTTTTCTTAAGCACTCCCTCGGGCGGCGAATTTCTTTGGGCCAGAGGAAGCAGCTTTTTACGAGGACAAGGCTACAGTGTTACTGCCTCAAAAGTTGACTTTAAGCTCTTTGATCACTTTTTTGCGGAAAATCTAAAACTCCAAGGAAAAAATCTGTCAGCTGATGTTGAAATGCTTAAGATTCAGTATGAACTCCATCTGTTCCCTCTAGGCCTTGAACTCAAAGAGTTCGTGGTTGAAAATTCTGAGGTTCATTCTTCCCCTTCTTCAGATCCAGAACCACCAAGCAAGCCCTCACGAAGTTTTGCCGAAACTCTCGAGCATCCTCCTGCATCTCTCCAAATTCGAGACCTGCATTTTCGTCATATAAAGGTTTTTTTAGAGGGGCCTCTCGCTGCCCAAGCCGAACTGAAAAATTTGGACCTCGAGGCCCATTTAAATTCAGGCAAAGCTCTCGTTAAACTGGGTTATGACTTCACTCTCTTGCAACCGTTTGCTTGGGCTTCTGAAGGCAAGCAGCTGAGGGCCCCATTTTCGGGCCAGGGGAAACTGGATCTTGATATTCGCACCGAAAACCTCATTCTCAAAATTGAAAAGCTCATCACCAAGCACCATTGGGAGAGCCGCGATGGTCAATGGCAATCTCCAGGACAACCGCCTTTTCGCTGGCAGAACATAGTCACGGACCTAAAAACAGATCGCCCTGGCTTTTTGAAAATACAAAGCCAAGTCCATTCCAAATCCTATAGCTTGTTTGAAGCTCTCAAATTTGATGGAGATATTAGTTGGCCTGAAAGTCAAAAAAACCTCGATCTTACAGCAGCCGTTTTGGTTGACAAAAATCAGATTTTTAAAGGAACCCTTAAAGCTGCGACCGATCAGAAAACAGAGTTTGAAATTCAGGCAACCGTCCAAGCGCCATCTGATCTTCTAAAAAAGTTCATTGCGCTCAAGCAAAATTTGCAAATCTCTTTGGACTCACGGATTTTGTGGAAAGATCACGCTCCAAGAATTTGGTCCCTCCCCTGGGATCGCCTTTTGACTTCAGAAGTTGAAACTCAAACAAAAATGCAAATTCCTGCAGTCGACAACGGCAGTTATCTCTTGCAGGGCACGTCCATTGAACTCAGCGCTCAGCAAACCGCTCAGAGCCAATGGAAGAATAAAGTGGAAATCCAGAGCCATGTTTTGCGCTCGCCCTTCACTCGTCAGCCAGTTGCCCTTCGCACACTTTTAAACTCCGACGTTGGTTTAGAGAATCCTCAACAAATGGCAGATCTGCAGCTCATGGTGGGCGACCTGCCCCTGCTTTCTGCAAAGGTCAAGGGCACGCGAACTGCTGAAGAAGCACAGGTTGAAATTAATTACGAACTTCAAAATAAAAAGCTCTGGCCGCTTCTTTTGTATTCTAAAACTTCTGCCGATCCTGGCGAATATCATTTACGAGGAGAATTACAGGCCCGCAATCAAATTCCTAATTCAGGATGGAAAGACATTTTCCAAAAAATCGATTTTAAAACCGGCAAGGTTACTGGTGGCGGAACGATCGATGTAGTCACTGCGCCGCAAAAAGTTCTTGTCAAAGCGCCGCTCAAGTTCACGCACGAACTCTCGCTCTCTGGACAAATGAGCGGCGCATTTTCACTGATAGCTCCTTCTGTCGAGATGCCAGGGCTTGCAGCCATCAAAGATCTACAAGTGGCAGCGCAAGTCCAGCAGTCTCCAGATCAAAAAATCAATGGTAAAATAAACGTTCACGGCAGCGAAAGCCATGTCGTTGAAAAACAGTCCTCACCATTTTCATCGTTTGATGTTGACGTTACCGGGGCTTATCTTGCGCCTCAAGTGTGGCTCCAAGATTTCTCAGTTCGTTTCGCAAAAGACCTGATGGTCCTTTCGGCGCAAGGGAAGTTCAACCTTAAAGATGGCAGTGGGTCTGTGGATAGCAAAACGCAGCTGAACTTTCCATCTCAGGGATTTTCGTGGGCGGGGCTTGAAGTGAAAGGACGAGTCGATGTTCCTCTGCGGGCTGCTCTTGAGCCGAACAAATCTATGTTTATTGAAGGCCTTGGAAAATTCGAGAACTTTTCTGCAAAAAAAGGAGATCTTGCTGTTGAGGGAATGAATGGCACTCTAGAAGTCAGAGAAGATATCAGCTATCGCAACAAACGCTTGGGTTTTAGTCGCGTGAGCCATGTCAACGCGTTCACTCGAGCGGCGTTTGATCGTGTCCAGCCTTTGCTTGATGGGGTCGATCCTTTAAGGATTGATAAGGTTCAGCTTCAAGACAAATCTTTAGGACCAATTCTCGTCTACGCATCTTTGAATCAAAATATTTTTTCACTCCATCGATTTGATGTGACTCTGCCGAAAGGTTCCCTTGGAGGAGAGTCGTATGTTGACATCAAGCCTGACAGCCTCAGCTACGGCTTGCTCCTTCGGATGAATGGTGTTCTTCTTTCGCAGTTGGTTCCCAAAAAAATGCTGGGCACTCACCAAGGTGATGACAGCCCTTTGAGCCTTCGAACCGCATTTGTTTACAATATCAATAGATCGGCCCTTGAAGGCCGAATGGACATTACTGAACTTGGAACTAACCAACTCAACACCATGCTCAACGTTTTGGACCCGGAATACCTCAACGAGACGTTTAACAAAGTGCGCGGGCTAATCTCTTACGCTTATCCCACTTACGTCGGTTTACTTTTTAGCAATGGATTTACAGATATGGATGTACAACTGAATGTCGCTAAAGCGCCTCCCGTGGTGGGAGTGTCGATTTCGCCTTGGCTTGCGGACGTGTCTCAAAAAATTAAGGAACTTGCATCTCCTCCATAAGCTGGAGGAAATGAACAGGAGGATCTATGAAAAACTTATTTGTTCTAGCGGTCGCTTTAGGCCTCATGGCGTGCGCCCCGAAAGTCTACGTCATCGACCATCACACTGTTTTTGAAGAGGAGGCGTCTGGCCAGTGGCCCGACGTGGATCAAAAGTATCTAGGCTTAAAAAAGAAGCGCGACGCGACCTTGCTTGAAAAAAATGAGAATAGCCAAAAACGCGAAAAGCTCACCTCGATTTTATATGGTGAGCTTGATCAAATGCCTGCAACTAAATAAGGAGCGTCCATGAACTTATTAAAACATTCATGGCTTTTGTTTTTTTACCTATGCGCTCAAGGCGAAACCGTTGCACAGAAAAAAGTCGCAGAGACGTTAAGGCTCGTGCCTCTTGAAAAAATCACTGTTGGCGCTGATGACAACTACCAAGCCATTGTGAGCGGTTCAACGATGATCTATGTTGAAAAGGTGAACTTTGCCCCTCACCTAGTCGTTCATAATTTAGCTATTTCAGAGAAGAAAAATTTTGTAGATGCTAAAACAGACTCTGATCAGCCGAGCCTTGACCTCAGTGGAGATAGGGTCGCTTACCGCTCGTTTCAAAAAAATGCGCGAGGAGAGATTTGTATTCAAGCTCTTAAGTCTGAGTCCGCCACTTGCCCGGAGCTTCCCGTTGGTGAGCGCCTTTACCCATTTTGGGTGAACGATGACAAGCTCGGTTTTGTCCTCAAAGACTTACAGTCGCAAAAAAGTGGACTTTACATTTATGATTTATCTACAAAAAAATCGGAGTTGATAGTTTCAGGCGACGTCTCATCACCTTCCGCAAGCAGTGATGGTCGAACTCTAGCGTTTGTTGAAATCTCAAAAGTTAATGGCCGCCTCACCCCTGGACTTGTGATCTATGATATCGCCCGAAAACTTCGCCAGCCCCTCGCCCTAGACATGCCGGGAGTGTCGGCGTTCCCCATCTTTTCTAAGAATGGAGATTTTTTATATTTCACTCAGTATTTGAGCGATTCAAATAATGATCAGGTCATTGATGCTGCAGACAACAGTGTGGTTTTACGACTGAGTCTTCCGCTTAAAGGCACGGGCACCATCACAGCCCAGCCGTTGACGAGTCTTGAGCAAAATTGCAGCTTTCCTTTTCCCGGAGCGCAAAATTTATATGTGACGTGTGATTTTGAAGGGTCGCTGGACATTTATCGCCTTCCACTTACGGGTTTATTACCTCCGAGCTGGAATCCCGCCATGGTTTGGCAGGCTCACGAAACCGCGCGCACTTTTGAAGAGCGTATTTTTTTGCTGCAGAGTCTGCAGTTTGTCACACCCAACAAAAACGTCGCTCTTCTCAGTAAGCTTTTTAGCAATCATCTTTTTAGAGATGATATGATTTCGGCCCAAACTTATTGGGATGATTTTTCTAAGGCGACGCCGACGCCGCCTGATTTAGACTTTGGCGTTCGCCTTTACACGCGCGCGCGAAAACGCGCCCAAATTCAAGCGGGCCAAGAAATTACGCCGGCCTTTTCAAAAGCAGTAGATCAGGATCTTAAGGCGGTTCAAGACAAGCTCAAGCCTTCGTCCTTGCGTGATGCCCTCACCGCACATCTAGCTCTGGATGTGGGCTCTCAACAGCGCCTTAAATCAAGCCTGCAAAAATTGGAGACTCAAACTCCAAAGGCGGGTTTTGACGCTCACCTGATGTATCTTCTTTTGATGCGCGCTCCTTCCACCGAAGCTCAAGCAGAGAAGATTTTATCTCGCATCCTCAGTTCTCAAGCGGCTTCTCGAGAGGCGAAGATTTCCTATCTTTATCATTTCCTCATGCTTGATGATAAGAAAAAACCCCAAGACCGTATGGCTCGCGTAGAGCGCCTTTCGGGAATGCTCAAAGATGAAGACCTACAAAAACTGCTTCAAGGAGAGAGGCTGACACTCCAGCTCCTGCAAGCCACCGACGAGGCTCAAAAGAAAAAGGTCTACGGAGAGTTTGACCAGCTTTTTTCAAAAAATCGCGAGAACTACTCTTTGCGCCGAGCACTCGCTATGCAAGCGATCTTGAACTTGGCTGCTGCTAATGATTTTAAGTACATGCAATTTGTAGCCTCTCAGTTTTTTAACTACACCGAGAAAAATGGTACAGAACTCTATTACGCAAGAGAGTTTTTCGTCACAACGGTGCTAGATCGCGCTTACGCGGCAATGCTTGAGAAAAAGTGGCTTATCGCTCAGGGGCATTTCTTTGGCTCCATGGTCCTGACTGATGACTTAGAGTCTCACGCAGGTTTTATCAAAACTAAATTGTTAAACGGACAACAAAAAGAACTTCAAAAAGACTACGAGGAGTTTAAGCGCCGTCAAATCACTAGCGAGAACATGCCATTTGTGGAGGCGATGGTTCAGCTCCTGACATCGCCTGATGTCCAGGTGAAAAACCTGGATGAAGCTATCGAAAAACTCGAAACCATGAAAAATCAAACTCAAGGCATTTACTATTTGGTCTTGGGGTATTGTTATTTAGAAAAACTCGCGCAGTCTGCAGGTGCAGCGGGCGATCTCGACCTTAAAGTTTCAAACGAGGCTCATCGCAATTTAAGCCTTGCGTTTGATTTGTCTCGAGACAACCAACGCGTCAGAGCCTCAAGTCTTGATTCGCTGGCTGTGCTTCACACCTGGCTTCAGAACTGGGGCCTTGCTGCGCGGTTTTTAGATCTGCGAAAGTCCATCAACGACACCGACATTCCAGAGGGACTAGCGCTTCGTTGGATGAAGGCCAGGGCCCTTTATCATATTAACGATTTTAAAACTGCGACCTTTCACCTTGAGGAAGGTTTGTCCAAACCCTTTTCTGCCGCAGGTGTCGAACGCCTGGCCTTTTTAGAGCGTCGCGCTTTTTATGAATTGAACAGCCAAAAATACCAGACGGCAGCCGCGTCTTATGATGAGTTTTGGAAGGAGGCCAAAGGCCTCACGAGTGAAAATAGCGCGAAGATCCACTTGAGCACTGGCTTTGCCAACCTCAAAGCTGGTCAGATCGAGAAGGCAAAATCTCATTTCACACAAAGCCTTGCTCTTTCGGAAAAGATGGCAGAAGGAACCACTAAAGACAGTTTAAAACGACCCGGTCTTCGAGTTCGTCTTCATGCCCTAGGATTTTTAGCGCAGATAGAGTCTGGCGAGGCCCGCGTAAAGTACCTTACACAAAGAAGAGATCTTCTTCGTGAGTTGAAAAGCCAGCTGAACGAAACCAGAATGAAACCTGAAATGCGCTGGATGGCGCTTGCTAAAACCGACCTCCAACTCGCTGAGCTTACAACTGACAAAAAAGCAAAAACCGAGCACCTCAAAGACGTTGTTGAAAGTCTTGATGAGCTCGGTGATCAACTGACGACCACCTTCACGGCGGATCATTTGCGGGGTCTTTACGGGGTCTTCATTATGCTGCGAAAAGATGCGGCAGGACAGGATGAGGTGCTTTCGGTAGCGCAAAAACTCTATGAGAGAATTCAAAAAGATGGAGATAAAATCAAACAAAAATCCATTCCGATTGAAAATGAGTTTTTGAGATTGCAGCTCGCGTACGAGGGTTTAAAGTCAAATCCCCAAGGAGCGGCAAACACGTTATCGCTTCTTCAGAGCCCGCCGGCCCTTCGATTAAAAACCGAGGCTCCCACGATGTTCGCTGAGCTCGAGGCCTTGCAAAAAACTTTGTTTTAGTCGTTGGCGGCGCCGTTAGTAATCCACTGAACAAGGGCCGTCTTTTCGCTGCTCGAAAGGGCAGCTCCATATTGCCTGTGAGATGCGGTAGGTGTGCAACCACTCACTCCACCGAAGTTGGAGCTCGTGTAGTCATCAAACAAAATAGCAAGCAGGTAGGACTTTTGCGTGTTAGAGGCCGTTACAATTTTTGCAGACGCGCAAGACGTGTTTGATCCGCTCTGCACGCTGAGAGTTGTGAGGTCACGATAAGCCGCCGATTGCGAAGTAAAATCGGTGTGAATTCCATCATCCCAAGCAGAGCCGCCGGGCTGATGACAGGTTTTACAGCTGCTCGAAGACAGCGTGTTTGTATAGATCGAAGTAAAGCTAGAGGTGACTGTCGTTGTGGATGCGGTTGTTTCGCTTTTTGAGCATCCAAATAAAAAACCTAGAGAACTGAGGACAAGGAAGGCTCCGAAGGCAAGCATCACGGTATCAACGTTCTTGAAAACTTTCATCTTCACTCCTTAGAGCTGCCAAAGTGCAAGGACCCTGCCATCTCGAATTTAGAGCCCATATTTAAGCATTCGGAAAGCATTTGTCCAATGCTTTCAGGCTGTTGCTGCGACTAAAGACTTGAAATTTGGTTTCCCATTGGAGCTTGGCAGGAAGGCGTAAATAATGAATACATGTTCACTTTTTCGACTCGCGACCCATTTCCGCTCGTGTCGACGCTGTCTGAGGTGGAGCTTAAAGCCCACTCACGCGCGGTGGATTCTTGGCTAGGTCTTAACGTTAATGGAGTGGAAAAAGATCTTGGCAAAAATGGCTGTCGACACCCCCATCTCACCTGTAAAATAAAACAGCAGCTGTGGATTGGCCTTGAACCTCAAGATTTGCTCACCCCCTACATCCATCTTAGAAACATTCTCTCTGAAATTCAGCCTCGGCCAGGTGAAACTGTCGTGGACCTCGGGGCTGCTTATGGGCGGCTTGCGTTTGTGATGGCAAGACACTCTCCAGAAACGCAGTTTATTGGCTATGAGTACGTGGGAGAGAGAGTGGACGAGTTCAAGCGCTGCGGAGCTCGTCACCACCTCCCAATGGCTAAGATGAATCACCAAGATTTACTGGCACCCCATTTTCGTTTGCCCAAAGCTGAATTTTATTTTCTCTACGACTTTGGTGAGACGACGGCCATCGAGACGGTTTTATTTCAGCTTAAAAAGATGGCTCATCCCTTCACTCTTATCGCCCGTGGTAGACACAGTCGCGCTTGCATCGACCACAGTCACTCTTGGCTTTCTTGCGATTCTCGTGGTGAGCAAAAACACTCCGTGTACAAAAACATCTCTAAATGGGTCCCATTCCCAAAAACTCAAGAGCTGGCTTAAGAAGCTCACGAGATCGATCGAGATGAACCCTAATTTTGATTTGCCAATCATTGTGATCCTCTGGATCTACCAAAGTTTGATCTATGTCCCAGTGATCTTTTTCTTTTTTGATATGAGTATGGTGGTGCTGCCGAGCCGGAGGATCGGTGCAAATAAACCGGTGATCCTCAAAGTAGGATTGGAGTGCAACCTCGAGGTCTTTTTTACTCCACGGACTTTCAGAATCAGGTTTTTGCGGAGCTACTAGCTCTAGTGCCACTTCAAATTCTCCCTTTGCAAGGGCACGAACGAAATGAAAAATCTCATTACGCACATGAAGCAAGAACGCTTTTTCCTCGACAAAGTCCGTAGGCGCTTGCGGCTTTGCAGAGCTGCTCTTGACTTCAGCTGTAGGATCTCGAAGCCGTTCCCACTCTTCGATAAGGCTTGAGTCAACCCCTTTGATCATCGTTGAGAAGTAAACGGAGATCTCTCGAACTTGTTCTGTCTTGGCAACCTCAGGAACCGTCTGCTGGAGAACTTTAAACACATCTGACAAATACCGAAGAAGAAGCCCTTCGACACGCTGAAGATCGTATTCCTTGATGTATTCAGCAAACGAAAAAAAGTTTTCAAACATCTCCCTAGCAATCGATTTGGGACGAATGTTTTCTTCTCCAATCCATGGGTGCGCTTGTGAAAAAATATTAAACGTCTCATAGATAAATTCGCTGTTGGGCTTGGGAAATTCGCATTTTTCAAGCTCTTCCATGCGCTGCTCGTACTCAATGCCCGCGGCCTTCATCTCGGCCATCTTTTCGGTTTTGACTCGATCCAGCTGCCTTCTTAAAATCAGCTCAGGACTTTCAAGAATAGACTCAACGAGAGTCAGTAAATCAAGCGCATACTTGGGATCTTGCGAGTCTAAAACTTGGATCGTATCTACCAAGTAGAGTGATAAAGTCTGGTTGAGCGAGAAATCATCTTGCAACTCCACGTTCACACGAATCCCAGAGCGACCTCCTGGTTTCGCGGGAGGCGTGTACTCCACAATTTTCCGAAGAAGGAGCGCTCGAAAAAGCTCAAACGCAGAACTTCGCAGGCGTTTTTTACTACGCTCATCTTCATGGGAAGAGCGAATCAACTGCCGAGTGGCTTCGCAGCCTTTTTCACCACGGCTAAGGACATTTAAAAGCATTCCATGATTGACTTGAAATCGAGAGACCAGAGGCTCTGGTTTAGATGTCAGTAGTTTTTGAAAGGTCTCTTTACTCCACATTACAAAATGTGGAGGTGGATTTTTCATGACGAGCTTTCTTAATTTCTTAGCGTCCCCTTCAGCCTTTTGTTTCAGTCGTAAATTCTCGATCACATGAGCTGGGGCCTGCGCGACAACCCTCCCCTCAGTGTCGTAGCCTCGCCTTCCGGCACGACCACTGATCTGCTTGAAATCACGAACACTTAAAACGGCTGTTTTATCTCCATCATACTTGGAAAGTTTGGTAAAAAGAACGGTGCGGATCGGAACATTCACGCCCACACCTAAAGTATCAGTGCCACTGATGACTTTGAGAAGACCCTGCTGCGCCAGCTTCTCAACCAAAACACGGTACTTTGGCAAGAGGCCCGCGTGATGGAGACCTACCCCATGGCGTAAAAACTTTTTGATCTCTTGTCCATAGGGACTGTCAAACTGTGTGCCCTGAATCGCTTCAAAAATTTTTTGCTTTTCTTCTTTGGTACAAAAATCAACGCTGAGAAGATTCTGCGCTTCTTCAGCACACTCTCGCTGGGAGAAATTCACAAGATAAATGGGAGATTGTCCCTCGCCTACGAGACGTCCAACAGTTTCGTGAAGAGGGGTTTCGCTGTATTCAAAATGCAAAGGCACAGGGCGGTCCTCAGACTGCACAAGAATACTGGGCTTTCCATTAAGTTTGGTCATTTTTTCTGTGAAAAAATCCATGTCGCCAAGGGTGGCTGACATCAAAAGAAAGCGGGTGTTTGATAATTCAAGCAAAGGGATCTGCCAAGCCACGCCCCTTTGTTTGTCCGAATAGTAGTGAAACTCATCCATGACGACGTCGTCAAAGTTCACATTCGCGCCTTCGCGAAGGGCGCGATTGGATAAAATCTCAGCCGTGCAACAGAGGATGGGAGCGTGGATATTAACACCACCATCTCCAGTTAGCATTCCGACTTGATCGGGACCAAAGTCAGCGCAGAGGGATCTGAATTTTTCATTGACCAGAGCCTTGATTGGGCAGGTGTACACCGACCTTCGACCGCGAGCCAGAGACTCAAAATGCAGAGCCAATGCCACAAGGGATTTTCCCGAACCCGTAGGCGTGTTTAAAACCACGTTTCGGCCTTCGAAAAGCTCAAGGATCGCTTCTTCCTGCGCAGGATACAAGGTGAGCTCTTTAGCGCTCACATAGTCGAGAAACTGATCTAAAATTTTGTCGTTTGTGACTTCTCCACGAGGGGGAAGTCGCCAGTAAAGGGGCCAATCCATGGGGCATCTTATCGATTCAGAGGGTCTGATTCAAATTTATTTTTCTCCAGGTCCTTACTTTTCATTGAGAATTGCCGAAGTTTTTTAAGAGGACCAACTCCTTGGGAGGACTTTAGTCTTGACAGGATCGAAAGAGAGTTCATTTTCTGCTCGTAGCGATGCGTGGATCATAC
This sequence comes from Pseudobdellovibrionaceae bacterium, assembly GCA_044229295.1. Lineage (GTDB taxonomy): Bacteria > Bdellovibrionota > Bdellovibrionia > Bdellovibrionales > Bdellovibrionaceae > JBGATJ01. The sequence continues at coordinate 45,202 of JBGATJ010000014.1, forward strand.
GCGCCGCTGCGATCACGACGATTGCACTTTTTGCCTCTTTGGCTCTGCAAATCCTGTCTGATCGACAAACAAAGCCTGATCTTTCCATCGCAACACACCAATGGAAAGCCTACTTTCCGCAAGAGGCCACTCAGACTCTCTGCTTGAGCGCCGCCACCAACGAGAGCCGATGTCCAGCATCCAGCTCCTTTGGCCCTCTTTGGGAAAGTTCCATTCGCAGAACTGACTCAACCTACGAACAATCCGCAAAGGAAGTTTCAGATCGTCCTTACTGGATTGGTCTGAGTGTTCCGCCCGAGACTTTGCAAAAGGCTCGAGAGCTCAGGGCGCCGGTGTTTATGGTCGGCACACTCTTTGGGGAGTACGAAGTTTGGTTAGATGGGCATTTATTTTCTAGAGGCAGTTACACCAATCAGGATCTCCCGATTTACCTTCAACTTAGCGAAGAGCGGCTCTCGCAGCCTCGGGATTTGAAAGTAGCCATTCAAATAAAAAATAACGAAGGAATGGGGACCGCCGACGACCCTACATTTTCACTCACTTCGGGATTTTATAGCTCACTCAATAGCGATCGCGTGCTGAGATGGACGCTGTTCTACGGATACACAAGGCACCTTATTGCGTTTTCGCTTTTTTTCATGTTGGGACTGATATTTTTCTCAACTGCATTTTTTCAATCTCGAGGTTACGAATATTTTGCGGCAGGACAGCTCGCATTTGTTTTAGCTTTGATCTCATCTCTCTCCGTTGACACTTCGGCAAGAGTTGTTGGCATCTCTGGGTTTTATTTTTTACTGACTTTTTTGGTTTTGTGCGAGTCGGCTCTTGTCATTAAATTTTCTCTTGGACTTTCTCGGCTGCAAAGGCGAATCACGTCTTGGTTAATTCCTGGAGCTGCAGTTTTTTTTGGTCTTCTTTTGGGCCTGCGAAATGAAACTGTTCTAGAAGGCGTCGATGTCGAGTGGATGTTGCGATTTTTAACACCTTCGTGCTTACTACTCGCCGCCGGAATTTGTGCGTATCCCATTTGGCTTCATCAAAAGCGAAACATTCTGCTTCCCCCAAAGCGCCTGGAATCTTTAGCCGTTGCTAGCTTTTTTTTCATGATCACAGGCCTTCTGTTTTTTAGAGAGACAACCATTTCACCTGGTATCGACATTCACTGGTCTCGTTTTCTTCATATCTTTCATCTCGGCTACTGGAGCACATTTTTAGCAAGGGACTATCGCCAAAGTCGGAGGCTCGCAGAGACGCTCCCTGTATCTCGGTTTCATCGCCATTCTGTTTTGCCTTTGAAACTTGAGGGACATCTTCTTGCGATCGATTTAAAATCCTCGGAACGATGGTATCGCAAAGGTGCCGAAATGGATTTAGGTGGCAGCTTCATCCACTTGGTCATCTCGCAAGTCTGGCAAAGCCTCGATAAAAAAAATGCGACCGTGCTTGAGACCGAGGGCGACTCTATCATGATCTGGTTTGACAATAGCGATCACGGTTTGCCTCAAGTCGTGGAGACGATTTTCGAAATCAAAGAGCTTCTTGAATCTCTCACCTCACGGATGCGGGATACCACACCCGAGCTTGCAGGCCTTCCTCCATTTCGTTTTCGAGGTTCTTTAGTAGCTGGGGCTATTCGTCCTATTTGGCGAGAGGTCGGAAGGCAGAAAGTTCCGTCGTGGGTAGAGGCGGGATCGCAAAATGCGTTTGTAAATTGCGCAAGACTTTTAGATTTTGAACGCCAGCACGATGCCGACCGCTCCCAGGTTGTGATGCCGGAGGAGTTGGTGGAAAATCTGCAAGCAAACTCCTCGCTCGTGTGGGTCACTAAGAGCGAAGAGTTTCAATCCAAAAGCGGAGGCACACACCGCGTAGGCCTGCTTGCCATCGAGGACGCGCCCACTCTTAAAAAAATCGCCTGAACTACCGGGCATCCACGGCGCAATTGGGCGCAATTGGCTTTCCACCTCCAGAGGCCAACTGATCTTTTTTGTTGTTCTTGACAACTCTGACATACTTCCAGATTTTTTCTCTGATTTCTTTGGTAAGCGCCGCTGGATTTTTGACAAATTGGTCAGCGCGAATGTTTGGACCTGTCGAACCATCGATAACGTAGATGCCATACTGTTGCCAAGCCAAAGCCAAACGGTACCCGCGATCACTCAGGCCTAATTTTGTCAGATCAATTTTTCTTGGGATCGCTAAAAGAGAACCATAAGGGATAGGACCAACACAGTTTTTGGGCTCCGCACAAAAAGAATCATGCCCTGAAGAAGGCCAAACTTCATTTTTGTTCAGCTGCATGGGTCCTGGCTGATCAGCTTTCCCATTGAGTGAGAGCTGAGTGATGTGCTCGATTTTGTAGCCGGGAGTTTCAAGCTCTTTTCCTCGAATGATCCCAAAAAGCGATGCTACGTGAGAGGCTGACGAACCAGGTTTGGGCGAAGTTGGACTTGCCTGATAACCAAGGCCTCGAATGTTGTAGGCATAGTGCATGTCAGCGACAGGGCTGCCAGTGCTCCAACGCCAGGTTCGAAATTGGTGAGCCACGAATGTCTCAGGATCATAGATCGTCATATTACCATCGCCGACACCGTCAACGGATCCGAAGTTTCGCGTTTCTGGCGGAGCTTTGATATAAAAATTTTCTTCGTCTTTGTCTTCAAGAAGGGTTACTTTCTGTAGCTGATCATCCCCGGTAACAAAAGTAGGCATGCCAAACCTGTGACCCTCAACAGCTACCGAGATACTTCCAAAGTTTTTTATAGCCAGAGTTGAAGCCGCTGTTGAAGAGGCGTAAACCGCATCCTCCCCAATGGGCCTGTGATAAGGGCTGTTTTTATTAAATGGGTTTAGAAACCAATCCTTCGGAGCGCTACAGACTTGACCGTGAGAAACACTTGTCAGGAAAAGAAGAAATGTAACTAAAAATGAGTTCGGATTAAATCGAATTTGATGAGCCATCGGGACCCCCCTTTGGATTTTAGGCTAACAGTGGCGCTTGCCATGTAGGGTTATAAATTTCGATAGGAGCTGGTGCAAAACACTGTTGGTGGATCTTACGTTGTCCACCGTAAGAGTTATAGATCTTCTTAGTCTATAAACCACTTGATTTCGTTTTAGAGCCCCTCACCCTATCGCTTTCTTTAGATTTAGGCGTCCGGGAGTCCGACCAACATTGTTTTGTACCAGTTAAAAAATGGTACGCATTTCGCATGGTTCAGGTCATATGAACAAAGCACTTCTCGCCATATCTTTTATTTTTACTTTTACCTCAGCTCTGGCCGCCGATATTTGCTTAGAGCGCCGGGACGCCCGCCCCTCTAGCGCCGAAACAAAGTCTTTAGCGTCATTTTCTAGACAGTTGCGAAAAGTTCGAACGCAGGGCCTGGATTCCGAAACCCATAATGCTGCAGTAGATATACTGACACGAAAATTTTCAAAAACACTTGCGAATCCCCTTCTTAAAGATGCGATCAATCAGCTTCTCTTAGAAGACCAACTGTCGCTCCTGATCGCAGCTGAAGCACGGAGCAACCCAGAACTTGAGGACATGTCAGAAATTCTTTTTCAACAGCTCACAAATCTTTCTCGACAGACGTTTTTTGGTTATCAGGATCTTGAGCGGGCCACTCTGGGTTTTACCAGAGCACTAGAAAATCACTTTCTCAGGTCCGCTAAAACAGCGGACTCACAAGAGCAAATCCTTGATCTTGAAACCCGAAAAAACCAAATCCTCATGACTCTTACGCAAGTTCTTGATAGGGCCGTCAAACAAAATCAAGCTCAACGAGCTTGGAGTGCTGTTGACAAAGGAGAGTGGTCTGCATTCATCAGCAATAACTTTAAAACAAGCCTTGGACTGGGACTTACGATCGGCTCGTTTTATGTCTCTGGTCCCCTTGTCGCAAGTGGCCTTCCTGTTTTTGCTATTGGATGTGGGATGGGCCTTGTAGGCGGCGGCGGTTACCGCCTGATGATGATTGGACTTGAAGATGCAAAAAGCGCGTGGGCTCGCTCTTCCAGCCGAGGCACAAGTTACAGTTGCGAGCTCGAAGTTGCTGAAGCCAAAGCTCAGAATATTTTTGCACGCATCGGAAAGGCCGCTGCTGTGGGAGGAGCGACCGGTTGTCTTTTAATCCCAGGCGTGAAATATGCCACAAAGTTCACCCCAAGACTTGCTCAAGGGGCCGTCGCAGGCCTTGCTGTTTACAAGGCTTATGAAGTTTACAAAAAATTGCGCGAAGCTAAGATTCACTGGATGATCGCAAAAACTCTTAAGGGTGAAGACGCCGTCGAGGAAATCGAAAAAGCAAAAGAGCTCCTTGGTGAAGCAGGAATTTCAACCATCGATGCGGGCCTTGCCTTGTTTTTAGTTGCACACATCCAACACGGGTTGCATGGGGCAGAACTTGATAGGACTGTGGAGCTCGTCGATGATGCCTTTCAAAAAGAAATCATGACTTTGATGGTGCAGGTTTCCGACAATGTGGGGACGGCAGCTTACTTGGGCTTTGAAGCCGTTACTAAATGATCTGGGGCACAGATCGTGCGCAGGGCTCTTCCGATGCGTTTTACATTCTGGTTTTCTAGAGTGGACTCCCTCGTTACAACATACACCTCTCTGACAATAGAATTAAGGGCACGCGGGAGCTCCAGCCTTATAAGCTGCTGCTCGACAGGAGTTTCCAAGTTGTGCAAACGAGCCACAAAATCTGGAATAAAAATAGCGCACAGGCCTTGTCTTGCGAGAGCAAGACCTGTCGCCATTAAATCCACGCGGTAGCGCGCCTGACGGGGATATTTTTCTTCGGGCCAAGAATCCAAACCTTTGACTCCCGACGGAGTTCCTTCAAGCGGATTGACCGGGACCGCAAAAGGTAGCGACTCTATCGAATGATTGAGAAAATGCCCCCGTTTGGCAAAAGCCCCCATCCTCACACTCGTCACTTTTGCAAACTCAATCCCTTGACGAGCCACTGGATGGTAAGTGATTCCGATATCAATTTTATTTAGGCTCAACGCCTCTTCGAGCCGTCCTGGAACGAGCTCGTGGATCTCAAGCTCAGCGCCAGTAAAAAAATCACGAACCAAAGGACCCATAAAATATGAGGTGAAAACTTCAAAAGACCCAATCCTGATCACATCCCGTGCCGCCTTCCTTTTGTTTCCAAGAAGAGTCTCTAGTTCGCGGAAAAATGCGGCAGATCTTTGGTAAAGACGCTGGCCCTCATCTGTAATTACAAGCCCACGGCCGCTGACACGAAAAAGCGCAAAACCCATCTCCTCCTCAAACACCTTCATGGATTTGCTTAGCCCACTGTGCGAGATGTGCAAGAGATCAGCGGCTCGCCGGAGGTGCCGAGTCTCAACTAGGGTGCAAAATTGTCTGAGTCTATTGGTTTCCATATAGAACCAATTGTATCTATTTATTCGCTTTATGTAAACTATTTTCTGAGGCAGGATAGAGATCACTGTGAGGAGTGCAAAATGACTGCAGCTATTGACGAAATCATTGCTCAACAGAATTTAGGGGCTAAATTCATTCCGCTTTTTGAAGAGCTTGCGTTCCCACAACTGTCGCCTCAGGACATATTTTCGGAAGTGGCGGAGAGATCCCCATTTTGTTTCTTTTTTAAACGTTTTGATGAAGGCACTGAGGTCAGCTATATCGGCCTGCAGCCGCGCGAAATCTATAGGCTCGTAGGCGACCAACTTGAAATTCAAAAACCTGGGCAAGCGCCCCTGTCCCTGCCGGGTCCTGCCCTCGAATCCCTTAAAACCCAAATGCAAAAATACTCAAGCCTGCGAGATCCACGCCTCCCCGCCTTTCAAGGTGGAGCCCTTGGGTATCTAGCCTATGATTTTATTCGTTTCTTGGAACCGCGTTTGCAAAAATATGGCTACTTTAAAGACCTGGAATCTTCTACGTGCGATGGTGAATTGTTGGTCTTTGACCAGCTCTTGATTTTTGATCACACTCATAAAAAGGCCTTCGTACTTTTTGGATTGGTTCCATCAACAAATCCCTGTTCCCAAGGGGATCTGTCGGAAGCGTTGACCCGTCTTAAAGAACTTAAGTCGTACTATCTGCAAAATTTCAAAAAAGCCAAGGTTGCAAAAACCACCATGGAGATGCAGCTAGAGCACTGTGCGCCTTCGCTGGGCTTTGCCAAATTTAAGACCGGGGTTGAAAAGTTAAAACATCACATCTCTCAAGGGGATATTTTCCAAGCCGTGTTATCAGACAGGTTTGAGTTTGAAGTCCCGTGCGACCCTCACGAAATTTTTGCTCGGCTGAGCGCTGCCCCCTATGAGTTCTATATGAAGTCAGACTCCGTTCATCGGTTAGGGGCTTCGCCAGAAATGCTTGTTCGCGTGAATGCGCGGTCTCTTGAAACTCACCCGATTGCAGGCACACGTTCCCGAGGTAAAAATGCCAGCGAGGATCAAAGTCTCGCAAGGCAACTCCGGCGCAGTCCCAAGGAAGCCGCCGAACATCTTATGCTCGTTGACCTTGCTAGAAATGATTTAGGTCGAGTGGCCCAGGCTGGAAGTGTCGAGCTTAAAGAATTTAGGCATCTTCGCTACTATCCCTCTGTGATGCACTTGACATCAAAGGTGACCGCTAAGTTGCGAGAAGGTTTGAGTGCCATCGATGCCCTTGCCGCTTGCTTTCCTGCGGGAACACTTTCTGGAGCTCCAAAGATTCGTGCCATGGAGCTGATTGCAGAAATTGAAAGCCATCCACGAGGATTTTATGGCGGCGCCGTCATTGCATTGAGTTTTACTGGAGACTTAGACTCTTGCATTTCGATTCGCAGTTTAGAAATCCAAAACGGTCTTGGCGTGTTTCAAGCAGGGGCAGGAATTGTTGCGGACTCTCAAGCGCTGCGTGAGTACCAGGAGATTTCTCACAAAACGCTCGGAGTTCGCAGAGCCATTGGGGTTACAAATCATTTTCCTAAAGCCGTTGGATTTAGCCGATGATTCTCCTCATTGATAACTACGACTCATTCACGTTCAACCTTTTTCAATGCATTGAAACTCTCGGTGCCAAATGCACTGTCAAACGCAATGATCAGATCTCATGCTCGCAGATCCGAAACCTAAGGCCCGATGGCATAGTTATCTCTCCAGGTCCTGGACGCCCCGAAGATGCTGGTGTCGTTCTTTCTGTCATTAAAGAGTTTTCGGGGATCATCCCTATTCTTGGAATTTGCCTTGGTCATCAAGCCATTGCTCAGGCTTTTGGCGCCCAGGTAATTACCGCTCCACGCCCACGTCACGGCAAAACCTCATCTATCACCCACGATGGCCAAGGCGTCTTTTCTGGATTGCATGGGTCTTTTGTCGTTGCTCGCTATCATTCCTTGGTTGTTGACGAAAAGACCCTTCCTTCTCAGTTTGTGGTTTCAGCACGCACTAGCGACGGTCTCGTTATGGGCCTACGGCATCAAACTCTGAAAGTCGAAGGAGTTCAATTTCATCCTGAGTCTGCCGCGACTGAAAACGGTCTCATGCTGATCGGTAATTTTCTCTCACCTCTTAAGGAGCGCAATTGTGGATAAAGACATTATGATTTACGCTCTCAAAAAGGTCAGCTCCGGCAAATCACTTTCGTCGGCTGAGGCTGAGGAAGTGATGGGGCAAATCCTCAGCGGAAGCGCCAAGCCTGAACAGGTCGGCGCTCTTCTTTTATCGTTGCGAGCTAAAAAAGAGTCGGCCAGTGAGCTTGTTGGTTTTGCTAAAGCGCTCAGAAGGCAAGCTATTTTAGTGTCAACAGACTCACCCTCTCTCATGGACCTCTGCGGAACTGGTGGCGATGGAGCACATACCTTCAATATATCTACCACAACCTCATTTGTTGTTGCAGCGGCAGGACAGCCTCTTGCCAAGCACGGAAACCGCGCCGTCTCAAGCGCGTGTGGATCATCGGATGTCTTAGATGTGTTGGGAGTGCCTCCTTGCTTGACTCCAGAAGATGTTAGGTCCCAGCTTAGCTGCCATGGCCTTGCCTTTTTATTTGCTCCCGCGTTTCACCCGGTGCTTAAGACTCTGGCGTCCTTACGAAAAAATCTAGGTGTGCGAACAGCATTCAATCTTCTTGGGCCTTTGTTAAACCCTGCTAGAGTCAAACGCCAACTCATAGGAGTCTTTGATCCCTCCCTCGTTAGAACATTGGCCGAGACCTTAGAGATCCTTGGTAGCGAAGAGGTTATGATTGTTTGCGGCTTTGACGGTCTTGATGAGGTTTCTCTGACCGCAGCTACTCACGTTGCGCACCTTAAACGCGGCAGCATTCATACCTACAACTTACATCCTGAGGATCATGGTCTTTCCCTCGTTAAGACCCAGGCACTTACTGGCGGTGATGCTGTAGAAAATGCCAAAATCCTGGAGAGCATTCTTGATGGTGAAACGGGACCACGTCGCGATGTTGTTCTGCTCAACGCGGCTGCGGCCCTTGTCGTGGGTGGAACAGCTGAAGACATGAACGAAGGGATTTTTCTTGCGAAACGCGCTATCGATTCTAATGCGGCTCGCGATTTATTGCAGAAGTCTCGCAATGATTTTCGGAGTGCGATATGAATTCTCTTTCACAAATCGCAAAGGACGTACAGGCGCGTCTTGAGGAAAGAACCTCGCAACGAACTTCGGCTCAACTTCTAGAGGGCGCTCTCGCAAGAGTTCCCCAAAAATTTACCGAAGCCTTCCAAAAACCAGGCCCTCAGATTATTGCCGAAGTGAAATTCCGTAGCCCCTCGCAAGGCTCGCTGGCAAAACTCACAAACCCTGTTGAAGTCGCAGGCCAATATCTTTCTGCGGGAGCCTGCGCCCTGTCTGTTTTGACAGAGCAGGACCACTTTGGAGGAAGCCTCGAAAATCTCAAAGCCATCCGAGGGCAGTTTCCGCAGGCCTTCTTACTTATGAAAGACTTTATCATACACGAAGATCAAATTTTAGAAGCTCGCGCCTTTGGGGCAGATGCGGTTCTTGTGATCGTGTCACTTTTGGGTCGCACAGCCGCGCAAGAAATTGTACAGAAGGCTCACTCTCTTGGGCTTTCAACTCTGACAGAAGTTCACGATGCTAACGAGCTTGCAATTGCAGCTGAGCTTGGTTCTGACCTTATTGGTGTCAATAATAGAAATCTAAAAACTCTTAAGATTGATCTCGCGGTTTCAAGAGAGCTTGCCCAAGTTGCAAAAACTCTCGGTGTGCCTCTTGTCAGCGAAAGCGGAATTCAATCGCCTCGTGAGATAAAAGACCTCGCTCAGCTGGGCTATTCGTCATTTTTAATGGGAACAACGTTTATGAAAGCAGAAAATCCTGGCGCGGCTCTCTCTGCTTTCCTTAAGGGGTGCGTGTGAGTTTTCCAAATGTCAAAATCTGTGGCATCACTCGAACTGAAGACGCTCAGCTTGCCATCGAACTTGGGGCGTGGGCTCTGGGTTTTATTTTTTATCGAAAAAGCAGTCGCGCCCTGGATCCAAGAGTCGCAAGATCCATCACTCAAAGCCTACCGAAAGAAAAGGACATGATCGGAGTGTTTGTTGACGCCTCAATTGCAGAACTCACTGAAACATTCAAACTCAGTGGTCTTACGGGCCTACAGCTTCATGGGGATGAGTCTCCTGAATTTTGTTTGAACTTAAAACAGAGACTTCCCGAAGCAAAAATCATAAAGGCTTTTCGCATTCGCGAAAAATCAGATCTCAAGCAGCTATCCTCCTATTCCATGTGCGACGCTCTTTTGCTAGATGCTTTTCATCCGAACCTCCATGGCGGAACTGGGCGCACTTTTGATTGGTCCCTCAGTGAGAGTGAGGATTTGCATCAAGGCCCACCCCTGATTTTATCAGGGGGCATCAACTCTGCGAACGCGATGGAGGCCATCCAGCGATTTCAACCTCTGGCTCTCGATGTTTCAAGCGGCATTGAGAAAAGACCAGGAATCAAGGATCAAACACTCCTCCATGCATTTTTTAACTCGCTCCAAACCCACGGAAAAACAGCATGAAAAATCCCGCTTACTTTGGAGATTTCGGAGGAACGTTTGCGCCGGAAACTCTCATGGGGCCGCTTCAAGAACTTCAGGCGGCCTATGCGCACTTCAAGAATGATCCTGAATTTCAAAACGATATCGCCCGACTTCTCAGAGACTATGTCGGAAGAGAAACGCCTTTAACTCTCGCTCAGAGACTTAGCGAAATTATTGGCGGAGCTCGTATTTACCTCAAGCGTGAGGATCTCACACACACGGGTGCGCACAAAATCAACAATGCCCTTGGGCAAATACTCCTTGCTCAAAAAATGGGAAAGACCCGCATCATTGCAGAAACTGGGGCCGGTCAGCACGGGGTTGCAACAGCTACGGTCGCAGCGCGCTTCGGCTTAGAATGTGTCGTTTACATGGGAGAAGTCGACATGCAAAGGCAGGCTCCCAATGTGGCCCGCATGCAACTCCTGGGGGCTCAGGTACGAGCTGTGAGCACCGGAACAAAAACGCTCAAGGATGCCGTCTCAGAAGCGATGCGGGACTGGTCTGCTAATGTCGAAAACAGTTATTATCTTTTGGGATCGGCATTGGGACCTCATCCCTACCCTACAATGGTCAGAGATTTTCAAAGCGTGATTGGCAATGAAGCCCGCGCTCAGGTTTTGGAAAAAGAAAATCGCCTTCCGGCAGAAGTCATTGCCTGCGTAGGAGGTGGAAGCAATGCGATTGGCATGTTTACCGCTTTTCTTAAAGACGACGTTGCCCTTGTCGGCGTTGAGGCTGGGGGATTAGGTCTCAGTGAGGGGCAGCACGCGGCTCGCTTTGCCACAGGTGACATAGGGATTTTTCAAGGAACAAAAACCTACGTCCTACAGTCACCCCTTGGACAAATCCAAAACACTCACAGCATTTCGGCAGGACTTGATTATTCTGCGGTCGGTCCCGAACATGCGATGCTCAAGGACTTGGGACGTGCTACCTACACCTACGCTACCGACAAAGAGGCCCTCAGCGCATTTCACACACTTGCTAAGACCGAAGGCATTTTACCGGCCCTTGAAAGTTCTCATGCCCTAGCTTATGCCATTAAGCGCGCAGCGCAGCTCTCTCCTCAAGACATGCTTTTGGTTTGCTTGTCGGGACGAGGGGATAAAGATCTTCAAACCGTGATCGATGCAGGAGCTCGTCATGATTGAACTCAAACGGGGCCTTATTCCTTTTATTACCGCAGGAGATCCAACTTTAGAGATCAGCGAGCAATTAGCTCTCGCTTTGATTGACGAAGGAGCTTGTGCTCTAGAAATTGGCGTTCCCTTTTCAGACCCACTTGCAGATGGACCGGTCATCCAAAACTCCTCTGCACGAGCTCTTCGTCAAAATATAAATCTCGATAAAATTTTTGCGATGGTGGAGCGAATTTCTCGCCGCCATCCTCATATTCCACTGATTCTTTTTTCTTATGCCAATCCAATTTACAAAATGGGTTTTGAGAAATTCGCGCAAAGAGCTCGGGCTTCGGGGGCCTGGGGAACACTCACTGTGGACCTACCCTTTGAAGAAGCTAAGGACTATATTGAATGTCATCGCGCGTACAACCTTAAAACGCCGTTTTTAGTTGCACCAACGACTTCACAAAAACGCGTGGAGGAAATTGCAAAGGTGTGCAGCGGTTTTGTTTACCTTGTGTCTCGCACTGGTGTCACAGGACCCCAAAAGTTGCAAACCTTTGTAACACCTCTCCTCGAAGAAAATGTGCGCCGCATTCGAAGTTCAACCCCACTTCCGATAGCTCTTGGCTTTGGCATCTCAAACCAAGCTCAAGCAAAACAGGCGGCCGCTATCGCGGATTTGGTCGTCGTCGGGAGCGCGTTTGTTCAACTTGTCGAATCGAGCACAGATCCTTTGCAACTTGAGGAAGCTATTCGTCAGCTCGCCCGCCATTTGACAATGGGAATTCCCCATAGATAGACTATTGGTACCTAACTGGACCTCCCCCAATGGAGATAAAATGGCAGTTCAAAGAGTCCGGCCGACCACTCAATTTCGAGGACGCCCTCAGATTCCCGGCGATAAATCTGTTTCTCATCGCGCCTTGATTTTTGGGGCACTCGCAAATGGCACCACTGAAGTCCACAATCTTCTTGAGAGTGCCGATGTACAGTCAACGGCTTCGTGCTTGCGCCAATTGGGCGTTCAGATTTTTGAAAAAAATGGACTTACTTATGTTAAAAGCGAAGGCCCCGAAAGCTTTCACTCCCCTAAGAATATTTTGGACTGCGGAAACTCTGGAACTACCATTCGTTTGATGATGGGAGTTCTGGCGGGTCTTAACTCTTGCAAAGCCACTCTCACTGGAGATGCCTCCCTCGTTAAAAGACCTATGAAACGTGTCGCCGAGCCTCTGCGGGAAATGGGAGCAAAGATTGATCTCACGAATACCGATTTTGCGCCGGTCACCGTAACCGGGACGCAGCTTCAGGGCATTAACTATGATTTAAAAATTGCAAGCGCGCAAATCAAAACCGCCATTGTTCTTGCCGCGATATTTTCTCGCGGGATCACAAGCATCACTGGCGAAATCCATAGCCGAGATCATACGGAAAGACTGCTTGGACATTTTGGAGTGCGAATTCGCCACACGCCCATTGCCGTGCAAATCGAAGGTGGGCAAAAATTCACGCCCAATCGCCTGAATGTGCCAAGTGATCCCTCGACGGCAGCGTTCTGGCTTGCAGCTGCAGCGCTCATTCCTGGCTCCGAACTTGAGCTACAAGACATTTCTATGAATCCAACTCGAACTGGCTTTCTCACTGTCTTGCAAAAAATGGGAGCTCAGATTGAGACTCAAGTGACTGAAAATCAACCAGAGCCTATCGGAGACATCAGGGTCACTCACGGACCACTCAAGGGTGTCATTATTGAACCTCAAGAAGTTCCCACGCTTATTGACGAACTTCCGATGCTTGCTGTTCTTGCAACTCAGGCCCTTGGGATCACTGAGGTCAAAGGTGCCGAAGAACTTCGTGTGAAGGAGACAGATCGCATCGAAGCTATTGCCAAAAACCTGCGCGCGATGGGCGCCAAGATTGAAACGCGCCCCGATGGATTTATCATTGAAGGTCCACAACCTTTGAAAGGCGCCGAGATAGATAGTTTTCATGATCACAGGATCGCGATGGCATTTAGCATTGGCACTTTGATTGCTAAAAGTGAGTCGGTTATTCACGGCGCTGAATGCGTTTCGATTTCGTATCCTGATTTTTTCTCAACCCTTGCCGAGCTCACCTAAGCATGTCACTTACGGCGTCTCCTTCAATTTTTCTCTGCGGATTCATGGGAGTTGGAAAGTCCACAGTCGGTGAAATTCTCAGTCAGAAACTGCAATGCCTTTTTGTAGATACCGACCAACAAGTCGTTTTGCGTGCCGGAAAGTCCATAGCCCGAATTTTTAAAGATGAGGGCGAGAGCAGCTTTCGCAAACAGGAATCACAAGTTTTAGACAGCCTCAAAGGACGCGGAAGAGCGGTTGTTGCGCTCGGGGGCGGTGCCCTTTCAGACCCCGAAAACCTGGACTACGTCAAACGCTTTATGCTCGTTTATCTTTCGGCGTCTCCTGAAACTCTCATGTCACGCCTTGAAAGACACAGTGTCGTGCGCCCTCTCCTTGAAGGCTTTATTGGAAATGAATTGAAAGACCGTATTACGATGCTCCTTCGATCCCGAGAAATTTTATATCGTCAGGCGCACGTTGAGATTCCCACAGATAAAGCCTCTGCCGAGGAGGTCGCAAGCAAGGTTGAACAGGCCTACCTTCAGAGGTTCCCATGAAGACCGCATCCGTCAAGGTAGCGCTAAAACAAAACCCTTACTCTGCACACATAGGAGCTAAGGTGATTGATCGCTTGGGAAGTTACCTAAAATCAGTGAGCTCAAAAAGAGCTTTTCTAGTCGCTGACCGCCGCCTTGCCGATCACCAAAGTCGCGCGGCTCAAGCTCTCAAAAATTCAGGTTGGCAAGTTCATGAAATGTCGGTGGAAGCAGGAGAGCGGCTCAAAGAGTTCTCCGGAATTACGCCTATTTACGCTGAAATGCTAAAAGCTAAAATCGATCGGAGCTCAACTCTCATTGCTCTTGGTGGTGGTTCGGTAGGAGATGCAGCAGGGTTTGTTGCTTCTACATACATGAGAGGAATTTCTTGGGTAGGGTTGCCCACAACTCTTATGAGTCAAGTGGATAGCGCCATCGGTGGAAAAACGGCCGTAAATTTGCCTGAAGGAAAAAACCTGGTAGGAACTTTTCACCAGCCGAGCATCGTTTTGTGCGAAACTGATTTTTTAAAAACTCTCTCGCAAAGAGAAATGGTCTCTGGCCTTGGCGAAGTTATCAAGTATGGTCTTTGCTTTGATCCTAAGTTTTTTGAATTTACAAAAGCCAATTGGCAATTGGCTCTTGCGCACGATCCCAAGGTTCTCACAGAAATTGTCAAGGTGTCGCTTTCTTGTAAAGCAAAGGCCGTTGCTAAAGATCCCTTCGATACAAAAGGTGTGCGTGAAGTTCTTAATTTTGGTCATACCTTTGGTCACGCTCTTGAAGCGGTCACAAACTACCAGGCGTTTCAACACGGCGAAGCTATCGTCTGGGGGATGCGTTTTGCTTGTGGCCTCTCTCATGTGCGCCGGAAGCTTTCCAACAAAAACTGGGAAAGCATCGACCGATTCTTAGCTTCCGTGCCCGTGCCGCCACTGCCAAAAGCAGCGCCGGAGCAGTACCTTAAGCACATGTCTAAAGATAAAAAATCTCTCAACGGCCAAGTGCGATTTGTTCTTTTGAAAAAAAATGGTGAGACATGGATTGATCGAAACGTCACGCAAGATCAGATCCTTTTGACCTTGGATCGTCTGTCTAACTCACCGAGAGGGCTCTAATATGGCTGGAAATACTTTTGGCAAGTCCTTTCGTGTAACGACTTTTGGCGAATCCCACGGCCCACTCATTGGCGTTGTGATCGATGGATGCCCCGCGGGGCTTGCTATCGACGAAGCATTCATCCAAGAGCAGCTCGATCATAGAAAACCTGGACAATCCAAACTCACAACACAGCGAAAAGAAACTGACAAAGCCACGATCGTATCCGGCGTGTTTGAAGGCAAAACAACAGGCACACCGCTCACAGCCTTTATTGCCAATGAAGACAGCCGGTCTAACGACTACAAACACCTTGAAGACTCCTACCGCCCTTCTCACGCCGACTACACTTACGATATCAAATACGGCCATCGCGATCACCGAGGTGGAGGCAGATCCAGCGCAAGAGAAACCGCAGCCAGAGTCTTCGCCGGCGCCGTGGCCCAGCTGATGCTTAAAAAAATTCAAATCTACGCCTATGTTTCTCAAGTGGGATCTGTCATTTGCCCGATCCCCTATGAAAAACTGCCTCTTCAAAACCGCCACGAGAGCCTTGTTCGCTGTCCTGATCCCAAGACCTCTGATGCGATGGTTGCTCTTATTGAAGAAACACGAAAAAAAGGCGACACCATCGGCGGAATTATCACGGGTGTTGTTAAAGGCTGTCCTGCTGGCCTCGGGGAACCCGTGTTTGATAGACTCCATGCTGACCTTGGCAAAGCGATGCTCAGTATTAATGCGTGTAAAGGGTTTGAGATTGGCTCGGGGTTTTCTGGAGTAGTGATGAATGGATCGCAACACAACGATCCGTTTTCTACAAATAAAAATGGCCAAGTGATAACAACAACAAACCATTCTGGCGGAGTTCAAGGCGGAATCTCAAACGGAATGGACATTTATTTTCGAGTCGCTTTTAAACCAGTTGCTACTCTTATGAAAAAGCAAAAAACAGTGAACCAAAAAGGCGAATTTGTGGAGATCGAAGGTCGAGGAAGACACGATCCTTGTGTTTTGCCAAGGGCTGTAGCCATCGTTGAGGCAATGACAGCACTCACGCTCGCAGATCATTGGCTTCGTCATCGCCTTTCGCGCTTTGAGGGGGTCTAATGAAATTGGCTATTCAAGGGGTGAAGGCATCCTTTCACCACGAAGCGGCCCAGAAATTTTTCCCTGGAGAGAGTCTTGAACTTGCTGAGTGCCCGTCTTTTCGTCGCCTTGCTCAATCGCTCTCTGGTGGCGAAACCGATGTGGCTATCATGGCTATTGAGAACACCATCGCAGGCAGTATCTTGCCTAACTACATTCTACTAGAAGAATTCAAGTTTCAAATTATCGGAGAAGTTTACCTTCGTATTGAAATGAACCTTATGGCACTTGCAGGCCAAAAGATCTCCGAGCTCAGCGTCGTGCAATCTCATCCGATGGCCCTTCTGCAATGCCAAGAGTTTTTAGCCCACCATCCTCATCTGAAAGTAATCGAAACGGACGACACCGCTGAGAGTGCTAAAGACATTAAAGAAAAAAATCTCAGAGGTTTTGGAGCGATCGCAAGCCGCCTTGCAGCTTCCACGTACGATCTTGAACTCCTACAAACAGGCATCGAAACCAACCGACAAAACTACACACGTTTTTTAGTGGTGAAAAAAGATGCTAAGATTCTTGAAACTCCAAACAAAGCTTCTATTCGTTTTGAAATCTCTCACAGACCCGGAAGTTTATTGTCCATCCTGAGCAGTTTTACGGCTCACGGGATCAACATGACAAAACTTCAATCCGTCCCCATTCTTGGAAAGCCCTACGAATACTCTTTCCACGCAGATCTTGAATGGGAAGACTACGAAGAGTACCAAAAAGCTCTGAAAGAATTAAAACTCAAAGCTCTTGCGCTCACTCATTACGGCGAGTACCGAAAAGCGGAGAGACCATGATCATTGAACCCGCGGAGCGATTGAGTTTTATCAATGAGTATTATTTTTCTCAAAAGCTTGAACAAATTCGGCAGATGGATAAACTCGGCCGGGACGTCATTAACCTTGGCATCGGTAGTCCAGACCTCGCGCCCTCAGAGCAAACCCTTCAAGTAACATCAAAAGCATTGCAGCAGCCAAATCGTCACGGTTACGGATCTTATCGAGGCTTGGCTGAATTTCGTGAGGCTGTTGCCAATTGGTACCTAGACACTTACGGCGTGACTGTAGACCCATCTAGCGAAATTTTACCTCTGCTGGGATCTAAGGAAGGTCTCTACTACATTGCAATGTCTTTTTTAAATCCAGGAGACCGAGCCCTTGTTCCAAATCCTGGTTACCCCGCATACTCTTCGGTGACACGCCTTGCAGGCGGCGAAGTTATTTATTACAAGCTGAAAGAAGAAAACGACTGGCTCATCGATCTTGATACGCTTTCGTCAAGCTCCCTTGACGGTGTGAAACTCATGTGGGTGAACTACCCTCATATGCCGACAGGCGCAGGAGCTCGCGCTGAGTTCTTTAAAGAACTGGTTGATTTTGGACGTGCGCACAAAATCCTTATTTGCCATGACAATCCCTACAGCTTAGTGCTCAACACTCAGGAGCCGTTGAGTCTCTTACGATTTGACCCAACGATGAGCACGTGCCTTGAGCTGAACTCAATG
Source organism: Pseudobdellovibrionaceae bacterium (assembly GCA_044229295.1). Taxonomy (GTDB): domain Bacteria; phylum Bdellovibrionota; class Bdellovibrionia; order Bdellovibrionales; family Bdellovibrionaceae; genus JBGATJ01. Next base: position 62,742 of record JBGATJ010000014.1, read on the forward strand.
AGCAAAGCTTTCAATATGGCGGGCTGGCGCGTGGGAATGCTCCTCGCTCAAAAAGCCATCGTTGAGACCGTGCTTAAAATGAAAACCAACGTCGACTCAGGTCAATTTATTCCCTTGCAAATCGGTGCCATCGAGGCCTTCAAAAATTCAAAACAGTGGCATCAAACAAGAAATAAAACATACGAAAAAAGACGATCCCTTGTTTATCAGATTTTTGACAAGCTTGGCTTTACGTACAATCTCAACCAACAAGGTCTTTTTGTTTGGGCGAAGGCGCCGGCGTCTATTCAAAGTGTTGAAACTCACATGAATGATTTACTCAACGACACCGCTGTTTTTATCACGCCAGGATTTATTTTTGGAAGTCAGGGTGAAAGGCACGCGCGCGCCGCCCTTTGCGCCAGTGAGGATCGCCTGCAACTGGCCCTGGCTCGTCTGGAGGCTGCCGTATGAACATCACCGTTGTTGGCCTTGGCCTCATTGGAGGTTCTCTGGCCCTTGACTTGAGAGCCAAAGGTTTTGCAAAGCATGTCGTAGGAGTCGATGCCAGTGAGCTGCACACACAGCAAGCCAAAAATCGCGGCTTGGTCGATGAGATTAAGCCTCTGGAAGCCGCGCTGACCAATACTGATGTTGTTATCCTTGCCGTGCCTGTTGATGCGATTTTGCGACTGCTGCCGAAGGTTCTTGATCTCATCGGAGGCCAAACAACAGTCACAGATATGGGGTCAACAAAGGCTGCTATTTGCGAGGCCGTCAGCCGCCACCCGAAGCGCGCGCAGTATGTTTCTGCTCATCCTATGGCAGGAACCGAACACTCAGGACCTACGGCAGCCCACCGGGGACTTTTCACAGGCCGTACGGCTGTCATTTGCGAAGCCTCTCGGTCCGATGCCGTTCATCTGAGGCGTATTGATGAGATGTTTGAACTCTTGCAAATGCGATTGGTGCATATGTCACCGCAAGACCACGACCTTCATGCCGCCTATGTTTCCCATCTTTCCCACATCAGTTCTTTTGTTTTGGCCAACGCGGTCCTGGATAAAGAAAAAGACGTTGGAGCCATTTTTGATTTAGCCGGCGGCGGATTTGAATCAACAGTTCGCCTTGCCAAAAGCTCCCCTGACATGTGGTTACCTATTTTTGAACAGAACCAAGCCCACATCACTGAGGCCCTTGCCTCCTACATCACGCACCTTCAAAAATTCCAAGCGAGTTTGCTCGAAAAAAGGTTCAGCGACACCAAAGCTCAAATGAAAAATGCAAATCTTATCAAACCTATTTTACAGTCCATCCACCGACCTTTGGGAGACAAAAAATGAAGACACAACAACAAGCCCTCAAAAAAATAAAAAAACTACGTCGTAAAGTAGACCAAATTGACCGCAAACTTCTAGCCACACTCAGAGAACGATTTAGCGTTATTGAACATATTGGGGCGCTCAAAAACAGACACGGCCTGCCTATCATGCAAAAAAACCGAAGTAACGAAATTCTCAAAGACCGAAAAAAACGTGGAAAAAAGCTGGGCCTCGACGGCCCATTTATAGCGGCTCTGTACAAACTGATCTTTAAAAAAGCTATCGAACGCCAGAAGGGCCAGAAAAAATGAAACAAGAAATGTGGAGCCCCGCCAGTTGGCGTGGCAAAAAGGCCTCGCAAATTCCAACTTACGCTGACCAAGGAAAACTTGCTGAAATCGAAGCGAGGCTGGCCACTTATCCTCCGCTGGTTTTTGCGGGCGAGGCGAGGCGCTTAAAGCAAAGACTTGCCGACGTTTCTGAGGGAAAAGCATTTTTGCTGCAAGGTGGAGACTGTGCGGAGAGCTTCAATGAGTTTCGTGCCAACACGATTCGCGACAACTTTCGAATTTTACTTCAAATGGCCGTTGTTTTAACCTTCGGCTCAAAAAAACCAGTCGTCAAAGTCGGGCGAGTCGCAGGGCAATTCGCCAAACCACGAAGCAATGACCTTGAAACTCGAGACGGCGTCAGCCTCCCCAGCTACCGAGGGGACATCATCAATGGCTTTGATTTCGATCCGGTAGCTCGCGCTCCAGATCCAGCACGCATGGAAAGAGCCTACGTGCAATCAGCAGCCACACTCAACCTGCTCCGGGCCTTTTCCTATGGAGGATTTGCCGATCTTCGCCAAGTGCATGCCTGGAATTTAGATTTTGTCAGCAAAAACAGCGCCCAGAGTTCACACTATGAAAACATCGCTGGCCGCCTGGACGAAACCCTCGCTTTCATGGAGGCCTGCCACATCTCTAGCGAGAACACGCCGCAAATTCACGAAGTTGAATTCTACACGTCTCACGAAGCGCTTCTTCTGCACTACGAACAGGCCCTCACCAGGCGAGACAGCACTTCGGCTCGCCCTGCGGATGGGTATGAGGGAGATTGGTACGATTGCTCAGCCCACATTCTCTGGATTGGCGATCGCACGCGCCAGCTCGACGGAGCCCACGTAGAATTTCTCAGAGGAGTAAAAAACCCCATTGGCCTTAAGTGCGGCCCCTCGCTGAACAAAGATGACCTCATCCGACTCATCGACATTCTCAATCCCGAAAACCAACCAGGGCGCCTCACCCTCATCTCTCGAATGGGAAATGATAAAATTGAGTCTCACCTCCCCCCCCTCATCCAAAAGGTCAGAGCTGAGGGACGAAAAGTCGTCTGGTGCTGCGACCCCATGCACGGAAACACCATCACCGCCAGCAACGGCTACAAAACTCGCACCTTCGATCACGTTCTCTCCGAGGTAAAACGATTTTTCGAAATCCACAAAAGCCAGGGCACCATCGCCGGCGGAGTCCACTTTGAACTTACAGGGAAAGATGTCACGGAGTGCATTGGCGGAGGGCAGGCGATCCTCGAGGAGCACCTCGCGGAGGGTTTGTATGAGACGCTTTGTGATCCTCGGTTGAATGCTTCACAAGCCCTGGAACTCGCCTTCCAACTGTGTCGCTAAAACTGGGCATCAAGGGATATGCTTCAATGGCATAAGGCATATTGGCATATGCCCTTGATCCCTTCTGAAATACCGGCCTATCATCAATAATCTAAGGGGCCAGTTTAAACATTTTACACTTGGGGCTTTTCCCATTTACCAAACCACCTCCCAGATGAGAAAACTCCTCACAACCCCTCATCTCCTCAAAGAAAGAAAGGAAATTCATGAAAAAACTCATAATCTCATTAGTCATTTCTGCCGCTGGATTTCAAGCCTCTGCCGACGTTCTTCCCGTGGAATTCGTGGAGTGCAGTTTCAATCAAGACTCTATCTGCGCCTTGGTTTACGGATCTTACAACGGCAAAGAAATGCTCGTTCGTACTTCTGAAGGTCTTGCTGACAAAATCGGTGAACTTATGGGAACTCGCGGCCGCACTTTTGCTATGAACGTTCAAGGCAAAGTTCAACGTGTTAAGCGCATCGGCGGCGAGACTTACATGCAGCTCACTTTGACAAGTCTTTCTGCAGAAGGCCCACGCCCTAGATAATTTCTTTTTTCAAAGACTTTAAATCAGCCGGGATTTCTCGGCTGAAGGGTTTTCTTGCCAGCTGTGATTTAAAGGCCTCGGGGATTTCGACGGCCTTCCCTATGAGGGGCTCAACAATCGTCTCAAATTTTGCAGCATGTGCCGTGGCCACTGTGATCCAGTTTTCTCCTCCCAATTTTTCTTTAGCGACGAGTCCGACCGCTGTGTGGGGGCACCAGATTTCACCATTGGTTTTGTAGGATGCGGTGATTTTTTCTCGAATCTCCTTGTCACTCACGGAGATCGCGGCGGCGTCTTTTTTTAATTTTTCGACGTCTGGGTAAAGCCATCTTAGGCGTTCCATATTGCTGGGATTTCCTACGTCCATGGCGTTAGCTAACGTACTAACAGTGGCGTGAGGCAGCCATTTCCCAGTTGAAAAGTAATCTACGATCGAATGATTGGCGTTGGTGGCTAGGATGACTTTATCTAGGGGGAAGCCTAAGTTTTTGACCCATAGAGCGGCCACGCCATGACCCAGATTTCCGGTCGGGATAATCACGCCGGCTCTCGTTTTACATTTAAGAAAATACTCCTGGCTCGCTCTTGCGAAGTAAGTCATCTGGGCTACGAGTCTTGCGATATTGATGCTGTTGGCGCTGAGAAGTTGAATGTTCACATTCATCTCGGGATCGGCAAATGCTTCTTTTGCAAGTCGCTGGCAGTCGTCAAAAGTGCCCTGAACAGCGAGTGCTTTGACGTTGCCACCCCAGCCCGCAATCTGAATTTCTTGGCGTGGGGAGACTCTTCCCTTAGGATAAAGAACGCAGACCTCGATCCCCGGTTTGTTAAAAAATCCTGCGGCCACTGCTCCGCCAGTGTCTCCAGAGGTTGCCACTAAAACAACGCGCCTTTTTTTTGAAGGAACGAGAGCTAAACATTCAGCCAAAAATCTGGCCCCGAAATCTTTGAACGCAGCTGTTGGGCCGTGGAAAAGCTCAAGCATGGCGGATTTGGTTTCAAGAAAACGTAAAGGCACAGGAAAATTAAATGCCCTCGAGCAAATCTCGTTAAGATGGGAGCGAAGTGGGTCTCCATCAAAAAAACCCGTCAGCCAGAGCTCTGCATATTTATCGAGCGGAAGTGAAGCATCGAACTCCTCAGCCGTCATCTTTGGTTTTTTTTCTGGGACGAAAAGGCCACCGTCGGCACAAAGTCCTTGCGTGAGGGCTTCAGAGAAAGTGATCGCGCATGTTCCTCCTCGCGTGCTTACATATTTCACGGCAAAAGCTCCAAGACCTGCGCGCCTTTGCCAGTCAACGGCACCAACCAGCTTTGAGTTTTTAACTGAGAGAATTGACTGACCATAGCCTTTTGAATTTGATTGGCTGAGACGAGAGATCTTGCCAAGGCGAAAATGCTCGGGCCCGCTCCCGAAATGGAACATCCGAGCGCTCCACTCTCCAAAGCCGCTGCCTTCACATCGGCAAATCCTGGAATCAAATGCGCTCTCTGTGGTTCAATCCAAACATCTTTAAGACATCTTGAAATCAGATCTAGATCGCTTTGAAAGCACCCAGCGATAAAGCCGGCAAGGTTTGCCGACTGCTCAATGCATGTCTTCACTGGAACTGTTGGCTGTAAAATACCACGCGCTGATTTTGTCGAAATCGAAATCTCGGGATGCACGAGCACGCAGAACAAAGACTCAGGGGCGGGAATTTGCAACACCTCAACCAGCGGCAAATCCTTCTGCTCTCTGACTCGAGAGAGCGTCAATCCTCCGAAAAAACTTGGCGCGATATTGTCTGCATGAAATGAACCGCTCGCCTGCGCTTCTCCTAGTAAAGCATAAGACAAAAGACGATCTTTAGATAAAGGCTCATCGAGCAATTCGTTGGCAGCTGCGACGCCTGCGACGGCAGAAGCCGCGGAGCCCCCCATTCCCGATCCAAGGGCAATTCCCTTTTCAATTGAAACCTGAAACCCAAAGTCGAAATTTAGATCGCGACTCATGCGAAAAAGGCCTGCCGTTGCCGTATTTTTCCATGGATCTAGTACGATGTTTGTTGCAACCCCATCGCGAGTGATTTTGTCGATGACTATTTCGCCCTTTTTGTTGGTCTTTTCAAGAGTCACAATATCGCCAACGACGTCCACGCTAAACCCTAGAAGGTCAAATCCTACGGCAACATTTGCGACGCTAGCAGGAGCGAAAACTCGGGCTCGCCTCATAGAGGAGCTCCAAGGTAGGAACTCAACCGCAAAAGATCGGCAAAAACTCCTCCGGCAGTGACATCGGGCCCAGCCCCTGGGCCTTGCACGATCAGGGGTTGCGAATAGCGCGACGTACGAAAGGCAACGATGTTGTCGGTGGCGCCGAGACGAGAGAACGTATGATCATTTGCGTAGGTCTTGAGGCCCGCGGAAGCTTTCCCGTGCTCGTCGATACGACCGACAAATCTAAGGACTTTGCCTTGCGCTTGGGCGGATTTTATTTTTTCAAGCATCATGGCATCTTGCTGAGGAAGCCTTTTAAGAAACTCATCGACAGTTCCGGTTTGCAGTTCGCTTGGCAAGATAGGTTCAATGACCACTTCAGACAGGTTGAGTGAAAGTCCCATTTCTCGACCTAAAATGACAAGTTTTCGAGCCACGTCCATTCCAGATAGATCCTCACGCGGATCAGGCTCAGTGTAACCTCTCTGCCTCGCCTCACTTAAAACTTCCGAGAACGGGCGCTGCGTAGAAAACGTGTTAAATAAGAACGACAGAGTTCCGGAGAAAATTCCTTCAATCTCTAAAACACGATCACCTGTTCGCACAAGCTCACGCAGGGTATTTAAGATCGGAAGGCCCGCTCCGACGGTAGTTTCATAAAGGTAGTGACGACTTGAGCTTTGCGCGGCTTTTTTAATTCCTCGATAGAGCTCCAGAGTGTCGGTATTGGCTTTTTTATTTGGGGTGATGACGTGAACGCCTTGTTTTAACCAACCCTCATACTGTTTCGCGACGTCAAGATTTGCTGTACAATCCACGATCACCGCGTGCGGTAAATGATCGGCGTGAACATGGCTTGTGAATTTATTTAAATCAAAGGGTTGAGGATTTTTAAGCTCCTGATTGAGATCTAGGCCTCGTTCATCCAGCCACATATTTTTTGTGTTGGCTACACCTCGCACCCGAAAATCAATTTTAAGACTTTGTCTTAGGTGATTGGCATTTTCGCGAAGCTGTTCGAGAAGAGTTTTACCGACACCTCCAACGCCAATTAAACCGATCGAGAGTGTGTGGGCCGAAAGAAAAAATGCTGCATGCACGGCTCGTAACGCCCGGGTGGATTCACTTCTACGAACTACCACAGATATATTTCTCTCAGAAGACCCCTGAGCAATCGCTCGAATGTTGACTCCGGCCTTTCCGAGGGAGGTCATGAATTGGCCCGCAAGACCCGGGCGATGGACCATGTTGTCCCCAACCGCGGCAAGAACACTGCAATCATCGCTGACCTCAATGGTTTGAATAAGACCATTTTGAATTTCCATTGCGAAAGTCTGCGCCACAGCCTCTTTGGCCCGAGTCGCATGATCTAAAGGTATGACAAAGCAAATGGAATGCTCAGAGCTCGCCTGAGAGATCATCACAACAGAGACGCCGACATCCTTAAGACCGCCAAAGAGTCGCTCGGCAACTCCTGGCACTCCGACCATGCCAGTTCCTTCGACATTGACTAAAGCGACATTTTCAATCGTAGCAAATCCCTTAACAGCGGCCTTAGAATTTGAAGTGGAATGAATCAACGTGCCGACAGCCTGAGGATTGAACGTGTTTTTGATCCAGATTGGAATCTTTCGCGAGATGGCCGGTGCCATTGTGCTTGGGTGAACAACCTTCGCCCCGAAGTAAGCAAGCTCCGTAGCTTCTTCGTAAGACAAATCGTCAAGCACCACGGCCTCTGGGACCAAGCGCGGATCAGCACTAAGAACTCCATCCACGTCAGTCCATATACTGATTGACGAAGCTTTCAGCAAAGCTCCAAAAATGGAGGCCGAATAGTCGCTTCCGTTTCGCCTTAGCGTTGTTGCCGTCCCGGCTTGAGTGCTTGCTACAAAACCTGTGATCACAAGGAATTGGGATGAATTTTCCGATAACCAAGCGCTCAATCGCGCTTCAGATTCCTTCCACAAAACATTCACGCCTGTATCTTTGGGCTCAACAACAAGCACCTTACGAGCATCCAGCCAAGTGACATTGCTGCCTTGAGATTTCATAAACGCACAAAGAAATTGCGCGGACCAAATTTCGCCATGACCTGATATCAGCTCCATCGTCTCATGGGAACAGTTTCGCACAAGCCAAACACCACGAAGAATTTCTTTTAAGTCCGCAAAATCCTTTTCTAGGATTTTTACCAGAGACTCACGCAGCCCGGCCTCCGGCAAAAGCTCACCTAAAGTTTTTAGATGCCTTTGTTTCAGAGCATCTAACTTTTCTAAATATTGGGCATCTTGTTGGCCAGCTAGGCTTGTGATTTCAATAAGTGCGTCAGTCACTTTTGACATTGCAGACACAACGATACCGACTTGGCCGCTCCCTGTATTGATCAGAGATGGCACCTTTTGGTAGCGGGAGGCGTCGGCAACACTCGTCCCGCCAAACTTATGCACAGACCATGACATAAAAATCTCCTTACGAGATAAAGTCTTTTACAAACTCATTTTTAGGTCGCAGACGAATTTCTTCAGGCGTTCCTACCTGTTCGATATAGCCCGCACGCATCACAACAATGAGATCACTCATCTGAAAAGCTTCGATCTGATCATGAGTCACGTAGACAACCGTCAGCTTAAACTCCTGTTGAATCGCCCTGATGTCTTTTCGCATCTTTTCGCGCAGCTTTGCATCGAGATTGGAGAGGGGCTCGTCAAGAAGAAGCACGCGTGGCTTCATTGCTAGCCCTCGAGCCAAAGCCACCCGCTGCTGCTGCCCGCCCGAAAGCTCCGAGGGTTTGCGATGGGCTAATGAATCCAACTGAACTTGTTGCAAGACCTTTTGGACTTCGACCTTGATTTGATCAGTTTTCATTTTTTTTATTTTCAGCGGATAGGCCACATTATCAAAAACATTCATGTGAGGCCACACAGCATAGGATTGAAATACCATGCCGATGTGCCGTTTTTCTGGCGGGACAAAAACTTTTGCGGAAGGATCAGATACGATATCATTGTCCATTCGCAAAACGCCGTGGGTGTTCGCTTCAAGGCCTGCTATCATCCGAAGGGTCGTGGTTTTGCCACAGCCAGACGGGCCAAGAAAACTTACAAACTGGCCGTCTGTAATTTCTAGATTAAAATCTTTAACAGCCCAGACTTCATTGGCGTAACACTTACCTACACCCTGAAAATGCAGTTGACTCATATTCCGTACCTGCCCTGTGAGAGTTTTTTCAAAGACCAATTCATGATGAGGACAAGCCCCACGATTAAAACAGAAAGTACCGAGGCCCCTCCTCCTGCAACATCGGAGTACTCCTGCAGTTGAAAGATCAAAGTTCCGATGGTTTCAAGTCCTGGTCCTGTCAATAATATACTCATCGTAAGCTCGCTCACAACAGGCATGAATATTAGAAAGCATGCGGCCATCAGCGATGACTTCAAGAGAGGAAAAAAGATTCCACTCATACGCTCGGCCCAAGACGCTCCAGAGACCTGCGCCGCCTCGTCAAGGCACGGATGAATCTGTTGATACCCATCTTGCACAATCCTTTGGGAAAGACTGAGGTATTTAATGACATAAGCAAGACCCATCAACAAAAGTGTGTTGTAAAGCGAAGGGCCGTAACCCCAGAATCCCAAACTGAATGACAAAATCAGCGACAAAGCTACAACAGTCCCCGGAGTTGAATAAGGAATAGAAATAAATATTTCTGCCCAGCGACTTGAAGACAGGCGAAGCCGCGTTTGAAAATAACAGATAAAAAAGCAAAATAGACTGCAAAAGACGCTCACAAAAAGGCCCAACATCAAAGAGTGGCCAATCGCTCGTGGTGTTTCTTCCGTTGAAAAAAGCACGCGGGAGAAATTAGAAAAACCAAGGCTATTTATTGACCACGAGCCTTGAACCGAGCTCAGCGCCGAAAGCAAAACCGCGCCTAGTGGCAAAACAAATATCACTAATAACAAAATCGAAAAGCAAATGAACAGCGGCCATCTTAGTTTTCCAAGAGCTAGAACTGAGGGACGAGAGGTCTTTCCGCTCACGATGGCAAAGGGCTTTGGAGCTAGCCAGCGCTGAGAAATAAAAAGAAGAATCATCGAAAATGCCATCAATAAGCTTGAAAGGGCGATAGAAAGATTCATGCCATTTTCTGATCCGAGGCGCTGATAACTGTAGATTTGAGTGGTCATTAGGTAAATTCGAGCAGGACTTCCGATCAAGGCAGGGACACCAAAACTGGCTGCCGAAGCCAACAAGCAAAGTACAAATCCGTTAAAAATCGCAGGCCGAAGCAGTGGCAAACTCACATCTTGCAGAACTTGCCAAGGAGTTGCCCCCGACATGCGAGCGGCCTCCTCTAAAGAAGAATCCATTTGGTCCAGCGCGGCTAGAGCATTGAGAAGTACAAACGGAAAAAGAAAACTAGCCTCCACCCAAGTCAACCCAACAAAGGAATAAATATTGATCCAAGGGGTTCCCGCAAGATGGTTAAGAATGCCACTTGTTGGGTTTGCTAAAATAATCCAACCAATCGCGCCGACATATGGCGGGATGGCATAAGGAAGACAAAACCAAGATCTAAAGTGCTTTTTGAGAGGAAAATCTGTTCTTGTCATCACCCAAGCAACAGGCACGCCAATACACACACATGCAACTCCTACTGCTAAGGAAAAAATAATCGTGTTAAAGATGGCGCCCTGAACATTAGAGTTTGCAAAGAGAGTGGCATAGTTCTGCCCGCTCACTCGAGAAAGCAAATACGCCAGCGGAGCTACAAAAAACACCCCGACAAAAACCAACGAAAGAAAATAAAGGCTTCGCTGAATCAAAATACAATCTTCGAAAATTCTTCTTTAAGAGACTCACGATCCTTAAGCGTCTGATCCAAAAACTCCTGGCTCCAGGGTTTTGCCTTACTTAAAAGTGTCGAGAACTCAGGCGCTCCTTTAGGTGCCGAAAATCCTGGAACCGACGCATACATGTAGGACCGAACCATCGCCTCCTGCCCCTCTTTACTGAACATCCAATCAACCACTTTTTCAACAATGGGTGATGGCGCCTCTTTTTTGACGATAGCAAGGATGTTGGACTGAATGACAGCCCCATCCTCAGGCACGACAACTTTAATGCGAGGATCTGTTTCTTGCAGGCGTAAAAGGTTTTCTAAAAGAACAATCCCTACGGGACGCTCTTTACTTTGCAGACGGCGAATAACACCGCTATTTCCGCCCTCGGCAATGAGCTCATTAGCACGAAGAGCTTTGAAGTACTCCCACCCGTATGCGCTTTTTAAAAATGCAACTGTGGTAAAACTTGTCCCTGAGGCGAGTGGACTGCCTGAAGACACTTTACCTTTCCACTTAGCATCCGTGAGCTCTTTAAAAGTTTTTGGCTTATCTTTTTCGTTAACAGACTCAGCATTATAAGCCATGACCATCACAGGGTGGCTCACCGAAGTGTAGAAGCCTTGCGGATTTTTAAAAGCTGCAGGGACACCGTCGGTCCCGTGAGGCTTGTAGCTTTGAAGTTTTCCTTGGCGAGCTAAATCTTCATACCAAAACCGATCTGAAGAGATCATTATGTCAGCTTGAATACGTCCTGCGGCACTCTCGGCTCCAACCTTGGCCGCAACCTCCTCAGAGCCTGCTTGGTAGAAATTGAATTTCACTCCTGGAAACTTTTTTTCTAGCTGTCCTTGGATGTCAGCCACGGTGTCTTTGTAAATAGAGGTGTAAATCCAAACAGCCGATTCATCTTTTTTTGAGGTGCAAGAGATCAGACCGACAAACGCCAAAAAACAGGGAAGCAAAATTTTTATTTTCATGTTCTGATTTATTCCTTTTTTTAACGTGGCATCAACTAAGTAATTGTGATTAGCGCGCCACAGGGTTAATTTTTAGATTTAAAACTGTAATTTCTGCAGCCACCGCGAAGCGATTTGCTGGACCCCAATATCCTGTCCCAGAATTTACATAAACCCAAAGGCTACCATGACGATTGAGTCCTCGGTAATAGCGATGCGCCAGTGGAATAAAAATGCTGAACGGAAAAAACTGACCAGCGTGAGTATGACCCGACAGCTGAAGATGATATCCTAGCTCTGCCGCATGAGAAAAAAACCCCGGACGATGAGACAATAAGACTTTAAAATCAGCGGCAATTTTCGAGGCCGTGGCCCGCAAAAGATCAGGACGGTGACCTCCTGTCGGATCTGTCACGCCAGCAACCATGACGGAGTGCCCTTGAATCGAGATCACCTCGTTGGTATTAAGCAACGATTTAAATCCAATCTTGCTGATCTGCTCTAGGATGGGTTCGACGCCCCAATAGTGCTCATGGTTCCCGAGCACGTAATAGGTGCCGTGCTCAGATCGTAAGCTTTTCAGCGGTTCTAAATGAGGGGCCACGGACTGCGCTCTAGCGTCCACCAAATCCCCAGTGACCACAACAAAACCTGCACCGAGCGCGTTGATCTTATCAACCACGCGCTGAACATAGCGACTTCGGATGGTCACCCCCACGTGCAGATCACTGATTTGCACGATCCGCAGTCCCTCAAGGGCCGTTGGTAACCCATCCACTGGAACAGCAATCTCTTTGACGTGGGGACCCCGATGCATGGTCCAAAAACCCCAGATGTTCACGAGAAGTGCCGCTCCCAAAAATATCTCCGACGATGCCAGAAACCGATCGATCTGAGGCGCAAGCTCAATCCACTGTCCTATCGCAAGCAAGATCAAACGAAGGCCATCTCCAACTAAAGAAAACATCAAAAAGCAAAACGTCACACCCATGACCCACGCCCCAAGCCATGACAAAAGCCAAAACCAAACCGTTTCAAAAATTTGCGGCCTTGCTCGGTACCACAGCTGAAGGCCAATGAATAAAAATAAAATTCCAGCGATCGTGGCCAGCGCAGGCGCCATTTCAAAGTCCCAAAGCTGACTGATTTTTAAAACAAAGTAAGTGCCAACGAAGCTTGCAATGACGATCGCTCTCATCCTCTAAGAGTAATCTGCATTCGCTGCGGCGAATATGGATTTCAGCTTAATGCTATGAGCCACCAACAGTCCCGCTGTTGCAACTTTAACAACACCTAATGGATTTGTAGGGTCTACCCAAGCTCGGCTGAAAGTTTCAAAATCTGAATCAAGGAAGTTAAGGAGAATTATGATGAAATCACAGTTAGCTAGCAAAACCATAAATTTAGGACAACAACAAAAACTAACACTTGAATCCTCAGTTCGCCGCAAAGTGAAAGTTCAAACAGAGCACGGCGATGTGGAGTTTGTGACTTTTCGTCATCTCCGAGATGCTAAAGAGCACGTTGCTCTTGTTTTTAAAGGGACCTCGCCAGGAGAAATTCCCCTGGTGCGCATCCACTCTGAATGCCTCACAGGGGATGTGTTTGGATCTGCCAAGTGCGACTGCGGGGAGCAATTGCAAGAGGCTCTCAAGACTTTCTCGGTGAAAGGTGGAGTGCTTTTGTATCTACGGCAAGAGGGTCGAGGAATTGGGCTCTATAACAAGCTTGATGCCTACGCTCTTCAGGCCCAGGGCCTAGACACCTTCGAAGCGAACGAACATCTTGGCCTTCCTGATGATTTGCGCAGTTACGAAGTGGCAGCTCAGATGCTTAAAGCTTTGGGCATAAAAAAAATAGATCTCCTCAGCAACAATCCCGATAAGGAAGGCCAACTCGTTGCTTACGGAATCGAAGTGGAGCACACGCAATCAACCCGAGTCTTTGTAAAAAAAGAGAATCGAGGATACCTGGAAGCCAAAATAAAAAAAGGTGGGCACCGTATTAATCTCAAAGGAGCTGTCGCACCTCGGGTTCGAGGATGGCTATGAAAAAGCATTTTCAAAGCGTGATTCTCGTTTTGTATGTCCTTACCTTCGGCCAGGCCGCCACCGAAAAGTTCGTAGGCGGCGGCGTGCCTTCCTGGTTCACAGAGCAGTTTTTAAATACCTTTTTAAACTTTACCGACGGCGCGCTCGATGTTGCGTTTTATTCTATCGCGCTTTTTGAAACCTTGCTTGCTGTGATTTTTTCTACAGCCCTTGTGCAAAATGTATTTTCTAAAAATTCGACAGTGACAGCTCGCCTTGGATTTTTACTTGGATCTGTTTTGTTTTTGGGACTTGGATTCGGAATGCGACTGACTCACAAATACGCTGATGCCGCAAGTTTGTTTTTTTATTGCACTATTACATACTTTGTATTTTTGAGTTTTCCGCAGACTCCAGAGACAGCAAAAGATCATCTTTCTGGCGCCAAAGATTTTTAACCCAACTTTGGGATTTTGCACGCTGCTCGCGATCTTCAAGGGCAGCCGTGCTGCAAAACTCTTGTGGAATCGCAATCGCTTTGACATCGACGATGACATGTTTAATACGTCCAGAGAAAAGCCGCCAAAGTGTCACAGGTTTTTCGGGATAAAATAAAGTAACGTCAAGTAAGCTTTCAAACTGCTCACCCATCGCGCCAAGCACGAAGCTAAACCCGCCCGCTTTGGGCGGAAGAAGCTGCCGAAACTCCGACTGCAGACGCGCCGATTTTTCGGCGCTGTAACGTGTGCCCTCAAGAAAATTTAAAATCGAGATGTGCTTGCCTTTAAAATTCTCACAAATCCGGCGAGTGGTTTCTAGGTCCGTGCCCTTTTTCTCAGGATATTTTCGCAAATACTCTTTTGAATGTCGTTCCATAAACGGAAAATCAAGAGCCTTCCAGGCAAGACCCAGCAGAGGTACGTATTTGAGTTCTTTTTTGAGAAAAAAACGAAGAAAGGGAATTTTACGGTTAAAAACGTACTGCAGGACCACGATGTCCGTCCACGACTGATGGTTGGCAACGACAAAGTAGGACCGATCTGGTCTCAAAGCCGAAATCCCCCGCACCTCAATCTGCACGTGCTGAGAATCCATGTTGAGCTTGTTCCCAGAGATCCAGGCTTCAGCCACTTTGACCATCATGCCTGAAGCCCAATCCCGCCCCTTACGAAAGGGGATCACAAACCTCAAAAGTGCAAATACATAAAGGACCAAACACCAAAAAACCGTGTTGACCAAAAAAAAGCCTATGGCAAAAATCGCTTTTAGAGAATCCATAGGCTAACCCCTATCAAATTGTAAAAACGGGGTCACTTGATTTGGCCGACACGATAGGCCAGGTCCTAAAGAGCGCGGCAGTTGAAATCGGTGACTTCTTCGGCATGGTCATCATTGTCCATGAAAACAGTAACGACCACGGATTTAGGATTTTGCAAAAGCTTGGGAGACACAGACAACACATAGTGCTGATCATTAGATCGATAGAAGTTCACTAAGTTGTATTGCATTTCACCCTTGCGTGGGCTGTAAGGAGCTGTATCAAGACCCACAAAAACTCCGCGAGAAACTGCCGCGTGAGTCACATCACTCCAAATAATCTCGCGAGCTCCGGTCACCTTGAGGCGTCCTTCAGTTTCACCGTCAGCAGAACGACAAAAATAGTTAGAGGCATTGGCAAATGATGCGGCGCCAACGGTGCCGAGAACTAAAACCGTTTTTACGATAGAGGCAATCATGGAATCTCCTTTTCATTTTGCGCTTGAGATCCCACATCGGGAATCTCTTGGCAATGAAAAGCAAGATCTAATGAATTCATTTCCTGCGAGTTGACAACGACTCCTGTTCCTCTGACGATTTATTTCTAAGACAAGGAGGTTTGCATTGAAGGTTCTCAATTTAATCACGTTACTAGGGTTATCTGTTGTGGTTGGTTCTTGCTCCCACGAGCCTGCAAAAACAGAAGTCGTTACGACGGACAATCCTTACCCCTTTATGGCCGCCAATGATGGTCTTCGCTGTCACCTTGATGACGTTGGCAATTTGAGTCACGCCCACATGCAAACCAAAAGACGTCCCGCAAGCGGCACCATGGATGATAAGAAGGTTTTTGAAGGCGACACCTACGGCATCCTTAAAGGAACGCCGCCTCCCCCACCTCCTGCCGATGGGAACGACTTCGTCCAAGAAATGAAAATCACCATCCTTTCTGACATGGCTGTGAGTGGCGACACCCATGCCGAATGGGGATTTAGTGCGCTGGTGGAAGGCAAAGACGCCAAAGGCGCTTTCTTTTCTGTCTTGTTTGACACTGGGGCTGAGCCGGAGACGGTTTGGTACAATGCTTTAAAGCTCGGCATGACAGAAAATATCTGCCGAGCGCGGCAGGTGATTCTGTCCCACAATCATCAAGATCATACCGCAGGTCTTGTTCATCTTCGCGAGCATTGCCGCAAATTTGGCAGTGGACTTTCTGAAGCAATAATTGGAGGGCCTGATTTTTTCTGGAGCCGCTTTGACGTTTCAAACCCGACCAATATTCTCGAAGTGAACTATTTAAAGCGACCGTATTTTGAAAACCGCCCCGACCAATCTCAGCGTTACGACCTCAAAGACCCCAGATACCATCGACTGGATGAACGGAAATTAGAAAAAGGGGTCTTTGCAGAATGGTATGAGGCTGATGGCGGGCACTTTGAGGTCGCCGAAAGGCCAAAAATGATTGTGCCTGGGGTTTGGACCTCAGGCCGAATCCCTCGCAAAACGAAATTCGAAATTCCATTTTATTCGTCGGGCGCCAAAAAAAATGGCGATTTTGTCGCTGATGCTGCCGATGGCCCCATGGTCTCGCCAGATGGACACGAATACATCGATAATATTCCTGAAGAGCACTCCCTGGTCATCAACACCCAGACGGGTCTTGTGGTCATCGCTGGCTGTGGGCATGCTGGCATCGTGAACACGGTCAACGCCGCTCGCTATTACGTTTTCACCAAAAAAAGACCTGTCATTGCAGTTCTGGGAGGATATCATCTCTTTAAATATCCAAGGAAGACTCTGGATGAGGTGGCAGACAGTTTGAAAACCGCAGGTGTCCACTACATTATGGGATCTCATTGTACT
Organism: Pseudobdellovibrionaceae bacterium; assembly: GCA_044229295.1. Taxonomy (GTDB): domain Bacteria; phylum Bdellovibrionota; class Bdellovibrionia; order Bdellovibrionales; family Bdellovibrionaceae; genus JBGATJ01. The sequence goes on from JBGATJ010000014.1 coordinate 79,394, forward strand.
GGCTTTGAGACGATTGTGTACCTTCGAGAAAGACTCAATGCCATCACGGCAAAGAACTTCAAACAAAAAAATGGAGTGATCACAACCATTGGGACAAATCTCAGAACTCCGTCAAACAGCTCTGAGGTTGGACCCCTTGTTTGGTCCACAGAACCGCCAGCTCTTAACAATCACCGAGATCTCTTCGATTGAGGATCCAATGACTGAAATTGAAGTTCCCTTAGAAAAAACTCAGGAAGACATTCACCACCAAGCGCTCCATGGCTCTGGTCCGTCACAAAAACTCATGACTCGGGGGGCGCTTCTCTCTGCGCTCCTTGCTGTTTTAGCGGCCATTGCGGCCCTTTTTGCTGGTCACTACGCGAATGAGGCGATGATCGAGCAAATTCAAAGCTCTGATCACTGGGCCTTTTACCAAGCCAAAGGGATCAAACTTGCGATCTCTGAAATGCGTCTTGAAACTGGCGGCTCAGAACAGCTCCAAGAGAAAATCGCGGAGTACCGTAAAGAACAAGAGGAAATCAAAGCTGAGGCCGAGATCAAGCTCGCCGAGTCCAAACGCCACCTCAAGCAGCACGAGTCTTTGGCGGCAGCTGTGACGTTTTTTCAGATTGCTATCGCGCTGACTGCGATCTCTGTGCTAACGCGCAAACCGACGTTTTTGTTTGGAGCTGCGCTTTTGGGCGTCGTCGGTGGTGGGTGGCTCGCTTTCTCACTTTTTTTCTGAGAATAGGGAGACATATTCTCCATAGCCCGAATCTTTGAGTTTATCCTTGGGAATAAACTTTAACGATGCAGAGTTAATACAATATCGAAGTCCCGTGGGTTTTGGCCCATCTGTAAAAACATGCCCAAGATGAGAGTCTGAAAACTTACTTCGCACTTCTGTGCGCTCGACATTTAGTTCGTGGTCCACTTTTTCGATGATATTTTCTTTAACAAGGGGCCGAGTAAAACTGGGCCAACCCGTTCCGGAATCAAATTTGTCCTTAGAACTAAAAAGAGGTTCCCCCATGACGACATCTACGTAAATTCCCTCACCCTTGTTTTTCCAAAATTCGTTATCAAAGGGAGGCTCCGTGTCGGCTTTTTGTGTTACCTTGTATTGCAACGGTGAGAGTTTTTTCTTAAGCTCCCCGTCTGTTGGTTTTTTGACATCTTTGGCTGTCCAGGACCAGGTAGGCAAAGAGAGTAATAAAGCGCTCACAAACAAAATCAGTTTCGGTTTCATCGTGCACCTCCATGCTCTTATGAGAT
>JBGATJ010000089.1:0-14706 GCA_044229295.1 Pseudobdellovibrionaceae bacterium
TGGCGGGTGGAAGTTCCTACGACCTTTCTTAGCGTGTCTTTTTTCTCGTCTCTTGTGAGCTTTTCACCCCGGACTTTTCGCTCTTTGTTAAAATGCGTTTGCGCCATATTTAGATGCGTGAGATTCAGTTTTCCTGATTCAAGAGCCGGCGCGATTTCTGGGATCTCGGTGAGAAGATTCATTGCTGCGACTCTTCGATAGGCTTCGCCGCCTTCGTAGTTGAGCTTTCCTTTGGCGTATTCTATGAGGCTTGGATATTTGAGATCAGAATAAAGGCGCCGGCGGTCGACTTCTTTTAAGTGATATAACACTACAATGGTGGCTTTTTTTTCGTTTTTTACGGCGAGTTCTGTGTCGATGAGAAGCGCTTGATCTGTGAGATGTTTGAGATTCATTTGAATACCTCCGTTAGTGAGAGAGGTATAACACGTGATTTTTGAGGGGATTTTTTTGCGTTTATTTGCTCACCATGAAGCGCGAAGAAAAAAGACTCCAGCATGGTCGAAGAATCAGCTAGCGCCTGATACCAGCCTGGCTCATTGAAATATACATAGCTACAGAGGGGATTTCAGTTTGAATCTTGCATTTTTCAAAATCACAAAGACACCCGGTCAAATGTTTTTTGTTTCTGACGCAAAGTTTATTTCGACTATTTCCAGCACAGGAAAAATCTCCCGCGCCCTATGCTTCGATCAAGCGCCGAGGAAACTGATGGAAATTGTGGACAACAAGTTGCCCACGAAATTTCCATCAGTTTCCTCGGGCGGACGGAAGCTACGACTATTTTTTTATTTAGAGGGGGACACGGGGAGGCTTCGTTTCCGGCGCTGGAAAAATCTCCCGCTCCTTTCTCCGCAGCCTCGCGTTTCCAGCGCCAGAAAAATCCCCTGCGCCCCACTCCGTGTAAAATCTAACCGGTAACCCCATCACTTTGCCCTCCAAGCGTTGACACCGCCTCAATAAAGTCCTAGTTTCCTACTTTTAAACGACCGTTTAAAGGGAGAAGTCGTCATGATCTTTTCGCTCTTATTAGCCCACCTATCCTTTGGAAACCCTTGCTTCGCCGTAACTCCGAATGATCCACCCAAATCCGCGCAGGCGCCTAAGAAAAAAAAGACTAACCCTTCAGACTTGCCCCCGTCAGTCTCTCTTATGGAACGTGCTAAAGCAGAGCTCAAGCCTACCGAAGGTGAGGTCGAAAAATCCACGGCCACCGATAATCAAGTCAGCGGAATCCTGATCCTCAAAGATCCACTCCCTCCTGAGGCCAAATCACCGGTTCGTGTGCAGGTAGGTTTAAAAATTTCGCAGTGGACTCCAAAAGGTCAAGTGAACGTCAGTGGAACCGACTATGACCTCGGCAGTCAGCAGTCCACCTATATTCCAAAGCTAGAGCTAGCCTTAGGCTCCCGGGACTTTTCAGCGGGTCGATTGCGCATGTCGCTGGCGGCGCGAGTTGAGGGCGGTTACCTTTCTCAAAAGAGCCAATTTGTTTTTAATTCTGGAAACGTTCCTAGAAGCACCTACTTAAATTCTGTTGAGTACGGGTACGGTATCGATTGGGTGGTTGGTTTAGATTCTGTAAAGAATTGGGATCTTGATTTTTTCCCCCACGTAGAGAACTATCAATACAATCAATCCAGCGGTACCAGCGACGCGGAATTCTCTCTCTCAGGCAGTGAGCAGGTCCTCAGCTTTGGCCCGCAATATCACTGGAATGAGAATCTGATTTTATTCTTGCAGTGGTCTCCGACAGTTGCGCGGACACAATCTCAGCTCCCGCAACGTGAGGCTCGCACCGAAATGGGGTTAAGGGTTCAATGGTAGTCGCGGCGTTATTTCTAGCTCTCGTTTCTTCCCCACAGGCCTTTGGAGCCAAGGTCAGTTTAACGCCCAAAGAAGCTGCTGAGCGCACGCTCGTGAATTCACCTGATGCCAAAGCCGTGCAGCTCAATTACCAGAGTAAAGATTTGGATCCGTTAGACAAAGAAAGGGTCCTCGACTGGAAGTTTTTGGCGCAAACTAAATACACGTTTGATAAGAACGAGTCGTTCTCAGTCATGGACGAAAAGACCGAGCTCTATGATTCAAGCCTAGATCTAAAAAAAACATTCATCACCGGCACGATCGCTGATCTGACCTACTACCGAAAATCTCGCAAGCTCGACGTCGATCTTGGAGCTCCCACAAGCACGCAGACCATTTACCCATCGCTGACTAACGACTATCTTGGATTCCAACTCGAGCAGCCGCTTTGGGGCGATTCTTTTGGATATGGCACTCGGAGTTTAATCAATTCAGCAGAGACCAATCTTAAAGCAGAAAAATTGAAACGCGCCGACGATTTGCAGGAGCTCGTCCTCACTGGTCTTAGGCAGTATTGGAAAACCGTCGTTGCCAATCAGAATCTCCACGAGTCGATTTCGTCGCGAGACCGCGCACAGAAACTTGCGGATACAGTTCGTCGCAAAAGCTCCTACGGGTACTCAAACCCAGGGGAGCTTTATCAGGCGCTTGCCGATCTTGAAACTAAAAACCAGAGTATTAAATCCGCTTCGCTCACGTACTTGCAAGAAACTGCAGCCCTTGCCGCGCTTTTGGATTATCCTGAAGATACCGAGTTTGATTTCGTCGTTCCTAACGATGTGCCGCCGGTTCCAAAGCTTCCCGATGTTAAAATTGAAGACTCTCGAAAGATGCGCTCGCAAGTGCTGACGGTTGAGTCTAAGGATCAACTTCTCACCTCTGCAAAATCCGACGGGCAGCCGCGCTTGAACTTGCTGGCCGGAGTTTCGACAACAGGTCTTGATGAAAGTCCCACCAAATCCGCAAGCGAAATGTGGACGGGCACTCAGCCCCAGTATTACGTCGGGATGAAGTTTGAGTATTCGTTTGGCAGTGGTTATTATTCAGAAAACGTGCGAAACAAGCGCATCCAAAAAGAAATCGAAAGCGTCAAGCTGCAACAGCTGCAGGTAAAACTTCGCGATGATAAGAGCCAAGCTGTTCGAAAAGTTCAAGCGAATTACGAGATTGTTAGTACACAACGTAAGGTTCGTGAATACCGCGAAAAGGCCATGAAGGATCTTCAGCGCAGTTACAACCAAGGGCGAACCAGCATTAAGGATCTGATTGATGCCATGAATTTTTATTCGCAGGCAGAGGTGCAGCTTGCCAACTCCCTTGGCGATTACCAGATCGCTCTTAACGAATGGGCTGCGCTTCGTGATGAGCTTATCCCCGAACAAAAGGAGCCTTCTCCGTGAAAACCGCCGTAAAGCTTGCCTTGTTTTTTGGTTTTTTAATGACCTTGCAGGGATGCTTTCCAGGTTTCAAAGAGGAAAAGTCTCAGGACCGCGACTACGATAAAATTCAAAAACTTAAAATCCTGTACGGAAATTATCAGGGGACTTATCGCGGTGATCTCGTAAACGGCGACAAGAGAGTTCCGATGGTTCTCAATATTGTTGTCGGCGAAGTGCAAAATGGCTACTACTCAGACGGTGCTCAGAAATTCCTTCCGCAGCTCAATGTGAGCTTCATTCGAAGCGACGATGCTGGATCCATCGCAACACAGCTTACGGGCACCGTTGCAGACCCAGAGCAAAGCAAAGACACAACGGCGACTTTCAAAATTGTTGAAAACACTCCCAACGACTACAGCATTGCGAGCATCAGCGGGACTTTCACTGGGGATCATTTCGCTGGCGAAATCGTCACTCTCCCCGGGCAAATTTTAGGAAAGTTCGATCTCACCAAACAAGACCAGCACGATCCCGCTCCGGTGGAGGGCGATTTTGAAGCTAAAAACACTCGCTTGCGTGAGGCCTTCACCGCGATCAAAGGAACTTACAAAGGCAATCTTGCTACCGACCACGGAGATATCCCTCTTCGTGTGCGCATTTTTTTCGATGAAGTTACGGATAGCACAGGTAAAACTCACCCCGAACTTCGCGCTAGATATCGACGCATGGATTTGGCAAGCCCCACGTTTCCACTTGCTGGAACCTATGTGCAAATCGATAGTAACGCCCTCACATTTAAAGCAGGGGCGAGCACAGATCCAGCGCTGGATTTAAATTTGATGAATTTCTTTGGGCACATCTCCGACACTACCGATCAAGGCCGGGCCACCAAACTCTACAAAGGAACAGTCACGCTCAACAGTCAGGGACAAAGCGCTGTATCGTTTGAGCTCATTCGCCAAGCTCAAGACGATCCTGAGGACATCGATTCTGACGAGCAGTACAAGAACGAACTTCTCCGGGTTTACGCTGGATTTCGCGGCACCTACAAAGGCGAAATAAAAATTGGAGAAACCAAAGTTCCAATTCGTGTTCGCGTGAATTCTAAAGAGGAGCTAGATCCTGCGACGGGAAAAAATCGCGCTATGCTCATTGCCAGTTTTCGCCGGATGGACGTGCCCAGCTACGAATTTGATCTCAAAGGAATGTACAAACAAGATCGACGGCAGCTGATCCTCAGTCGCACTCCTACTGGAACAGACGCCAATATTGATCTGAATATTCTCAACTTCAATGGAGTGATGGATGAACGCCTCAAATACAGCGGCCAGCTGACATTCCTCACTGCTGGCAGTGAATCCTTTGAGCTAACGAAGCAAGATCACGATGATCCAGTTCCTGCCGACGCTGACGAAGCGTACAAGCAAGAGTGGATCAAGGTTTACGAAAGCATTCGTGGAAGTTACAGCGGAACCCTGAGCACAGAAATTGGAAAAATTCCCATTCGCGTTCGCCTGTCTTATAAAGAGGGACTTGATAAAAACACCGTGCAGGTTTTAGGGACTTATCGCCGTGTGGATATTCCCAGTCGTGAATTTGATCTCAAGGGCACTTACAGACCCGAGCTTGGTCAGTTGATTCTCACGCGCGAAGCTTCAAGCACTGATGCCAATTTTGATTTGAACATCATTAGCTTCAGCGGTCGTCTAGATCCCAAAAAATCCTACGGCGGAATTGTCACTTATGCTGACGCTGGCGGCGCGCCTGCTTTTCAACTCATCAAAGATGAAAAAGAAGAGACCGTCTTGCCAGATCCTGAGGAACAGTACAAAGCAGAGCTCGAAAAAGTTTTCCTCAGCATCAAAGGAACTTACAAAGGCGATGTTCGTAGCGAGGGTCGCGCGGTTCCCGTACGACTTCAGATTTTTTACCGCCAAGTGCTTTCTAATGACGGCAAGTACACTCCAACTTTGTTTGGAAGTTTCCGCCGCACTGATGTTGCAAGTCCAGAGTTTTATCTGCAATCGATTTACCGTCCTGAGCTTCACCAAATTGTATTCACAAATCCAAAATCTGCGACTGATAACCTCGATCTTAACATCGTGAACTTCGAGGGCAGTTTGCAAATCCAAGAGATCGACGGCAAACCCACCATGGAATACGTCGGTCAGGCCAAGCGCCAAGACAACGGGAATCTCGATTTCCAACTTTTACGTCAAGCCAAAGAAGACGCGATTCCCGCTGATGGTTCTAATGAGCAATACAAGCGTGAGCTTCAAGCGCAGCTGCAGGTTTTTACCGGCAAATGGTATGGCAAGGTGGATTTCCCTAAAGACTCTCACTTTAAAGACATGAAGATTCAGCTGGATCTGCAGGTTCGCCTGGATATGGTCAACGGCATTGCCGATTTCCCTCAGCTGGTCGCGACTCACAATAAAGTCGGGGATGATCCGGCCCTCGTTTTTAGGCAGGTGATGACTGTCAACTACGATCCGACGGTACTTCCAGCAAAAATCACATTCAACGGTCACTCGTGGAAACCGCAGTCGCCGTATTTCGTAAATATAACAGGGACTTATACGAATATAAAAGGGGAGCAAGTGATCACCGGTACCTGGAGCGACTTCCAGAACAACGTGATCCCGATCAAGTTGACACGCTGAAACAGCTTGACCGCCAGGACCTCTTTTAGGTTTCATGGGCGTCCGAATAATGATGTTTGCCGGGGGGCCAAATTGACAGGAACATTCTACCACCAGGGTGGCTGGATTGAAGTGATTGTAGGCGGAATGTTCAGCGGCAAAACCGAAGAGCTCATCAGGCGCATCCGCCGCGCCCAGCTTGCAAGACAAGTGGTTCAGGTTTTCAAACCCCGCATCGACGATAGATACTCTATCGGCCAAGTGACTTCCCATGATCATAGCCAAGTTCCTGCTCAGGTGATCGATTCCATCACCGAAATCTGGGATTACCTCAGCGACAAAGTCGAAGTCGTCGCGATCGATGAAGCACAATTTTTCAATCACGAAATCGTCAGCGTTTGCCAACAACTCGCCGATCGTGGCCTTCGCGTTTTGGTCGCAGGCCTTGATACCGATTGGAAGGGCACGCCCTTTGATCCACTTCCTTCGCTCATGGCCGTGGCCGAAGTTGTGAGCAAGCAGCACGCTGTATGCGTGGTCTGCGGAGCACCGGCAAGTCGCACGCAAAAAATTTCTGCCGGGCAAAGCCGCGTGGAAGTGGGCGGAGCCACACAGTATGAGTCTCGGTGCCGCATGCATTTTACTGCCGATGTGGCTACTGCAACAAAGATCACTGAGATGACTTTTCACGAAACAAGTGTATGAAGCCAAGAGTTAAAAGAATCGTTTTAAACGCCTTTAAAATTTTCTTCGCGGTTGGTTTGATCACGTGGCTGATCAGGTCGGGGCGTTTAGATCTCACCGTATTTTCTGTGATCCTTACTCCCTGGTACACGCTTCTGTGTTTAAGCCTCATGTTCATTTGCCTTGCTGTAAACAACGAGCGTTGGCGACAGCTTCTCCATGGACAGGGCTGTGACGTTACGTTTGCATCTACATTTAAACTTTCGCTCATGGGATTATTTTTTAACTTCGCAATGCCGGGAGGCGTGGGCGGGGACGTGATCAAAGCTTACTACGTTATCCAAGATCATCCCGAACGAAGAATGGCCGCGGGCCTGAGTGTGCTGATGGACCGCGTGGTTGGTCTTTACACAATGATGATGCTAGCAGTAGGCGTAATGGCTCTGGATTTTGAGCAGGTGTGGTCCGTGTTTAATTTGCGAATGCTCTTCTTGCTCTTCGCAACCCTTTTTACTGTAGCCACGATTTGTTTTATCGTCGCCTTTTCCACAAGGTCCGACGTGCGAAGGTTCATCCAAGTTGTTACAGCAAAACTTCCCGCCGGAAAAAGAATTTACGATATCTACGAAGCCATCCATAGCTACGGTCACCAGAAAAAAGTCCTCACAATCGCCGTGCTTTTGAGTTTTGTTTCGCAAACCGCGGCCATCTTTTTAAGTATTGTCGTCGGTTATGCCATGGGAATGACCGAAGTCCCATGGACGGCGTACTTTTTTGCAGTTCCAGTGTCTGCAATGGTTATCGCTATCCCCATCTCACCTGCAGGAATTGGTCTTGGGCAAGCCGCCTCTTACATCCTATTTAACACCTACCTTGGAATGCAATCTCAGCTTGGCCCAACCACCACCACAGTCAACCAAGTCTTGCAATTTGCCTTTGGCCTGGTCGGAGTTTTATTTTACCTTCGCCGTAAAAAAATGAATCCCGTCATCGCTTAGGAGCGCCCGTGCTCACCGAAAAATTCATCATTCTAAAGCGGATCAAATACGGAGAGTCCGACCTCATCGTGCATGCACTCTCAAAAAAAGGCGCTCGGCAAAACTTCCTAGCCAGAGGCGCTCTCAAAAGTAAAAAGCGATTTGGCGGAGGCGTTCTAGAACCAAGTCACTACGTGGAGCTCACCTACAAACCCTCTCTGCGCGAAGACGCTCTTCACCAGCTTTTAGAAGCCAAAATCATCAACGACTTCAGCGGCATTCGCAAATCCTACGAGCATCTTGAGGTCGCATTCCAACTTCTCGAAGCGGTAGCGAAGGTCAGCCAAGAAGGCGACCAGCGCTCTGAAGATTTATTCAACCTTCTGGGGAACTCCCTCACTGCGCTCCCAGACGTCACAGACCTTGCCGGTTTTAAAGTTCACTTTGGTCTTAAATTTCTGATGCAGCAGGGAGTGCTTGATCCAAGTGATTGGATGAACCCATTTCTCAAAACTCCGCTGCGAAGCCAAGTCGTAGTGCCGCTCAGCGAAGAGTGGAGTGGCGCTGTAGAGAGCCTTCTTAAACGTTATCTTTCAACTGCGCAGGTTCAGTGATGAATTCTCTCGAAGCTCGATTTAAAAAAGTAGCGCAGCTTTACATATGGACCATCGCTTTTTATTCGCTGATCCGGCTTTGCTTTTTAATCTGGAATTGGAACCAGTACCACGAAAACCCAGTCGGCGATTTGCTCCTTTGCTTTTTCTACGGAATTCGTTTTGATTGGACAGGTGTGAGCGCGCTTTTTATCCCGATATGGATTCTGCAGCTCTTCTACACCCCAGGCTCCTGGGACCGACTGAGGAGATGGTACCTTTTCCTCATCTACATTGCGATTCTTCTCCCATTTTTTATCATGGATTTTGGCGACATCGACTACATCAATTTCTCAGGCCGCAGATTCACAAAATTTGGAATGAACATGCTTGGCGAGGCTAAGGGAAAAATGGGAGGCTTTCTGAGCACCCATGGAATTCCGATGATCATCGTCGCCCTTCTTATTGGCCTGATGCTGCGAAAAGCCTACAAGATTTGTTTCTCTTTTTCGGCGCCGGAAAAACAGCACCTCAAGCAAAGTCCGGCAATTCGCTGGTCCTGCAAAATCGCAATCGGTTTTTTAGCCTTGGTTTTTTTGATTATCGGCGGTCGCGGCGGCCTTCAAGCTAAGCCCATAGATTTTGTCAGCGCCAGCTTTCTACCGAGCAGTCGAATGCACAACCTGACCCTCAATTCTACCTTCACGTTTTTAAAGAGCCTAGACCGCAACGATTTGCCTCTGGCAAGCCTGAACCTCACGGAAGCCGAAGTTAAAACCGCTTTGATCGATATTCAGAGCGTACCTTCGTTACTTGAAGGGCACAGATTACCGGCGCCGCAAAACGTGGTTTTGATTGTCGTGGAGAGCCTGTCTTACGAATACATGGGTTTTGTAAATCCGAAGAACACCTTCACGCCATTTCTGGATGAGCTTGCAAAAAAATCCCTAGTTTTCCATAACGGATTTGCTAATGCTCGCCGCTCGATCGATGGCCTTCCGGCGCTCTTATCGGGAATCCCTGCGATGATGGATGAGTCGTTTATCACATCTGAATTTATCACAATACCACTGCCAAGCATTGCTTCGCTGGTTAAAAAGAAAGGCTATCACACAAGCTTTTTTCACGGCGGTAACAACGGAACTCTTTACCTCGATAGTTACACCAAAGGCGCAGGCTTTGACCTTTTTTTCGGCGCCAAAGAATATCCTGACCCCAAAGACAACGACGGCTTTTGGGGAATTTTCGACGAGCCATTTCTGCAGTTTTTTGCGCAGAAATTAGCGACGTTTCCGCAGCCATTTTTTACGGGAGTTTTTACGTTAAGCTCTCACCATCCTTATGTAGTTCCTGAGAAGTACAAAGACAAATTTGCAAAGGGGCCTTTAGAAATTTCTGAATCTATGCGGTATACGGACTTTGCTCTGAAAGAGTTTTTCGAAACAGCTCAGACGATGCCTTGGTATAAAAACACGCTTTTTGTTATTACGGCAGATCACACCCATAAGAATCTGTTGCCGGAATTTGACAATGAGTGGGGGCGGTATCGTATTCCGTTTTTATTTTTCCATCCGCAGATGGCTTGGCCTCAGATCGATGGCACACAAGTGGTCCAGCAGCTGGATTTTATTCCGAGCGTTCTGGATTTTTTGCAGATTCCAGAGGAGAAAACTCACCATCTTTCGGCTTCGGTTTTTAAGCCTTTTGATCGCGCGGTTTATTTTTATAACGATAATAAGTACTTTATGATTATGAAGGATCAAACGGTGACCTTGAACACGGATTCGGCGGTGCGGGTTTTTGGTGCTACAGATAAAAACTACGCGACGCCGGTGGATGTGCCGCCTGAAAAGAAGGCGCAGCTTGGGTTAAGGATTAAAGCTGCGGTTCAGAATTATGCGGATTATTTGAACGTGCATTAGAATGCTTTGTTCCAGGTGAGCAGAGTCATGATGCCGTATTTGTCATAGCGGTAGGTTTCAGTATTAGACGCATTGAGTGTGTATGACAAAGTCGCCGATGCGCTCAACGCCTCGTTGATCGGTTTTCGCCAGCCGGTAGTGATGACTGTGTTGGTGTCGGCGCGTTTTGCTGAGCTGTTTGTGTAGTTCGTGTAGGCGTAATCAACTTTTGTTGTCCAGGAGGTTGACCAAAATGATGGGGTTAGATAACTGCCGGCGACCTCAATTTTGTTGTAGTATTGGTTATCTCCAGTTGCGACGTTATTGACGAGAATTCCCTCACCAATCCAGGCTTCGGTTTTCTTTTTATCAACGAATAGAGTTTGCGTGGTTCCAAGGGTGTAGCGAGCAGCGTTTGAGTCCTCCTCAATTGAAGTGACTGCAATTTTTGAATGATCGCGCCGAAGTTCAAGGTAGTAGTTTGAAAACCAATCTTCAGACATGACGATAGTCCCGTCGATTTTTACATACTCCGAAGTGAGAATTTCACTTCTTGTTCCCGTTGCTTCCAGATCCATCCGAGTGCTGTCATATCCTGGTGTGATTCCAATTTGAACTCCAGTTTTTCCAACCTGACCTTTGTATTTGTAGGGAGCTGTAACGGTAAGGATGATAGGATCCGCTTTTTGCAGCGTTGAGCTTGGACGAAGAGAAGTGTCATAGCTGTACATGTCGGTATAAGACAGGATGCCAGAAAATTCGTGCCTGTCCGTATAGACAGGGCGGTATTCTGCGGTCGCGAGTAAGAGTCCTCTGATTCCGGCGACGTCGCTAGCAACCGCAGCTTCAGTGGAAAGATTTGGAGTAAGCAGGATATTGGTATCGTAATTGACTCCGGCAGTTACGCTGAGAATTACGCGTTTAGCTCGCTCCGCTTCGACCTGTTTGATTTGTGCGATCTGCTCGATGTAGGTCTCTGCCTGCGCAGACAGTTTAGGATCGTCGGAGATATCAATTGTTTCCTCAAAGTGTTTTTGAGAGGCGTCCCATTTTTCGCGAGAGTACTCAATGGCCCCCATGTAAAAGGTGGCGTTTGCGGCAAAGACTTTGTCACCAGATTTTTGAACGTGGTCAAACGCATCAATTGCAGAATCGTTCTCTTTGAGTTTGTAGAGGTTAATTCCGATGTAAAAATCTCTCTCATTGGGATTAACGGGAGGGCCGTCGGCCAAGCGAAGGGTAACGATAGACTCGTTATTTCGATCAAGGGCAAAAAGAATCTGACCATACTGAAATCTATAGAGACTTGTCTCTGGATCCAGGTTCACACTTTTTAGCAAGAGGTCAGCAGCCTGTTGATTTTGACCCTTAGAAAACTCTCGCATTCCCTCCTGTGAAAGGCGAAGGGCCTCAGCTTTTCGAGCCTCCTTTTCTTTAGCAGAAAGAGCTTTAAAAGCTTTTATGCCTTGGTCCTTTTTCTGAAGTTCCGTATCTCCGAGCACTTTTCTTGCCAATTCTTGGGCGGTGACAATGCCGGCAAGTTTTGCAGCTTCGCCAGAGAGCTGAGCTTTTTTCTGAGCGTCAAGAGCGGCAGGATCGACTACGGGTTTGCCTTGGAGGGTCTTTCGATACTCCTGAAAGGCCCTGAGCGCTTGCTCGCGGTTTTCATAGACGCTGATGTACTGGACGCCTTTTTCGGTTCTTAAGAAATAAGGCTTTCGGAGCAAAAGCCCTTCTTTGATGAGCTTATCAACTTTTTTGAGCTCGTCACCGGATTTGAGAAGCTCTTGAGGCGCAAGATAAATTTCAGGAACAAACTCTCCGCCGCCAATCCAGGTGATGGAGTAGTTCCCCATAAAAACACTGGTATCGGGCCCAGTCTCTTGCAACTGAACTTTGACCAACTTTTGAGATTTGAAGTCCTTGATAATGATCCACATTTGATCTTCGGCTTGGGGATTTTTATTAAGTGGAGCAAAACTAAACTCAATTTTAAGGGGCTTTTTGGGATCTAATCTGAGCCTGTTTTTGTTTTCGTAGGGATTATCTTGGGCCAATAAGGGCATCGAGATAAACAGCATGAGTATAGAAACAAATTTTATCACTTAGGTGCTCCTCAGGATGATCAACGCTACCTCTATGGTAGGGGATTCTACCCGAAGAGAAAATAAAACTCTTCGGGTCTCACCTAAGGTCTATACGGAGTGCACTATTGTTTGTTGATTCGGACATTTACCTTTGAAGGTAGATTCTGAACTTGTGGTGGTGGTGTAGGAATAACTGGAGTGGTAATGATTGGTGGCCTGAATACAGTAAATGTGGGTGGCGGTGGTGGAGGTGGTGGTGGTGGTGGCGGCGGCGTGATAATAATTTCGCCCTTTTGCTCCGAACCTGGACTTCGCGATGGTCCCTCCGTCATTCCGGAGCTACCACCAGAATCCCCACCACCAATTCCCTTACCGGCGGTCGACGATGTTTTAGAATCAGATTTAGCGTCCGACTTAGAATCGCCACCGGTCTTTTCAGAAGCCGGCTCGCGCTTACCTTCACTCTTCCCAGAATCCCCACCATCCTTCTTAGTATCACTACTCGCAGAATCCTTCTTACCTTCTTTGCTATCCTTCGAATCCTTACCACTTTCCTTGGAGTCTTTACCGCTGTCCTTAGAATCCTTCCCACTATCCTTCGTATCAGAACTACTATCCTTAGAAGAATCCTTACTATCCTTCTCCTTTTCCTTATCCGCCTTAGGTCCACCGGCCTTATCATCCTTAGCCCCACCCTTAGCCGTATCCGCACTAGACTCCTGCTTCATCGAATTAAACTCTTCCTTCGGCACCGCAGAAGGAGCCGCAGGCGCAGCCCCACCCTTAGCCTCAGTCATTTGTCCAGGCTTCACCATCACAGGATTTAAAATCTGCCCCTGAGGTCCAGGCTGTCCCACAGCCACCGTTCCCGTAAAAGTCACAACCTTAGAAGTGTTCGCCTTCTTATCATAACCCGTTAAGAAGTCAGTTCCACGAACTCCCGCAACCGCAGAAGGCGTCTTCACCTGAAACTTATTCTTCTCCCCATCATACTTCTGCTCAACACTCGCGCGAACCTTACCTTCCATCACATTCAGAGAAACGTTCTTCACGCCTTTGCTAGGATCAAACTCGTACTTCTCAATTTGCAGTTTGGTATCAGGAGAAATGTTCAAAACGTTCTTATCGGACATCACGATCTTCGCGCGTGAATCAGCGCCGGCTACAATCGTATCCTGAGGGAAAACCTTCATGCCCACTTTGGCTTTTTGCGTTTTTCCGTCGCGAGAAATCACCTGAACGTCGCCTTTGACGACCATCAAAACGCCGTTGACTCCGTCATTTGCGGAAAGGGGTGTTCCCATCACTAAAACGAGGCAGGCCGATAGGCATAAAATACGACCTAAAAAACGACACATAACGTACTCCTCAGAATTTGTTACTGTCATTTGTTCGGCACCTTGAAAGTCGAACTTGAACTCAAGGGGCAGGCGCCTCAGAATGTACCAGATGTCTCAAGATGAAGCGGTAATAACCTCTACAACATCAGCCAAAGTCTGGACGACAAAGTAAGGCGTCTCAAGTGGTGTCGGTGACTCAGGTCCTGTTTGCAAAAAGACACAGCGACATCCCATGGTCTGGCCTGCAAGCACGTCAGTCATGCGATCGCCCACCATCCACGACGCGCTAAAATCCACTCCGTAATCATGGTTCGCGTAGTGAAGCATTCCCGGGTTTGGCTTTCGGGCCCAGTGATTAGACTCCACCAAAAACGGAGCGTAGTAAAAGCCCTTAAAATCAATTCCCTGCGCCGAAAAATCAGCGCGCATGCGCCTATGAATCTCATCTAAATTTGCTAAATCAACTAGACCCCTAGCCATGCCGCTTTGATTGGTGACCACATGAAATTCATAACCCAAATCCCGCAAGGCTCGCAGCGCCTCAAACACTCCCGGCAAATAAATAATTTGCTCAGGATCGTTGAGGTAAACTTTGTCCTCGATGAGCGTCCCATCACGGTCAAAAAAAATGGCTTTAGAACGACGGCGCATTCACGAACCTTTCTCAGGGAGTTTACGGCGGTTGAGTGGATGGTGATGTTCCAAAGTTTGGGCAAGATGGTCAAGATTTAAGTGCGTGTATCTTTCGGTGGTTTGCAGACTTTCGTGACCCAAAAGCTCCTGAATCACGCGAAGAGGAGCGCCATCCACAAGCAGGTGAGTGGCGTAGCTATGGCGTAGAGCATGGGGATGAATGGGGCGAAGCAGACCCGCTTTAGCTCCGCGAGAGCGTATCCAATGATAACCCTGATGAATCGCCAGAGGTTCCTCTCCCCATATATAAGGAGTTCGGTGCTTGTGCTGCTTCAAAAGAGCAACAACAGTTTTAGGCATCGCCACGATCCGCTCTTTGCGGCCTTTTCCTAAAACCCGTACTGTCTCCCGCACAAAGTCGATATTCGCAGTGAGAAGGTGACATGCTTCGCTGATACGAAGACCCCCACCATAAAGGAGAAGGAAAAGAAGCTTCTCCAAACTCTCCTGCGAGTCAGCGTCTAACGTCCGGTGTTCATCATAGGATCTTAAAACACTGATGGTTTCATCGACCGAAAGATATCGCGGTAGGGTTCGAACCACC
>JBGATJ010000090.1:0-14700 GCA_044229295.1 Pseudobdellovibrionaceae bacterium
GCGGCCATCGCCCCCTTGGGGCGAACGCATCCTGCTTGGCCGACCCCACAAATTATCTATGAGATAGCTCTGCGCAGACCAGGACGTTCGGATCGATCGCGTCTTCTGAAATAATAATTTAAGATTTTTAGTCCATGGTTTTGACTGAAGAAACCCGAGAATTAAGGACGATAGCCGTAGGTGGCATTGATTACTTGTCGCCGCATAATAGTCGGGTACAAGTACCACAGTTCTAATTTCTGCGAATGGTTCGACTAGAGTGCATTCCATACTTATGACTGTGACGTCCAGAACACAAACACAGAGCCTTTACCGGTCGGACGAGGACTACGCAAAGCCATCTCATAGATAATTTGTGGGGTCGGCCAAGCAGGATGCGTTCGCCCCAAGGGGGCGATGGCCGCAAGTACACGGATGTACGCCCCATAAATTATCTATGAGATGGCTTTCAATCGCCGAACAGAGCGCGCACTTGCTTCTTTTTAAGTGCATCTGGCTGCGCTTTTTTCGGAGCTCTTGGGCCTCGGCTTTTATAGGTTTTTTTGACTTTAACTTCATCTGGAAGGTCTGGAAGAAACACCCTCTCAGCGGCCACGTCGTTAAGAAATACAAGTTCTCCACGCTCCAAAGCGCCAAGACGAAGTCGTCCAATACCCACACGTTGCAGTTTGAGAACTCCGTGTCCAACCTTATCAAACATCTGACGAATCTGTCGGTTCTTGCCCTCGGTAATGACGATCTTATACCAAGCGTTTTTCTCTTTACCACGCTTGATTTTTTCTATGGCGCGAGCAGAGACCCTTCCTCCAATGATACTCACACCTTTGAGAAGTTTCTGAATTTTTTCAGGAGGAACCTGACCTTCAACTTTTACAAGGTAAGTTTTTGTCACCTCACCTTTAGGATGCATGATACGATTTGCGTAGTCCCCATCATTGGTCAAAAGCAAAAGCCCCTCAGAATCCCAATCCAATCGACCCACAGGGAAAACTCGACAAGGAACCTCTTCAAGGTAGTCGGCTATGGTAGGACGGTCCATAGGATCTGTCATCGAGGTGATAACTCCCTTAGGCTTATGAAACATCACATACACTTTTTCAGAGGAGGAGCGCAGGGGTTTGCCATCTACAAAAACTTTATCGCGATGAGGATCGACTTGAATCCCAAGCTCGTAGACTTTCTTACCGTTGACGGTAACCATGCCCTCTGAGATCATTTTGTCGGCATGACGGCGGCTAGCTAAACCACTTTTAGCGATTAGTTTGTTAAGTCTGACTTTGTCAAAGGATCTAGTTTCAGCCATGTGGTTGCCGTGTCTTGGGTTATGGAAGGTTTGTCAGACACATTCATACAGTTTTTTAAGTCTTTGATCAATAGCCCGAGAAGCTTATCTCCCATAAACACATTTTCCAGAGCTAATTCACCGGAATTAAGGGCCATTTGGCCAAATGAGAGACCCTGACCATCACCTTTTTTCACAGCCTCACAAGCCCTCTCCATGAGGCTTACAGTCTCATTGTAGTAAGGGTCGGTGTTTCGATCGATGAAAAACTGCTCCATCCTCTTCAACGGGAAAAACAATTTGGGCTGAGTCGCGACGGGCTCACCTTTAAGCTCTAAAAACCG
This sequence comes from Pseudobdellovibrionaceae bacterium, assembly GCA_044229295.1. Classification (GTDB taxonomy): domain Bacteria; phylum Bdellovibrionota; class Bdellovibrionia; order Bdellovibrionales; family Bdellovibrionaceae; genus JBGATJ01. The sequence continues at coordinate 1,627 of JBGATJ010000090.1, forward strand.
CTGAAACATATAACCCCGTAAAAGACTCCCAAAACTTAAACCTTTTTTGACGACAAACTGACCGGTCACATAAGGCGCCACTTCCAGTGTCTGCACCTGATCTTCAATCAACTCAAGCTGACCGTTGTAAGACAAATTCAAAAATGTCCGAAGCGGTTGGAGGTGACCCTGTTGCAAAATAAACTTACGATCGTAGGACTTCACATGAAGTGATTTATCCTCGCAAAGTTGAACAACGACCAAGCGCTTATTTTGGTCATTGATGTAACGAGTTCTGACGGCCTCCACCGGTTCTTGAAGCTGGAGATAGGCCTGCACAACACTGATTAAATCATCAAAGTGCTCAATCTCAAAAATCTGAACATTTTCAGGAAAATGAATCTCACGGATGTCGATATGTTGATTTGTCTCTCGCGCATACTGATCTAAAACCATGCGAACCTCACGGCCCAACAAGGATTTATTCTGGAACCAGTGCGGGAAATCCAAGGACCACGAAAAAAACTGATTTAGATGAATCGGCTCAACGTGGGAGCAAATAGTCTGGTGATGTTTCAAATAATTGTAAAACATCAGCCTGGCCGGGCTCAACTGTGGGTTTTTCAGCGAAAGAAATTGGAGTAATTCCTGAGTTTTCAACATAATGTCGAAACTTAAAAATATTTTGCTTTGCCCAAATAGTCCAGTCCAATTTAGCATATTTAAGTAGCGGAGCGTGTTTGGAGTTTCATGGAGGAACTATGTCAAGAGAACTGCATCCCGACTTATTTACGAGGAATCAAGAACCCCTCAAAAACGAGGATTCCCCAGAGAAATCACTAGAGGACCTAAAATCCCGCCTTTTCTTAGAACCCCAACTTGCAGACATTAAAGGTCAGATGGGTGATCTTAAATCACAGATTAACAAAATTATCGCTCACGTTAATGACACCCAAAAGATCAGCCAAGTCCGCTTCGAGAGACTCCAACAGGCCCTCACACGATCTGAACAGTTGCATAAAGCATTTTCTCAAGAGGTCGCCATGAAAGTGGCAGGTTTAGTCAGCAAAATTTCAGAACGGCGTACGACCGATGTTAAAATCCAAGAGCTTATCGACCGTCACAACCAAGTCTTGCAGGGTTTTGAAGCCAGAGTGAGTCAATTGCAGAAAATCATTTCAGAAAAGGATGCGCAAATTCTCTCAATGCAAGCAACAATCAACGAAGCAAAAATGGAGATGACCCGGATCAAACGCTTGTAGCCACACGAAGAATAAAGGGCGCAAACTCCAGACCACCACCAATTTGCTCGTTTCCAAAGACTCGGCAAGATCCAACGGACCATGGGCCTTGCTCTTTGACTTCCAACACTTTTAACTGGTTCGCGATCTTAAGCCCCAGGCATTTGATAGCCGCCTCCTTACAAGTCCAGTACGAAAAAAACAGATGGCGACAGCTCCTTTCGTCACGACCCTCAAGAGCCATCTGTTCAGGCTTCGCAAAATGCCGGCGAGCCACGCGCAAACACCGCTCTTTGCTCCATGAAAAAGACGCCTCTAAATCAATGCCCACTATAAAATCCTTGGAGAGAACAATCGCCCAATATTCATCGCTATGTGTGATGGAAAAACTCATCCCCTCAAAAATTAATTTCCCATTTGGAGTCTTTTGAAATTGAACCTGTTCTGAAGGAATTAAAAGCCCTCTAGATATTTGCGATCGAAGAAGAGCCGTAGAAATCCACTTCTGCTGTTTTCTTATTTTAAGATCGAGGGCATCAATCTCCCGAAGTTCCGCGTCCGTCAGCCACCTTTTACACTCAGACTCAAAATGTGATGTCCAAGAATTCAAGCTCCCAAAAAAAATCTGAATAGAATTCTGGTTTTTCCACTGCACAGGCGCATTAAAAAGATCGCGCCCATCAGTCTTTCGAACACTCCATTGGATCTTAGTTTTTGGCAACGGCATAGCTGAGGGCTTTTGGCGCCAATTTATTCTTCGCCAACCACTCTGGATTAAGAAGTTTAGAAGAGTACCTTGTGCCCAGGTCGCAGAGGGTCGTCACAATGGTTTCTCCCGGATGAAGCTGAGCGTGTCGATAAGCTGCAGCAACATTAAGGGCCGCTGAAAGTCCAAGAAAAATCCCATCATTTTTTGCGACGTGATCGAGCACATCGATCATATCCTGATCACTTGTTCTGACAGCTGAGTCAATCCTCGCCTTTTTGAAGTTTTCCACCAAGCGCATGATGCCAATTCCCTCTGTCACCGACGCCCCCTCTGCTTTGAGCTCACCGGTTTTAAGATAGGAGTAAAGGCCCGAACCGAAAGGATCCGCCAGAACAATTTGAATGCCGGCATTTTTTTCTTTTAAAAAACACGATACACCAGCAATCGTTCCACCAGTTCCAGCTGAGGTTATGAATGTAGAAACACCGCCTTTTGTTTGGTCCCAGATTTCAGGCCCCGTGGTTTCGTAGTGAGCCTGAAAGTTGGCCGTGTTATCAAACTGATTGCACCAGTAGGCTCCATTGGTCTCAGCATATTTTTTTGCTGTATGAAAGAAATGGTTTGGATCTGCAAATGGAACCGCCGGCACCTTGATGAGCTCAGCTCCCAGCGTCGTCAGCATTTGGTATTTTTCTTCTGATTGGTTGTCAGGAATTGAAATCACAACTCGATATCCTCGGCTTCGACCGAGCATAGTTAAGCCAATTCCAGTGTTTCCGGCGGAGCCTTCAACAATGGTGTCACCAGGCTTCAACCTTCCTTGAGCCTCTGCATTTGCAATCATCGACTTAGCCGCACGATCCTTGACACTTCCACCTGGATTCAAAAACTCGGCTTTTCCAAAAATCTGACAGCCCGTCATACGGCTTAAAGACTCTATCTTTATGAGTGGTGTGCGACCAACACATTCCCAAACACTACCAACCATGGGCGACCTATTTCTTTAACTGAGAAATAAAAGTTTGCAAACGGCTCAAAGCCTCTCGCATGCGTTTTTCTTCAATGGCAAAACTCAATCTTAAAAACCCAGGTGTGCCAAACTCCTCTCCGGGAACCGTTGCAACAAAAAACTTCTCAAGTAACACCTTTGAAAAATCTCGAGAATCAGCAACCTTCATTCCATCAAAACTTTTCCCAAGATGAGGTCTTAGATCAAGCCACAGGTAAAAAGCACCTTGCGGCTTTAGAACCTTGAGATCGGGTATTTTCGCCAAGAAATCCAGCGCACTCTGCAAGCGAGTTCTCAGCATTTGGGATGCCTTTTTAGCTTCGTCATCACAATTCACAACAGCTGCCAACGCCGCTTTTTGAGAGACTGAGCACGGACTGCTCGTCGTTTGGCTCTGGTAGTCCGACATCGCCGTGATGATCGCATCAGGTCCAAGGGCCCAACCAATCCTCCAACCTGTCATCGAATATGATTTTGCAACCCCATTGATAATCACAGTGCGATCTTTTAAATCGGGAGCGACTTGTAAAAGATGAGGAGCCAATTTCTGAGCAGGATCAAATAGCAAGCGGTTGTAAATATCATCAGACAAGATAACAACCTTAGGAAACTCCCTTAAAACCGCCGCCAAATCTGCAAGCTCTTCTTTTGAGTACACGATTCCCGTAGGGTTACTTGGAGAATTTAGAATAAAAACTTTAGAACGAGCCGTTAGACTTTTGCGAAGAGTTTGAGGTGTGATCTTAAGCTCGGGATGCTCACTGCAGTCGATCATGACAGGAACTCCCCCCGACATTTCAGTCATGATGGGATAGCTCACCCAGTAGGGAGTTTGGAGGAGAACTTCATCCCCTGGATCCAAAAGAGCCTGAAGAGCTGAGTAGATGATGTATTTGGCACCGGTGGCGACAGTCGCTTGCTTTACCGAATAGTCTAAATTCAACTCGCGTTTGACCTGATCACAAATAACCTGCCGAAGCTCAGGAATTCCTGCCGCCGCTGTATATTTGGTAAATCCACTTTGAATCGCCTCAATACCAGCCTGCGCTGCTGCACCAAACGTGTTCCAATCAGGCTCCCCAACCGAGAGGGAGATCACATCATGTCCCTGGGCTGCGAGGTCTTTGGCTTTTGCGACTAAAAATAGGGTCGCTGATGGTTTTACACTCTGAGCACGTTTAGATATCATAGGCACCTATCCCTAAGAAAAATTTTGGATCGACGAAGTCCCCGTCACTAATTCTTAAATTTTTTATTTAAGGCTAAAATCACGGGGGGCGGCACTAGGCCGTCGAGGGGTCCACGAAACTGAGCCACCTCTTTAACTCCTCTAGAGGAGATGTAATAATATTCAGGCCGCGCAAAGACAAGCATCGTTTCGATTTCTGAGGCGATGTTGTGATTCATGCTGGCCATTGTCATCTCATATTCGAAATCAACGACAGCTCTTAACCCACGAACAATGACATGAGCATTCACTGATTTAAGATAGTCCGTCGTTAATCCTTCAAAAATATCGACATTCACGTTCTTAAGACCGCTCAAAGACGCCTGTGCAAGGTCTCTTCGCTCTTCTGGGGTAAAGAGAGATTGCTTTTGGCTGGATCGAGCCACAAGGACCGTCACTTGGTCAAAAAGGTGGCTGATTCGGCTGATAATATCAACATGCCCCAGGGTGATTGGATCAAAACTCCCAGGATAAACGGCTTTTCTGATCATGAGCTCTCTCCGATTTGTTGTGATTCAAAGATACAAAGCCGCTTGTCCCCATAATCTCGTTCATGCACAAGCTTCAATGAATCGTACTGTTTTTCCAAGGTTTCACCTTGAACAGCTTCTAACGAAACCCAACTTCCAAGCTTTATCGCTTTTGACTGGGACAATTCCGACATTACAGAATGCGCCATCTTCTTTGTAAATGGAGGATCTATCAGAATCAAATCAAACGCTAAGTCTGAGAAGGATTTAATAAAACGTAAGGCGTCCTGTTTGAAAATTTTCACCGGTTCAGTAACTTTCAATTTCTTTAGGTTTTGCTGCAAAATCTGTAACGATTTTGGATGATCGTCGACAAAGACGACTTCTTTAGCTCCCCGAGAAAGAGCCTCCAGCCCCAAGTTTCCGGTCCCACTGAAAAGATCAAGCACCCGAGCTTCGTCGCTAACACCCATCAGGATGTTAAAAAGGCTTTCTTTCACTCGATCCGTTGTGGGCCTCAAGTGCGAAGCCTGAAAGCTCACTAACTGGTGCCCGCGATATTTACCAGAAATAATTCTCACTTGGGTTCGGTTGCGAAAACAAATTGATTGATTTTTGCAACAGCCTCTTTCGGGAGATTCTTGAAATGCATCTCTACGTAAAGTTCCTTTTCTTTTTTCAAGTTAAAGTGGAAAAAGGTTTTTACGACAACAACCCTCGACTGAATATTTACGTGCAAAGCAGGAAGCTCGAAGCGAACGTCAAACTCTTCTGAAGTTTTATAAAACTTTTCCTGAGCCCGCATAATGAAACCTACATCAGTTAATTTCAATATTTGCGAAACCCACGACTGGCCAGCGCTCGAGTCTTGGATTTGAGCCTCGATAGGATACGGCCGCTTTTTTACGACACGAACAGCATCTGTCATTGACCCTCCTTAAGTAATTTCTCAGCGGTATCGACCACCGAAAAAATGTCCTCAAAAGGCTTTGGCATAAAAAGATCGGCTCCCATTTCCAAAGCCGTTTCCATATTGTGTTCGCCTGCGAACGCAGACATCAAAATCACTTTCCCAATTTTTTTTCCACGCATTTTCTCAATGACTTCAGGTCCGCTCATCTTCGGCATTAAAACATCTAAAAAGATCACATCGGGATGGAAAGTCCTCCACATTTCTAAACCTTGCTGCCCATCCTCGGCTTCTTGGACTTCGTGCTTTTTAGCACGTAAAATTCGACACAAAGATCTCCGTATCAAGGGCTCGTCATCAATGATCAAAAACTTCAACGGATCTCCCACTCAGAGGCAGACGAAACGAAAATTTAGCACCATGACCTGCCTCACTCACTACCTGAATATTACCACCAAATCGCTCGATAATGGATTTTGACATATTTAAACCTAGACCAGTTCCTTGACCATCCTTTTTTGTCGTGAAAAACGGCTTAAAAAGACGAGCCTTAATTTCGGGAGCAATTCCTGGTCCAGTATCGCTACAAGAGAATTCCACAAATTCCCCAACCAGTTGCGTTTGCAGATGGACCCTCCCGTTTGTCTCCATAGCCTGACAGGCGTTGTTGACTAGGTTATAAATCACCTGGCTGAGCAAAGTTGGCTCTGCCTGCACTCTAAACTCAGATGTTGCCAGCTCAAGCGATAGGCTGTGATGTCGCAAAGCCATTTTCAAAAATGGAAGAGTCTTATGCACAATTTCGTCGAGATTAACATCGACTACGGAACCTGTTTTGCCACTTGTAAACTCGAGAAGATTTTTGATAATTCCTTGACAGCGAGCGGCAGCTTTTTCGATCTCTGCAAGGTCTTGCAATTGAGTTGGATTTGACATTTCGTGCCGGATCGCCTGAGCCAAAGACCGAATTCCAGTCAGAGGGTTATTTAATTCATGGGCAATATGACCAGCTAGACGCCCAACAGCACTCATTTTCTCGTTTTGTAAAACCTGACCATAAAGATCTCGTCTTTCAGTCACATCGCGGTAGTGATTTACAAAACTCCCTATACGTCGTTGCCTTCCAAAATCCATAGGATAGGTTCGCACTTCATAAATCTTATCTTTGATCTGGATCTGTCCTGTCTCGACCTGACCACTCTCCATACTTTTGGGAAGGGGACATCCCTCGCAGGGTTTCGACCCCTTAGCAAAAATCTCAAAACACGGCTTTCCCGATTTGCTTCCACCAAAATGTTTATTGGATCGCAAGGTCTGATAATGAGGAGAAAGAATCGCGATGGCATCGCCAATTCCGTCAAAGGTTTTCTCCCACCGATAAGTAAAAAGCGCCATATCGTCTTCTAAAAGGAGTTTGTGGAGCGAAATGGAAAGCGCCTGAGTCTTTTCGTCGAGGGAGTCGACAACCGAACGCAGATCAAAATCAGACCTTCCACTCTCAAGGATAAGAAAAAACTGGCCAGAAAATCCAGACGATCCCTCCATCTCAGGTTTCGAGAAAAGGGGAATAGAAAACATTTTTCCAACCGGCCGGCCTAAGAAGTTTGCAAGTGGTAGACTCTCATTATTATCGAGGAAGGCGGCCGTAGGCTCCGGATGTAAAAACGCCTTACATTTCTTGGCCATAAAATTTGTCTTCTCTAACCAAAAAAACTCCTGCGTGCCTAGTTCATCTGTAAGTAATAAAATAGGATCTCGAATGCCATGAAACTTCTTTAGATCTTTTTTTATCACCGCCAATACATCTTCTATACTCAAAGTGGCACTGACATCCTGAATGAACTTAACGATTCCTCTCATTTTATCTAGTTTCTCTTGTTGGTCAGCGTGGGACATTTCTAAATGGTAAGTCCTCTCAGCCACAATTTTCTGCAATTCCGAATTCAGAGTCTCAAGCTCCCGATTCTTGGTGTTGATCTCCCGCAAAAGGTCCGATCGTCCCGACACTTCCTTGCAAATTTCTCTTGCATCAGCGAGCCCATCAAAGACAGTCGTCGAAGTGGCGTTAGGTCCAAAAATACGAAAATATTCATCCCTGGCAAAGATGGATGGCAGCTGTTGGGGGGACAACTGATTGAAAAATAAAATTTTCATACCATGGTTGGTTTTAGCTGAAGGCAAAGCTAACAGCTGAGAGACATCTTCGAGGGCCACAATCTTCAGCGAAATCGCCTCTGCATCCGAATTGTAATTATCGTGGACAGAAAAACCTACATCATTTTCACTGAAGTAGGTTTTGACCTCTTCTAGCAGCTTAAAGTTTTTGGTGAGAAGATGAATCTCAACGTTCATTTTGCGTCGAGACTGACCCGCTGTATCCAAGCCTTCCAAATCTGAAGGCTTTCAATCAGTTCATATTCAATGAGGTCAGCGAGAAGAGCTTCATCTTTTGATTCGAATGCTTTAAAAATTTCGATCGTCAGTTGGTTTAATTTCTTTTCGTCATTATCCCAATTCTCAGTAAGTCTTTGTTTTTCTTCCGGAGTCATGATGCTTTTAAGAGAGTCCAAACTACTCACCAAAAATTGACAAGCTTCTACCAAATCCACAAATGAGCGATAGGAATTCTCAAGTCCTTCAAAGCGGATGGCCTCAGAAAGCTGCTCGGAAAGCTTGACCAACGAGGGAATCAGCTGATCCCAATTTTTCATCAAATCAAATTTTAGTGTTTCTGCGTTTTCAGTTTGCAAAGTTAGATTCTCGATCTCCACAAGCATGGTATTTTTGAGCCTGTATTCATCTTCTTCAGAAAGCGAAAGACCGTTAACACTGACTTTGCAAACAAGTTCATTACGACCATAAAAGTCATTTTCGAGATGCTCGATAATTTCTCCGAGGTCCGTCGTTTCGTTAAATCGATCCTTGAGTTCATCTTTCGTAAAAGTAATTTCGGTCATCCTAGACTCCTCACTGCCGCTGGCGTTTGGTATTGCACCAGCTGATCCAACATATTTGACAATCCATGATAAACATTTAATGTAGCTTGCGCCACCTCCGAAAACGTCCCTGGACCAATACGCAGTTTTTCGGTTTGAAACCACGCAACCATTGGCTTTAGGCCGGGCACCAAACTGGCCGTCTTTTCAAAAACAGCGTCAACAGAATGGATAATCCCAGAGACACGTTGAATCTCGCTTTCATCATGGGTTGATAGAAGGGCTTCAACGGCCACTTTCGTTGCGGACTGTAATTGCTCACACCCTCGATAGAAGTCTGGCGGAAACACGCCCTCTAAAGGCTCACCAAAGTATAACCAAGTTACAAAGTCCCACTGGAGAGTTGATTCCCGAGAAGGATTACCATGATAAAACTCATTTCTCTTTGCTAGCGAAAAGTGACTCCCTCGAATTGACTGCTTCCCTAGCATTCTTCGTAAAGACATAACGACGAACTCAGGTGGCAGTTCACCTTCAGAGCTCAGGGGAAGAACAACACTTCCATCGGCCTTTGGTCCAGTTTCCCAGAAATTCACGGTATCAAAACTCAGATTAAGTGTCGGAGTTTGCACAAAAGAGCTGACATGCATCGGAGCACTGTCACCACCTATAAAAATTGTCGCGCCTTTTAAAATCGGAAATAGATCTGAAAAGCTTGTCTGCCCCACTAAATTGATGAGCCGGTGCCCAGCACTTGCGACTTCAACAATACGATTTGATTTTTGAAAGTCCGAAGGGGAACCGATAAGAACTATAGTCTCTGTAAGACTCTGAGTCATGGCCGCAACGACTTCGCCCCACTTGTTTGCGGAAAGCGTCTTACTGTCGCAACTAGCTCCGGGATGAACTACGAAATATTTACCTTTAACTTGATCAGCAAGCGACTCACGCAGCTCTTGAGTCTGCCAAGCCTTTTCCCAATCTGAAGGCAACAAATCAACACCCAAAGTCATCGCGAATAACTCAGAGACGTGAAATCGATTGTATTTCTTTATTCCTACCTGAGCATAAAAATAACTGCTGACTTCATCAGGGATCGCCAAGAACCCATCACTATGCCTGGTGTAACCATAACAAACAGTTTCGGTATTTTGAGTTATTGCATGACAAAGATAAGATGAAAGCGGTGAATACGTAAGATTGTATACGACGTCATAATTCTCACTTCGAATTTCTTCGATAAAGCCAGCAAGAACCTCTAGTGCAACATCTGTGTTTTTTGCCTGAGTAAGGAGAGGGCCAATCACCTGCTCCGATGGAAATACCTTTATGTTGTCAATGGAGTTTGCGTTACTGACCGCCTCTTGAAATCTACCGCGGATCATGACATCAATGCTGCAATCCGGACGGTGTCTCTTCACGGCCTGTATCGCAGGCAAAGTTAGAAGGATGTCACCAAACCTAGCTAGCTGAAGAATCAGAATTTTCATTAGGCACCTGCTCCTTTACGAGCTCAAAGAGCACTCGATTGCAGATCGCTTGCGAAGAAAAGCCATCCGTCTTTAAGATTTCCTCATAACCTAAATTGAGTTGCTCCATCGCTTCGATAAGATTTCTAGAGAAAGCGGAGGTGATGAAGGGTCGCTTTTCCGCTTGGTCTGTATCCATTTTCTATATCTCCCTCTAAAATCAAGTTGCATAAAACGCGCGCTATCTGCAGTCGACCTAAGGCAAGGTCGCAGTGAGCTCTAACATCAGCGGCACTCCCCTCTTTACCATCGAGAAGGTCCCGTAAAACTCTTCGTAATGGCTGGAGAATATTCACCGAATCTTCGAGCTGATCAAAAGCCTTGAGGAACTCAACAGCAAGCTCAAAATTCCACGCTAATGTCCACTCACTGGTTTTTCTCAATGCTCCTTCAACGGTATCCCATTCATCTAAAACAAGCGAGAGATCCACAGACTTCGTTAAACTTCTAACGTGGGCATTTCTACAATCGAAATCCTCTAAAAGACGCCGATCCAAAGTCACCTTCCAAATCCATCCCGCAAACTTTGCAAGGTTTGACTTCGCCTTAGCTGGCGCAGCCAATGAGAAATCGCCGAAAGGATCTTTAACAACTCTCGAAATAGAAAACGATGGATTCACCCCACTAGGTATCTGCTTAGAACCCGCTAAATATTGAACGAGGATATCCGCCACGTCGAGCGGCTCAATTTGCGAAGCACAAAACCGTTTTTCCCGTAAGCAAGGGTTTCGATGAGGACAAGGATAGCAAAGCTCTCCCGCCCTAATTACAAACGCACTTTCTTTGTAAGCCCCCGTCTGATGAGGCCGACTACTACCCACACTGATCTCAAAAATTCCACACTCAGCACCAACGGCAAGGTGCTTGATGGAAGTGTCTCCAGTAATGAGAACTTCTGCTTTTTTTAGAAGCGAGTACGCCCCTTCAAAACTCACGATTGCTAGATGGATTCGATTTTTATTTTCAGTAAATGATTGAACAAATTCGGAAAGTAATGCCTTCTCACCCGGAGCTCCAAGGAAGACCACATTGATACTCTCATCAGAGCTCAAAAGCTCATTTGCTAAGACAAAATATTGAGAAAGACCCCAGTTCTTTTTTTCGTCGCTAGTCAGAGCCTGAATAGCCACTACCGAAGTCAGATTCTGGTAGGGCTTCGCCTCCTCGCGACCCCTCCCTGTCTCTTGAAACTCAAATTTACGAAGAAGACCACGTAATCCCAAAGCATGGAAAAAAATGTCGTTGAAATGAAATGCACTAGCCCCGATAGCCTCTTCATCGTAGTTCAAATACTGGAGCCATGGAGATCCAAATGTTCCTAATTTTTTTTCAACGTACTGAAGCCCCACTTTTTCATCAGCACAAACCAAATCCATAACGCGCGCACTGAGGCGGTTTTGCGTAAGGTTTATAACTTTGTGAAAATGGGTTTCGTTGATTCGGGCTACCCAGCCATTCAACTCTACCAAAGCCTGAATCCATCCTCCTTGGCCAGCGCCAAGATCTGACTGAAGGTCAGAGCGCTCAAAAAAATGAACTGCAGAAATTCCTTTAAGCAGCGGCAAGACCGAAGAACACTCCCGATTGATCATAAGATGCACTTCGTGCCCCTCACTAGCTAAGGGCTCAAACAGTGGGGCCTGCATAAAAATGTCACCTGGCCTAAGTAAATTCAAAAGCAAAATTCTCACTTAACAAGCTCCCGTAAGGCTAATGCCTCCTTACTAAAATCAAATTTTGGGTCTTTCCCAAGATCATCCAAGATTTCCGTCGTCGATACGGGAAGTACTGGAGCTCCTTTGCGGGCATCAACCCACCTTTCCATGGCTGACGCCGATTTCAAGAGAAGGTGTTTTTCGACTTCACTGAATTCAACCTTATTTTCATACCATGCGGGCCTAAAAGACAGAACATCGCCCGGAGACACAAGCCACGAGGTAAAAAATTGCTTTTGAAAAAGACTTTGTGAATTTTTCAAACGAATGACATTGACTCGAGAAAACTCCACAGGAAATCGTTTCGCAAATTCATCCACCTGATCCTCGCAAAAACAAATCACCGAAACAGGTTGAGAGATTGCAGATATTAATCCAGAAACGTGTACCCCTGCCCCAAGACCAACAACTGCGACATGGTCACGGTTCACAGATTGCGCTACTCGCCTAACCCAAACTGCAGCCTCTTTCTCTGGATCTCGTCCCAAAACTTTATTTGGCATTTTGAGAAGTCCTCATCTTGCTACGCAGCTGAATAGCACCTTCGCATAACGGAGAAAAAAGCAAAATCCGCTCAATCTCCATTTCGCATTTCTCGTGTTGGTTCAAACCAAATAAGATCTCTGCATAAATCAAAGAAATCTCTTCGTCGAAATCGTTGGCATCTAGATAATTCTCAACAAACTTTTGCATGAGTCTGTACCTGCGGTCCCTTACGCCCCATTGGAGACACAAAACGATGCCAGTACGATTCGTTGGGTTGTAGTCAAGAGCATGCTCAAGATTTCCCCAAGCTAAATCAAAATCTCCAAAAATATTATGGACGATGCTCAAACCAACCCAAGCCTTATCGTTTTCTGGATTAGCCGCAAGAGCTTCTCTAAATTTCATTTTTGCTTTTTCGTAGTCCTCACGCTGAATCGCAAGCGTTCCATAGTTGACAAGAAGCACATCTGTTTGAGAGTTCAACCGAAAAGCTTTGTTGTAATAGTCTTCTGCGCCTTCAAAGTCGCCATTACGACAGCAGATATTGCCTAAGTTTTTCAAAGCCTCATAAGTATATTGGTCAGGTTCCGATTGCGAACCAACAAATTTGAAAAAACACTGAAAAGCTTCTTCATCGGACTTCTGCTCATAAAGAGCCATTCCTAAAAGGAAATGAGTCACAGAATTTACATGAGGACTGTCTTTGAGAACTCTTAAACAGCGCTCAGAATGAGAAAACTGTTTTAGCTCCAAATAGCATCTGGCCATCAACATGAGAATCACCGGGCTATGGCTGTTCTCTCGCAAAATTTCTCTCAACAGATTTAAAGCCAATTGAAATTCACGGTTTTCAAATAGGACA
>JBGATJ010000091.1:0-14608 GCA_044229295.1 Pseudobdellovibrionaceae bacterium
GTCCGAAAAAAAGATTTTCGACTCTCCAAGTGAGCTTAAAAACTCTAAAATAAGGACGATTCCTAAACCGATGCGAAAAGCAGCTAGCGCTCGAAGGTCGAGCGAAAATACATTTCTCAAAGCCAGCTGAATTCGACTCACATCTGGAGCAGATTCGACAAATGCCTCCTGATAAAACTAAATAATATTTTGATTCAAGCTCAAATTGAAATGCTTTTCAGACAGCCTAGACCAACGCCTCGAAGTCTCCTTGATATCTTAAGGCCTCTTTGAGATCCTATGGTCTCATGAATGAAAAGTGGTCAGCCAACATTTTTTCAATGGATCTTCGCGCTCTGGCTGCGTTTCGAATCGTCTTTGGTTGCGTGGTGTCTATTGTCCTTTTGCAATCTCTGTCTAATGCCACAGCATTTTACACGGATCTTGGGTTTTTGCCAAAGGACCTTAATCTCGCAAGACCCATGGGATGGTACTGGAGCCTAAACTACCTTAGCGACTCTGTGTGGTTTCCTCATGTTCTTATCAGCATGGGTCTTGTGGCATGTGCAGCCTTTGTCTTAGGATGGAAAACCCGATGGGCGGGAGGCCTTCTTTGGCTCATCATATGTTCGCTCCACGCGCGAAATCCGCAGATCCTCAACTCCGGGGACTCGATTCTCAGGCTCCAACTTTTTTGGAGTTTATTTTTGCCTTTAGATTCTAGGTACGCGCTTCGCCCAAGAATAAAAAACCGGACTTCTGTTTTTTCGGCAGCGACCGTCGCTTTCATTCTTCAGATCTACATGATGTATTGGTTCACCGGCCTTATGAAATGGCATCCTGTTTGGTATTCCGAAGGCTCTGCCATTTATTTTGTTTTGCATATGAAGCAATATGCAAAAAATTGGGCGGAAATTCTATTGAGCATCCCGCTTCTTTGTCAGTTCGCAACCTATGCCACCCTAGGCCTGGAACTTATGGGGCCTACGCTTTTGCTTGTCCCTTCCCACAGGCAGATCTTACGAGTGGTGATACCTCTCTGTTTTATTTTTTTCCATCTGGCCTTATCTGCGACCATGATTCTCGAGACTTTTCCATTTGTATGTATTGCCATTTGGATTGCGATTTTACCTGCGACGTTTTGGGACTGCCTTGAAAAAGTACCTATGGCAACGGCAGTTGCTACTGCCGAGAAAAAATCCTCTCTTAAAAGCCTGCGGGCAGCACTCATCACGGCAGCTCTCACGCTGATTGTAATGTGGAACCTTTGCAATTTGAATGGATTTCCATACCGGCTCTCAAAAAACCTCTCGAGCGTTCTCAGAGTTTTTCTTTTAGATCAACACTGGGGAATGTTTTCGCCGGTGCCAGGTCGCTACACCTACTGGCCGATCGTGAAGGGCCAACTCAAATCAGGTCAAAGCCTCGATATTTACCAACACCAGCCATACACGCAGTCCATGCCCCAAGACTTCTCGTCGTGGCAAAAAAACATGCGGTATGAGAAGTTTTTTTCACGAGCGACTGTTGAAGGCAACGAGGTTTTTGCGCATAGTTTTGCAAATTTTCTGTGCGCAGACTGGAACCGATCCAACAGCGACCAAGCTCTGAACATCGAACTCGCTTACATGAAATTGCTGACTCCCCTACCCAGTGAGCCTGTAACACCTGCAGAAAAAGTTGTTGTCTTGCAGGAGGATTGCAAAATGTGAAAACGCAAATTCAAAAGCTGATCATTTTTCTTTATTGTGCGTGTCTCTTTTTAGCGAGTTTCACAGGCCTTACAACGTTACCTCGTACGTACAAAAAAACCTCAATGGCGGCACAGCAACTTCTTGGCACATTTGCGATTCTTCCCGGATTTGGCTTGTTCGATATCGAAGGCCATGACATGCCAGTTTTAATTCGAGAATGCATCGAGGTTTTTGGATTTACACCCAGCATGCCGTCCCAACAGGTACTCCTCCTAGAGACTGGCAAGTTTTGCCGTGGAGAGGCCCAGCGGTATTATCTTCCCCCAATTGAGATGATGATGGGGCAGTTTCTGGCCAATGCTTTGAGGTCTCAAGGTTTTTGGCTTCAATTCAAAAGCGACAAAGAGCTGCGAACTTCTCAGGCATTTCTAGCAAGCCTTGGCGACTCTCTCTGCCATCAGTTTCAGCCACTGGCTTTTGTTGAAATTAAATGGAAGCATTTTATTATGCCACTCTCCAAAGCCAACGAAGATTTTGACTCCAAATGGATTGAGGAAAACTTGACTCTAGTGACGAAGTACAACTGCGAAACTCACGAAACGATAACTCAGGATTGGAAGATGTTTTACTAAGACGCCCGAAAGGAATCGGTCATGCTAAATCCGCTGACGTACAATCCAGGAGAACTTAAACCGAACCCACCGTGGTTTCTGATACGATGGACTGTTGGCTTTGCTATTATCGTTGAGTATATAAAAATTCTTCCATGGTTTGATTTGGCTTTTTCGCCGTGGGGAGCGGCCTCTTCATATTCGTTACGGCAGTTTGAGGCTCTTACGATCTTTGGAGGCGGAGGTGTGCCTTTTCTTGGCTGGCTAAGATTTGTGGAAAGTCCCTTTTGGGCTTACCTCACCTGTTGTGTGCTTTTTGCGAGTGTGATTATGATGATTGTCGGCATTGCGCCCCGAATTTCCGGCGCTGTCCTTTTAATTGCGCATTGCTCATTCACGGCTCGCAACGAATTCTTTTTTTGGGGATGGGGTGAGCTGCTAAAAGTCTTTGTCCTGTACGGTGTTTTTTGCCCTGGTTTTTCTCAAGGTGTTAAATCTTTTTTTAAAGACGGTCCATCGCAGATCCCAAGATGGCCTACGGATCTTCTTAAGTTCCACTGCGGCCTTGTCTACTTTGTGGCTGCTATTTCAAGGCTAGACAGCGAAGCCTGGTGGGACGGGACCGCCATCTTCTACATTTTAGGTGACTACCATTTTTCGCGGTTTCCGGAGATTATGACGTTGGGTTGGAATTCCGCTCTCAAAGCCTCAGCACGCCTTCTTTGGATGATTGAACTGTCAGCTCCCGTCGGTCTTTTTTTTCGCGATACCAGAACCGTGTGGGTTCTCCTCCTCATCGGCATGCACATAAGCCTCGAGATTCTTTCTATGGTCGGTTGGTGGAATTATATAATGGCCGCCGTGCTTATTAATTGTTTGGACCCGATATGGATCTGGTCCAAAACTAAAAATTTTTGGAGTGCAAGCTCAGCGATTTTTATCGGCCACGATAAAAAAGCAACCAAACCATCACGCAAACAATCCCAGGGGCTCCCAAAAAATAAAGAAGTATAGGCACACCAACACGACCTTCAACATTTTCAATCATCGATTTCATTTTTTCCATTTGATCCTCCTACCAGACTCACTTGCAAGGTGTTAGCCATCTCTAAGTTACTGAAATAACTAAGAGTAGAACGTTGATAAGCCCAGACCGTGGGGATTTCTGTTCTCTGTGAGGCGAATTGCCCCGGAGTTTCGATGATCAAAAATACTCTTTAAACTGTGAGAAAAACCAACTAACCTCACCCACATGGCAAAAAAAAACTTCCTCTTTGTATCGTTAGCAGGCCTTATCGGTGATATTGCGTGGCAAATTCGCAAAGAGGGTCACTCCGTAAAATACTTTATTGGAGACGAAAAAGAACAAGACATTGCCGATGGCTTCGTTGAAAAAACTAAAGATTGGCTGGCCGAGGTGGAGTGGGCTGACATCATTGTCTTTGACGATGTGTTAGGCCAAGGACAGCTTGCAAAAGATCTGCGCGAGCGGGGAAAACTCGTAATTGGCGGAAGCCCCTACACAGACAAACTGGAGGATGATCTCCAACCATCAGCATTCAACAAGAAGCCATGCTCACTCCCATCGGAGAGTTCTTTTACGACCTGGCCTCGGGCAAAGATCCTAAGCTTCGCGTACGAAGTGGTTTTCAAGTGGGCGTGCGTCTTGTCATGCCGCCGTTTCCTTTTGATGATGATGTGACATTCGAAGCCTATTCCAGAAACGCCGCGATCGTTTTTAAAAAACCGATGCCTGATGAACTTCACATTGAAGACGTCAAACACATCAATGGCCAATGGATGGTGGCGGGAACTTCGGGTGTTGTCCTTGTTGTGGTCGGCTATGGGCAAACCATGAAGCAAGCGCAGACGATGGCCTACAATCGGATCAAGAATATCATGATTCCAAATATGTACTTCCGTACCGACATTGGAGATCGTTGGTATGAGGATAGCGACAAGCTCCACACCTGGGGATATTTGCGCGAACTGTGACCTCTGGTGACGGCACGGGCACAGACAACAATCCAAAACCTCAATATTGAAAAGGATATGGAATAGTAACGCTGGCCTGCTTCTTGCATCCTAAAAACCTATGAGATTCTTTAGTATTTTCATAATGATAGGTCTATTCTGGGGGAGCTCTTTCGGAGCCTCCCAGAGCTGCGGCCGTGTCCTTGCCGATCAAGAAATTCTGCAAGCCGCGCTCAGCCTTCGGCAAGGCAAAGTGAATCTCATTAACGAAAATATCTACGGCCGAATTCTCAGGGGTGCCAACGATTCAGATTTTACAACCCTCACGAGCGATAAGGGTCGCAACATCGTGATGCTTATGGATAGCAACGGACTCTCAGCAACATTTAACAATGACTCGCAAATTCCCCCGCTGGAAAGAATTGGCTACACAAGGCAGTACATTCAAGACCTCAAAAGTAAGGGCGTCAAATTTAAACTCGTTTTACTCAAAGGCTCCGATAAAGTTCTCCCAGCAACCTGGGAGAACCTCGGCCATTATTTGAACGTCGTGTACGGACCAAATCACAATGTCTCACAACTTTTCTCCAAGTATTTTGCGCAGCTAAAAAGCCGCTCGTTTGAAGAGCTCAAATCCAAATTTAAACAAGACGTTCAAGTCAATGTAACTTCACAAAACCTTGGAAAACGCGCAACTCTTTGGAGATTTAGATCTTTTCTTTATGATGAGCTACGGCTTACAGAGCTCTATGCGGGGGATGGATTTACCAGGACGCCAGATGGCGAGCGCGGGCTTGCTGAATATTTTGTTGTTAACCAGAAGATTGAAAGTTTAGGCGCCCACGAACTTATAGACCTGAATCCCTAGGCGCCAAAATGACTTATGGAACAGAAACGCTCAAAACATTGATGAGAGCTTCATCATCAGGGCCACGGCTCAAATAACCAACAACGCAAACACGTGGGTTTTTTGAAGCACGAATGAGCTCGCCTGAGATCTCTTCATTTTCAGAATAAGCATTTACAAAAGCGTTGAGGTCAGCGCTGATGATTGCAATTCCAGAAAATAAACGTAAGCCTCCAGAAGCATCTCGCTTTGCTACGGTTGTAAGGCCATTGACATTGCCACACACTTGATAAGTTTTGGCGCCAGCCATTGAAAAGCTTGATACGAGCAGAACGGCTCCAACGATCATACCGAAGTATTTTTGCATAAATTTCTCCTTTGGGGGAGCAATTTAAAACAAGTGAGATTACATCCGCTAGCACATAGTGTGCGGATGTAATCTCTATAGGGCTGATCAGTGTGGCGCATCCCAAGCATTGTTTATACTTTTGCTGGTACTACGAGGGCCGCCGCCACCTGCGTAAGGAAGTCCGTTGGTGAATGTTTCAGTTTCAGCGGAGTGTTTTCGAGGATTGCGGAGAGGATAAAGAAGGGGCAAAACCTTTTTAAGCAGCTCATTGGTCTCGGCAAGGGCCGCAGCATTTAATTCCCCGTCTGTTCGTAATTGCAATACAGCCTTATTATTTTCGACTTGCCCTTGACCGTCGACCAGGCGACAGCCGTAATACGCAAAGATATCAAATAAAACCTTCTGGCGATCGGTCAAGCCCAGGGTCTCCCGCTTGGCATAGTCTTGTGGGCGAATGAAGATAACCGTTCCATAAGGCAAGTCCCCCTGGTTGTCATAGTTTTCAGGGTCCTCCGCTTGCGTGATGTTCAACCTGTCAATATCGTAAGCCGGCCAAACCATTTTCTGGCTGAGAACGTGGAGCGAACCGGGAGCTCCCTTGAGGCTATGCCGAGTGGCGGTTGCATTCAAGGCATGGTAAATAGCTTGCGGTTTTGCAGCATTAATTTCATCGCCCAAAAGAACGCCCGAAGGAATTCGAATGGCTGAGGCTCCTGGGCTACGATCAATGGCCTGGTCCTCGTAAACATCAGTGATATGTAATGGATAACTGGCTCTTTTTGAAGCTGTAAATCCATCGGCGCGAAATTGAAAGAAAACATCCAAGAGGCCACCCGCGAGCCCATTGCGAGGGAAAAGTCCAACAATAGCATCTCCATCATCAGGAAGATCTGCGCTCGCTGGAAATCTCAAGCCTGGAGCTGGAGTAGGAAGATTGCTTCCAATTTTTCCAGGCGTTGGCAAAATGACTTGAAAAGGATCTGATGGATGCACAAGGAGCATCTGCTTTTTTTCATGTCCAACACGGAAAGTTCCAACCACGTTAAGTCTGCCGCGGCTGTTGATCGCGCCAGGGGCATCGTAGGTCGGACTTTTAGCTCTGGGGTTCTCAGTGCCTCCGGGCACACCCGCTTCAGCAAAAGCTCCGATGGGACGATGATGCGCGCTCCACATGTTAAATGGATTTTTCAAGAGCATGGCCGGTGGTGGTAAAGTGCCCGGTGGAGTTGGGCTTGGTTTTGGAGTTGGAGAAGTACCAGGAGTCGGAGATGCTTGCGGCGTTGGTTCTGGAGCAGGAGTCGAAATCGGAGTTGGCACGGGCCTCGTCCCGACGCCCGATTTTTTAAAAACGGTATTGCTGGAATCTTCATCAGTCGTTTGAAACTTTGTACAAGCTGCCGTAAGGCTAGTTATCACTAGCAGTGATAGAATATGTGATGCTTTCATGTTTCCCCCCTCTGCAACACTTTCAATTAAGTCTAGCCCATGGGTTTGCTTTGGTATGTTATAAAGCTTGATGGATGTCGTCTCAAAACAAAACGCTTTTTGTACCACAGAGCTTCTCTCAAAAAATCAAACAGAAAACCCTAGGTTCCTGTGAGACAATAGGTGATAGAGGTGGAGCTTCTTGAATGATCAGATCAAAGAGTGCTTTCATTTCCCGATCTGAAAATGCTTGAGTTTCTTCTAAAACAATTCTGTTTGGTCGAGTGCAGAACTCTGCAGGATTTTTTTCGATAATCTCCCGTTGTACCAAAAACTGGAAGAAACTTGAAACCGCTGAAATTTTTCGATTTATCGTGTTGGGTGCATACGCCTTTTTGCGGTTTGAGAGATGCTCGTCCAAATATTTTTTGTATTTCACCACATGTACTCGCCGAATCTCTTCAAATAACAACTTACCCTGTATCGACCGTGGCAGGCTAAACTGGACCGCCGTAAATTCGAAGAAAGCTTTCAAGTCACGTTTGTACGCACACTCCGTGAGAGGGCTGTGGTCCTTAAGGAATTCATAAATCAAATCCTCAGCCGCCTCTCCACCTGAAAATAGGGCTACTTCGCTTTGGGTTACCTTCTGTGCTTCATTCATCATAAGATCCCTCCTGGATCAAAGTGGCATGATTGCCACGCTTATATTTTAGCCCATCAACAATGTCTTGACATTGGTAATACAATGAATTAACATTCATTTTATGATCTTTGACTGGGATGACACTAAAGCAGAGTCCAACAAAAAAAAGCATGGAGTCAGTTTTGCCGAAGCTGCGACCGCATTTTCGGATCCTAACGCAATTGAAGTTCTTGATGATCAGAGCTCACACAAAGAAGAGCGTTGGATTTTGGTTGGCCTGTCGGCAAAGAGCCACGTTTTACTGGTAGTGTTTGTCGAGCGAGAAGAAAAAATCATTAGGATCATCTCGGCAAGAAAAGCCGTCAAAGACGAAATTAATCAATATTTTTCGAGGGTGAAAAAATGAAGAATAAGTACGATCTTTCAAAAGCTAAGCCTGCAAAAAAACGTGAAGCCGTTAAAGTTCAGAAAAGCTTTCGCCTCGATCCTGAAGTCTTATTGTGGCTTGAAGAACAAGGCGAAAAACAAGGCATGGGATACCAGACCTTTCTCAATTGGTATTTGACTAGGCAAATGAGTGAGGAAAAAACAATTGGCGAACGCCTCGCAAATCTTGAAGCTGAGATTTTTAAGAAAAAGCGAGCCTGAAATAACCAAAATTCAATGGCCATTATCTGATCTTGAGTTTAGATTTTGTGCCAATTGCACGCCTGAATTTGTCTATACGTCAGCTCAGTCTCCTGCGGCTTTTTTTCGTGTTGGCACCGCTCTGGGTGGAGCCTCATGGAAAAGGTAATGTCTCAAAATCTGATTCAGAGTTGTTTGATACTTACCATTGCTTGTACCTTTTTCGGCTAGCCGTTTGAGTTCCAAATAAACGTCTCCATCCAAGCGGAGAGAAATCGGAACTTTAATATCTTTAGGTTCTGCCTTCAAAGCATCGAGAAGCTCACGCTCCGCATCTTCATAAGAAATACTACGAGAACTAATTTGAGAATGCGGTTTACTCTTTTTCGTGGATTTCATTCCATCTCTCCCAACAAAGTCTAAACTAAGACGCGAATGTTTTTAAAAATAAAGATCACAGGCACCAGTTGAATATACAATATTCGTATATACAAATCAAGGTTACGCAAGTGTTTTTAGAAAGGATTCAGATCCTTGGGTACCAAAATCAAAAATGGTTCGGATGACATTTGGGTTGGCTTCGTAAGTTGTTGAAATTATTAGGATCTGAAATGGTGGCTACTGGGCCCGCTCGCCAAAGCCTCAATCTCGTTGCAAATTCCCGAGAAGAGGTACGATCTACGAGAACTGCAGACCTAGAGCGAATCACATCGGTATCTCCTGGGATCTTAAATCTTGAAATCACCCTCGCAACTGGCAGCGCTCAAGCTCAAATAAAAACTGCAGAAGGCACTTATGAAATGGCCATGGACTGTAGTTTCTCGCCGCCTGTCTCAAATTTACTGACGTTTAGTGAGGAGCTCGACTTCAGCCACTGGTATTATAAAGGTCCTTTAGCTGCTTCCATTTTACAAAATGATGTGACCTCACCAGCGGGACGAAACGATGCTTTCCTTGTTGGGGATAACTCAACTGCAGGCCTCCTCAATCTACGCTATGCTTATGTGAGTGTCATCTGCTGGAAATGGTTGGTATCGTATTTGGGTTCGAGTTGCTAACAATGGTCTTGGAAACAGTAAGATCACACCTTCTGTTTTTCCTGCCGGATACGACGGCGTTACTGCAAATACAGGTTCGGTTGTGGTGTGGGGTTTTCAACTCGAAGAAGCAAGCACTCCTACACCCTACACTCGAATGTTCATGGGATTTCCTTTTGACGCTTACCCTTAGTCGAGTTTAGGCACACCCACGACTTCCGATAAGCCGAAGGAGGAGTGGGGATTGTCGATTACTAATTACAGACGCTTTTGTGAAGAACTAGACGATTTAATCAAGCAAGGACAACTCATAGTGGTCCAAAAACGCTTGGAACAAATCGCTGTTCGCAAAATCCCAGCTCTGCATCGTCATCGGGTTGCCAATATCGCTCGGCGTGTTCAACTTTTTCGATTGGCTCTTCGAATCTTAGAGCCACTCAGTCGTAATAGCACCCAATGGGAAAACCAATGCGAACCTGAGGCTCTCTTCCTCCAGAGACGTGGTACTGGGGAGATCCAAACGCAAAGCAAACTTTGGACCTCAATAAGTTGGAAGTCCATAGCAAAACCGACAGCAAGGGCACTCGGCTGATTCACCGAATGCTGCGAATACTTGCGAGTGAACGATACAAGCCCTTTGACATGATCGAGCTTTTTTCGCTCCTTCATCCAGAGGAGCTTTTTTCTTTTCAATCCTCGGGCTCTCGCCTTCGCAATATCATATTTCGATCGCGGCAGTGGCTGGCGGACAATGATTTTAACTGTGACATCCAGGTCTCAGAACGCTCCATCCGTTTGAAAGTAAAGCCAGGAATGCGTATCGAATTCTGTAAAGACGTGACCAGCGTGCGCGACAGCGAGGCTCCACAACCGAGGCTTACGATCATCAAAAGCACATTCACCGATCGCGCCTTTACGTTGAAGGAAGTTCAAGACCTTTTCTCAGTTTCCTATGGAACGGCCTATGGCCTGCTTGCCGACGGGATCGAAAGCGGAGATCTAGAGCGCCTTGGACAAGGGCGACGATCGATGTATCGGTTTCGGCGCTCGGCTTAGGGATCCTATGGTGCTTCATTAGCACTACGAAGTTTCAATCATTAGAGGTTGAATTCACCGAGGGTCCGTGGGAAAAGTTTTTGATGTATCAAGAAACAGCCCACTTTTATGGATTTTTCGTTGATTGCGCCGACTCAACAAATGAACGCGTTCAATTGATATTGTCGGAACTAACCGCGTCCCCGGTAACTCTTCTAGATATCGGCGCGGGAAACGGGGAAATCGCTTTTGAACTAGCAAAAGTATCTCAAGTAGTGCATTGCCTGGAACCATCTTTCTCTATGCACTCAATTTTGGTGGATCGCCTCAACCACAAACCGGGTTTGCATAAAAAAATATCCGTCTATCCCAACAAGATCGAAGACATTCGATCACCAATCAACGCTGATACCGCTTACGCATCAAGTGTGCTCTCTCATTTAAACTTCGATGAGAAATTATCGCTTATGAAAGCCGTTAGAAAAAACCTCAAACCTCAAGGAATTTTCATTTTTAATTTGGTACGCCAGGTGGAGGCTCGTCCTGACAAACCCCTCACGCTCATTGGCGAAAAGACCATCGGCGAGGTGACCTATCGCCACTATGACTCTTCTCAACAGATGGGATCAAACAAAAAAAAAGTGACATGGAAATTTGAGGTTGAATCTCCTGCTACGGGACTACAGGTTTATGAGGAGTCATTCCTCCTAAATTTGGAAAGCGATGAATCGATTCGCGTTCTTCTCACGGAGTCAGGATTTAGGAAAATCCGTGAGTATGGCTCCTGGAAAAAAGACCCCTCTGACTCCAGCCAACCCGGTGTTGTGCTCGTGACCCAACTTGTGTAGCTAAGGAACCACCCTATGTCCTTGGAAAAGCAGTCTGATAGCCAGCCGCTACCCAATTTGGAATATACCCAAAGAATTGATCGGGTCGTTGACTATCTACGACAAAATTTGGATCGCCAGGTGAAACTCGCGGAGCTGGCCAAGGTGGCATGTTTCTCGGAGTTTCACTTATTGTATTCCCATGAGCGCAGAAGAAAAGAGAGCGGCATTCCCAGTGAGATTGATCGATGTGCCCGAACGGCAAGTCGCGTATATTCGGGTTACCAATTCGTTCGAAGGGAATCGAGTGCTTGATGCTTTTGTGACGATGGTTGAATGGGCCAAGTCACGGAATATTTATGCTCCTGGCATTCTTTTTGGAATGTCGGTGGACGATCCACACGTGACGCCAAAACACCTCTATCGGTACGAGGTTTGCAGATTTGGTAACAAGTTATGGTGTCTCGTGGTCTTTCCAATATATTTTGATCAGATGAGGTAAACTCGATGAAAAGCCCAACTACCCGGCCTTCAGCGATTGGCATACAACCAGATCTTGATTCTCAGTTGGGAGTAAAATCAACCGCTTTGCAATGAAGATCTTCACACACGGGCTTCTTGGGGCTGCCTTCAACCCTCCTTTAGATTACCACGCCAAAACTTTTCGAAAGGATCAGCCACGTCTCAATGGAGATAGTAATGACAATTTTATTCTTTTTAAATTAAAATCTTTCGTTCTGAAGACCTGAGTAAGGAGATCGATCAAGCAGAATTCCCATTAAAAAAGAAACTAAAGTCATATCCTCCTTAGGTGCGATGCTGTGGTCCCTTGCAGAAACTTGGTCATAGACAGAAATCAATTCTAAAAACTCTTGATAAAACCTCTCAAAGCTCTCTTTTCGCAATAGCCACTCGCGGGTTTCCAAACGTCGCATGGACTCTGGAACAAATTTGCCAAACTGATGATCCATGACCGATCTGGCGAAATTTTCTTGCAAGATCTTTCGTAGTTTTCCGGTTTTTCGAAGCCCGATTGGTTCTTTCATAAGTATTTTGGGGGTACCATCAGTACGGATCTCGATAATTCCAAGTTTCTCAAGACTCTTCAGATACTTTCGGAGGGTCTGTTTTGTTAAAGCGAACTCGGATTCGATTTCATTTATTTGCTTTCTTCGGATAACGAGCTGATTGAAAAATACATAGTGATCAAAGTTTTTTGCGAAGAATTCATCTTGGACATCTGAAAAATAACTGATCTTGACTTTTTTAACGGCCGACCAATTCACCAAATCGAAAAATGTAAATCCAAGTTTATCGCAAATTACGGCAAGCGTGCTGATCTTTCCATCCCGTTTGTTGAATATCTTTTTCACATTGGCTTCACTCATTCTCAGCTGCTTAGCCAAAGACCCATAAGTCACTCCCCTTGCTCTCAAAGCGATTTTTAATTCTTCAATGAGGGTTCGGTATTCCGAGGAAACCATTTCTTCTCCTAAAGTATCAAAATCGTATACTAAAAAGTATACTTCAATGATTTCTATGGCGCAATAGATACTAAATAAGGTACCTAAATAAGAACTTTCAAAGGAGATTATAGGTGGTCACTCTCAAACCCATGAGCCAGGAAGATTTTGAAAAGTATTTTCCCGTAGCCTTGGATCGTCTTTCCACGGAACTTGGAAAGGCCCGGAGAACCACTCCAAAAGAATCCAAAGAAATGGCTGAACAATCATTCAATACCTTGTTCCCAGATAGAAAAGTAAAATCGAAAGATCAATTTGTTTTCACCATTCTTAGCGAAGATGTAACAGTTGGAATACTACATTTTGGAATTCGTCGAGACCGACAAGAGCCCTACGCATTTGTTTGGGACCTAGAGATCTGTAGGACATTTCGGTCCAAGGGATTTGGCTCTCAGGCTATGGCACGCCTTGAACAGGAAGTGTTGAGCCTCGGAATTTCGCTCGTGGGTCTAAATGTGTTCGCTCACAATGACCATGCCATCGAACTTTATAAAAAGCTCAAATACAAACCAACATCTATTACGATGTTTAAGACATTGTCAGAGGTTCAAAATGACAACTCGTAACCTCATCTTTGCCGCAATACTCTCAGCGGTGAGTATTCCTCTCTTAGCAAAACAGAAGGAGAATTCAAATATGAAATTTCAAACAACGAAGGTCGATGGATTTAATATTGTTGGCTTTAAGACACGGACCAGCGGGTAAGAGGAGATGCAAGGAGCTGGAAAAATCGCCCAGCTGTGGGAGAGGTTTCGCTCCAGTTCCGTTGCTGAAAATATTCAAGGTAAAATTCTGTTCCTCCACAGTCTTACGCAAGATTCAGTAGTGAAAAAGGTGAGATTCCACTAATTGTTTTTGAAGTTTGGAAGGAAATCTGGGATCTCACTGTGGCTGGTAGCTTGAAGCGGAACTTCTCATATGACTACGAGGTCTACGATCAGCGCATGACAGATATTCATGCTTCCCAAATCGATGTCTTCATATCAACGAAGTGAATTTGTTGAGAAAACTTTCATTGCGCCAAGAGAGAACCAACTAGACTATTCACCTCTAGGGAGATGACTTAAAATGAATCCTCAAAAAGAGGAGGTGGTAATGAGAATCCTTTGTTTTTTGATTATTGGTTGGATCCCGACCCAGACTTTCGCCAAATCATCCGAAGATTGCCAAGAGCTGAAAGCAGAACAAATTAGACTGGCTCTGACGGCATCGAATCTTGCTGTTAAAGAAGATTCTTTACTGGGCCGCTGCTTCCGGAGCACCAGAACTACACACTCCCGACAATGTGCCGGAGCCGCTGCAATTGACTGTGCCACTTACCTCTACATCGCTAATTGCTATGTTACCATTAATACTAGCACCACTTTTAATTTTTGCATGTTTCAGCCGCATGTTTCCATTGAGGCTAGCACCGTCCCCGATCACAGTCCCCTCGTCCAAAATGCCATTTCCGTTGATGTTGGCATTTTTCCCAACTTTTACATTCTTGGAAATTTTTATATCTCCGTTGATTGTCGCGCCATTTTCGACCCGAGCCCCAGCCTCGACAGAGGAGTTTCCACAGACAGTAGCTGTCGAAGCAATGAAAGCCTCTTTATTAACTATAGCATTGTGGTCAACGACGCCTCCGCCGTTGTCATGGGTCTTTATCCTTGATCCTCCGCATGATGAAGGGATCTCTTCCCCCTCAGCGGTTTTAACAGGTTTGCCACTGCCACAGGTTACGCTAGTGCCTGAAACAGAGATACCCCCGCGTCCCTCACAACAATATGTCTTTCCATTTGCCATTCCAACAGAACCATTGCAGGAGAAGGATTTGCCGTTAACCGTTACTGTTCCAGCAAATGCGCTTGTGGTTTTCAATCCAAGCAAGACAAAAGTGCCCATTACAACTAACCCAGATCAGCGGATTGCCTTGTGTGAAATCGCGTAAGTGCTTGAGTTGGGTTAGCAAATAAACAAAGGCTTTCTCACCCGTTGGGTGACGCTGCGACGATGAGGTTGCGATTCGAATTGATTTAGATATATTCCCGA
>JBGATJ010000092.1:0-14782 GCA_044229295.1 Pseudobdellovibrionaceae bacterium
GGAGTGGATCCAGAAATTCCCGTAGCTAAAGAAGCCTGGGGAGAGTACTTCGTTCTTGAAAAAGACATCGCCTACGAACTTCCAAAAACTCCCCATCAAAGGCGCCTGCTCGTCTACAAAAAGATCCGAAAGTGGCAAGCTCCTGCGCGTGACGACGATGATTGAAGAAATCTCAAGCGATGCCAATCCCAAGTTTAAGTCTTGGATGAAGCTCCACAACTCTCAAGGCCTGAAGTCTCAGAACAGCTGCCTTCTTATGGGTCCAAAGCTTGTCGCGGAATATATGAAGAACTCTTCCGCCCAAATTCTCAGCGAAATCATCACAGGGGGTATGAAACCTGTGACAACAGACACACGAAAAATTTTTCGCCTGAAAAAATCGCTTTTTAATGAACTCGACCTTGTTGGAACTCACTCCAACATCCTCGTTGTCCCACAAAACCAAGTAGGCGTTTTTGATCCTGAATCCAAGCCCCAAGGAGTCGAGGTGATTCTGCCTCTTGGAGATCCCAACAATCTTGGGGCAGTCCTTCGAAGCTGCGCCGCTTTTGGAGTGAAGCGGGTTGTTCTTACTGCCGAAGCAGCACATCCCTTTCATCCAAAGACGATCAAAAGCTCTGCCGGAAGTGTTTTCCATCTGGATATTTTTCGAGGTCCATCACTCGCAGATCTCAAACCTGATTTTTGGTTGCTTGATCAACATGGAAAAAACTTTACAGAAATTCAGTGGCCAAAAAATCTGAGACTCCTGGTAGGACAAGAAGGTCCTGGGAGTAAAAACTTACAAGCGCTAGGCAGAGCCGCGATCCCGATGGCTCCTGGGCTGGAGTCGCTCAACGCGACCGTGGCAACTTCGATTTTATTGCAGTGGTTATTTTCGGGGCCAGTTTAAAAATAAGACGGTTTGTTCAGTCCCGAGTCCCGGATCGAATGGCACTTATTTTGGACACTATGTTTGAGCGGCAATCGGGCAAATCAGGCATTCGGGCAAACAGCGGAGGTATCTGGCTTCAGGGTCTGGACAGACTTTGTGGCTTAGCAGAGCTTAAAGAGCGGCATCCAATCCAAAGAGTTTTCAAACCAAAGTGAGAGAAAATGCAGTATTTATCTCTCAAAACAAACTCATACCTTCAGACCCAGAAGCCACCCCCTGATTCCTCGGCTGGCTGCCCGATTGCCCGATTTGCCTGATTGCCTCAAAGATCATCGGGACCCATGCCCGTTCTCATTCCAACGGCAGCGGAATCAAATCAAGATCACCAGGAGGCTTCTCCCTCCAAAGACTCAACACATAGCCGCCGTCGCCCGAACCTGTCGGCTTGACGGCAACAGCTCCAAGGCTCCGAAGACTTTCGATATGGGCCTTTACTGCGCCCTCAACAAGCCCCCATCTTTCAAAGCAGATTCCCGCCTGGTTGACGGCCTCAGCCAGAAGAGGAAAGCCAGACTCTGCAGGAAGACTCAAAGCCTTTTCACAGAGAGAAACCGCCCGGCGCATTCGCTCATCTAACTCAGCAGCTTCGCCCGCATGAGTGACAAAAAGATTTTTCACTCGAGTCACGCACTCGCTTGTCACACCCCTTTTGCCTGAATAAGAAAGGCACCATTGGGGTTGCCAACTCGGGCGTAGCGGTCGACTTTCGCCATTGCGCTCAAAATGCAAACCTCGTCCAGAAAGAGTCACAGCGATATCTACGCCACTGCTCTCGCCATGAAACAAATTTTCCAAATGACAAGCGGTCGGGTAAATGTCCGCTTCCTTGAGAAAACCCAGATGCACAAGCCATCGGCAAACACTCACACACAAAGTGGCAGATGCCCCAAGCCCAGCTCCGATCGGAAGTGTGTTTTCTAGACGAACAACACCTGTAAGATCACGGCGATGAAATCCAAGAAATCGTTCCGCACGATCCAGAACTCCCCAAAACAACATCCGAATTTCTTGGCTGGACTCTCCTTGAGTGACGAGCTCAAGCTCATCATTTTTAAAATCTTCATAAGAAATTTTTAGAGTTTTTACTCGCAACGGAAAAACGAGAGCGGGAATTCCGCGCAAAACTGCGTGCTCACCTGCTAGAATCCATTTTCCGCAAACCTCAGCCGACCAACTCACGCTAAGCTCCCTGACCCACACAAAACTTCAAAGCGCGACTTTAAAAACTCAAATCCACTTTGTGCCTGAGCCAGTTGCTCAGGACGAAAAAACAAATGCACGTTAGGTCCAGCATCCATGGTTACAAGAGGACCATCTCCGGATTTATCCCAAGTCTGTCGGACCCACCCTAGCACTTCTAAAGATTGTGGCGTCATATAGGAAAACGAAGGCTGACTCGTTTCAAAAAGGGCATGCATATCCCAAAACTCACTCCACATAATTTCAAAACACAAGTCCCACTTTTTATCCTCGAGAGCCATGCGCAGCGCGGCCAGTCGCTTTTCGGCACGCATCGGTCGATCCAAAAAAAGCAAGCTGCTTGTCACACGAAGGTGCGCTTCAGAAGAAGACACTTTTTTAGTATTTGCTTCAACAACAACCACCATATGCAAAAGATTTTCCCATGGAAAATTGACACCGCGGGCCCCTTGCTCATCCCAAAGACTCCACGGAGCAAAAAAACTTCGACATGAAGACCCTGATCCTTGACGGCTCAGCTCAGCCAGTTTTTCATTGCTCCAAGACGGGCGGCCAGAAAGTTCCGTGAAACAAGTGGCAGCTGCTTTTGTGAGGGCGGCAAAACTTGACGCCGAACTTGCAATTCCACAATCAGAGGGAAAATTGTTATGGGACTTCACCAAAAAATGATCGTGAATTTCAAACTGGGCTTTGAGCTTAGAAAAAAATCTCAAATATTTTTCTTGTCCACGGGCCGATAATTCAAAACCTGCCTCCAGAGGTCTCCAGAGGTCTTCATGGCCTGAATGCTTTTCAAGCTGCACGGTTGTCAGCAAGTTTTCAAGGGTGTAGGACACAGAAGAGTTGCTCGGAACATTGTTCTTAGAATCGATCTTCCCCATGTACTTAATCAGAGCAATGTTAGACGGGGCGCTTGCCTGCCAACTCATGAAGGGCCAATTTCACCGGCCTTAAACTCCGGAAGCGAAAGCCATTTTTCTTTTTCTTGTCGTCCTTCAAGTTTCAGGCGAATCCCATCGCTTAAATCTTCACTGCCAGCAATTCTTTTTAAATTTAAAGATTGAGCAAGGAGATCAACATCGCGACTATGCATCGTCTCATGAAGAGCGAGAATAACATCCGCACCTAAAGCACCACAACCTTTACCGGCGAGAACAAGAGGAGAAGATTTCAACTGCGCGAGAAGATCCGAGGTTTCAGAGCACACCAACTGCTGCCTGTGAAGTTCGGCGCCAAATCCTTTCACAGCGTCAACGAATGATTCAGGTTTTTTCTCTTCGATGGCTTTTTGCGCCGCACGAACCCACCCAGCCAAACCTTCTTGAGGAACTTCAGAAAGAGTTCTCAAATGCTCATGGGTTGCAAGTTTAAAGGGCGTCTTAAAAAGCGAAAAACCAAGTTTGTCAAAAGGCCAACGAGAGGATTTAAGAATTCCATTTTTTTTATCAAAATAACAAAGGCCTCCACGAATTTGCGCAACAAGATCAGCGCCACTCGGAGGCACGCCTTCCCCGTTCCAAGCGCACTCACGATGAGCTGCAAGCACGGCCTTAAGATCAAGCTCACGCTCTGCCTGAAGAAGCGGCGAATTTTTCCATGTTAAAAGCGCATACAAAAGTAAGAACTGAGCACTAGAAGCTCCCAAGCCTCCCGCACCTTCGTAAGGGTCGACAAACTTTAAATCCCACTCTTTGAGCTCATCCCCGTATTTTTGGAGAAGCCTTCCAGCGGGACTTTGAGGATGCGCAAACTCTTCTGACGGACGATCGCAATGAAAATGAATTTTCAATTTAAAACGCGGACCTGTCGCCGCAAGAAGCGCCGGCCCACCCGAAAGGGCGACGTACTCCCCTAGCAGAAATGTTTTTCCTGGTGCGGATAATCTCAATCCCACAACGATCTCCTAATTTCCAAAAACGGCGGCCGCTAAATCCTCT
The DNA here is from genome assembly GCA_044229295.1 of Pseudobdellovibrionaceae bacterium. GTDB lineage: Bacteria > Bdellovibrionota > Bdellovibrionia > Bdellovibrionales > Bdellovibrionaceae > JBGATJ01. The sequence goes on from JBGATJ010000092.1 coordinate 4,072, forward strand.
TTGGACTTACGATCGCGCACCTCAGCGAGCGCCTCTTTGGCATGAGTCATTGAAATTCTCTTTTTTTCGACGAGAATTTGCTCAAGGCGCCGCTCGACGTGAGGCATTTCTTCTTCACTTGCCCCAGCTCCAAGGCTCAGGTTTTTAATATGCAGTTTCATATGGCCTTCAATAATTCCAACAGTTGTGAGCGCTTTAAGCGCTCCTAAGTTTTGCACAAGTCCAACAGCCGCAATCACACGCGAAAGCTCATTGGCCCCAGGACTCCCCAACATTCGAAGGCACATCTTTGCGGTCGGATGCAAAGTCGTCACCCCACCGACGGTTCCGGTAATGATTGGAGCCGTAAGCGTGCCCACAAGTCCAGTCCCTTCACGCTTCCATTGGGTGATCGATCGATAAGCGCCATCTCTTACAGAGTACGCATGAACACCGGCCTCGACCGCGCGCCAGTCATTGCCTGTTGCGATCACAATAGGATCCATTCCGTTGAGAACACCTTTATTATTTGTAGCTGCTCGGTAGGGATCCAGTTCAGCAAAAAGCGAAGCCTCTTCGATATCCTCCGCCAATTTCGCATCGATATGTCTTAAACAAACAGTCGCTTTGGTAAGCTTGGTATCTACAAGGTTTGACAGAATGCACATGCTCACAGTTTCTCCGGTGAGCTCCATGAGTGGGCCTTTTAAAAACTCGCAAACCTGATTCATAATATTGGCGCCCATGGCCTCACACGGGTCAGCCAGGACATGAATCACAGCCATGACATGTCCATCGTCTCGGTCAATGCGACGAATCTGCATCTCACGAACACCGCCCCCACGACGAACAAGACCAGACGCCACCTCAATGTTCGCGCGAGAAATCAACTGGTCCTTAAACTGCGCAAGCGTTCGACTGAGTTTTTCAAAATTGAGAGTTTTCGCAAATTGAATTTGGCCAATAATATTGGCGCCCTTAACATCCGTGAAAATCTCGCCGTTATCCCGAACCCAGCGAGCCGTCTTACTGGCCGCTGCGACGATCGAAGTCTCTTCAACGGCCATGGGAATCACGTAGTCTTTTTTATCAATACGAAAGTTGGTCGCAATCCCAAGGGGTAATTGAAAATACCCGACAACATTTTCAATCAGTTTTTCACCAAGGCCTGGATCAGTAAGACCACCAACTTCTAAGTAGGCAACATCCTCGAGAGTCAGGGCTCCCATTTGAACAAGGCGCTCAAGTCTCTGATGCCGAGTGAGTTTGGAAAATCCTTGAAAATAATCATCTAAATTTTTCGCCATTTCCATACCTCCTTCGCAGCTTCAAGTTCAGCAACATGAGCTGAGCCCGTGCAAAAAAGAGCGATTTTTAATTCAAACTCAAATTGCTCCATTTGAGCTAGTACTTTTTCTGTTCCCACGAGCGCGGCCTCTAACATGGGACGTGCCACGCCGACCATGCGAGCTCCTAAACAAATCGCTTTGGTTGCATCGAGTCCCGTACGCACGCCGCCAGACGCCCAAATCTCGCAAGGAAGTTTCAACTCCTGAGCCTGAACCAAACTATCTACGGTCGATAGCCCCCAATTTGCAAACGTTTGCGCAGCCCGACCTTGCTTCTCGTCAGGGCCTGCACGAAGGCCTTCAATCCGGCCCCAGTGAGTTCCACCACCACCGCTGACATCAATGGCAGCAACACCTGTTTCCGCAAGTCGCAACAGTGTGGATCGCCCCATTCCACAACCTGTCTCTTTAACGATCACAGGGCAAGAAAGTTCGCGCGCAACGCGAGTGATGGCCTGGAGTCCGCCTTTGAATTGAGGCGTCCCTTCTTTTTGCAAACATTCTTGGAGAGCATTAAGATGAATGAAAAGACCAACGGCCTCAATAGAATCCACCAATCGTTGCACATCAGAAACGGGCCGATCAATGATTTGAGAAAGTCCAATATTTCCAAAAAGACGAGCTCGGGGAGCCACCTTCCTCAGCACCACCCACTCGCGAGAAGCCGCTTCGTCATGAAGCTGACGCCTTTGGGAACCAACACCAAGAGGCCATCCGCGAAGCTCACAGGCTTTGGCCAGAGTTTCGTTGAGAATTTCACCGTCCGTATGACCTGCGGTCATTGAACTTACAAAAAATGGAGTGGTCCACTCTTGCGAGAGGGCTGATTGTTGGAGTCTGATGTCTTGAAAGTCGATTTCAGGAAGAGCTTCATGACGAAGCTCAATACGATCAAAATGATTTAATTCAACAGCTTCGGTGCGAGGATCCAGGGCCCAGCGAATGTGGTCTTTTTTTCTTTGCTCAAACTGAGCCCCTGTCTCCACAGCGAATCTTTCAACTAAGCGGCCAAGGCTTGCTTGACGATGTCAGCAAATCCGGCAGCATCAGTCACGGCAAGGTCAGCCAAGATCTTACGATCAATAAGCAGACCTTTTTTGTGGATAGCACCCATCAAACGAGAATAAGTCGTCCCGTTGAGGCGTGCAGCAGCGTTGATTCTTTGTGTCCAAAGCGCACGGAACTCTCTCTTTTTAACACGTCGATGTGCATACGAATATGCAAGCGCACGATCATTTTTTTCAACCGCGTGGATGTAGCAACTTCCATTTGCTAAGTAATAACCTTTTGCTCTTTTTAAAACTTTTTTGTGGCGACGACGAGTCGTCATCCCGCTTTTAACTCTTGCCATAATTCACTCCTAATAAGTTTAAATCAAAACACCAAACAACGACGAATTTGCAGTCGATTCGCATCGTCAACATAAGTCGTCTGACCGAGATGACGTTTGGTTTTAGATTTCATATGAGAGTTAAGATGTCTCATGCGGGTTTGTTTACGCTTGATCTTGCCACCGGCAAGCAGACGCAGACGCTTTTTTGCGCCACTATGGGTCTTTTGCTTCATTTTTCCTCCTCCGAAAGGGCGATAAGCGACGCTTATACTTTTGGGGCCACAGTCAGCTGTTTTGAGATCATCGATTTAATGCAAGTTTGGATGAGATGGCAAGGGAAAGTTTTGAGGGGGGTTTGTCGGGGAGACGTATTTGGAAAGGTCAGATCCGGGGGCTTGAGGGGACGGCCAGAAGCGGCTGACCTGCCGCCTAACATATTTTCATTAATACTATTAAGTAGTTATGGATTTGGATTTGGCCTTGGCTTGATCCTCATCCGGAATTCCTCGCCACTTGCCTGAAAACGACCTCAGCAATCGGAGACAAAGGTAACAGCGCCTACTTGCCGTCGCACATGGAAGCAACGAACACACGTCGCCGGCAAGCGAGAGAGTTTTCCGGCGCCGAAAACGAAGCCTCCTCCTGTCCTCCTCTAAATATAAAAAAATAGTCGTAGCCTCCGTCCGCCTGTGTGAGCTTGTGGAAATTTGTGGGCAACTTGTTGTCCACAATTTCCATCAGCTTGCACGGCGCTCAATCGGAGAAAAAACTTTGCGTCAGAGAAGAAAAAACATTTGACCGCGTGTTTTTGTAATTTTGGAAATTGCAAGATGCAGACGAGAACTTCCTCTGTAGCTAGGGGTATTTCAATGAACGAAGCGTATACCAAACGCTCGCTGAGTCTCAGACCACGCTGGAGTCTTTTTTCAGAGCGCTTCATAGTGGGCAAATAAACGCAAAAAAATCGCTTCAAAAAACCCGTGCTATACCTGTCTCACTAACGGAGGTATTCCCATGAATCTCAAACATCTCACAGACCAAACTCTTCTCATCGACACAGAACTCGCCGTAAAAAATGAAAAAAAAGCCACCATTGTAGTTCTGTATCACCTCAAAGAAGTCGACCGCCGGCGCCTCTATGCGGATCTCAAATATCCAAGCCTCATAGAATACGCCAAAGGACAACTCAACTACGAAGGCGGCGAAGCCTACCGAAGAGTCGCAGCGATGAATCTTCTCACCGAGATCCCAGAAATAGCCCCAGCTCTTGAATCAGGAAAACTGAACCTCACTCATTTAAATATGGCGCAAACGCATTTTAACAAAGAGCGAAAGGCCCGAGGTGAAAAGCTCACGAAAGAGGAGAAAAAAGACACGTTAAGAAAGGTCGTAGGAACTTCCACTCGCCAGGCAGTGGTGATCATCGCGAAAGAGGCGTCTTACGAACAGCCGAAGACAACAAAGCTTGAAGTGGATTTGGAGCTCGTAGAGAAAATGAAAAAGCTTAAGGACCTTCTTGCGCACGCGCATCCGAATATGACAGACAACGAGCTCCTCCATCTCCTTATAGACCAGGCTCTCACGCCGAAAAAATCCAAGATTCAAAAAGAGATTTACAAGCGTGATGAGGGCAAGTGCACCAACTGCGGCTCAACTCATGCATTGGAAGTGGATCATCGAATTCCAAAATCTGCTGGCGGCGCTGACACGCCAGAGAACCTTCGACTGCTCTGCCGGAATTGTAATCAGCGCGCAGCCATTCGCTTTTTTGGCGCTGAAAAAATTCGGGCCTATTCCTCGTCGTCTCCCACATCATCATCCTCATCTTCAAGCTCTGTATCGGGCTTGTCTTTGGCGGAGTCTGGGTGGGCCTTTTTGTAATCTTTAATTTTGATGGGGTCTGGAGCTAGGATCAAAAAGAGCTGCTTGCCTTCCATTTTGGGCATTGTCTCAACGGCCGCGATGTCTTTGAGGTATTCGATCACCTTTTGCATGACGGCTTGACCGAGCTCTTGGTGGGCCATTTCACGACCCAAAAAGCGCAGGTTCACTTTGACTTTGTCGCCGTCGAGGATAAAGCGACGGGCGTGCTTGAGCTTTGTTTCCAGGTCGTGCTGGTCGGTTCGTGGGCGAAGTTGGATCTCTTTGACACTCACGATGACTTGCTTTTTGCGAGCGGCTGCGGCCTTTTTCTTGTTTTCGTATTTCCACTTGCCGTAGTCCATGATTTTGCAAGTCGGAGGCTTCGCTGTCGGTGCAATTTCAATCAGGTCAAGTCCCTTGTCTTCGGCAATTCGAAGAGCTTCAGGAACCGAATACACGCCTAGCATAGCTCCCGCATCGTCAATCAGCCGAATTTCGGGAGCCCGAATTTCGCGATTGATACGTAGACCGTCTTTGCTTTTCTCGCGGCGCATGCCGCCTGGGCCCCTGCTATCAGGACCTTTTCGTGTTTCAAAACCTGGTGAAATGGGAGACCTCCTTAGTTAACCCAAGAGGTCTCAAGACATCTTTGTTGGATGTCTTGTGTGACCTGCTGGATGAATTCGTTTTCGTTAATTTCGTTAATTGTTTTTCCGTTACGAAGGCGCACAGAAACTTTACCGCTCTCGGCCTCTTTGTCGCCAACAATCACCATATAGGGAACTTTGGCGAGCTGAGCCTCTCGCACTTTAAAGTTCAATTTCTCGTTACGACTGTCAAACTCGACGCGAACGCCGGCAGCCATCAATTGGGCTTTCAAGCGCTCGCAAAAATCACCAACACGGTCCGTGATGCTCATGATGCGCACTTGGGTTGGTGTTAGCCACGGCGGCAGGTGGCCCGCGCAATGTTCAAGATAAACGCCGATAAACCGTTCCAGCGATCCTAAGATCGCGCGATGGAGCATGACAGGGCGATGCTCCTTATTGTCTTCGCCGATGTATTTAAGATCGAAATTTTCAGCAGCGTTAAAATCGCACTGCAAAGTTCCTAATTGCCAAGGTCGCTTGATGGCATCCACAAACATGATGTCAAGTTTTGGTCCGTAGAAGGCTCCATCGCCAGGATTAATCGTGAATGGCAAGTTCAAAGACTCAAGGGCTTTTCTGAGGGCGCCCTCAGCGCGGTCCCATATCTCGTCAGATCCCATGCGCTTTTCTGGTCGCGTGGAGAGGAAAATTCGGTACTCTGTCATGCCTAGAGTCTTATAAACCAAACTCAAAAGCTCGATGAAGGATTTGATTTCGGATTGGAGCTGATCCACGGTGCAGAAAATATGCGCGTCGTCTTGGCAGAACGTACGCACGCGCGTAAGCCCGTGAATCACACCGCTGCGTTCATTGCGATGAAGTCGGCCGAAGTCTGCAATCCTCAGAGGCAAATCTCGGTAGGAATAACGATCTGAAGCATACAAAAGGCAATGGCCTGGACAGTTCATAGGCTTCATTGAAAAATCGCGCTCGTCGATTTTTGTGAAGTACATATTCTCGCTGTAATTTTCGTAGTGACCCGAACGATGAAAGAGGTCGACATCAAAAACTTGAGGAGTGATGACCTCTTGGTAGCCAAACTTCAAGTACTGCTCGCGGATAAAATTCACCAGCTGATTGTAAATGATAGTGCCCTTGCCGGTAAAAAATGGCGAAGCCGGCGACCAAGGATGGAAATGAAAAAGTCCCAACTCTTTGCCAAGTTTGCGATGGTCTCTCTTTTTGGCTTCTTCAAGATTTTTGAGGTGCTCATCTAACTCTTTTTGCTCCCCAAAGGCTGTTGCGTAGATGCGCTGAAGAGATTCGCGCTTTTCGTCCCCACGCCAGTAGGAACTGGCTACCGACAAAAGCTTAAATGCTTTGATCTGACCTGTGCGCTGCACATGAGGACCTCGGCAAAGATCAAACCAATCGCCCTGGTAATAAACACTGACACTAGGCTGTTTGAGATCTTCGATGAGCTCAACTTTAAACTTTTCGCCCATTTTACCAAAAGTCGAAATCGCTTTTTCCGAGGGCCAATCTTGCTTTGTGATCGGCAGGTCTCGAGAGACGATGTCACGCATGCGCTTTTCGATGCTTTCGAGGTCCCCTTCTGTGAAAGGCCGAGGAGAATAAAAATCATAGTAAAAACCAGTGTCAATCACAGGACCGATGGTGACCTGCACATCAGGCCAAAGCTCTTGAACCGCTTGAGCCATAACATGGGCTGCAGAGTGCCGAATGACTTCGGTGGCGGCTGGGTCACGAGTGGTCACAAGGGCGATACGGGATCCATCTTTAAGAGGAAGACGCAAATCTAAAATCTCAGGAGAGCCGTTGACCCGCACGCCAAGGGTGTCTTTTGCCAAGCGAGAGCCTATGCTCTGAGCCACCTCAAGAGCCGTCGGTTCATGATCAAATGTTTTTGTGGAATCATCGGGAAGGATAATGGAGATGGCGCTCATTAATTTTTCATTTGAGGATGAGACTGTTGCATAGGGTTAAATTCTTAATCACTCTTTGGGAAAAGGTCAAATAAGATGTGGTCTAGAGTGAAAATTACTGCGCGAAATGGGCTTCTGGCAAATCTCCCTTAAGGGACCTGGCCTCAAGATCTTCCATAACTCCGGCCGTAGAGATGATTCGGGGCCCCGAGAGGGTGGACGTGAGGATCTGTTTGTCTCCAAGAAAGAGTTCTACTTTTTTATCGCCATGATCCGTCAGTGCAAAATCTCCGAATCCCTCCGTTGAAGGGCGCAGGCCCGCGCTTCTCCAGTGAAATTGCGGCTCTTTGACCAAAAGTTCAGCGGAAGGACCTTCGAGCCGAGCTACAACATGATGCTTTTCCACTGTCCAAGTCACTTGAACATCAAGAAGTTTTTCTGTTTCGGAACGAAGATACGAGACTTCGCCGCCGGTGTGCTGAAGCTCAGAAAGCCGTCGGTACTCAAGGCCGTCGAGGAAATCCGCAAGATCCCGGTACGCCACACAACGAACCTCAGAAAGACCGCAGACTGTTTCTGCAAAATGCTTCATGGCTTTCCAGTAAGCTCCGCCATTCCATTTTGAAAAGTGATGACCGATATGAACCGGAGCTCGATTGCCCCGGTAGTTCTGCATGAAGTAGCTCACGTAGGTGTCGTACATTTCCTTTTCGTATTCGGCCCATTTTTCTTTGGGACCTGGTTTTGCCTGAGACTGAGCGTAGTAGAAGTTGTAATCCATAGAAAGGGTGCGTTTTGCGGTGCCAGAAATCTTGAGCTCAGCAAGAGGAAAGTTCCAAAAGCCTTGAGATTCTTTTTTAGGCCAGTAGTTCGGAGCGCTCGTGCGACTGGTGTCGTAGGTGAATTGATTTTCGGCAAGGGTCTCCCAAAGACCAGGGCTCACTCCCAATAAAGGTGCTCGGAATCCTCTCACCTTATCCGTGCCAAAAAGAATTTTCTCGGGATGACTCTCGGGCGGGATGTGGTTCACTCGCGCAAAGTTAAAAATAATATCTACGAACTGGTCGAATTCGTTTTTCCAATCTTCATAAGACCACTTGCTTCCATCAAAGTGCCCGTTAGCATGGGAGCCCATCTCGTTGCCTCTTAAGTAAGACGCATTCATCAGATGCACGCGCTCTTGGATCTCGTCGTTGTCGCCGCCAAAACCGATGGCCGACGCTCCCGCCTTGTGATGAGGAGATTGATAGCTGGCTTTATTTTTATTCGAAACAAAGTAAACCCCGCTGATAAAGTACGTAAACTGAAATGGCTTACCGGTGGATTTTTGCATTTCATTAGAAAAGTCTGTGGTCTCTTTCCACATGTCTGGACTTAACGAACCGTCAAAGGCCATAAGCACAAATTGCGGAGGTTTTGGAGAAGCGTTAGCAACGCCTGCAAAAATTAAAAATGAAACCAAAAAACCCATGTCAAACCCCTTTAGAAACTCAAGTGCCGGCTAATGTATTGGAACATTTTGCGAATGTCTACCGCAAGTGAAATTGGAACTCCGAGTGAATCCCTCGCCTCGCCTAAAGCCTAGTCAAATACATTGACTTCGTTAATTAAATTCGGCGGTTCTGAAACGTCTCAAATCAAAAAAAGGCGGCCGCAATCAATATCGTTTGTTTTGCCTCTCAATTCTGACCGTGTCAAAAAGGTCGTTTTTTCGGTGAAGGTTCGGGAGTAAAGTAGAGGTATGAAAGCAAATACAAAAAAATCGTTGATCATTATTTCGTTATTTACTGTACATATGGCCGCTGGCGCCTACTATATGGTTCGGCTAGGCAAAGGCTCCGGGACCGCTAAAACAACTGAGGCCGTCGCGAAAAAACCTCGAGAAACAACTGCACAAAAACGTCGAGCTGTTTTACACGAAGCGCTTTTGGCTAAAAACGAGCAAATCGAAGACTGTTATGAAGGATATCTGCGCACTGAGCCCTCTCGGCCCGAAGGCGCCATTCATGTCCAATGGAGCATTGGCGAGACCGGCGAGGTCGTGCAACCTGAAGTTATTAAGGCTGAGATCAATGACCCCACTCTCATTGGATGTGTGCTAGACCAGGTCCGAAGTTTAGAGTTCTCCGCTCTTAAAAAAGACGGGCCTACCCTGCTCGCTCATAAATTCAATTTTCGCAGACGCTCTCCAGCCTCAGTTTCGTTTCAGTAGACTGGAGAAGGTTTTTTGCAGTGTCAAAAATTTTGACACTGGCACGGCCTGAAGTCTGATTAACTGGGGACTCTCGGGCTTACGAATTGCAAACTCATATCATTATGAGAAACCCAGTTTTTGTCTTTATCCTCATTCAAGTCATTGCCTGCACTCTTGTGTTTGCATAGAATTTTCACCCTCATCATTGACATGATTTATCATTTTTTTGGTGATGATTCGCCAGAGTGTTGCGATTTCTAAACAAAAATCTCAACCACTCCAGATTTGTTTCAAATTCCCTCCAATAACATCTCCGGAAGTTCACAATCCAAGAGCAAGTGTTTAGTTTCGTTAACGTGAGTCGAGAACCGCGGCTGAAGGGTTGCACGCCGCCGTCTTCCTACATATTCTTGGGGAGCTATTAGGAGGCACCATGATTTCTAGAAATATTCTGCTGGTTGAAGATTCGGAAGACATTTACAACATCGTCCATCGAACCCTCGGCGCCGACTATCAAGTGGATTGGGCTCCCTCCTTTCGTGTGGCCCAAAAACTGATTACAGAAAAGAAATATGATCTGATTCTTCTTGACGTTGTTCTGCCGGACGGAGATGGCTATCAGCTTTGTTCACTTCTTCAAGCGCAGCACGAGACTCAGAACATTCCAATCATCTTTTTGACTTCTAAAAACACAGTCTCAGATAAAGTCTTGGGATTCTCTGTTGGCGCAGACGATTACATCGCAAAACCTTTTGAACCACTGGAGCTGCGTGCGCGCGTTGAAACTAAATTTCGAAAAATCAATCGCGATCGCAGCCGCAACGAAACTATCAAAATTGGCAACGTTGAAATTAATAAAGAGAGCCAACGAGTTTCTGTGGTTGCGGCCAGCGGTAAGCGAGATATCGACCTTACTCCCATCGAGTTTAAACTCTTGCTCTTTTTAGCCAAAGAGGAAAACCGAGTTTTCTCTCGCGATGAAATCCTCAATGGTGTTTGGGGCGAAGACATTCACGTCTACAATCGCAGCGTCGATACCCATATTAGCAAGCTTCGAAAAAAATTAGAAAACTGTTCCTCTTACATCCAGTCTGTTCATGGCTCAGGATACAAAATCGCGGTCGACCAGCAAGCGCCAAAAGTGGTCTCAACAGGACCTACGCTCTTAGCTTTCTGATCCGCGACCCACCCCGTGAAAAAGCGGCCTAGCGGCAGCTTCCCTTCATCCATTCCCTGTGGGGCTTCTTCGCGAAGCCCTCGCAGGGATTTCCATTTATAGCGACCCTGGTGTTTTCGGGACCCAGGTCTCTAGGACCCAGCCCTCCGGCCCAGTGGCGTTCACCTTTTTGTCTAAGAATGACTTGTGATTCGCGAAGAGATGCCATTGAAATTCGTCCGCAAGTTACGTGCGCTCCCCACCTGGGCCAGGGAGCTGGGTCCTAGAGACCTGGGTCCCG
>JBGATJ010000093.1:0-14276 GCA_044229295.1 Pseudobdellovibrionaceae bacterium
AGCAGGAGCGCTTTTCTTAGGATGGCAGGCTATGCAGTCCAAAGACTGCAAAACAGCTGGAACAGTTGAAAAAACCATGGAGCGATTAAGTCCACATGCTAAAGAGGTTTTCCAAAAAGGTGTTTATGCATTGTGGCCTGAGCTTGGCCGTGCTCCTACGATTGCAGAAATTCGAGGAAAATTAGGCTATGAGTCTGATGAGCAAGTTCTTTCTGCTTTTTCGGAACTTGAGGCGTTAGGTTTTAATGGGATCTTTTTCCCTGGCGAGCAAAAAATTAAATGGTTCTGGCCATTCTCAAGCCTGGATCACGGAGTCGATGTAACTCTTGAAGGACTTCAAACTGTTCACGCTCGCTGCGCAATCGATGCATTGGGGATGTCTTCCATGTTTGGAAGGGCGGCTATGGTATCGATCAAGTCCGCTCTTGATGGAACATCGATTGAACTCAAGATTGATCAGGATAAAATTGTGACGGGATCTACTGATGCGGTTGTGTCTTCAAGTGACAGTTGCGACGACATGCTTTTCTTTGCTTCACGCGGTGAATTCGACCGCTATGTTAAGAGCACTGGAAAAACCTATCTTCAGGTTTTCTCATTAAAGGACGCTCTAGTTCGAGGGATTAAATCTTTTGGAAAAGTTTTGAAAGTATGAACTCAAAAGTATCGGTCCGACTAACAATTGGAAAAGTAGCGAAATTATCTGAGGTAGGCGTTGAGACGATCCGCTATTACGAACGCGAAGGGATTATTTGTCAGCCTAAGAAAAATGGCGGAGCGTTTCGGGAGTATCCAGATGATGTGGTTCATAGAGTCCGCTTCATAAAGCGTGCTCAAGAACTTGGATTTTCTTTAAATGAAATAACAGAAATGCTCTCTCTCCGGAATGACAGCAGTGGCACATGTTCAAAAATTAAATCGAAGGCTGATATGAAACTCTGCCAAATCGAAGAGAAAATTGCTGATCTCAAACGAATCAAGAAAGCACTAATAAAGGTTAAAGCAATTTGCGAGCGCCAAGACCCTACAAGCGCTTGCCCAATTTTGGAGAGCTTTTATGCCTAAGGTTGAATTGGTCTATTTTTCTGGATGCCCGAATATAGAAGTCGCACGGAACGCCTTAAGCCTCGCTGGAGTAATTCAAATAAGCGAGGTCAATCTTTCGGTGCTGGATGTTTCACATCCTTATCAAAGATTTTCTTCTCCGAGCATTTTAATAGATGGAGCGGTTTTAGCTGGGTCAGAAAATGATAGTCCCTCTTGCTCGGTCGTTGATTGGAGGTCGCTCGTTTCTAAGATGATAGATCATCTAAAGCGTTCGCCATAAGAAACGTTTGTTTGCTTGTTGGTCTACAGCGCCTCCTAGAACTTTGAAAACCTATTTTATTTTCTTCTCCTGTCGATGGCACGATTGAGGTCAACCAGGGAGGGAAGGCCTTGAGACGCCTTTCCCAAGGCAGCTTTTCTAAGGTTATCGTGTACCGTTCTCAGAAAAACAGTACCGGCATAAAGTGATACTACAAAAATCACTGCGGAGATTAGATCTTTCATATTTACTCCTTAGCACTTCCTCAATCTAAAAATTGGGGATTGCTTATAATTTGTTGTTCTTTTTTATCGTCCTGTTGGGGTTTAAGTGACCTCGCAATGAAATCGAAAACCGAGTGGAGCTGAGATTCTCCTATTTGGTTAAGTAAAATATTGATCTTGTATCGAACGGGTACCGACTTCGCCCTTTTCTCATCAGATGTTAGATTTCGAAAGCTCGTCGGGCTGTATCCATAGGCAATCATAATTTTGTTTCGCATTTCGAGCTTCACGGAGCGGTGGCCGTTTTCCAAATTCGCCAAATGTTGCTTCGAAATGCCGATTTGGCCGGCTGCCTTCTCTAACGAAAGAGACTGTCGATTGCGGATGTATTTAAGAACTGCACCATCTAGTGTCCGATCAACCTTGTCCTTGGTTTTTTCGATCGCGATCCAAGTTTTAAAAAGTTCTTTATGTTGGTCGCCATTGAAAATCTTAACGATCCGATCGAACTCAGCCTGGCGAAGTTGGGAGAGTCCGCGATTGTTTTCGACCTCGCTTAACCATCCAACGCTTTTGCCAATTTTTGCGGCGCCGGTTTTGAGCGAGTAGCCGTTGAGGTTTCTAAGTTGTTTTAAAATGAGTCCGTAGTTGTGCATAAGCACCTCTCTTTCCTGGGTAAAATGTAGGAATTTTTGAAAGTTTGAAGATAGTCTTCGGAGTTCAAGAGATTTGAACTTTGGAATACTTATTCAAAGGAGAGGCTGCGGTGGCAGGGAATTGGCAGGGAACTCAACGGACTTCAAGGGACGTAGAAGGTCGTTCTAGAAAAATGGAAACTTAGACTCTAATGATTTTAAGTAGTTAAAAATGCTCCAATTTATTTCTTTTGTACTAACCATACGAAATAAATTGGAGCGGGCAAACGGGCTCGAACCGTCAACCTCCACGTTGGCAACGTGGCGCTCTACCAATTGAGCTATGCCCGCACTTGTGTGAGGAGTTCGAAAATTAATGGCGTAGGGGTCCTTTAGTCAATCTCAAAAAATAAATTTTCAGGATTGGGTTGTTGATTCATCTTTGGATTTTCGTCTAAGCTAGGCGTAGATTCGCCCTAAAAGTTCAGCAAAGGAGTCACACGGTGCAGAAGGCGCAGCAGAGTCGGTTTGTTCAGAAAAAAATCCTCAAACTGACTCTTTTGCTCATCGTGAGCCTTTTTTGCTATGGGGGCGGCCGGTGGCTTGGCCATTACTACTTAAAAAATAAGGTGGTCGCAGAGCTAGTCAGGTCTAATTAATTAGTGAGATCAAGAACACGAGTCCAAACTTGAGCAATGCCGGCTTTTACAGCGTCAGGGGCCAAGGACTTATTGTTTCTCATCAAATTCTTGTGAATATAGAGGCAGATCAAAAGCGCCAGAAGCATCAGAGCAAAATTTTTCGGTGATAAACTCATCGACATGACAAATCCTTAAATGGCCGTTTTGCGACTTTTGAGAAAGGCGATATAATACTCAACACCACTCCAGGCGCTCAAGAAAACAGTCACCCAAAGTAAATAATACCCAATGCGTTCGTTAGGCAGCTCGGGATGCAGAGAGCCAATAAGAATTAAAGGGATCCCCACCATCTGAAATGCCGTCTTTAGTTTGCCTGTTTTTTGGGCTGCGATTATCACCTGGTCGGCAGCGGCCACGGCTCGAATGCCACCAACAAGGGTGTCTCTGGCCAGAAGAATCATGACAAGATAGGGATCCACCTTCCCTGTGGCGGCAAGCTCCACTAAAACCGATGAAACTAGAATTTTATCGGCGATGGGATCCATAAATTGCCCCATGGTGCTTACGGCCGCAAATCTTCGGGCAAAATAACCGTCAAACCAATCGGTGGCCGACGCTACGATGAATAAAAATGAGGCGAGCCACGGGAGATGCCAGACCATAGCGGCAACAATGGGAATCACAAATAACATCCGCGAAAAGGTGATCCACAGTGGCAGTTTTAATTTCCAGGCCGGAATCACGGAAGGCTCCTTGATTGTCACTTGAGTTTCTCTCCAAATCTCCTAAGATCAAAAATGTGTCAACTTTTCTGATCCCCGTTAGCGTGATTTTTTTGACCTTGCTGGGACTTCCCGCAAAGTCAGATCAAAACCCTTTTACCCCGCTTCTTACTGATCAACCTTATTGGCGCACACAACGGCCTCTTTATCAACGGGTTATTGAGGAGCGTTGGGTTCCCGTTTCGGTCAAACGCAAAACTCTCGAAAATCTCTCACCCCCTACAGAACAGTGGCAGTTTCGTGGGGGCGGTCTTGTGAAAGTTCCCAAGGACTACGCATGGAAAAAGTCGCGCCAGGTTGAAAAGCTCACCTTGGTGGATCGATATTTTAAGCGCGTCACCTATGACCCTCAGAAGCAGTGGTTGTATATTCACCTGCTTGTCATGGGGGTTGAGCGGGAGATGACCGTTGAACTGCACTGGATTGAAGATCCAATCCCGGCGCTCACTTGGGTCAATCGCGACGGTTGGTACAAGGGCCTCCACGGCGTGCTTAAGTTTGAACGGTATGACGAGCAAAACACTCTCATTGAGCTCGCAGCGACCTATGAAACACCTCCGTCAAACTTAAATTGGTTGACCTCGTTTTTAGCTGAGGCTTTAATGCAGCCCATAGCCATCTCGCTAAGACGAGTGTTAGAAGAACAACACAAGAGCGAACGAGCGTCTCTACCTTTATGAAAAAGGAGCGTGAGTGACGAATCAGGGAATTGACCGCCGCAAATATCCTCGCCTTTTTTTAGCTCCTGCCGATCAGGATTACAGAGCTCTGCTTGATGCCGAGGTCATTTGGCCGGGGGGCGCTAAATCCTTTCTCTATGATTTGAGCTATGCAGGCCTTGCGGTTTCGCGAAAAGGTCTGGCGCTTGAGCTTACTGAAGGGGCGAGTTTTGAGGTGCAGCTTCGATTGCAAAATCAGTCACCCATTCCTTTAAAAACGGAAGTCGCACGGATCACTGAGGCGATGGTGGGCCTTCGAATTGTTGAGACGTCAGCGGGAGGTCGTCTCCAGATGGATCGCTACATGAAAGATCAAATTGTAGGGCTCAACACGCGAAAGCTCTCGCCAGATTTGCTGGCGGTTGAGTACCGTTCGCAGATTTGGTTTCATGGGCCTTTTGATACTAATATTTTCATTTGGAAAGGTGTTGAAAAGCCAAGTCGTTGGATCATCGAGTATGAAGGCACCGTTTTAAATTTCGAAAATGGCGTGTTCTCGACCTCGCCGTCGACGGCGGAATCGATTCGCGACCAGGCCTACATGGAAAATTTAAAAATTCAAAATCCTGGTTCGAGCCTTGATCCAGGATGGAGCGAGCGAGTCCTGCGTCTTCTTACGCAGATCCATGATCCCGGTGGGGATCTTAAAGTGGTTTTTCAAAACCTGCGCGATCGAGTATGACCTACAAATATCAAAGGCGCATTCATTTCTACGAGACGGATCTCATGGGTATTGTCCATCACTCGAACTATTTGCGCTTCCTCGAAGAGGCTCGGGTTTTTTGGCTGAGGCAAACAGGGCTTGATGCTTATCACGGACCCGATCGCCTCTGTCTTTTTGCTGTCACCGAAACTCGTGTGAGACATCTCAAACCGTTGTATTTTGAAGATCAGGCAGAGATTTGGCTTGAGAGCCGGTGCCAAGGCGCGCGAATTTTCTATCAGTATCAAATTTTTTCTCAGAGATTTACAGACCCCATTTTAAAAGCTACAACCGAACACGTTGCGGTTGATAAGAATATGAAACTCATTCGTCTCCCCAATGAACTTCGGGAGAAAATAGGGAGCCATCCATGGACAGAAACCTGGCTTTAGAATTTGTGCGCATTACCGAAGCGGCGGCTATGGCTTGCTCTCGTTTTATTGGTCGTGGCGATGAAAAATCGGCCGATAGCGCTGCCGTAGACGCCATGAGAAAGGCCTTTAACTCGGTTCGTATCGACGGGACCGTCGTTATCGGAGAAGGGGAGCGAGACGAGGCCCCTATGCTTTACATTGGAGAGAAAGTCGGAGCTGTCAAAGAAGATTCCCCGCGCATTGATATTGCTTTAGATCCCCTAGAGGGAACGACGATTTGTGCGAACGGCGGCGTCGGAGCCATTGCTGTGATTGCAGCGGCAGAAGCGGGCGGGTTTTTGCATGCTCCCGACACCTACATGGATAAAATTGCCTGTGGTCCTCAAGGAAAAGGTGTTTTGGATTTAGATGCTTCTCCGACAGAGAATATTCATCGGTTAGCGGAAGCTCTTAATAAGTCTGTTGAAGATGTGATGGTTGTTATTCTTGAGCGACCTCACCATGAGGACCTCATTCGCGAGGTTCGAAAAACAGGCGCACGCATCCAGCTCATCGGTGATGGCGATGTTTCGGCGGCAGTAGCTGCGGCCTGGCCATCGAGCGGGATTGATCTTTTGATCGGCATTGGTGGTGCCCCTGAGGGCGTGATTTCTGCTGCGGCTATGCGATGTCTTGGCGGAGACTTCCAAGGTCGCCTCAAATTCAGAAACGAAGGAGAAAAAGAGCGGGCCACTCGAATGGGCGTAAAAAACCTTTCGCAAAAGTTTTCTTTGCATGATTTAGCCAAAGGCTCTGTCATGTTCTGCGCCACGGGTGTGACTGATGGTCCGTTTTTAAAAGGTGTAAAAATTCTTCCCGGCAGAAGGGCCACCACGCAATCGGTTGTGATGAGATCTGCCACGGGCACCGTCAGAAATATCGAAGCCCATCACCAGCTTGATGTGAAAAAGCTCCCATGAGTGCGACCGCGGTTATTTGTTTTTCGTGTGGGACTAAAAACCCGGTGCTTGGACGGGTGGGTCGACGGGATGAGTGTTTTAAATGCCATGCCGATCTTCATGTCTGCAAGGATTGCATTCACTACGACGTAAAATCCTATAACGAGTGTCGTGAACCCCAGGCGGATGTTGTTCAAGACAAAACCCGCGCCAATTTCTGTGATTACTTTTCGCCGTCAGATCAAACCCATGCCGTCGATCCAGCTGCAGACCTTCGTGCGAAAGCCGAAGCTCTGTTTAAGAAAAAGGACTCAGTGTAACTCGGCAGACTCTTCAGAAGGCGGCGCGTCTTTGACTAGCTCAAGGGGAGTTGCTGTTCGTTTTTTAACAGCGTTAAGTGCGGCTTCGCAAATCACGACCGCTGCTTTATCACCGACACTGGCGCCGCAATCATCAAACTCGCCTGCATCCAAGCATTTCAGGAGGGCCTGCGGAGATTCCCAGCCTTTTTTGTCCTTGGGACCCACAAATGCAAACCATTTTTCCCCTTCAATTCGAATGAGGGTCATGTCCATTTTCTCGACGATTTCCCAGGCCCACTGGATTTCTTTGGAGTAATTCCTCAAAGGACGATCGCCTTGCGGAGGATTTTCAAAAAGAATTTTATTCTTAGCCCAAACTCGATGACCGAAAATATCCTGCGCAATCGCTGTGTCCATCTCGCGACCTGGTCTCATAGGTGATCTCCTTGTTTTGATCAGAATTGCTGATTCTGGACTGTGGGTCTACCTAGGACTTGTGTAAAACTCTTCACAAAATACTTGGCGCGTCAGGATCTTTGTCCAATCCTACCTAAAGCTAGGTTTCTCATTTTCTCGGGATCATCGATACAAAGTATCGGATGATAAAGAATAATGCGAAAAATCTTGTTGGCTGTTTTTTCTTTACTCCCGAGTGTGGGACATTCCATGGGATCATGCGGCCTGAGGGCCACAAACGAGGTTTTGTTAGATCTGCGCAATACCTTTGAACTCAGTGCCTTTGGATCTCCCACGGATCCTCATAGCGTTTGTCCGCGCTCCACCTTCGAAAAAGCACTCAGGCAGAAGCAGCCCTTTTTTATTTCCCAAAGTGATGACAAAGGCGTGACCACGAGCTCCTGCATGAAAGACTTTATTGGTTCCCTCAAATCCAAAGCAGATTTAAATGCACAGATTTTTGATGATTGGCAGAGCTGTATGGCTGAGAGTGACACAAAACCAGGGAGTCATTGCGACGAGGTTAAAACCTACTTAAAAAGCGACATTTTGTTATGGACTCAGCTTGCTAGAAAGTATCTTGCCGTTGGATATCCCCAAGAAAAAGGCCGCCCGTCAGGGAATGATGAAACTTTCCCTATCAACATAAGCCTTGATACATTTAGCACATTAAAAATAAAAGGATGGGACCCGATAGATCCTAAATCCAAGGAGTTCGAAGAAGTCCAGCGCGAAACACAAAAAATGGTCGCCGAAGCTTTAAGCGAAAATCTCTCATCGCAAGCTGAAAAACAGAGCCCACTTCGTAGTTCAAAACAGAAAACCGAAGACATCCAACTCAAAATTCGCCAGAAACAGTCCGAACATCTTCAAGTCTATATGAATATCGTAGCAGCGTTTCCACTCCTACAATACATTCACTCCGCAGAGCCTTCGCCAGCTGAAATATCAGAAGCATTGTCCTTGGGCCAAAAAGCAGCAAAAGAGGAACAGAAAAAAATAAGTGATTTTTCTGATCTTCTAACGAACCAAGATCAGATGTGGTTCAAAGGCACACAGTATTTACAATACCGACCCTTTTTGAATTTGTTTTTAAGAGAGAACAGGCAGTGCTGCGATATTTTAGCCCAGGTTGCTGTCCAGAGTTCGATGCAAAAAAGCGCTGACGACATTATTCTTATAGGGGTTCTTTTTTTATTTGCAAAGTATGTACCGCCTGTTCTCGCCTTCAGGACCAACCTCGGAGTGGGAATTTACTCATTTTTAGAGAGCCACCTTGAAACAAAGGATATTCAGAGGTCTTTCGTATCAAATCCAGGAAACGCAAAGTACGTTGAAATTGCAAAAAAGAATTTGTTGGACGCCCCCGATGATCCTCAAAAGCAGGCGGCTTATGAAAATGCTTTACGGCAATACTCTGGTACATTTAGCTTTTTTGATGTGAATGAAAGCGCTAACGAAGGGTTATACACCAAAGTGGGTACCGTTGCTGGGATGGCGGCTATCTTTATTCCATGGCAACGGCTTGTTCCTGCTTCGGTTTTGAAACGAGCTGGAAATATTTTCCGGGTGGCACAAACAGCAGCGGTAAAATAGGCGCTGGCATTTGGTCGAGATTTGATGGAAACTCTTGTGCTTGTTCGAATCGTTTTTTAGTCTTATAAATATGAAATATTTAATTTTATTTTTAATCCAATTGTCTGTTGTAAATGTGGCACAAGCTTTAAAGCCCGAATATCAACCCAGTATGTTTTGGCCGCCGCCAGGGACGCAAATTTTTGCCACCAGAGATAGTGCATTTACGGATGCCGCCCTCGGGGATGCAAAGACCTTAAGTATTCATGTTCCTGATCCCGCTGTTGCACCCGCCGTTACAGGAATTCTCCATGGAAACAGTGAAAATGATCTGCAATATTTTTTAAACCCCAAAGCTTTAGTTGCTTCGGAAATGAAGGTTTACGTTGAAAAGCCTATCACCTATCAGGGGGTAACCTACGAAGGTGCTCTGATGGAAAATGGAGGCATCCGGCTTATTAAAGCCAGAAAAATAGGAGTTCAGCTTAGACCTTCAAACTTAGAGAAGGTCACTCGTTCACTTGGTGGAGATTCCTTCGATATCGCCTATATTACAGAGCCAGTAGAGGTTAAGAATTTTTTCCAAAATAATCCCGAATATTTTGAGAAATTCGACCAGGTGATGAATCCAAAAAACCCCCAAGGTTTGGTGGCAAAAATGACTGAGTACCTCAAAAAAAACCCGAGGAAAGATGCTAGGTTCGTTAACCACGAGGTCTCTCCAGCTGATATCAATAAGTGGGCGGCAGGAATAGTAGATCCTAAATCTAACGATATCATGCCTTTAACTTTCCGTAAGTTTCCTGAATTGCTAAATCTTCGTGCTCGCGCAGGATCTCCAGTGACAATCCCCAGCGTCCCAGCGGCATAGTTGCCGACGATCTGATTCACTTTAACTACGGACAAGAACGATATTCAGTGCCTCTCAAAACCGGTGCAGCAAAAACAGCGGAAAAGGTTGAGGCTGGAGCCAAGGGATCTAAAGTCAAAACCTTCGCGAAGGGCTTGTTGCCTGCGGCTGCTGCAGCTGCGCTGGCCTTCATGGTTGTGCCTAGATTGCCGGACGAAGGTCGAGCGGGGACTGATCCCGCCGGAGGTGCTTTATGATTTCAAAGATTTTCTTGAGCCTTCTCATTTTCACAGCAAGTGCAATGGCTGCAAAAAAAGACAATTTTCATCCGGAGAATTTAGCAAAAGTTTTGGAAGAAATAGGGACGATGAAAAATCCTACTTACGCTGATGCCGCCCCGGTCTTTGAAAAGTATGCACTTCCTGGCCAAAAAGGAATGGTGACGGCTCTTTTTGCTCCGTATATGAAAGAACCATTTCCAACTTTTGAAATGGCAAACTCCACTGAAGAAACAGTGAAGTACCAGATTCACGAGAATGGTAAGGATAAGCCTTCAAATTTGGAGTTTAAAAAAGACGGGACCGAGACGATAGCAAGGCTTGATGGCAAAAAGCTTGAGGTGTTCATTCAGTCCGGAAAAACAAAAGAGTAAGTTCTTCAGTGTCGACCAAAACTTCGACACTGAGACGATTTCTGCAGCCGTCATGAAAAAAAGAAACCATTAACTCTCTCAATTCTACCGAGAACGTCATTACCACGGTATGAATCTTTCATGCCTCATCAGGTAGTGAAAACCAAAATTTCAATTCTTTTGATTGTAGCATCCGCAGCTTTGGCAGTTGGTTGTGACCATGGCTCGGACTCGTCAGCCCCGCCACCCCCTCCCGCAGCTCCAGAGCCCATAGAAACTCCACAGCCACCACCCGCACCGGAGACACACCCACAACCTGAGCCTGAAAAACGGGAACAGACGCCTCCAGTAACAGTTCAAGCGCCCGCGGAAAAGACGCCGGCCGCGCCAGCGCCTCGTCATGTCAGTCCTACCATCGAAATCGTCCACCCTCCAATTCCAAGATCCAAGCCGGCCCCCGAGCCAGCGCCAGGATGCGAATTCGCTTTTGAACAAGGGGATTCCGCGCTGACGCCCGTTGAAAATATACAGACTCCCTATTTTGATAAATCCATCGATATGGGCCTTGTCGATGCCATTATGAGTGCATCTGCTCAAAGCACGCTAGAGTTTATCAAAAAAAATGGCGTTGAAGTTTTCCAGATTCCATCTCACCAAAGACCCTGTCAGCTTTTTGAAAATGTGCCCAAAGCTCCTCTTGAATTCAAAAAGAAGTGGGATAAAGCGATCTCTAAACAGGATGACGGCGGAGGTCTTTTAGGATTGCGAGTGGATAGTCCAAAACATGCAATTCTTCTTACCTCAGACACGAGTCGATGGACTTTGGTTCACGAGTTTATGCATGAGCTCTTCGACAGAGACGCTGCTCGAGCGGGCGTGAAAGTGTCAGAATTAGAGGCCGCCATGACTGACGCCGAGACAAAATATAATGAAATTAAAACCAGTTACCAATCTAAACCGACAAAAGCCAAACTTTCAGTTCTTTCAGACCGTCTTCTCACGCTATTAAAACTCAAAATCAACTTTTTCATTCACTACCCGCTAGAGGAAATCACCATTGAGTCCATACTTTCAGAACGAGCGATTGCTGGGGATTTTAAATATGTTCCAAAAGCAGAGATCTATGAGAGCGCTCTTCAAATTCAAGTGGCGGGGAGCTCTGTGCTGAAAACAGAAAAAACCATCCGATCGATGGTGGGACCTCTCCAGAAGGTGCTTCGCGATTTGCAAGATGCGGAGCGTGCAGATGCCTTTGATGAACTCATTGAAAAAATGGACACCATCGACCAAACTTTGCTTCCACTCTTAGAAAAAGCCAAGAAAAACAAAGACGATTTTAAGCCTTATCCGTCAACCAAGTCATAAGATTCTACTTGTCTTCTCAGGGATTTACAGTACCCTAGGCTATGGCAAATGCACAAACCACTGAAGTTTTCAATTGCACAGTTCCCGAGTTTTACAAAATCATTACAGACTATGAAAAGTACCCCACTTTTTTGCAAGAGGTGAAAGATTGCAAGATCGTTCAGCTTGAGGGGCAGCGTAAACTTGTTGAATTCCATGTTTCTGTCATTAAGACCTTTTCTTATCGGATGTGGCTCACTGAAGTTCCAGATAAGGAGGTCACTTGGGAGTTTGCTTCAGGTGATATCTTTAAAACCTCTAACGGTTACTGGAAACTTTCTGATGAAGCAGGTCGAGCGCGCGCCAGTTATTTTGTAGAAGCCACGTTTAATATGTTTGTCCCAGGGCCTATCGCTAAAGCGCTTGTGAGCGTGAATCTTCCAAATATGATGAGCTCCTATCATAAAAGGGTCAACCAACTGTATGGCAAATGATAAAAAGGATGATAACGACGAGGTTAACGAGCCGGCAGAAGAAAGCCGCTCACGGCTGACCGAGACTCTCAAAAAAGTTCTAGCTACAGGCGTGAGTGCCGCGTTCATGACCGAAGAGAGCATCCGCACGTATCTGCAGGATTTGAAACTTCCTAAAGATGTCTTAGCACTCATCATTCAAGGCGCGAATAAATCGAAAGATGAAATCACTGGCCGAGTTGTTAAAGAGATGTCAGGAATTTTAGGACGTATTGATTTTGTCAAAGAAGTGTCTCGTTTTGTAGAAGAGCACAAGTTCCGCGTTCAAATGGATATCGAAGTGTTGAAAAAGGACAAGAACCCGAGTACTGGTAAGTCCCAATAAGGGGACCATCATGAAATCCATTCAGGTTATCAGTCCAATTCAGCAACAGGTCATTGCAAGCTATGACGTGTTTTCAGAAAAACAAATTGAAGACGCGCTCACTCGTTCCTTTAGCGCCTTTCAAAAATACTCTCAGGACTCACTTGAATCTCGAATAGCCATCCTTAGAAAACTTTCGTCTCTTTTGCTACGAGATAAAGCGGCGCTTGCGCTTCTTATGGCGCAAGAAATGGGCAAGCCCTTGGAGCAAGGAATCGCCGAGATCGAAAAATCAGCATCCGCTTGCGACTACTTTGCTGACCAAGCGCCGGAGTTTCTTAAAGACCGAGCGGTTCAGAGCGCCTATTCGCAGTCACAGATTTGCTTTCGAGCAATAGGACCTATCCTCACAATCATGCCTTGGAACTTTCCCTTCTGGCAGACACTGAGGTTCCTTGCTCCCTCACTCGCAGCAGGAAATACGGTGCTACTCAAACACGCCAACCAAGTTCAAGGTTGTGCTCATAAAATCGCAGCTCTTGTCGAAGAGGCCGCGCCTGGCAGGGACTTACTCAAAAATCTTGTTGTGGAGCACGAGCAAATTCCCGCACTCATTAACGATCATCGTGTCAGGGGCGTGACTTTTACCGGTAGCACTCAGGCCGGCAGATCTGTTGGCCAGCTGGCGGGCGGAGCTTTGAAAAAGTGCGTGCTTGAGCTTGGAGGTAGTGATGCTTACATCATCGCCGCTGATGCCGATCTGGATCAGGCCGCAAAAATCTGTGCAAAAGCGCGGCTCGTAAATTCGGGGCAGAGCTGTGTTGCAGCCAAGCGCTTTATCGTTGAACGCGAAGTTGCCTCTGCTTTTTCTGAAAAATTTCGCTCCGCTTTAAGTGCCTTTAAGCTCGGTGATCCGACGGCAGCGGGAACGCAGCTTGGTCCTGTGAGCTCCCTCAAAATTCATAAAGAGCTTTTGTCGCAGGTTAAAAAATCTGTAGAAATGGGCGCAAAACTTCTCCTGGGTGATCCTCCTTCCGAATCCAAAGACTGCTACTTTCCCGTGACCATGCTTTCGGGAGTCAAGCCAGGGATGCCGGCGTTTCAAGAGGAAACTTTTGGTCCTGTGGCCGCAGTCATCGAGTGCGCGAGTTTGGAGGAGGGGTTAGCAATAGCCAATAACTCAGTTTTCGGTCTCGGGGGCGCGATTTTTTCTAAAAACGAAAAGCGGGCGCTAGAACTTGCCAAAAATCACTTAGAAGTTGGGTTTGCCGTTGTTAACGAGCAGGTGAAATCAGATCCTAGGCTGCCTTTTGGGGGTCTTAAAGACAGCGGATTTGGCCGCGAGCTTTCTCAGTTTGGTCTCTACGAGTTTTGCAATGTAAAGACCGTGGCTCTTCAACATTAGGGACTTACAAGAGGTTTACCGTTTTGAGTCCAAATGGACAGCTGTTCACTCAGCTCTTCTGTGGACTGCGGGCACCCGCCACCGACCAGCACTTTTCGACCTCGACTTGATTTTTCAATATGAAGTGTTTTCTTGGATCCGTTCACGGCGACAATGATCTCTAGATTTTGTGATAGCTCTCCGAGAGTTTCACCGCACATCGCTCTAACGCCAAAATCTAAGTTTAAACTTTCTCCAGACCAGTCTTTAGAGAAGACTCCGCTATTGAATGCCGGAGCTTTGTAGGTGACTTCAAGTCCTTGGTCGTTCATCACGGTGACAGAAAATGGGTTGTTGCCTGAGATAAATGTGTCATCAGATGCGAAAGCTGCTGACGCTGAAAGCAGAAAAAACAAAAGTATTTTCATGGGCGCTCCTGGGGGAATGATTTGAGCGCAAACATATCAATAACTAGAGCGACTAACAAAGGCGAATTTGTTTTATGAAAATTTTAGATGTCATAGTTCGAGGACACCACTGAAGTTGCCGTTTTCGGGACCCAGGTCTCTAGGACC
>JBGATJ010000094.1:0-13492 GCA_044229295.1 Pseudobdellovibrionaceae bacterium
TTTTTAACTCCCCTTGGCCGACAATCGCACCCCTTTTCCCCTTGAACGTCTCATGCTGTGCCTCTGGGAAGTGGGCTTTGACATCTATCGGATAGTGCGGATTCTGATCGGACTGAATCAAAGCCTGAGAGTGAATAAAATTTTTCATTCCCTCAAAGAGTTTTTTACGGGCCTTGGGCCTTTCATCCGGCCGCTTTCCGTACTTTTTCCGCGAAATTGCGGCAAGCTTCCCTTTGGCCGGCATCACCGACACCTCAATGCCCAGAATCCGACGCTTTTCCTTGTCAACCGCAAGAGTGATGGACAGCGGCTTACACTTACTATGCTCATGAGTTTCCATATCATCAAACTGGAACTGAGTGACGGCGGTGTCCGGAGGTGAGGTTTCAAATCTCAGTGCGGCCTGGGCCGAGAGGAATAGAAACTTTCTCACCACCGTCTTTCGATTGAGCTTTAAGATAAGCGCAGTTCTTCGAAGGGAGACGCAGGAGCACAGAAGGTTTCTGACATGGGAGTTAAGATGTCTTTTTTTCTGTCTGTAGCAGGGCTGCCAGGTGGCATGGGAAAAGCCTTTAGAACATCGCTGACAGTGAAATCGCTGAATCCATTGAGAGTCAGACTTTCGGTAAAAGCGTCCGGTGCGAACAACCGTCGGACGCTGTGGTCGGGATTCAGATGTGATCTTGCAGTGAGGGCAAATAGGAGTCATGCTCACGGCATAGAGCAATTACTGGGCCCCGTTTCCCATCAACAATCATGGGGGCCAGTTTCTTGACATATCGTTTTTTCTTCGGAAAACTAAAGCCTCCGGAGGCACGCCCTATGACCTTACTGCTCAAACAGATATTTTCTTTCATCCAGTTGCTTAATTCCGAAACCGGTCACAACCAACTTGCTGCAGGACTTGCCTGCGGACTGATTTTAGGTTTTGCGCCCACGTTGTCACTCCAGGGGATTTTAGTTCTTCTTGTTATTTTACTTTTCCGTGTCCAAATGGGAGCTGCGTTTTTAAGTGCTTTCTTTTTTAAATTCACAGCATGGATTTTAGATCCTGTTTCGGATCAAATCGGTAAGGGAATTTTAGAGCAGCCTTCGCTACGACCCTTGTTCGTTGAGCTCTACAACATGCCGATCGTACCTCTAACAAGATTTAACAACTCTGTTATCATGGGAGCGGGAGTTCTATCTCTTATTCTCGTTATTCCCATGTTTTTTATTTTTAGAATGGCTGTGCTTAAATACCGCGTAACTATTCTTGCGCGATTTCAAAAAACCAAACTTTGGAAACTGATGAAAGCAACCACCCTTTACCAGTGGTACGAAAAGTATCACCAACTCTACGGCTAAAACGAGGATTTTATGACTGAGCAAAACCAACCTGCACCAAAGCCTCAAAAAAAGAAAAAGCCCAAAGGCCCCGTACGTACAGGAGTGATTGTCCCACTCATTGTGATCGTAGCGCTTATCTATATTTACTTTCATTTTTTCTTCGACATGCAAATGCGTAGGGCCTTGGAGTGGGGCGGATATACTGCTCTTGGTGCCGAAGTGAATGTCGGCAATTTTGAGACAAGTTTTTTCAGCGCCTCCTTACGCATTCAAAACATCCAAGTTACGAATAGCGAAAAGCCCACCCACAACAGTGTGGTGATCGGCGATATTCGATGGGGCATGCTTTGGGATGCACTCCTCAGAGGCAAAGTTGTCGTCAATGAGGCCGTGATTGAACAAATCGAACTCGATACCGTCCGAAAATATCCTGGCCGAGTCAAACCTCCAGAACCTCCCCCTGTTGACGATGGCAAACCGAGCTTCCTTGAGACGGAAGGTAAAAAGATCGGCGATAAAGCTACAGGTCAGGTAGAAAAACAAGCTGGCACAGATAATGTTCTTGCCGATGCTATCGCGATGATGGGTGGCGGAGCCAATTTCAATGATCAACTCAAAAGTCTGGAAGGCACACTCACGACAAAGAAAAAGGCTCAAGAAGCCGATGACTTCATAAAAAAGAAGCAGGCTGAGTGGAGTCAAAAAATGAAGTCCCTGCCACAAGGCTCGGAACTTCAAGCTCTTAACGACCGACTAGGAAAAGTGAAATACAAGGACTTCAAATCTCCAGATGAACTTCAAACCTCCTTAAAAGAATTCGATTCTATTTTTAAAGAGGCCGATCAGAAGATCAAACAGGTCCAAGGAACAACCCAAGATTTTAATGACGACATGAAGGCTCTGGACACACAAATCAAAGACCTGCAAAGCAGCTTTCAAGCCGATATGAAAAACCTAGAGGGCCATTTTAGAATTCCTAAGATCGATGCTGCGAGTATCGCAAAATCCATTTTTATGGGATACCTTCAGCCCTACCTTACAAAATTTGAAAACTACAAGCGCATCGTGCAAAAATACATGCCTTATGTTCCCCCTAACCTGCTAAAGAAAAAAGACAAAGGCGAGCAAGAAGAGGATATGGCGCTGCAACCTCACAAACGAGCCCGCGGTACCACTTATGAGTTTGGAAAACCCAATTCTTACCCACTTGTTTGGATTAAAAAGACAGGAATTTCTTCCGAATCAAAAAATAATCCCCAAGCCGGCGAGCTCAAGGGCTATATCACTGACATTTCAACCAACCAAGCTCTTATCAAAAAGCCCTTGGTTGCCTCTCTGACAGGAAGCTTTCCAGGGCTTGAGATTTCTGATTTTAAATCTGAAATAACCATTGATCATCGAACCACTGACCACAAAGAACTATTCAAAGTTGGAGTGGGATCCTATCCATTAGTAGAGAAAACTTTCGTTGATTCCCCTGACGTCAAGATCGGCTTTAAAAAAGCGCGAGGCTCATTGGATCTCAATGGTGTTTTTAACAACGACGGCTTAGCCTTTAAACTCACCAACCGATTCACGCAAATTGCTTACGAGGTTGGTTCAAAAAATGAAACCGTTGACCAAATTCTTAAGAATGTTTTTCAAGGAATTTCGGTTGTGAGTCTCGATGCCGAAGGCAAGGGACATTTGCCAAACATTCCACTTTCCATTAACTCAAACTTAGGCGATGAACTCCGCCGTGGATTTGAAAAACAAATTCAGGCCAAGATTGATGAGGCTCGCGACAAACTTAAAAAGTACATCGACGATGCTGTCGGCAAAGAGAAGGCTAAAGTTGAAGCCGAAGCTAAAAAATTTCAAGATCAAATCAACGGAGAATTGGCCAAAGTCAACACTATGGTGAACAAGTCCAAGAGCGATGCTGAGGGAAAAGCCAATCAAGCTAAAAAAGATCTAGAGGAACAAGGTAATCGAGCTCGTAAAGAGGCTGAAGATAAAGCAAAAAAACAAGGCGAAGACGAGCTTAAGAAAAAAGCCGAAGAAATGAAAAAGAAGTTAGGATTCTAGTCCTTCATGAAACGTCTCAGTTGGAGACGTTTCATGAGACGCTTAACTTTCAGTCGATTTAATGAAGTTAACCAGTCCTCTAGCCTCCAAATAACGCAAAACACCATCTCCCCAAGGCCCTGAAATTGCATCTTTTTAAATGCAGGTGGGGAGGTTCTCGTGATTCAAAGTTTAAAAAACGTATTTATATCTGTGGCTGGTATTCTCATTTTGATAACATCATTTCAGAATTGCAGTCCAATGTCCTTTCAAAATGCGCAAGATGGGAAGACCGTAGGAAAACTTCAAGCAACGACTGACACATCTACAACGGATGGAGAACTCGTTCCAAAAGACGACTCTGACAACGAAGTCGCTGCCGCCGGTGATGACGATCAAGACGATACTAAAGATGATGAAAAGCAGGATAAGGATCGTGATAAAGATAAGTCAGATCTTGTCGTCTGTATTCTTGAAGGCAATGGATCTTCTCAACGCTTAGGTTACGTCAATCAGGCCCTCATCGCGGTTGGCTCAAGTCCACAGACTGTCTGCATGAGCTCAAATGCGTGTTTGAATCTGATAGGAACAAAATTCAATGTTAAAGAAGACAAAGCTAAAGGCTATTGCAAACACGCGCCAGCACTAGGGGCTACAACTCAACAAGGTCCTCCTGGAGTTGTAAAGCTCACAGACGACCAAGTCACTGATTTGCTTTCTCACATGTAAAACATCCTGAATTGACTCGAATTTCTCACAGGGGTATCTTCTCGCTCATCCGAGGAGGTACCAATGACCTTTCACTTTTTAGTCGCACTCACTTTCTTTTTTTCTGAATCAGCTTTTTCCGTCGAGCCGCCCGCCTGCACTTTAAAAATGGAGGGGGAAGTTCGCTACGTCCTTGAGCGCGATATGCTCGTTGTTTGCGTCAATCGTACGTGGAAAAACAAACCTGTGAGTGGAGTTCCTGGCCCCCAAGGCCCTGCGGGTCCTCAAGGTGCCGTTGGTCCACAGGGTCCGGCGGGACCACAAGGCCCGACGGGCCCCGCCGGTGCTTCAGGAGAAGGGCGAACCCTCATTTCAACATTGACTGCTTACTCGACGAGTTTAACCGACGCACAAAAAGATCAAAGCTGTGCATCTGAACTTGGAGCCGATTTTATCGCAAGCCAAGTTGATGATATCTTCTTTTATCAATCCGACATCCCAAGAAGTTTTGCTGCCAATGTCGCCCAGTCAGACAAACTTGCAGTGGTCGCCAGCGGCGCTCAGTTTATGCCCGCATTTTTCAACTTTAACTGGATTGCTACAACCAACCCTTACCCAATCACCTGTGTTCGAAAAAGCGCGCCATACCGAATCACCCGCGGGACGTTGGCATTTAATGCCACTGCTACGCAAATGGACCAGAGCTGCGCCTCAGAAATGGGAGTCAGCTATGTCGCTGCTTCCATTTATGATTTGGTGTGGGCAAGAAATGGGATTCATTTGTACTTAGGTGCACCCTATCTTCATGTAAGAGACATCGACTCTGTCTGGGCCACTGCAGACTATACCATTGATTTTGCACCTGGAAAAATGACTGGATTTTACCAACGCCCAACAACTGGAGTTTCTCCTGTTCTCTGTCGCAAATCAGCAGTGGCCTCACGCAAAATTAATTCTTTATAACAACCATGGAATCTTTAGTGGGGTTATCACTTGAGGGTCTTGCCGTTTTGGTGAGACTCAGCAATGATGATATCACTACCGAGGAGAATTCATGCGTTTAGCTATTCTTAACCTGAGCTTTCTATTCATCGCTTGTTCCCATCAGCCTGTAATCCTCAAATCTGACGACATCAAGGTAGCCCGACAAGAGGCTGATAAGAGCTGTACTGAGATCGGTCCTGTCGTCGGCAATAATATCAGCGTGAAAGGGACAGTTGAACAAGCTATTGAAGATATGAAGCAAGATGCAGCAAAAAAAGGGGCCAATTTTGTTCGCATAGAAACAACGTCTGCTCTTGGAACGTCTGTTAAGGGCACCGCCTATTCATGTCCCTAAGAACTAGACCCCTTTTCAAATCAAATTCCTGTACGATCTAATCATGCATTCACGGTGGCTCATTTTTTTATCTCTGGTGACCACAGTCATCGTACAGGGTCTTGTTTGCGGGTCAGTGTCAGACGCCATCATGTGGCTTTACATCAATCGCTCGGCATTCACTCTGACGTGGGTTGCCCTCGCCAGTTTGTCTCTCTGCCTCGGAAGTATTTTTAATTCAACGAGGTGGGCGTTTGCTTTGGCGCAGGTTCCACTTTTAATGATTGCTTTGATCTCGTTTCTTAAACTCCAGCGTCTGGGGATGCCTCTATTTCCATGGGATTTCCAGCTCACGGCCGAAGTCATCGAAGTTGTAGCAATGATGTTTAAAGCCACGAACAGCCAGATCGCAGCACTGGTGACCTTCTGCGTGCTTTGTCCTCTGTTTTTTCTCCTTCTGCCCCGTCGACGATTGGATCTGTATTTTAAACCCCGTCAGCGCGCCGCTTGTGCACTTTCAAGCTTTGTTTTATTTTCCGTGATCATTTTGGCAAACAATCCAGTTCACAGTTATTTTTTCTCGAAGACTTTTAAATTCAATAAAAACAAGCCTCACTTAAGTTTTATAGACAACGGAATTGTCATCAATACGATTTTAGTTCTTGAAAAGGGACAACTCTACCCACCTCGCAATTATTCTGATGAACACGCCAAGAAAATTTACGAGTCTTACAACCAAAACGCCAACGAGCCAGTCACCGCCGTCACCCCCGACATTGTTGTTGTGATGTCGGAGAGCCTTTTTGACCCTCTTCAACTTCGAGGAATTCGATGGAAAAAAGATCCGCTTGAATTCACGAGGTCTCTTGTCGGCACAAGGCCTTTGAGCCTGGCCGTTGTCCCCACCTACGGAGGTAAAACCGCTAATTCTGAATTTGAATTCCTCACAGGAAACTCACTTCGATTTTTGGCAAGGGGAGCCGTTCCTTATGAGCATCTCATCGAAGCTCCTATTCCATCGCTACCAGAGACCCTTAAGTCTGCGGGATACATCACCGAAGCCATCCATCCCGGCACACCTGGCTACTGGAATCGAAACAAAATCTATCCTCTCCTTGGTTTTGATAATTTTCTGACCGAGCAGGATTTTAAACACGCCACTGTCTTTGGAAACTACATCTCAGATGAATCCATCTTAGAGGTTTTAGAAAACTCGCTCACCTCCTCAGAACGTCCTCACTTTGAATTTATCGTGACTCTGCAAAACCATTTGCCGTACGCACCGAGCGCGTTTGAACTTAAAGACCTTTATTTTGACCCCGTTGGTCTTGCCTCTGATGAACACGTCGTTCTCAACTATTACTCAGCACTTCTTGAAGCCACAGACGACTTTCACAAAAAGCTGGTTGAGCTATTAAAAAATCGAAAACGCCCGTGTCTGCTTGTTATCTTCGGAGACCATCTTCCTTCCCTCCTCCCAAACTTTGGTGTTTTTACGAACCGCATGGTCCATACAGCAAGCCAAGTGGAGTGGGACCCTACTGAGTGGCAGAAGATGTACACGACACCTCTTGTAATCTGGAGCAATTTTGGAATCAAGGATGAAAAAAGTCCAATTGAAGCATCGCTGCTTGCAGCTCGACTCTTGCGCCAAGTGGGAGTGACTTCGACTCCCTACCAAAAATTTCTCGCTTCGTTGAGCGACACTATTAGGGTCATCAATCCAAATCTGGATCTTAAAAACAGTCCGCTGATTCAAGACTACAAACATTTGCAGTATGGGCTCCTCACCCATTCCATTCAGGAAAAGTCTCTAGGCTCAAACCAACATTGACGAGACCATCGTCGGGGTTCACAAAAAGTCGTTGAGATGGGGTGTCTTTAAAGGAAAATAGAAATGTGGAGGAAATGATGAAAAAGCAGATTCTTATTTTTTCTGGGATTGCGACCTTGAGCTCTTTGTCTTCAGCTAAGCTCGCTACTTTTCGTGTCAATGAAACTCTCTATTTCAGGGGAATCTGCGAAAAGAACATCACCGTTGAGGTGAATTGCCCTAATGAAAAGAAAAAGCAGCTTATCCCTTGTACAACAACCCCGGTCGAACGTACCGAAAGGGCGAGTTATGAACTCAAGTCCACCACGAAGCCACCAGAGGTCGCCCAGTGCAAAGTCCAAGTCACAGACTTGTCTGGAAAATTGATCTATGACTATGGCACTTTACCTTTGTCGTCAAAAGAGACAAAGCAAGAATTGCCGAGCGACCTAAAAAATCTCACGGATGAA
Organism: Pseudobdellovibrionaceae bacterium; assembly: GCA_044229295.1. GTDB lineage: Bacteria > Bdellovibrionota > Bdellovibrionia > Bdellovibrionales > Bdellovibrionaceae > JBGATJ01. The sequence goes on from JBGATJ010000094.1 coordinate 7,685, forward strand.
GAGCTCTATACCGTTTACAGCCGAGATTTCGAATCGCTTTTGGAAGAAATTAAAAACTCCGGTGCTTTAAAAAATCTAGCGTGCCTCACCGAATCGTTTCGTGGCTTGTCCAGAACAAGCCAAACTGCGATCGCAGAAACGCTTCCTCTAGGCGGAGTTCTTGCCGATCTAGCAAAAGTATCCAAAAAGCCAAACGCAACCTATGCTGATGCTGTTCTTAACTTTTTATTTTCTGCCATTGGCGGAGGCTTAACCGAAGCTGCCATCTTCCCAGTTGAGAAAATCGGCGACGGCCTTTGGTATCTCGACCATGACGAGCCTGTTCCAAAACCGACCTTCACCGGCCAGATTGCAAAGGAATATACTTATAACAACACCGTCGCCGCCTACGAAGACTGGCAACTCGCCAAAAAAAAATGCAAAGCCCCAACTGCAAAAGTATCACCCTTTGTAATGAAAAGAATGGCCGTTCTTGCCGAGATCAAGTCTCGAAATCTGACAACGCAATTTTCTGAAAAAGACAAGAAAAGAAAAGGGCCCTCGCCTACCGAAGCAGGTGACGGCGCTTCCTAAGATTAAGAAACCTGTCCAACATCTGACAAGATTTTATGCCGTTTTAATTTCTCTAGGAGCATCGTTGAAGAAAATGGTTTTACAATATAGTCGGTCACTCCAGCTTTCAGGGCCTGCATGACTGACTTTTGCTCTCGCTCGGCAGTGATCATGATGATCGGAATCTGTTGAAAGTGTTCCATACTGCGACAACGCTCTAAAAATGAAATGCCCGACATTTTGGGCATATTCCAATCCAGAAAAACCAAGTCAAAGGGTTGCTTAGCATCGTAGGCCGCTGAGAGAATATTGAAACCCTCCTCACCATCACCAGCCTCTTCGAAGTTCGAAAAGCCAATGTCGGTCAGGGATTTCTTAAGCAACATGCGAATCATATCGAAATCGTCTACAATAAGGATCTTTAGTGTTTTAGTGGTCGCCATGATAACTCCCTATTTTCTTAATAACGTTATCGGCGTCTTTAGAATAATATGAATGGACCAAAGACCGGGACATTTAATCAACCGATAAAACCACTTCAAAAAACCCTGGAGGAAAAATTTCCCCCAGGGCGGGCTTAAGAGCAGTCGTTTGAAGGGCAACTACTCAATTAGATCCTATTCAAAAATTACAATAACTTAAGCGCTGTAGCTGGAACTTGGTTAGCCTGGGCCAAGACAGAAACCGCAGCATTTTGCAAAACTTGTGCAGAAGCCAGTTCTGAAGACTCTTTTGCGATATCTGTGTCGCGGATTCGAGAGTTGGCTGCACTCAAGTTTTCATACTGTACGTCTAAGTTGCTGACTGTTGCATTCAAGCGATTCTGAATCGCTCCGAAGTTGGCGCGCATGGATCCAACCTTAACCATGGCTTCGTCGACCGTTTTCAAAAGATCACGGGCGTCTTCTTTTTCTAAGAGACTGACACTACTGATTCCAAGTGCATCGTTGGTTGCATCTGTTGATAGAGTGTACTTAATGATATTTTCATCACCGCCAAAAGCTCCGACATGAAACTGTTGTTCTCCACCAGAACCATCGAGCAAGATTTTATCGCCGAAACGTGTGGTTCGTGCGATGCGGTCTGATTCTTCAAGGAGTTGTTTTGCTTCTTCGTTGAGGAATCCGCGCTCTGTATCTCCGATGTTATCGCTGGCTGCTTGGATTCCTAACTCGCGAAATCGAATCAAGATGTTGTTGATCTCGTTCAATCCACCCTCAGACACCTGAATGGCGGAACCCGCGTTGTACGCGTTGTTACGGGCTTGCGCGATACCGCGAATTTGCCCTTTCAAGCTTTCAGAGATCGCAAGCCCTGCGGCATCATCTGCCGCATTGATGATACGACTTCCCGATGCTAAGGCGGTCATGGAATGCTCCGCCTTTTTTTGATTGTTCCCCAACTGCCTCTGCGCCGATATCGACGACATGTTAGTTGAAATTCTTAAGCCCATACGAACTGCCCTCCTAAAGGTGTCAGCACTCTGATGCCCTCGCACCAAAGACGCTGCTTCAAATTGTTTTTGCTGGAGAGCGACCCCCTCATCTAGACGGTGGTGACGCACCTTCTAGACTCGGGAGAGACCTTTGAGAGAGCTCTAAGGACAGTGACTGCTGAACCCTTGAGCTTTCACTTTGGATGTCTCCAACGTGTTCATGAAACTTCTCGGCCTTGGTCCAGGGAACTTTAGGCCTTAGGTCTAGTCGAGTTTTTGCGCAACGCATCTTGTTGCTGACATTCCTCATGATTAGATGCAGAATTTTTTTTCGACCTTAGTCTAGGTGGCCGCATTGCTGCGCCGCATACTGTCTCGTAACGAACTACGCCCTACGTCCAGGCCCGTAGACTTGAGCGCCAAGAATCTGTGAGAATAAACTATGAGAGTTTTCTATTCCGTGGTGCTTTCGATTCTGATTCTGCCAACACTAGGTCAGGCAGAATGGAAAAAAACAGACGAGGCGGCAATTCGCAATTTGGTGAGGGATGGGGAGCGATCTAAGACTCCAGCGGAGTTTCTAGAAAAGCTCAAGGACCACCTCCCTGCTCCTGGTTACCTGCTTCTGAAAGAGAAACTGAAATCGGTAGGCCCGACCCTTCCAATGATTGTGAGCCATGGTGGCGGGGAGTTTATTTTAAAGATTAGAGATATCGAAGTTCCGTTTGCGATTTTAGACGGAAAAAAAATGATCATCCGTTTGAATAATAAAACCCTTAATCTCGGTGAGATTCAAGATCCACAAAAACAGTGGGACACGGTCATTTCAGCGCTGGGAAAAATCGGATCCACGGCTTCGCGCTGGGACTGGGTGATTCCCAAAGCCATCGCGGAGGCAAGTCCTCTGAGGATGGCCGCCGGTGCGGGAGTTTTTGGAGGAGCCGCAATTCTTGGAACTATGGGAATGACGAATCCCCTTGGCTGGATCACTTTAGCCGGGGCCTATGTCGTTTTAGATTTAGGAGTTTGCGAAGACGTGCGCAACGAGCGCATTGCTTGCCTTCTTTTGGAGAAAGATTTTAAACGCTTCATTTCGAATTTTCCGGATCGCAAGCAGGCCCTCGAACAAAAAAAATCTAGGCCCGCGTGTCCTACCGACCTTAACCATCCCGTGGTCGACGCCAATCAAACTAACGACAGAGTCAAGACTCTCTCGAGCCTGGTATTTGCGCAATCCGAACTCACGCGCAAGATAATTTTTTGCATGCACGGAACTCAAAAAAGCCTCAAGGATTGCACCCAGCGAACAGCACTGCTCGCGCATTATCTTTGTATCGACACATTTGAGACGACGAGGGCGTATTTGCCTGCGGATCTTCCCGCGGATGCAGCTCCGTAGACGCATGAGTGAGTACCTAACCACGCTCTGGCCATAAGCCCTCCTCCGCCTTTATATAAAAATAGTCGTAGCCTCCGTCCGCCTGTGAATGCTTGTGGGCAGCTGCAGGCTGTCCAAGGAAATTGTGGACAATATTATTGTCCACGAATTTCCGGCAGCTTTCACGGCGTTGATCGGAGGCGTGGATAGCGTGGACAACCTTGCGGTTGACCACTGCTACCCACAGCCAGGGGACAGCTACTACGAGTTTTTTATTTTTTAGGAAGGGGAATTTTCTTGACTGACTTTTCGTGTTTCTATTCGGGCGTGCTTTGAGTTTTTTTCTTGTGGGTTCGGTCGGGAACGTGTTGGGAATTTTCTTTTACTAGCGAGGCTTTGCTTGCTTTGTATGACGTGTTTTCTAGAGATCTTCGATTGCTTTTAGCTCTCGGAAAATCGCAAAATCTTCACTTTTAAAACCCATGATACGGGTATGCATTTAAAGAGCGCGTAAACCGTTGTTTTTCAGGTTTCACTCCGAGTAAAAGCACGGAGTCGGATTCAGAGGAGCGGTTGATCAAAAAGTTAAACAAAAAATTAGAGAGTTACTGGGTATCAATCAATCGTGGGGACGGCCGTGAGTTATATGAGCTTCGAGCTCGTTGTGGTACGTGGCCGCCTCTCGACCCACCCGACTGTGCTTTGAGCACGCATAGGTAGTTGTCGTTTGATTCCCAATGTCTGTCGTGAAGATCGTTTGTTCCAACGAATGAGAACACGATATCTCCAGTAACTCTCTAACGTTGGAGGTTATAAATGTATTTTGGTCTGGATGTCCACAAGGCTTTTATTCAAGTGTGTAAACTTGGGAAAGACGGCGTTGTTCAAGCGAATTATCGAATCGACGGTGATCGAACATCGATTGAAAAGTTTGCTGGGTCGCTAAAATCGAATGACAGCGTTGTCATCGAGACGACATTCAACAGTTTTGCGGTTTACTCGATTTTGAAAGATTCAAAAGCACGTGTGGTCGTATCAGACTCTAATCAAGTAAAAGCAATCGCTCACGCCAGAGTCAAAACCGACAAAGTTGACGCCGAAGTTCTCGCAAGACTTCTCAGGGCCGATTTTATTCCAGAGGTGAAAATGCCGTCTGATCAGACATGGGCTTACCGGCAACTGACGTCACACCTTCGCATGCTCTCGAAGTCGCGAACAATGATAAAAAATTCGATCTGGGGAGTACTGAACAAAAATCTGATCAAGGCACCCCATATGAGCAATTTATTTGGCAAGCAGGGGCTTAGGTGGCTTAAAGAGCTTCAGATCGTTCGACTCATGCGACTTCAGCTCGACAATCTACTTAATCAGCTTGAAGTCACTGAATCTGCAATCTTCCAATGCGAGACCGAGCTCAGAGAGATCGCGAAATCTGAAAAGGACATTCAACTATTAATGTCGATTCCAGGAGTTGGGATGAAGGTCGCCCTTGGCTTTATCTCGGCGATCGGTGACGTAAACAGATTTGAATCACCACAGAAACTAGCTAGCTACTTCGGACTTACGCCTTCGATCAGCCAGTCGGCCAACCGCGAATACAAAGGCTCGATCACCAAAGAAGGAACGGCGTACGGGAGATGGCTGGCTGTGGAAGCAGCGCAGTCGATGGCTTTGAGCGGATCACCAATCACGGCAAGCTACTTCAAAATTAAAAACAAAAAAGGCCACAACGTTGCCGCCACCGCACTTGCGAGAAAGCTGATCGTCGTTGTTTGGCATATGTTGAAAAAGCAAGAGCCGTATCGGTACTCGAGACCCGAACGTGTCTCCGAGAAGCTTCGAGCTCTTCATCCAGATCTGCCGACGCGCTACAAAATAGAACAGGACAAAATCACGACCGCAGAGATCTACAAACAGGCCGATCTCCCGAATATCTCAACGCCGAGCAATGGCGAGAAAAGGGCAGCAGTCAGAAACAAAAAAGCGGTCGCATCGAATCGGAAGAAGAAAAATCCTGAGGCGAAACAAAAAGTTAAATCGGAGGTTGCATAAATCCATAGGTACAACTCTTGAAAAAAAGGAGTTCTACCATGGATCTTAAACACCTCTCAGATCAAGAGCTTTTGCAAAATACTCTCAAAGCCGATTCCGATGAAAAGGCCGCTACCCTTGTGGTGCTTCATCATCTCTGCGAAGTTCAACGCCGCCGGCTCTTTGCCTCTGTCGGTGTGAATAGTCTATTTGCTTATTGCATAAAAGTTCTGCGTAATAGCGAGCCTGAAGCCAGTCGTAAAGTCAACGCGGCTCGTTTACTTAATGAGCTTCCGTTTCTTGAAGAAAAGATTCATTCTGGAGAGCTTGCGCTATCTACTGTGAGCCAAGCACAGACGTTTTTTAAGCAAGAAGCAAAATCTAATAACGCTTACACCACTGAGCAGAAAAA
>JBGATJ010000095.1:0-13398 GCA_044229295.1 Pseudobdellovibrionaceae bacterium
GCGTCTGCAAGAGATCTGGTCTCACGACATGCCGGGAGCTAGCTTTCAGGATGTGATTCGCAAGATGGCTAAAGTTTGCAGAAAGCGAGAAGATCCACTTCTGCAAAACCCACGACACAAGGCAACGCCAACGCCGAAGTCGCCCCGACATATTCCTGCGAAAGTATCTCGAGAAGTTTGGAAGCGTGATGGGGGGCGCTGCACGTACAAAGGCTGCGGTTCTCAGCACTTTGTACAGATAGACCTCATTCCGTTTGCGAAGGGCGGCGCGCACACGCCGGAGAACCTCAGGCTCTTCTGCCAAGCTCATAATCTCATGCGGGCTCGGGAGGAGTTTAGACATTGAATTCTATCTTCTCGGCAAAGCGGCCGGCATACGATTGTCAAATGGAGGCGTGTTTTCAACAGAGACCTTAAATGGTTCTGGCGAATTCAGTCCTTGGAAGAAAATTTGCGAGACCATGCGTTTTCCACCGACATAACTTTCGGCGGCCAGTATTTGTCCTCGCGGAGCTGCTTCGAGCAATGTAAATAGGGTGTTTCCCACAATGTATGTTCCTCTTAGCGATCTTCCGGACAGTAGATCGAAGAGGCGGCCTTTCGTCTTAATGTTCATGGTGTGGAGCGAGGGAAATTTCTTAATGTACCAATGGGGTTGGAAGTTGGTGGCGGCGATTTCAAGATTTTGTCCATCGACTTTAACATTCAAAGCTTTTCGACAGGCTTGCACTTGAGCCACAAAATTACTGGTTTGGAAATTTCCGCTGCCGTGAAATTGGACGTCCACGTCGGCTTGCATGATCTCGGGTTTCAGTATTTTCTTTAGGTTGAAAAAGTAAACAGGCAAAGCAAAGACTTTGTTATAAGCGAAAAAAAGAGTTCCAAAAATTTTGACTCTTTTTTTCCAGAACAGCACCGTGAAAGCACCGGCGATCCCTGCGATATTTGCCGAGGCTCCCACTAGGGGAATCGAGTAACTCGTCATCATAAAAATTTGTCCCATAAGTCCGAGATAACCAGAGACAAGATAAAGAAGAAGGAAAACGGCCGAGCCCAACCGGAGCTCAACAAAAATCGATAAAAAAATAAAAAACGCCAAATTTCCAAACAGGTGAAAATAACCTGAATGAATAAACTCTGCCTTCAAAAGCGAAAGTGGGTTGAGGTTTCCTTTGGAAAGGAGCCTGCGAGGTTTAAAATATTCGCTGGCCTCGCGGTCGAAATTTTCCCGCTCCTGTTTCCACTCCTTGAAGGCGCCAGTTTCGGTCAACCGGCTACCAAACTCATCGACCAAGCGATCTGTAAAAATGTAAGCCTGTAGTCTCTCTAAGTCTTGGTTTTTCCATTTTTGATTTTGCAGGTCCTTTGAAACTTGAGTGACGGCCTGAGCAAGACCCGCTGGCTTAACCCGACTTTCTCTCACTACCGAATCGCAAGTTTCTCGATGTAAAATAGCCTCTTGGCCGCAGAGAATGGCGAGCATCTGTAATTTTTTTGAACCATGGCTAGCTGATGCTCTGAACGCAAATAAATTTTTTCGAACCCATCAACAGCATCGAAATTTTTCTGAGAGAAAAATAAAATCGCGACAACCAACAGTACCGTGGCCCATGGAATACGGAAGATCCGAGCATAAAGTCCGAGAGGCAAGAAAATCATTCTTAGTTTACGGACTTATAGCCGTAGACCTAAAGTCCAGTTTGAAGTTGAACTTGACAGTCCTGCGTTAGGACTTTAGGGCAGAAGCTTCAAGGCATTGGTCGCGCTTTGGTTAGCCTGAGCCAGTACCGAAGCTTGAAAGCTTTGCCGAATCTGACTTGTCGTAAACCTTGTCACAGCATCAGCAACGTCGGTATCTGCGATGTGCGAGCGTGCCTCACTCAAATTTTGTACCTGCGCATCGATGTTGTTTTTTGCATACTCCAAGCGCGATGCGGTTGCTCCAAAGTGAGACCTGACCTGCGCAAGTTTCGTGATTGCTGAGTCAATGTTCTCAAGGCTGTCTTCGGCATCATCCTGATCGGCAACGCTCGTGTCCTCGATTTCGGTGGCGCTTGCTGAAGTGTTTGTGTCTAACGTAAACCGGATGATGTTTTCATCACCTTTATAAGGTCCAACGTGAAACTCATAGTCTTTCGAATCCTCATTGTTCAAGAGCTTCTGCGATCCATACTGCGTGGTTTTCGCGATCCTATCATATTCTTTGAGCAGCTCGCCGTACTCCTGCTGTAAAAAGCCACGCTCCTCATCCGAGAACGTGTCACTTGCCGCTTGAATAGCAAGCTCACGCAATCGGATGAGGATGTTATTTTGTTCGTTAAGCCCGCCCTCAGCCACTTGAACGAATGATGTGGCCTGCTCCGCATTCATTCGAGCTGCTGAGAGTCCTTTGATCTGACCATGCAAATGTTCGCTGATCGCAAATTCCGCGGCATTGGAGGAACTTCCAGCAAAGCGACTTCCCGTTGATAATTCTGAGATGGCTTTGACGTTTTCGCGTTGGGTGTCACCCATGTACCTCTGAGCCGCCAAGCTCGGAAGGTTGGTAGAAATGCGAAAGCCCATAAGAGATCCTCCTCTTCGTAGTTGCCCTTTTAGTCGAAGGAGAGGGAACGTTAGCGTCAGGCGCTCGTCACAAGCGCCCTTCGCAACACTGATTCACTTAGCCCAAGGATTCAGCAGTCAGGAAACTTTTCGGCATGTCGCGTTATAACTTTAGTGCCTTGCGTTATGATTATGTAATTATTGGATATATTGAATTAATTCTGAAAATCCAGGGGAATACCTCCCTCACACCGCCTAAGCCTTAGACAGCTGCCTGATTCGCAAAATCCCAATCTCATATTGAGACCTCAAATCCAATACAGAAGGGAGTTTCAATTAGAAACACTGTCGAAACACTGGCACGGATCCTGCCTTACATCTTAACGAAGGAGGAGCATGAAAAACCTAAATACCTACTCATTAGCTGGCTTGGCGCTTGCGTTTTTTCTCGTTGGCTCCCTCTTTGGAAAGTTCACCTACAAGGTCATGAAGAAAGACCAAGAGGACATCAACTACGTCATGCCTCGTCCTCATAACAGCAGATGGTCCCTTGATCTTTCAGGCCGTACTGTCACGCGCTCTATGAAGGAAGCCTATCAAAGAATCAAGCCTCCACCAGCACCGGCGCCAGTAGCGGCAGCCCCCGTAGCCCCAGCAGCGACGGCGGCACCTGCTGCAAAAAAAGCAGCTGATAAAACTGCGAAGAAAGATGCTGCTACTGAAACTAAAACAGCGGCAACAAGCACCACTGACAAAGACAAAACAAAATCAGCAACTGGCGATTCAGGTTGGTCACCGTCTGACTCACCCGCATCGGCAGGAGCTTACGTGGCTCCTCCTAAAACGCCAGAGGCTCAGTCGTACAACGAGTGGCGCAATCAGATTCTTGGAGACCTGAGCGTCGTTACCGTCAATAAATTCATTGCCGAATACAACGCGCACAGGGTTGATCCTGACACCTTTTATAGAGTCATTGATGATCTCCTTCTTGACCACCGCGAACAGGCTCAGATGTTGGGCCTCTATGTCCTTAATGCCGTTCCAAATCCGAGAAGTTTTGGAGTGACGGCTCAGGCCTCTGAAGAGTTGCAAGGGGCCCCACGAGCTCAAGCGGGTCGCGTCCTTGCGAGCTATACCCAGTCCGACCGAGTCAATTATCTTGAGGGAGCTCTTGGAAGCGATGATCAGTTGGTTTTAAAAAAGGCGACAGAAGTTCTCATCGTTGCGCTCAGAAAAGAAAAATCGAGCTCTGCTGGAAATATCTCGCGCTCAGGTCGAGGAGTATCAGCCCAAACAGTCGCCTCGGCTCCATCATCGCCGAGCCAAGACTGGGATCGATTCGTCCCTGCACTTCAGAGAATTGTGGATTTGGCGGATAGCACGGTATCGCCACTTGCAAACACGGCCCTTCGCCAGCTTGAGCGCATTCAAATTCAGTCCACTCCTACAGAAATTCCGCAAGGCAGCCGCAGCACATAGTCTTGCCCCTATTACAAACTACGTGCTACACCGTAGTCTATGTTGTTAGCTTTTCTTTTTCTCACGCAAATGGCGCAAGCCTTGGAACTTCCCACCGGAATGGACCAGCGTGAGCGTCAAACCACTTTAGATACTGTGGGGCTTGGTGGGTCTTCAAAATTATTGTCGGATCCCTATCCTCTCGGAGGTTATTCCGGAGTTGAAATCGGCGTGAGCGAAGAGATCATTCCCGCCGAAGAGCTCTCGCGCCTTGGAAACAAAACCGCATCGAAGTCAGACATCGCATATACCCAAATCTCTATCGGTAAGGGGTTGTATTACGATGTCGATCTTTTTTTAAACTTTATCCCTCTTGGAGATAACACCGAAATTTCAGGTTATGGTGGGCAACTCCGCTGGGCCTTTTTTCAAGCTCAGTATTTGCCTACCCATATGTCGCTGATCTTGCACGGAAACAGTTTGCAGGTTCATGGGATTTTCTCGACTCGATCTATTGGCGCGGATCTGGTGACTGCTTTTGATCTGCAGGATTTCTCTCTCTATTTTGGTGTGGGCCGCGTGGAGGCTGATGGGACTTTTATTGGTGCGAATGCTAATCTCACTGATAATGGCCAGACTGTGGATGAGAAGACGAGTTCACTGCATACTTTCATCGGTTCGAGCTTGCGATGGTCACCTTATTTTCTTGCGATTGAAATGGATCGTTATGCTCAGACGGTCTATGCCGTGAAGGTTGGTCTTCGATATTAGATCATGAGTGTCTCAAAATGAGAGTTCTTGAATAATTTTAGATAGATGAGTTGTCCACAATCTTTACACCTGATGAACACTTTTAGCCGTCAAGATTCCCCAAGCAAAGTATTGCATCTGGACTTCTGAAATTCGGGCATAGACCTTGAACTAAGTTAAATTGACAGATTTAGTCTGAAGGAGTTTGCCGTGAAAAATTTAATTTGGTTTGCCTTGATGCTATCTACAATTCCACTCACCGGAAATGCAGCCGAAAGGCCATTGACGGCAAAATCAGAATTCATTGAATTCGTTAGAACCGACCCTCGGACTGGAGAACCACTTCTGATCCGCAATGGAAAATTAGTTTCAGTAGACGCACGTCTTAATGAGTTAATGAGACTCACGCACAACATTCTTAGAAGGATAAATCCAACTGATGGCAATTCGATGTCCAATGCGGAAAAAAACGGGGCAGCTCTAACGTCTATCATGGACACTCAAAATGCCGGGATTCCTGAGGGCGTGTTTGTAGGTAAAAAGTTTGCCAAAAATATTGCTGATCCCAAACTTAAGAAAGTCATGGAACTGGAATGGTACCTCGGACAGGGTTTAAATATGAAATTCAGAGGGCTAGGCATGAACTCATGGTTGAACTGCGGTTTTGCCTGGTACGTAAATAATACAGAAGGTGACCGTGTTATCGCCTCTACAATTTCTCGAGTTTCAAGTGGGCCGGAAGGATCGAAGTTACTCGCCGAACTTAAAGGTCCCCCTAAACCCGTTTTGAAGATAGTGACGCCACTGAGAGAATCGAAAGTGATCGGAAAGGTCGCCACGATCGCAAGACGTGGCGCAATTCCTGCTGCAATCATTGCGGGAACTGCTTATTTCCTCTCAACTCGCACGGCGGAACCTACAGAAGCAGTTGGAAATGGAAACTCAGCTGGGCCTCAGAATTTTGAAGATAACAGCTTTGGAGCAGAATAATGAAATATTTTGTCTTGTTAGCTATGATGATTTCTACAAATCAACTATTTGCTCAAACACCTGGTTCACAGATGACGGCAGATTCGAATTTTTTTGATTTCCTGAAGGTCGATCCAGAAACCGGAGCACCCCTTTTGGTACGCAATGGAAAATCGATTTCGCCGGACGCTCGTCTTACTGAACTGAAAGCGCTAACCCGTGAACTCGTAGAGAATTTCGCCCGATTGGGTAAAAAGGGAAAAGAAGCAGAGTATGGGAAATATGTGCTAACCGCGGCGCGGAAAGTGCAAGAGGCTGGAATTCCAGCGGGAGTATTTGTCGGTAATAAATTTGTAAAATTCGCTGATCCTACACTCAATTCAATTATAGAACTCGAAAAGTATTTAGGAGCTGGTTTAAAAATAAAATTTAACCCGATCTACATGAATGAATGGGTAAATGCGAGCTACCGTTGGATTGGAGATATTACTCCAATGAAAAATGCTGCGACGAGTGTAGCACGAGCATCGAAGGGACCTTCGAAAGTGATTGCTGGATTAAAAAGTTTTACGAAAGTTGCCCTTCCGACGGCAATTGTTGTTGGCGGAGTTACATATTTTGCAACCAAACACGCGGGACAAACCTCCGAAAGTGTCGGTAGCGAAAATTCGAGCGTAGGCCAACAGCGATACGAGGACAACTTCGGTGCGGCCAACTAACCAACTAAGGAGATACCTATGAAACAACTCTCAATTTTACTAGCGTTGATTACGGCTATGGTTCCACGTATCGGCCATACCACCGAAGGAAATCTGACAGCTACCTCCCATTTTTCTGATTTCTTAAAGACAGATCCTAGAACCGGAGAACCACTTTTACTACGTAATGGGAAATGGGTTTCAGCAGAGGCCCGTCTTAATGAGTTAACGAAATTGGCAGGCGATATCTCAAAGAAAATTGTTCGAGTGCACGACTCGGGTTCATATACCCAAGCACAAAAAGATGCTGCCTCCCTCGAGGCAGTTACCAAAGTTCAAAAAGCTGGCATACCTGCTGGAGTATTTTCTGGCGAATATTTTGCTAAAGACATGGCTGACGGTAATGCGCGAAAAGTCATGCGGATGGAACAACTCTTGGGTGGTGGATTGAAGTTGGAATTCAAAGGCCTTGAGATGTCGCATTGGACGACCTTCGCAGATGGTATGATTGAGGCGAATGCTAAAGCTAAAGGATCTGTTTCAGCCATCGCAAAACAATCGAAAATTATCGCAGGCCTCAAAAAAGCTGGCACTATCGTAAAACGTGGCGTTGCACCAGCTGCTGTCATTGGAATCGGCGGATCTGTTTACTACATATCCACTCGCACCTATTTCGCCACTCGCACCAGCCCCCCTGCCGAAACTGTACAAAGTACGTCACAACAGCCTTCATATAGTGACGACGCCTTCGGAGCAGCTAACTAAAAACAAATTAAGGAGCCTATCATGAAGCATTACTCAGTTTTCTTAGCACTAACCTTAGCGATCATTCCCTTTGTCGGAAAAACAGCCGAAGGACCTCTGACGGCTACTTCCAATTTTTTTGATTTTATGAAAACCAACCCAGCAAATGGAGAGCCACTTTTACTCCGTAATGGGAGATGGGTTTCTGTAGAAACTCGCCTTGGTTTCCTAAGGATACTCGCGGATGACATCGCTTTAAGCGCTTATACGGCTGAGCACGGAATTTATTCTGATGAAACAAAGGCCATGAATTCGATCGCGTTAACTAATAAGGTTCAAGAAGCGGGTATTCCTGCCGGATTATTTACCGGTAAGTACTATCCAAAAATTGCTGATATCAAACTACGACAGGTTATGGAACTGGAAAAAGCTTTGGGAGAAGGTCGGGCCATGGAATTTAAGGGTCCCAAAATGGCCGAGTGGATGCACGGCGAGGTATTCTACTGGTCTAAGTACAAGCCAGCTAGAGGGTCCACTCAAGTCGTCGCAAGAGAATCCAAAGTTATTGGGAATCTCAAAAAAGCAGGCACCATTGCAAGACGTAGCGTTTTACCAGCTATTATCGTGGGCGCAGTCGCTTACCAAGTCGGAGTTCACGCAGGACATCCCGCTGAAAGCGTAAAAGGTGAAACACCATCTCCAGCTTTAAACAACGACGAAGCCTTCGGAGCCGACTAACCCATCTTCTCAATAATCTTCGTCGTCGATCTTCCGTCGACGAAGGAAAGAGAGATCACCTCTCCCCCATAGGATTGAACAAAGCTCCCACCCACGATTTGCGAGACCGCCCAATCACCGCCCTTGACTAAAACATCAGGGCGCACTCGGTGGATGAGCTTCTCCGGAGTCTCTTCATCAAAAATCGCGACAAAATCTACAGCTTCAAGAGCCGCCAAAATTTCCGCGCGATCATCTTCAATTTGCAAAGGCCGCGATGGCCCCTTGAGAACCTTCACGCTGCGATCTGAATTCACACCAACAAAAAGCAAATCACCAAGACGTCTCGCCTCCTGCAAATAGCGCACATGCCCTACGTGCAAAAGATCAAAGCATCCGTTGGTGAAGACAACTCGTTTATTATTTCGGAGTTTTTCCCAGTCTTCGTTCAACTGCTTGGGAGTAAATACAAAGCCCACGTCTAGCGCCTGTACAGTGAAAGGCCGACCCATTCACCAGCATAGTCACGCTTTGTAATAAATGAAGCAAGCGGTATAACCACAGTCTGATGGATCAAGCCGCGTAAAATCACCTTACCCATGTAAGCCATTTTATTTCGATCAGAGTCATCGCCAACTTGTAAATCGTAGGCCCACTCCCCGAGCGTGAATCCGATAAAACCACGGCAAGCGATGTAGTACATCCAGCCGATCAGCCAATATAAACCTACCAAACTAAAGATCAGAGTATTGCCATCAACCTGAAACGCAAGATTACGAACAAGGTCTACTCGCGTGACAAGGACAAAACAGATTAAAAAAGACAAAGCCATCGCAAGGATCACAACAGCATCTAAACAAAAAGCCCCCATAGACCATGGAGCCACTTCGAGATGAATCTCAGGTTTTGCAGCGATCGCAGGCTTTGGAATCACCTGGGCCTGAGGTCGAGGTGGAATCGGCGTTGACGGAGTTTCAAAATCGAGAGATTTCTCTAGACCTTTAAACACAGTTTCAACGGCCGTAGATTCAGCAATTGGCGATCGTTTTCTCGGAAGAGGAGATTGCAATTCCTGCAAAATATCGCGTTCGCCTTCACGCTTTTTTGGCGTAGGTTCCTTCGCGCGGTGAAATCCGAGGCCTTCAGTCAAAGGTTTAAACTCAAATTCGTCAAAAGGGTCAGCCATAAGTCTCCCTCTAGGGCTTCACAAATTCATACTTTAGGATGGAGAGGAGACTCATGCAAGCCGTTTCAACTCGCAAAACCTGCTCCCCTAACGTCACTGGGTGAAGGCCTAGGTCTTTTAGAAAAGAGACTTCGGAGGTTGAAAACCCACCTTCGCTTCCCACGATCAAGTAGATCTCCTCAAGCCCCTGATTTTTATGCCGATTTACAAATTCACTGAGCGAGAGCGTAGACTCTCCCTCATATGCAAATAGACAAAGGACCGACGCAGATTGGTTAATTGTTTTTAGTTGCTCGTGTAAACTCAGAGGTTTAGCAACTTTCATCACCTCTCCCCGTCCGGTTTGCTGAGTCGCTTGCAAGACGATTTTTTCAAACCTTCCCCATTTGCCCGCAGGAATGTTCTCGGCCTTTTTGAAAAAGGAAAAATCAGACACCACGGGGTGAACCTCTTTCACTCCCATTTCTACGGCTTTTTCTAAAACGCTTTCGAAGGTTGAAATTTTGGGGAACGAAAGCACCAAATGAATATGGGGTTTCGGGAGAGCCGCAAGTGGCCTTGTTGAAAGAACCTGACCAAGGGCCTGTTTTTTTCCCACCTGAGTGATCTTTACAAAATACGCCTTTTGTTCGCCTGTGAGAACTTCAAATTGCGAGCCTAACTCCTGCCTGCAAACATCAAAAATATGATGAAAAGACTCACCTTGAATGATGACCTTGTCTTCGCTGACGCTAGAAGGTGGCAAGAAATACCGTCTCATCGAGCTAAGCCTGTAACCACAAACAAACCCATTCGTCTTTTTCTAATCTGCGAAAAACTTTGAGATCGGTATCAACTAAAAACTTTTGCAAAAACTCTTCCACGCGCTCTAGAAGCAAACCACTGAGGAGCATATGACCTCCCGGTTTTAAAAGGCGAAGTAGGTCGGGTTTCATTTTTATAAGTACGCCATCTATAATATTCGCTACAATCACATCAAAATGCCCACTGACATTTTCGAGTTGGGATTCTAAAACCTCGACGTCAGGACAGCCATTCCTTGCTAAATTTTCTCGCGCCACTCGGCAGGCTTCAGGATCAATCTCGGTAGATTTAATCGACTTAACACCTTGATGACGAGCGAGAATGCTTAAGATTCCAGTGCCAATACCGACTTCGAGTAAAGAGAGATCCTTCATCTTCTCGGTGAGCCAGAAAATCATCTGCGCAACCATTTGAGTTGTTGCGTGCGTTCCTGTTCCAAACGCCATCCCAGGGTCAATCCAAATGGGAGTCTCTCCCTGCGCCGGCGACGGAAGCCACGAGGGCACAACCCAATAGTGGCCCACCAGACGAAAGGCCTTAAAATCTTTTTTCCACTCCTCAAGCCAGTCTTTATGATCCTGAAAACTGCTACTTGAGTTGAGGGACGCTTCTGAAGTCTAAAAAATAATCGGGTGATGGGGTCTCTTCAAAAAAAACATCCATCACATGGGTATCACCCATTTGAATCTTCGGTTCGTAAGCTAAATCTTTTTGGATGTAATCAAGAGCTTCAGAAACCCCAGTTGAGCCATGATCAAAGGCCAACTGGGTGAAAAGATCTTCAAATTGCGCAGGAACGTTCAGGAGCCGCGTGCGAAAATAATTTTTTTTCATCGGCGCCGATTATTGTACAGAACTCTCCTCAGGTCCAGCTTTTACCGGAGCTTTTGCTTCCGTAGTGGTCTGGGCAGGCTCTCTCACTGCCGGAGCTTCTGGCTCAGGCTCTTTTGCAGCAGTCGGCGCAGGAGCCACTGCTGGAGGCACAGCCGCTACTGGAGCAGGAGGAGCTGCCGGTGGCTTTACTTCCGGTGCTGCTGGCGCGGCTTTGGTCTCGGCAACAGGCGCGGGGGCTGGAGCTAACGCCGGCGCCGGAGCTGCGATAGGAGCCGGAGCAGGCGCCTGGACTGCCACCTTTTTAACAACTGGTTTTATTTTCTTCTTATCTATAAATGAGTCTTTGAGATCAATGTGATCTCCTGTCATAACTCCGACCTGTTCAGTAACAGCATACTCATCGCGCGAAAGATCTTTATAAAGACGAGCCACACTGAGCCGACCTTGGACCTGAAGAATTCTCAACTGCCCCACCGGAACAAACATCTCCCCGAGAGACTGGACACCTGCTGCATCCTTCATTGTGACTTTTCTTACGGCTTTAACTACGAGATCTTTTTTTAATCCCGACTCGTCACCACCATTAATATAGTAATCTTGAAAGACTGGATCATCGTCTGACAGTGGAATGTTCCGATGAACATCAAAGACTACAATATCCGCCGCAAAGGCCTGATATGTAAATAGGACCGCAAAGATCATGAGTCCGAAAACCATCATGATTCGGCCCACGATGAGATTGAGCATATAACCCCCTCCGTGTTGGTCGAATCACCGTCCGTAGCGATTGCTTTTTTTGAACCATCCTTGGTCATTATTATTTTCGGCGTCGGTGTGGATTTCTTAATACCATTTCGAGAAAGATTGGACTGAGGGACAGCATCAGAATCAGCACCAGCACCAGCACCAGCACCAGCATCAGCCTCAGCATCAGTACAGTTTCAGTTTTGGTTTGATGTCAGTTTTTTGGGGTTGGCTCTCGACTATGGGCTTAGAAAAACGACCAAAGGCTGTCTAGGCCAGGGAAAGCCGCGACTTTTTCACGTCAAAAAATTGACGAATTGCGACTCTAGTCTCGTTGAGAAACGTCAGGTGGCGCCGAAATGTTTGTTGTCAGGAACGCTAGTAACTTAAAACTTCTTAGGGGAAGGGGGAGAATCAAGGAAAGATTGCAAATCATTTAAAGGAATATAGCTCTTAAAAAAAAATTTTAACTAATAACAAAAAAATGTCTGGGATGACATTTAAAAACTCGCACGGAGGACTAGATATGCAAATAAAAAGGGGATAACACATGGGTTTTCGTATTAGCACTAATATCAGTGCAATCAACGCGCAAAGGAATTTGACGAATAGCCAAAGAACTTTGGGCAAGAGTATGGGTCAGTTATCAAGCGGGAATCGAATCAACATCGCCGCTGATGACGCTGCCGGTTTAGCGATCTCTGAAAGCTTCAAAGCTCAGATCCGATCAGCTCGCCAGGCGGGACGTAACGCTAACGACGGTATCTCACTCGTGCAAACGGCTGAGGGCGGTCTCAACGAAATCAGCAACATCGTAGTGCGACTCAGAGAGCTTGGAATCCAAGCAGCTTCTGATACTGTTGGTCAAGTTGAGCGTGGATTCGTCGACAAAGAGGTTCAACAGCTCAAGAGTGAGATTCAACGTATTGCTTCCGTTACAACTTGGGGAACTACAAAGCTCCTAGACGGATCAACTCCACAGTTCGACTTTCAAGTAGGTCTTTTCAATAACGACGCTGAAGACAGAATCAGTTTCAACGCTTCTGAAAACGTTGCAACGATCGACGCTTTAGGTTTGGAAAGTATCGACTACACTCAAAAAGAAGGAGCGCAATCAGCTCTCCAACTTCTTGATGCTGCTCAAAACCGAATCAACGGTTCACGCGCCAACCTTGGAGCCTTACAGAACCGATTGACTTCAACAGTCGACAACTTGGCCGTAGCAGAAGAAAACTTAAGTGCCGCTAACTCACGAGTTCGTGACACAGACGTGGCAATGGCTTCTTCTGAAATGACCAGAAACAACATTCTTTTACAGGCATCTACCGCTACCCTAGCTCAAGCAAATCAAACCAGTGGTCTGGCTTTGAAATTGATTGGGTAATGTTAGTGTTATCATCCGTTTCGGCCCGATGTGAGTGATCATGTTGGGCCGTTTTAGGGAGGGATCGCAGATTCCTTTTGCAAAATTTCCTTCTGAACGGTTCAATATCTTTATCGACCGAGGAGGAAAAAATGCGATTATATGTTTTGCTTGTCATCAGTTTTTTATTTCAAATCTCTTGCAGTTCTCTACAACAGCAAAGAGCGCCATCCAATGCCCCACCTGCAGATCCGCCGTCGTACTGTTCGTCCTCAAGCTACGCAGACACTCTTGCCTGTTTTTCTACTCAGCCAAGCTACTGTTCCGCAAGCTCCTACGCATACACTTTAGCCTGTTACAGAGCTAATCCTAGCTACTGCTCGTCATCAACCTACGCTGATACTTTGGCCTGCTTTGGCTCCAACCCAAGTTATTGTTCTTCCAGTAGCTATGCAAACACCCTTGCCTGTTACAAATCAAACCCTAGCTATTGTTCTAGCTCAAGCTATGCTAACACTTCGGCATGCACTGGATCTAATCCGAGTTATTGCTCAAGCTCAAGCTATGCGAATACAACATCCTGCATG
>JBGATJ010000096.1:0-13194 GCA_044229295.1 Pseudobdellovibrionaceae bacterium
CACGTCTTTAGGGAGAGACTCTTGAACTAAAGACAGTTTCTCGGCTACCAGCTGTCGATTTCGGTATATGTCAGAGCCCCATTCAAACTCAAGCCAAACTACTGACAATCCGACTCCAGAGCTTGATCTTAGCCTTGTCAGTCCTGGGGTTCCGTTGACCGCGACCTCAATGGGAAGAGTAACCAACGTTTCTACTTCTTCTGGGGCCAGACCTCCGGCCTCAGTCAAGATCGTGACCGTTGGCTTATTTAGGTCAGGAAAAACATCTATGGGCAAATTCATCATAATCCATCCACCCCACAACATTGTGGCGAGACCGATGGACAAAACTAGCACTCGATGAGTTAGAGAGAACTTAATAATTTTATCAAACATCTATCGGTGTCCTCTAAAGTAGAAATCGTAATCCGAGTTCGTACCACTGAACGCTACGTCCGTTCCTATTACTGGAAAACGGGGTATTGGCCCCTGCCGTTAACAAAAGGCCACCAAACCATGAATCGATGTCTGACGAATCCGATTCCCACATTGATACTCCAAGGCCTCCCGAATACCCTAGCGTCCAGTAACTCTGATTGATTCCGTCCAAGGTGCCCGTGATCGACAACCATTCATTAACTACACCCGCTCTGGTAAACAAAGAGGATCCTTTATACCAGGGAATTTTGTAGGCGAACTTCGCGCCCAGAAACAAAGGCGCTGCCTGAAACTTTACTACGTCTCTGTAAACACCCCCTTTCGTCGATCGCACTTGGATGATGTTTTCGTCATATGTGTAAGCAACCCCGAGCGTTGGGCTTATGGAAAAATCTTTCGTCTTATACATTTCGAAGGAGGAATAAAATTGGATGGATGATTGTGAACTCACCTGATCCGAGTAAGGAATTTCAAAGTAGTTGTTCGAAAATGTTAAAGAACCGATTTGGTTATAGGCATAGGAAAACTCCATGTCGTAGAGCTTTCGACCCTCGTTTATGTTAACTTTACTCTGTTTTAGGTTGGCTTCATAAATCTCGCCAAAGGTTAGATCATCGGTCGAGACTCCGGTTCCAGGGCTTTGCGGTAGACTTTGCGCGAGACTGATAGAACCTAAAAGTAGGCTAAAAATGAAAGTCATTTATCTTCCTCTGGTAAAATAGGAGATTTTTTTTCGTTTTTCGGAGCATTATTTTTTGATACTTGGATTTGACCGCTGACCCCCATTGTCGCCGCACTCCAAGTGCCAACCACCTGCAGCCCATCAGCTGCTCCGGTTAAAGTCATTTCTTTGAATTGATCATGTGTGACGACTAGGGACAGCTGCTGACTTGCTTTAACGAACTCCGCTGTCCGTATTGGAGCATCGATATACTCTCCGTCCTCTTCAGAACTGTAAAGAAAGCGCAAGCTGCCTACTAATTTAGGCACTAAGACTGGGTCTGTTTGACCCTGTCCTTCGGGTAAATCTTTGACTTCCAAAACCAGCTTCACGTCTTGAGAAAAACTCTCGGCAGCAGTTAAGGTACCGTAATAAACGCCGGCCAGAGGCGAGAGTTCACTCTTTTTAATGTCAATATCTTGTTGTCTATCCTGAAGTTCTCGGTCTCGGTCACTGAGCTTTTTTTGAGTGCAAGCACACAGGACAGCTAAAATGACGAAGAAGGCGAAGATTCTCTTCATTATTTTGTCCCTACCTCAATGGTTCCAACGAGTCCTAGGCCATCTGCAAAGACTTCCCCCTTGAAGACACCATCGAGACTCACGTTTCCTTTTAGCGAAACTCCATACTGTTCGGTTTTTGCGGTCAAATATCGACTGTAAAAATTAAATTCGACACTTGAAAGTTTGGTCTCGACATATTCGCTAGATCCGAAGTCTCCCAAATAGAAGCGCATATTCCCGGTGATCTTAATGTTAGTGCCGATCGCACCCGGATCTTGAGTAGTTACTAGAGACATGGTGACTTTCTCAGGAAGATTCGAAGCTGGATTGGTATTCGATATCGCTCCAATATAGTGCCCGGTGATTGTTTTGACCAGTTTCGTATCGGGAGGAACGGGCGGCTGCTGAGCTTTCATTGCAGAGAATGCCCCTACTCTGCCGACTGCAGGTGAGTACCACTCTCCGCTGAGAGTGCCGGACTTAAGATAACCAATAAATGAGACATCAGAATTGTCGTTCTTCAATGAGATTTGTCTAGTTAAAATATTCATAGGGCAGTCTGGATATTCGTAAACAAGAAACTCGCTTGAGTTCCAATCGCCAAAAAACAATCGAACATTGGCCGAAATTTTTAAGTTTCCGTCACCAGTATTCACAGTCCGCAAGGTCACGGTGGCTAACTGGTGATAACCGCCTTCTTCATGTTGAAGAACTGCTTTGTAAGTACCTTGGATTGATTCTTGAGCCCACCCTTGGAGACTAAAGCTCAGGAGCAATCCTACTAGTATGGCAAAGGATCGTATTGTTTTCATGGTTTTGTTTCCCTTCGTTGTTTTTGTCTGTAAGGAACTAGCTGATAACTTTGCATCAGAGTGCCAAATTTACCACCTAGTCGCCTAAATTTTGGTTGTTGATCAGAGTTAAGCTCTCCCGAAACAATTCGGTCGTCGCCATAAAGAAGCGCTATTCGGCCCGTGTAAAAATCATATGAGCCTTCGAGAATATCTTCCTTTTTGACGGACCCCTTTTTTCGCCAAAGCCAGCCCTTCAAGTTCAAGGGATAAAATGGGTTGTCACTACCTAAAGGGGCTCGGCCTTTGCTGACAACGATGTCCATGATAAAATCTCGTTCACCATTTTTACCCGATTCTTCGTATACGGACGATACAGACGGTATGAGATCTTTCTCATCCACATCACCTAGGCCACCTTTCGCGGCCAAGAAACTTCCCACCCGACCGTATAAGACTGAATACCATGTTCCCTTAACTATTCCCCCGCCAATATCAGTAACTCTTAGAACCGCGTCGACATCCTCCTCAGTTCTGGCTAAGATAAACTGAGGTTTTTGTGTTGGATTTGGGAACTCGATGGGATTGAATTTATAAGAAATGACTTCACTAGAAGACTTTCCGAAATGGAGCTGAGCGACAGCCGATACGATGAGAGTAGATCCGGCCGATGTTGGCCGTTGAAATGATGAAAAATCAATTTGAACGTTTTGATACTTTTTTAGTTTGTCGTGAAAAAGGTACCCAATATATTTTCCTTTGATATTGTTTTTTTCCACTTCCGTTTCAGGTTTGAATCCGATGTTGGCAAAGGGATCATGAGTAATTGAGTTGTTGAGCAATTGTGGTTTTCGCATTTCATCTGATGATCTTTTGAATTGACAGTCGCCGCAGTCAATTTTCCCACCTGAGACTGTACACTGATAACTGAAAGGAAAACCATTCAACACAAGACCGCCGGTAAAGTAATCATACGATGCACTTTTGATCTTAGAATGGGTGCAGTACGTTTCTTTTTTATCCAAGCAAAGATTTGGATCGTATTTTCCAATTTGCCCTTTAACCTCGTAAGCACCAAATGCATTACCGAGCCGGCTATTGTCGTCGGTCGAGCGATAGGTAAATAATTGAAGGCTGCTGGGCGTCTTGCCACAGAAGCCCTTATACTCGCCGTTAACCGGCTCAACGAGTCCATTTTTCGGGAAAACGCTATTTTTAGTTGAAAGAGCTAGAGAGCCCACCTTACCGGTTGATGAATATAGATCCCCTGTAAAAGTATCATTCTTAATCACTCCTGATGTGACATAGACTTCTTGGTCACTTTGGCTAAAAGTGAGAGCGCCGGAGAGGAAGTTAAATGCAATTTCATGGTAGTGATAAGAAACATACTCGCCGGAATCAAAACCTCCAAACTGGATTGACAAGATCCCCTGCAGAGAGATTGACCCACTCGGTTCGCGCAACGGAATTAGCTCGAGCCTCACTAGCTGGTCTTTTCCTAACAATTCATTGGTCATGACACCTGTGTAGGAGCCAAATGTCATTTTATCAATAGCATGAGCGGAAATGTAAGTGCTCAGAACACAAACCAGTAGACAACGAACAAACGCGATCACAAAGGACCTCCTCAAGTTTTTATATGCAAAAAATGTAGATAAAAAACTAGCGCTAGACGCGCGGAGGAAGGAAGGGAGAAGTCAGAAATGTATATTTGTAGCAATCGGCTACAGCAAAATTCTGATTTTGGCTAAATCCGAAAACGACCAACGGAAGCGAAGTTGAAATCAGAGCAGCAAAACATTGGCAAGCATGGCAATCGTCGTGACATCCAACATCAGCATCTTGGCTATTCGCATTCTCCCCATTTTCACCGTTGTTCATAGAATCGAAATTCGAAACGCTGTAACTTGCGCTCATATCGAAGCAAATAGAAGCACCACTCTTAGACGTTGTTTTGAAAAAGTCATCATGACCATGACTTGGTGCTGCCCAACTTACGGTAGAAATTGTTAGAAAAAGGAAAATTAAAAGCCGCCACATGCTTAAACTAAATACAAGAACTCATCCATTTAGTAAATATTTTCAGAAATCTTTTGTGAACGCAGTATGTCAGTGTGAGTAAAAGATAATAAATGAGAAAAGGTCGAAAATTTGAGTTCGTAAGTTAAAAGATTCTGGTTTATCTTTAGAAAACTGAGGTTCTTGCTCGTAAAAATTCAAATTCGATCCAAGACCTTCAAAAGACATAAATATCACGTCATTTTAGTAGTCTAAGTGAATTCAGGATCACAATCAGTGTGGCTCCTGTGTCCGCGAGGATCGCTAACCATAGGCTACTGAATCCGGCGATGTTTCCCACGATGAAAATCGCTTTTATCGCAAGAGCAAAGCTAATATTAAAAATTATAATGGATTTTGCTCTCTGACTTACCTTGAGAGCCAGAGGGAGATTGGTCAAATTTCCCTGAGCCAACGTCACATCAGAATTCTCAATTGCTATATCGGATCCGGTTTGGCCAATCGAAATGCCAATATCACTTACAGCGAGGGCCGGAGCGTCGTTTACACCATCGCCAATCATTGCTGTGATTCCAATTTTTAATTTGATCTCCTTAAGCTTCTCTACCTTTTGATCGGGCAGTAGATTTCCATAAACCTCAGAAATTCCCACATCTGAGGCAATCTTCTTCGCGACAATTTCGTTGTCACCGCTAAGGAGAAAAAGGTGATTTACACCCAAATTTTTGAGTTTTTGCAAAACATCGGAGGTTTCAGGTCGTACGGTATCGCCGATTGCCAGGACACCCATGACTTCGCCGACACAACCTCCATGGGGGTAATGGCCCACCACGACCGACGTGAAGCCTTCTTTTTCTTGAGCAGAAAGGAAACTTTCAAATTCATTCGAACATACGCCAATGTCATGGGCGAAATGATGATTTCCAAGGAAATATTTATGACCTTCGATATCGGCCTCAATTCCGCGACCATGGGTAGTGCGAAGACCTGTAACAGGTAGAATGTTTGCTTTTTTATTGTTTACATAGCTTTTTATGGCAGTTGCGATGGGATGCGAGGAAGCTTCCTCTATAGAGCCCGAAATCGAAAGTAACTTATCTTCAGCGGTATTGCTCATGAGAGTCACCTTCGTCACCTCCATCTGTCCCTTCGTAAGCGTTCCAGTTTTGTCAAAACAGATAGCTTTAACACGACTCAAAGTTTCTAAGCTCAGGCCGCTCTTGATCAGAACGCCTTTCTTGGCTAGACTTGTTATCGCTGTGACAATTGCGACCGGAGTAGAAATGACGAGCGCACATGGGCAAGCGATAACAAGAAAAACAATCGCTTTATAGAAAGCTTCTTGAAGTGAAGTACCCATAAAAAAGGGCAGCAGTGCAAAAGTCAGTAAAGCTACTATAAAAACTGCAGGAGTGTATATTTTTGCAAAACTATCTACGAATCTCTGTGCTGGCGCCTTCTCATTCTGTGCCGATTCAATGAGCTTTGAAATATTAGCTATGCGCGATTCGTTGAAAGCTTTTTTCACTTCAATATCAAGTAGGCCTTCATTATTAAGGGTGCCGGCGTAAACCGACTCACCCACAAGCTTCAGAATAGGTCTGGCTTCACCGGTCAATGTAGACTCATCAACATTCGATTCGCCCGAAAGCACTTTTCCGTCTAAAGCGATTCGGTCGCCTGGACGCACCCTAAATATGTCTCCCACCTGAGCGTCACTAGGTGCACTCTCAACCCAATTTTCTTGTCGTTTCAACAAGACCCTCTCGGGAACCAGGTCCATTACTTCCCTAATAGCAGCTCTGACACGACGTACACTGAGACCCTCAAGAAACTCGGAAATGAGAAACAGAAATATAACGGTTGCACCTTCAGAGTAGTCACCTAGTGCGACGGCTCCTGAAGTAGCTACGGTCATTAAAATGTACATATCCAAATTTAGATTCTTTATCGATCTATAAACCTTAGGAAGAAACGTCCAAATGCCGACCAACGCCGCAAGCACAAACAATCCATTTGAAATGGAGTTCATTTGTAAAAAATGAAGCAGCCATCCTAGGATCCAAAGAGCAAAGCAAACTGGTAGCAAATAGACGACTAAATTTTTATTTGAAGTGTGCTCGCTTCTTACTTTCAAGCCAGCAGCGGTGATCCTCTCAACGATCTTTTGGCTTCCCAGACTATTTTCATGAATGACAACAGCCTTGCCATTGAGAAGCTGAATTTCAAAGCTTTTAATCGAGTTCTCTTTTCGAAACTCATTCGAAAGAGCTGCAACCTCCTCTTGACAATCCATTCCGTCAACTATGAATTCGGTCTTTGTGAATCCTTTACCAACAAGTTTTTCTGCCTCCTTCTGTGACTCAGAGGTTGTCGAATTTTCTTCGGCGATTGGCTGCTTAGGCTTATCATCATGGTCGTGAGAGCAACAATGAGACTCAGTTTCTTTGCTATTTTTATTCATATGACTTCCTATCTGCATATGCTAACTTTTTAAGGAAATGCTTCACTTGCGAAAAGACGTTAAATATCCACATTGTCTTCTTTCAAAAATTCTTCGCTAACAATTTTTAAGCCGCCGGCTTCCATTGAAAGATAAAGAACTTTCTCTCCTTTGTCGGAATATGCTTCCGAGGTAAATGCCTGGGAGAAAATCACGACGTAATAGTCATCGTATTTAAGCTTAGTAAATCCAGACTGAATGATGGAAGTGTTTACATTGCGCTTTGCTAACTTCCTTTTATACTCAGCCCAGCGTTTTAGATCCATGCCATTTGAATAAAACCTCGATGAGTATTTTGAAAGATAGTCCGTCATGTTCTGTTTGATCCAAGACTGTTGCCACTGCGATAAAAAATTATCGACGAGCTCTAAGTCCTTAACTTCGCCCTGAATTTGAAAATCTATTTTCTCTTCGTCCAAGATAATCAGAGGAGTGTGCTTAATGGAAATAAATGACTGCAATTTTTTAATAGTTTCATTGCGGACAACGACGCATCCTTTTGACCCACGACTGAGCGAAACATTCTCTGGAATCGCGTGAAGCCATATGCCATCGCCGGTTTTACTCCAAAGGAGGTCGAAATAATTGGGATAATTAGTTGTAAAGGCAAGATCACCATAAACTTTTACATCAATGTTCGGAGGCACCTTCTTGTCCGTGAAAAAGTAAATACCCTCAGGAGTCTTGAGATCTCCACGCTTAAGTTTTTCGCCACTGCCTTTTCCTATGTCTACGTCGGCAGTTAGAACAGATTCAATTGTACCATTTCGATTTG
The DNA here is from genome assembly GCA_044229295.1 of Pseudobdellovibrionaceae bacterium. Classification (GTDB taxonomy): domain Bacteria; phylum Bdellovibrionota; class Bdellovibrionia; order Bdellovibrionales; family Bdellovibrionaceae; genus JBGATJ01. The sequence goes on from JBGATJ010000096.1 coordinate 7,730, forward strand.
TCCAAACAGAAATAGTTCTCTTGGTCTTATCTACGACTAAAGCATTTCCAATATTGTGGCCCTTAGATGCAAGCTCAAGAATAGATGCAGATGCGGGTCTTGCCTCTGCATTGCAAGATAAAATGAGGAAGGAAATGAACTCTATCATGAGGATTTGATGGCTTTTTCAATTATGCTTTGAATTTCAATAAGTAGGTCTTCGTTCCCTTTTTTTAGGGCGGGTTGTACGCATCCTTTTAAGTGACTCTGTAAAATCCGCACCCTCACCGCGCTTAACGACGAGATCACTGCGCCAAGTTGGAGTAAAACATCGCCGCAGCTTCTGTCCTCCACAATCATTTTCTGAATACCCTCTAAATGTCCGACAGACTTCCGAAGCCGCGTACTTATATCCGCGTTCTCAGAGAGTTGAGCTTTATTCTTCATGGACCGCCCCATCGATTTCAAAACGTTACCTCCCCTCCGGGGGGAGGGCATTCTATTTAATACATTATAATTTTGGTTTGCGTCAATATCCTATATTTAGACCCAGTTCAGGCCTCGACGCATTAAAGCGGAATTTGTTTTTGGAAGCTCTTGTCCAGGCGGCTAGTTACGCCCTGCGGAGCTTTTCGCCATCGAGGCACATTTCTGTGTAATTTCATTCAACACCGTGGATTCTCTTGCCTTTGAGGTGGTCGCCTAATATGAAAATCTTAGCGAAGGGACTGAACTACCATGCGCCTTTTTTTAGCTCTTTATTTTTTTTCTTTTATGGTTTTGGATTTTTGTTTCGCACAAGAATTCAGTTCATTTGGAAAAAATAAAGCCGATGGCTTTGCGCGGTCGACAATATCTTCGCAAAATTCTAGTACTGTAAGCCACTCTTCGACGGCGCAAAGCCCAGAGAACTGCGGGGAATACCCCAACTCAACAGGCCATCATTGCCATTTTGGCGATTGTGGTGCCATTTTACCAACGGCGCAGTGGCAGGCTTCTTTTACGAAACCGGAGTGGCCCCCTTCTAATCAGCTCACTTTTCCAGACTCCCTTTCTGGTCGACTCAAACGGCCTCCAAAAGTTTAGCTTTTAGCTTTTCGGAAGTCGCTATTTGATTTTGGTGAAGGCAGTTCCACCCGAGCTACCAATTTAATGATCCTTTTATTTGTTGTGGATACAGACTTCCGAAAAGCTTTTTCTTTTCATCAATTTTCCAATTTGTCTTGATTCTTTAAGTAATAATATTGGGCACCATTTCGGTTCCCTTACAAAGGAGTAGTTATGAAATTTGTATTTGCAGTACTAACCATGGTGCTTGCACAAAGTGTTTTTGCTCATCCAGAGCCGTTCAAGATCTCTGGATGCGGACCCAAAGAATGTAGCAAGGAAAGTGTCGAAAAAAACGTACCCATAATTATCAACACTCTCGTGAAAAGGGGCGACCTTGAGCAAAGCTGGACGACAGCAAAAGTGGACAAGGTAGAAAAGAAGGTCTCAAAAGATGGTAGCGAGTACATGATCGCACTAAATGACACGAACCAAAAGAATCCTTCAGAAAGCCGTTTATATATTTTTGTAGACATGGATGGTCACATTAACGGCTCAAATCATACTGGAGAGTAATCTTGATTTTAGAGTGCTAGGTCCCGGGCCGTTGGGCACGGGACTCTGGTCAAACGTTGAGTATCAAAGTCTCGATGTTCCTAGTAACCGGTTATATTGAGAAATATTGGTGTGCGAGTTAAAGATCCCTTCGAAGCCCGCCTGATGAGAACAGCGGCTCTCTAAGGAGCTGCTGTTGGATTCGTCTAACACCTGAGATGAGGCGATAATCACTCTTAGAATACGTAAGTGTCATTCGGTAGCGTTGTATTTAGTTTCTAGAATTTTTATACCTAAGGACCAACTTTGACCTCATAGCGCCAAATGCCACCTTGAAAGAGGCCGAAAATCAAGATTCAATTGGCTTGTTGTTGATTCGGTATAATGTTAAACAAACGACAAGAAGTTTGTTAAGTTGCAGTTTCTACACGGCCCCATCTAGATTGTTCTCAGCTTATGATTTATTTGTAGAACTGATGTATCAGGAGTCGCTTTTACACCGAAGTAAAGCGAACTTAGTCTTATCAAATTTTTATGAAGGGAATGCTTTGAAAAAGAAAACCAAGAGGAGTGTCAAGAAAACGGTCGAGACACGCTCCAAAGTCTCGAAAACATCTGTAACCAAAAAAAAAGGAAAATCATCTAAGGCGGGAAAACAGGAGGCGAAGTCTCTGCCCAAGAAGAATGTTTCTAAAGATAACTCGGGTTCTGTGCAGGCTCCTCACTTTGATCTTCAAAATCATAAAGCAAATTTAAACACCAACGTGGAAGTACCACACGAGATGGATATCGATCAGAGTTTTGAGACAAACAGCAGACCCCCAACCTCTTGAGTCAGTCCTTTGCAGATTGGTTTAGCCATCGGCTATTGAGTGAGTTTTTATCCAATTTTCGGCTCCTTTGATCTCTGCGCGTGTCGCTTCATTTTCTTAAATCTTCCTTCAGCATTCCTTCACGCCAGGCGCTTCGCTTTAACCTGTCATGAGTCATGCCGCTACTACGTTTTTAGAACGTTCTCGCAATTCAGGAAGAACGAAAACTCGCTCTCTTGCTCTCTTCCTCTGCGGGTTCCTGAATCTTCTGCGAAGGAACCCTCGATCAGAGGGAAAATAAAACTCAAAGGAGCAAAAATGGAAAAAACAAACAACTCAAATCAGGCATATGGCTTTATTTCAAACGTGAAGGTCTTTAAAGATGAAGATCGTAAGACGCTTATTCACTACATTTCAGATGCAGCCGGCATTGAATTGCCAATCTCGGCATACAAAAGGCTTTTAGGAATAATCGACCAAGCAGCAGAACCTTCAGCTGAAGAGTCCGCTCAGCAGTCTTTGCATCTAGGGCTAATCGCACAACCTAGTCTGTATCTTACCAAAGACGGCTACGTTGTTCACAGATTCTTAGGAATTCGCATTTCAAAACACGAGAACTACTACAAGAAAATTTTAGGAATCCAGTTTGCGAAGAAAGCTCAGACCGCGTAGGCCTGGGCTTCGGCCCTTAAATAGATATTGCCCTTCTTCGAACGGCAATAGTTATTTTGTTTGGCAAACCTGTCACAGATTGCAAGTTTCGAACTTTCACTCACAGATTCCCGCCAAGTCCTTCGGATTTGTCATGAATCTTGACCGACTACGCGGGTGAAAGCTCGAAGCAATCAGCGCCAGTCTTGCCAAAATTTTTGCCCCCCGCCCTAAAGGGGGCGTCGCCGGGGGCAAAAATTATTCTGAAAATAGGCCCTTTACCTAATCCGTCTGAAACGCGGGTCACATCGAATCCCTGATCGGACGGCAACCGGAAGCTCGACAAAAGAGAGGTCCCGTAGCGCCAAAAAAAGTACTAATTTGCAGAAAATGCCTAAATATGGCATTATTTGAGAAAGTCTACTTTTGGGACAAAAGCATGAATGAATCACTTTCTAACTATATAGACCGACTTCAATCAAACGGCCGCTATGTCTTCACTAGAGACGAAGTGCTTAACACCTGAAGATCTCGGCCAATGCTTTTATTCACAAAGGCTAAGTTGACGAAAAAAAAGAAGAATTTTTAGCCCGAAAGCCGGCTTCTTTGTCATCGTTCCCATAGAGTACCAAAGCGTTGGCTTCCCTCCAGTATCTTGGTTTATCGATGACCTGATGAAATATTTAAAAAAACCGTATTACGTTGGACTGTTATCTGCGGCATCCATTCACGGCTCCTCTCACCAAGCGCCTCAAGAGTTTCACGTCGTTGTTGAAAGTGCCTTAAGGCCAATTGAAATAGGACCTTTACGCATTCGATTCTTTCAGAAAAAAGACCTAGAAAAAACCCTAGTCCTTTCTCAAAAAACTGAAACCGGTAGCATGAGGATTTCTACAGTCGAAGAAGCTGTCTTCGATCTAGTACGGTATCAGAAATTTGCTGGGTACCTTAGTCATGTCGCAACGGTGGTCAGCGAGCTCAAAGATACAATTCAAGAAACGAAGTTAATTGCAATTGCAAAGCGAGAGGGTACCGAGCTTTCTCTTTCTCAAAGAGTGGGCTTTCTTCTCGAAACTCTTTTTGGAAGAAAGAAAGTACGTAACTTTTCGCTCTGGATCAAAAAACAAGGCACATTTCCTGTACCCCTTCTTCATGGAGCTTCAAGAAAAGGTGCTAACCTAAACGAATCTTGGAATATCCTCGTTAACGAGCAGCTTGAGGTGGATGAATGATTCAGCGAGCTTATTTGACAGCGTGGCGCAATAAAGTTCCGTGGATTGACGATGCGCAAATTGAACAAGACCTGGTGCTCTCAAGAGCTCTTGCAGAAATCTTCGCCAATAGCTTTTTAAAAACTCATCTCGCATTTCGCGGAGGAACGGCACTTCATAAACTGTTCTTTCGGCCCGCCGGAAGATACTCAGAAGACCTAGATTTCGTTCGTACTTCCTCTGGGCCTGTTGGGGAGATCGTCACCCAACTCAGAAAAATACTCGATCCTTGGTTGGGTGCCCCAAAAAAAACAAAGCGTGGCGAAGGGCGATTCACTCTCCTTTATGGTTTTCAAACAGAACTGGAACCCATACGTAACATGCGAGTAAAAGTTGAGATCAATACCCGTGAGCATTTTAATCTTTTTGGACTAAAAGATGTAACTTTTGATTGCACAAATCCTTGGTTCTCGGGTCGGGCTGATGTCACTACTTTTTCTATTGAAGAGTTACTGGGAACAAAACTTCGGGCTCTCTACCAAAGAAAAAAAGGGCGCGACCTTTTTGACCTGTATCTGGCAATAGCTACATTTCAAGATTTAAAATTTTCTGAGATTGTCAGTGCGTTTTCTCAATATATGGAAAGATCAAAGTTATCGGTCACGCGGGTAGAATTTGAAAAGAACCTTTTAGTCAAACGTAGCCAAGAAAGTTTCAAAAAAGATATCGGACCTCTCCTCAGCACTTCAGCACGAAATTCATTTAACTTCGATGAAGCCGTAGACATTGTGTTAGATCAAATTATTGCACTTCTGCCTAATCCCGAGTCTAAAACCCAGAATAAAAAAGCACTCAGAGCTAAGAGGAAGATTTCAAAGACCAGATAGTTTTTGGGCAAATATTTTCCGGGCAGGAAGAGCAAGCGGACCGCAAGAAAGTAATCCGCTTTTCCTGAGCTTATTACGCGCTTACCAGTTCAGTTTTGTTCTCAATTAAAAATTGCTGAAACTCACTTGTGAGCATGAAACCGAGAAAATCATCCATAGAAATAGCACCATGAGTTTCTATGTACCCAGATCAGCGGATTGCCTTGTGTGAAATCGCGTAAGTGCTTGAGTTGGGTTAGCAAATAAACAAAGGCTTTCTCACCCGTTGGGTGACGCTGCGACGATGAGGTTGCGATTCGAATTGATTTAGATATATTCCCGAT
>JBGATJ010000015.1:0-72753 GCA_044229295.1 Pseudobdellovibrionaceae bacterium
CCCGAACACGTAACTCCATTCCGGGCTTTTTAGAGTTCCGTCCTGAAGGGTTGCTGTGTCACTTCCTGGAACAATTTCTTCGTAGAGGTAGGAGGACTCAATATGTTCGGTGCGTGCGTAGCCGAGAAGAAGTCCCCAATCGGCTCCCGCCATCCAACGAATGTTGAGCTCGCTGGCTGCGATTTTATTTTCGTAGCTCAAGCGACCAGCATAGCTATCACTAAAAACTTTTCGGTAACTCATACGGCTCAGTTCTAATGAAAATAAAAAGGAATCTGCGCGAATGCCAATGCCACCTGACCACTGCTGACCAAAACCATTCACATTCTTATAAAGGCTGGCCGCGCTTGGTCCGGCTTGCGCTTGTAAAAACACTCGAGTCTGCGCTTGAGCGAGTTTTCCTGAGAGGATGAGAAGGCCTAACATAAAAAATCTCATCTGATGATCTTAACTTACAAAAAGCGTATCTAAAAGCCCACTGGACTCCACAGAGGCCGTTCCTAAGTTGGGGAAGATGGTGGCTCCCGAGGAGGTTTGTATACGGTCACACACTTTAGCTAGGACATAATCCAAAGAGGTTTTGCCGAGAATGTCGCTGTTCTCTCTGAGGTATCCATTAGGACTGTTTGCAACTTCCGAAGAAGGAAAAGGATTTCCGTAGAGTCCGCCACGCACGCGATTCCCAATCACGAGCATCGTCATGCCTCGACCATGATCTGTGCCTCCGCCGCCGTTGGAAGCGAGCTGTCTTCCAAATTCACCGCCGATCACAAAAACCATGTTGTCGATAGCTGTTGGCAGCACTGGGGTTAAGGCTGTGTAAAGGGTGTCGAGTCCGCCTCCTGTTCCCCAGATGTCAGAAAAATTGTTTTCGATGTTGGTGCGTTGATCTTTGTGTGTGTCCCAACCACCAAAGCTTAGCGAAGCGATTTTCATACTTAAAAGATCGTTGCAAAGAAGACAGTCGTAGAGGTTTCGAATCTGTTCGCCAAATCCTAAGTTGTTTAAGGCTCCTGACGTTTTTTTTGTGTACAGATTGCTGATGGTCGTAGGAAGCGGATATTGATCGAGCCTGGATCTGATCTGTGCTCCAAATGTTCTTAGCGAGTCTTCATGGGTTTGGAAAATTTTATGCTTTGCCGTCGTAGCTATAACTTTGCCCGCATAGTAACTTGTTAAGCTGCGGTCGAGAATGGCTTTTGGATCTGTGGATTTATTGCTTTTGGTTTTTTCGGCGCTAATGAAGAGTCCCATTTGCCGAGAGTTTCGTGCAGCAATAATTCGATCGATGGTGTGAGACTGGGCGTTGCTGGCATCTGGAGCAAAACAGAACTGCCTCACATTTTGAGTCATCGAAACGACGTTAGCAGAAAGTTGTTGAGCCAAGCGGCCGCCCCATCCATCTCTTGAAATGTCTGATTGAGTAGCGCTGCGATCTCCAGTTTCGTAGATGATGGTAGAATGGTGGTGATCGCGGTTGTCACTTCCGATAACATTGCTCACAATGGCAACGTGACCGAGGTCCCACTGCTCCTTAAGCCAACCTGCTGTTTTGGAGATTCCAAAACTCACCCCGCCGCTAGACAGAGAATGGTAGTCGTTACTCCACCTTGCAGCCCAAGAGCCTGTGTCGCTTCCGATAGAGTGAGACGTGTATCGATGCGACCAATAGTTGTAACCGACGCTAGAGGTATTTGAGTCGTACGGGGGAGCTATAAGATGTCTTAGGTCAGGTCCACCTTCTAACATCAAATTGACAAGGATGGGACTTGAGAGTGTTGCTGCTGCATGAGTGCGTGGACTCCATCCCAGAATCGCTTGTGAGGCAAGAAGCCATGGCGGAAGATCAGACAAAAATTGACGTCGCGACCTATTCATATTCACTTTCCGGTTTGCGCGAACGCATAAGGGGTGGATAAAATAAAATTGATAGCAAGACCGATTTTATAGTTAGCGGTAAGACGGACATTGGTATCTGTGCTTGAAATTTCAACTTGGCTTTGCCTTATTGCAAGCAAAGACTGACCAAGTGTTGAAGAAGGACTTGAATGTGCCGTTGCAAGTTCGCTTTCTGTGAACACTCGCTCTGGATCAGTTGTGCTTAAGGCAAGACCCAAGTCTTTGCCTGTGGAAAGCAAAGACTCAATGTGGTAGCGCTCCAAATATCCTAGTTGCGTAAGGTCGTCGGCAATGTACCTGTGCCACAGCCATTCAGTCACATCACTGACGTTGTATTGACCTTGAGCGTTTGCGGGGATGATCGAAGCCCAGTCTTTTTTCCATCCCGTAGCGGTGTCATTGGCTCTTGAATAAAACCAGTACTCGTTGAGGCTTCTCTCATAAGTGAGCTGAAAGGGATCGCTGCTTGATGAGGCTTCAATACCAGTCTGGTGCCCGAACACATTGTGGTTGGGCCGAAAAATCTGGATGTCTTCAGCCTCCATTCGCCATTCTGGATAGTAGAACTGCTGATAAGATTCAAAGTTGGAGTTGGTGGCAAGGTTGGTGTGCATCATATTTCTCTCGATGCTTGTCCAATATTTCACTCGCTCGGAGTTGTGAAAGGTGGTTGAGATCGCGTACTTTCGCAAAAATGTTAAAAGTTCTTTATTTGCAAGGCCTGCCCAGATCGCGCGGACTTCTGTTTTTCTGGCATCGTCCATTGTATCATCGGCTAGGTTTTGAATGATGCGAACAGGGAGGTTTGCAAGGCTCTCTTCGTTAGCGATCGAGGTCGAAGAAAGAAGTTGGAGACGTTCGCGGGCATTGCTGCCGGTGTTAGTTGTCTTTAAAATTTCAAGATCGCCTGGATAGTGGTACTGAGAGTTAATCGTGGATGTTACTGAATAGCCTTCGTCATCGGGGCCGAAGATCACATAGGGAACACGAATGTCGGTGAGAGCGCGAGCCATGTTAGGGATGGTGACTGTTTCATGATAAGTGGATGTATAGGTAGAGCTTGTTCCCAGAATGCCAAAAAACAGCTGGAAGTACTCGCGCGCAAAGTCGTCGTTCCCAGAAAATTTTCCGTCGCGGTAACGATTTTCGCGATGCCCATATTGGGTGGCGACGGTCGCCGAGAGAGCGGCGTTAGTTAAAACCTCTGCAAAAGGCTTTCTAGCGGCGAGGTCGTTCATGATGTCGTCATAGTACTGAACGGATTGGTGAAAGTTGACGCCGGCGTCTTCGTTAACGGCCATATGGTAGTTCGTCGCCCAAAGGCCTAGGCGCTGACGAACTAAATTGGTTCCGCGTTTGGAGCTGAGATGAATCCAAATTTTTTGCGGTGAGTTCCAAGATGACAGAGCAAAGTCACTTCTTCGAGTTGGCCACATCTTGTTGTGTTTGTTGGGCTGGGACCAAAGTGTGGACATGCATCCTAGGGTCGAGTTGATCTGCCCGAGGTCATCAAAACTTTCTGGCGGTGATACTTTTTCGTTGATTGGATCCAAAGTCAGAATTTCAACTATGGCAGCTCCGGGGTTCATGTCAGCCCAAGTTTTGATTTGCGCATCCGTTGCAAAACCGCCGAATGCGAAAACTTGCAGCACTCGTCTTACAGCATCTTCGGTCCAATCTGCATCCGAAACCATCGTGAATGTTCCATCAGCAACAATAGCACTGTCTGCGGCGTTTGGCGCCGGCCAGTAACAGGAGGCATCTAGTGACGATGTTTCTTTAGGCCCTGGAGCCTCGACTTGGCTTTGGCACCCTAAGTGAACAAGCGCCATTATGATAATTACAAGCTTTGACCAGTTCAAACAAACCCTCATCTCCACTCTCTCTTTTCGGAGTTTTGAAACTAGACCTAAATGGGGTTGCAAGTGGCATTCTTTTAATCAGTTTGAAACCAAAATAATGGGAACGACAGGCGGTATGTCAAAATGAAAAACGACTCCTTCGAGTGTTTCAAATATGCACAGTTTTCGTATACAATGAATGGGGGGCCGTCTCAAAAGGAAATGCGATGAAAGTTTTTGCCATTGCCTGCTTGATGTTAAGTTTTGGTTGCGCTTCCCAAAAGCTCCCTCAAGATTGTGACAGGCAGCCGGCTTCTGTAGCTCGCTGTTGGAATGTATTAAAGGCAGATCGTCGCCGAGATTTTCGCCCATTTTTAGAAACGGATTTTACTCTCCGCTTGCAAGCGCGATTTGATTTGCTAAAAAAATACGTCGGTATCAATGGCCAAGATGGCGTCGTTGCCGTCACCACTAAATCTGAAAATATGGAATACAAAGGATGGACCTGGGTGCGTGATGGAGCTCTCATGACTAACGAGCTTTTGAGGCAGTTAAGTGGAGGTTATGACCTTCCTCTTTTGGAGAAGTCAGGTGGATTTACGCCGCCTCCGCCCTCTGCTGATCGAGATTGGATTATAAAACAGTTCAAAGGCTACATGGAGTTTACCAGAAAGACTCAGGACGATGCTGGCCTAGATAATCTTGGTGAACCTCGATTTGATTTTTCTGGTAAAAAATATCAAGGGCCATGGGGACGACCTCAGAATGATGGACCTGCGTTACGAGCCTTGACGCTCATTGGATTTTCTCGCTGGTTAATTCTAAGTCAATCGCCCGAGGCCGAAAGTCTTTTACCTCAACTTTATAAAGCAGAGCCTTTTGATAAACTCACCTCTCTTGTTAAGCGTGATCTTGAATACGTATCAAAACATTTGAACGACAGATCCGTTGAAATTTGGGAGGAGTCTTCAGGTCATCACTTCTACGCACTTTTGGTTCAGGCTCAGGCTTTGATGGAAGGTGCTGACTTAGCTCGCAGATTGAAAGATCCTGGCGCTGCGCAGGTTTACCAAAAGGCAGCCGAGCAGGCTCTTTCGATGCTCGAGACTTTTAAAAATAAAGATCGAAATCAAATTGATGTTTCCCACGACCACCAAGAAAAATATCCAAAGCCATCGGAGCTCGACGTGCAGGTGATTCTAGCGGCCAATCACACGACCCGCGCGTACAATGGGCCACGAGATTTTTTGGTGACGGATCCGTGGTTTCTATCGACGGTGGATCAAATAGAAAAGCGATCTCAGGACCGATTTGAGATTAACAAAAAAGTGACGCAAGACTCTGAAGGTCACAAATTAGGGCCTCTGATTTTTCGCTACGAAGAAGATAAATACAATGGCAGCCCCGACGAAGCGAATCGGTACACCGGAGGTCATCCGTGGGTACTTGCAACCGCGGGAGTCGGTGAGTTTTATTTTAATGTCGCAAGACAAATGCAGCGAGATGGGAAAATCACGGTCAACGAAATTGACCAGAACTTTTTTAAAAGTTTGCTCGGAAGAGATCTTACAAATTCGGTGGTTGATCAAAGCCAGCCGCTTTTTACTGAAATCAGAACAGCCCTTATTGAGAAGGGAAAGACTTTTGCCTACCGAATTTTTCACCACCTCGATGGCGATGGATCATTCTCCGAAATGATCAATGGCACAACTGGAAACCCCGAGAGCATTCCAGAGCTTGGATGGAGCGATGCGAGCGTGTATTCAATGCTTACGGCGTGGAAGAACGCAACGTCGGGTGAGCCACCTCAACTGTTTCAAAAACGAACACTAAAAAACCAATCTCGCCACCGTTGATGTATTTGAATTGACCGGGCGATTTATCGATTTTTTGACTCACCAAATTGGAAAAAATGTCGATATGAGATTGTGATCGATCGATATAAGAACGTCTCAGTTTGGTACGTGAGTTTTTGGTTTCTTTCGATACTCCCGTGGATTTTCGTTGGCACAGCGAAAGCTGCTGACCATGAGTTTTGTGAGATCCCTAAACAAGAAAGTTTAGACTCCCTTCGCTGTGGTTTACGTCACGATCAAAGAGTCGCTGAGCTGACTCGTCATCTTCAGGATCACCAGGTCGTAGATGGGTTTGCTAACAAACTCCGGGGTCAGTTTGCAGCGCAGATAGCGATGCAGCTTGAAGAGAACGTTGTCGCAGCAAGGGCTTTTGGCGCAACCTCAAGTGAAGTTTCTGCATTGCTGTCAAAGGCCTCTGGCTCCTGTAAAAGCCATCCCGAAATTCAGACGTGGTTAGATCCAAAAGCTAAAAACATCCAGAAACAACTTTCAGCAGGTATCGATTACGGAGCTCGAAAAAAAGCATTTTTGACAAAATCAAAAGTTGCTCTGCTTGAATCTGCGAGGCTCAGCATGCATAGAAACTGGCTAGCAAGCAACAACAAGGATCATAAATTCGATCAAGCCATTTTTGATATTAATAGGGCTTTAAGTTTCATTGAAATCAAATATCCAATTTTGCGCTATCTCGATAAAGGCGGTATGAAGACAAAAGACCTTGCGCCTTTCGTGTCCTCTCGTGCTGGGGTTGATGCCGCTGACTTTTACGGAAAAACCAATCAGAGCCATCCGCAAATTGTGGAGATGTTAGACCTCCAGGAATTTTATCCAGATGCGAAGAGCTATCCTGTGACTCTTCCAAAACCTGTGAGTACTGGCCGAGAAGAAGGGGTCGCTGCTTATCAAAAGATTTTTGATCGCGTCTGGAGGAGCTCGCAGACTGATTCCTGGATCGACGGTAAAATAGCTACGGCACAGGTTCAATTTGCAAAAGATAAACTTACGGAGCTTGCCAATAACTGCAGTCGTAACTCTTGTGAGACACTCGGGATCCTTTTGCCCCTCACTCAAGAGCAGGTGCAACTCATTGCCGATCCTGCTCTTCAGTCGGTCACAGAAAAGGCGACATGCAATTGCCCCCAAGTGCAAAAGGCTCTGGATGTGCAAAAAAATGCCTCTACGGCACTCGACTACGCAAGCAGTGGACTGAGCATCGCAGGTCTTGCCGCTCTTGGCGCGAGCGTGGTCGTGCCGCCGGCAGCGATCGGCGGAGCTTTGTTATTGGGAGCGGATGCACTCATAACTGCTGCAGCTTCGGGAGTCACTTACCTTCAGAGACGACAGGATTCTGCAGATCAAGCCCACGAGTTTGAGCTCGTGAAGTCTCAGGCCGCAGGACTATCCCCTGTGGACGAAGCTCTTGAAAACTACCAATCTCGGCAAGGAGCTCGAGATTTTAGAACTTTCGATTTAGCGGCGACGGCTGTAGGTGCGGGGCCCATGCTTAAGAGCACCAGAGCTGGTGGGAAGGCGCTAGCCTATGTAGGAAAATACGGAAGAGCCGCCATGGGTGATAGGATCGGCGCCCTCACGGGACATTTTGGACAAATTTTTTCGACTGTTAACCCTGCAACGAAAGCCAAAATTGAAAACATATTGAAAGTGAGAATTCCCCTTGAGCGGCAGATAAAAATTCTACAGACGGCCGATCGTGGGGCAGCAAGGGCCTTGCTAGAGGCCAATAAAAAAATCTTGTCGCCTGCCGAGTATGCGGATCTTGAAAAAATGATTTTGGACCCAAAGTATGACGAGCTTAGAGCGGCAGCTCTTTTAACTTTGGGACAGAAAGTGGAACGAATCGATGCCGTCTTAAAACCGCTCCAAGCAGAGGCGGGGACTTCCGCCATTTACTCAGCGACTGTTAAGACGGCAGATGAGCACGAGACCGTAATCGTCATCAAGAACGTGGACCCTAAAGCGGCTGGAGAACTCACTTACAGTGCCGAAGGGAAAGGCCTGTTTGACGCCAATAGTTTTGAAGGGGGAACAGCTCTACCTGGTGTAATTCCAATCGATCAAGGTTTAAGTAAAAATGCAGATGCAGTGCGAGCCGCGCGAGATAGAGTTCAAAGTCTAGAAAGAGCTCAAGGCAAACCTCTATCTGGCCCAGATCATGCGCGCCTTGCTCTTGAACTGGATAATGAGCGAAGCAAGCTGCGGGACCTAGAGGCACTGATCCCCAAAAAAAACCAAAAGATCGAAGAGCTTTTGAAGAACCCCGATTTTACAAGCGGACCTCGACATCGAGGAACACAGACGCTGGCTCTGTGGGAGGGCAAATATCAGTTTGTCGAAAATAGCCTTATTGAAGCCCAAAAAAAATTAGGCAAGCCGTTAGATGTGCCAGAAATTCTGCTCTTTCGAAGCCGCCCGGTCACATCAGATGTTGACATTCAAGCTATAGCGCCGCTGCGAGGCCGTGGACCTCGAATGCCAAAAGCGGACCCTGTTTATGGGGATATAGCTATGAATGATCCTGCGATTGTCGAGTCGATGAACAAACATTTTAACCAAGCCAGACCGCGACGACCATTTAAAGAAATTGAGATTCGCATTGTCCAACACGGGTCGGAAGACCTTTACACCAAAAGCGGAGGAGTGAGGGGTTATCCCCTCACAGCGGCTTTCCCTGGCGGGCGACTTGACGTCATTCCCGAAGGTCCACCTGGAGATCCTGAACGTTATTTTAGGATTTGGGCGGAGAGGCTTAAGCGGGAGACGGAGTATGATTTCAAGCCTAATCCACTTTGGGGTTGGTGATTGGCGACCCGTTTTCGGGACCCAGGTCTCTAAGGGCTCGGCCCTCCGGCCCCGGTTGGTTAGCGCACAAACTGGAACCCAATACTGTTGGTGGACTTTGGCCCGGACAGGCCCAACACGTGACTCTAGTGAACCTTATTTATCCCGTAAATACTAAGAAAAATGGACTGCCCCAAACCGATCCGCAATAATTTGACGTCCGGAATTCCGACCAACAGTATTGGGTTCCAGTTTAAACTCTACTGGGCCAGAGAGCTGAGTCCTTAGAGACCTGGGTCCCGAAAACGGAAGGGGCCGCCGGTTAAATACAGAAATCGGCGCCAAAGGCATAAGTGCAATGGTGTCGACATCTCTTCAAGAAGACCAAGTCTTTGCCAGCTGTAAAAAATAAATACGGTTTTTTATATGAAGCTTTAATTCAATAAAATCAACCGATTACAGATGGTGCTTAGGGGATCAACATTGGCATAAGATCTGCTTTTCTTATCCTTAGCACCAGGAGGATTTATGAAAGCCGCTTTGTTTTTAGCCCTCGGTTTGGGATGTCTCCAAGCCAGGGCGCAGGCCGTTCACAATGAAATGCAAAAAGAGCTCAAAGACTTGCACATGCGAAGTCAAGTCGTTGCTTCGTCTCCAACCAAAGCTGCAGATCCTACTGAAAAACAGCTGACTCTCGAAGATGACAAAGCCTCCAAAGGACTTACGGCTCTTAATATCACCATCAACAATCCAAAAAAGGGACTCATTCGCCGAATCACACCGCAAGCTTCTGGAATATCTGCAAGCCTTGAGGGGGACGATGCTTTTCAAACACAAAGACAAACGAGATTTGGCGCTGGACTTACTGTTGAGGTAGGGCAGGAGCACTTCATTTTTCAAACAGGTCTTATGTATTATCAATTTGGCGCTCAGTACAAGAACACAACAACCGAAGTGATTTCAACCTGGGACCTTAACTATGTGACAATCCCACTTATCGGTAAGTACTATTTTGCGCGAGACACGCGAAGCTCAATGTTCTTACAAGCCGGTGGATTTGGTTCCGTGTTGACTTCAAGCTCTTACAGCTCTCGCTCCACAAGCTCTATTTATCGCACGGTTCTTCCTCTTAAGGCCAATGACTATGACTACGGTGGAATCGTCGGCTTTGGTGGAAAAATGAATGTGACCGACAGTATGTCGCTCATGCTTGAAGCTAATTACTTGCGCGGTTTAGCCCCTGTGATTAGAGATAACAGCATCTACAATTCAGCTATCATTGTCGGCGGCGGAATCAGTATCGAGATTTAATGATTGGCGCTCGATCGCGGCTTCTATAAGAGCCGACGTTGATGTCGCCGAAAAGATGGTGATAATTCCAAGCCATTGAAAAAGACTTAATCTTTCCTGCAAAAGCCAAAAAGCAAACAGGGTCGCAAATGGCGATTCCAGCAAGCACAGCAAACTTGAAACCCCTGGCAACAAAACTTTTTGTGCTCGGGCTTGAAAATAAAACGCGATGAGTGTTGAGCCTCCAATGAGCACGGCAAGGCCCATCACTGAGTTTTCGTTGAGAGTCAGAGCAAAAGACTCACGGAAAAACAGCATTCCAACGGCTGAAAATACAGCGACCCATAGGCACTGCACGCTATTGAACACAAAAGCATTTTCGATAAAGTCTTTTTTATGCCCGAGCCAGAAGATCTGGAAAGAAGCCGCAATGGCGCAAACAAATGTGAGCGCATCACCAATGTTCAAAGATTCGCTTTTAAGCTGCACGATCAGGGCAGTTCCTACAAGCGCAAGAAAGGTGAGAAGCATGTGCAGAGGTCGAACACTTTTTTTGCGGGCGGCAGATTCGATGAGGGGTACGAAGATCACATACAGGGTTGTGATGAAGCTACTTTTAGTAGCCGTGGTGTAAAGAAGCCCCCAGTTTTGCAAAATGAGTGTAGCTGCTAGAAAAAATCCCGGGAGAAAAGTCTTTTTAAAAATAGCGATGTTGAAATACTCGCGGTGGCGAGGCATCAAAAGAATCATAGGAAGGCAGAGAAGACCCGACAGGAAAAAACGCCAAAACGTCGTACCAAGGGGAGTGAGCGTTTCTAAAGCCCAAATCATCCCGATGAAACCAAACCCCCAAAAAAATGCGGCAACGGTGAGCTCTAAGGAGGCACGGGTGGTTTTAGTCATCAATCAAAAGCTTCTGCGAAAATTCGGTCTTTAGGAAAACCGTCTTGTTCAAGTTTCGCTTTTACGTCTTTGATCATTCCCCCGTTTCCGCACAGATAAAATGTTGTCTCTTGGTTGGTGTAGTCGACTTCGCTTAAAAAATGCTGAACGTAGCCTTTTTTTCCACTCCAAGAGTCTTGTGGTCGACTCAGGACATAATCATATTTGAAATCAGTCAAGTCAGCTTTTAGATTTTCCAGTTGGGGCTGGTAGTAAATGTCCTTTTCAGCGCGCACGCCAAAGTACATACGATAGCGCAAATTTGGAAATAGGTCTTTTTTAGACATCAAGTAGCAGTAGTGTTGAGACAAACCGGTTCCTGTATTGAGAAAAACAATCTGTGGTGTAGGAGGTTCTTTAAAGAACACGCGACCAAAGGGCCCGGTGAACTGGAGAGTCTCATCTCCCTTAAGGTCCCAAACAAACTTCGAAGCAACCCCATTATCGACATATTTAAAGAGCAGGCGAAATCCATTCTTCTGCCGATCGTCAGAGGCTATGGAATAAGCTCTGAGAGCGGGCTTTGGGTTTTGTGGCACATGGAGCATGACAAATTGGCCGGCTTTAAAAATAAAATCCTGAGAGTTTTGCGTTGAAATCACGAGCTCGCGGACGGTTGGAGTGTGATCAATAATTTGATCGACGTGCATCTGATAGAGGGTTCGGGACATTATACTGAGCTCCTGAATTTCAAGGCATGGGGGACATTGTAAAGTGTGATTATCTGTAGCGGATTTTGCATCTGCAATCAATAAAAACCGGACTAAGGTCGATTGTGTCGCAAACTCGTTGTTGTCGGCCGTTGCTTGCCCATCTATCATTAGGCTAGGTCATCTTGGTGGGCAGCGGGAGGTTCATGCGAAACGGGGTTTTTGTCTTGTTGGTCGGGTTGATACTTATCAACGGGCCCCGAGGTTTTGCTGTCGAAGGTGAGTTGACCCTTGACGACGAGCTTACGATCGACAGCGAGCCTGGGCCAACTGCGAATCCCACGCCAAATCCAACGACAAGCTCAACTCCAGAAAACGTCGAGGGCGCGCAGCCCACACCCACACCAAATCCGCAGACTCCTCCTCCTGTACAGGCAATTAAAGACTACATCGCAAAAACCAAAACGGCCAAACCCGTGTTTTTTGAGCCTCTCGACAACGGCGTCAAGCTTGGCCCCTTGGAGTTTGATTATGATCTGAGCGCAGGAGACACGTTAAAAATAGGTCCCATTACTATTGAAGAAAATGCTCTTCTGATTCGAGCTGTTCCACTCTCGCAATTTGATCGAAGACTTCCCGGGCTAGTGAACAGCGGACGAGATGCCTATGTGGTGACGGTGAATTGGCCTGAAGAGCTTATCGAGAACGGGCGGCTTGAGGCAATCTCAAGGCGTGGAGATGTGGCGTGGTCTACCGAGATCAATGAGGCTCGCAAGGCTGATTGGCAGGCGACGCTCGATCGTTGGAGTCGGTTGCTAGGTGATAAAAAGTTGCGCCGCCTGACCTCATCAGATTTACAGTGGAAGAGCAATTTTGGGATTCCATTTGCAAAAGACAGTCTGGCACCCGTGTGGGAGGGGCAGCCCAATTTGCGCTTCTGCCTGACTCAAGCCGAAAATATTAACCACAGCATGTTGTGCACCGCCAGCTACCGAGTGCGGACCGTTGGCAAAACCTGGAGCATTGTTCCGAATTTTGAAAATACCAAGCCTCGAGCCATCGTGCAAAATGAGCCTGCGCCTCTTAAAAACCGTTTTAAAATTTCTAAACCCGACGAATCCTTTTTATTTTTTGGGGAGTTGAGTTCGGGACTTCGAGTCGAGCTTACGACAATTCCTGGACAGCTGCATGCTTTGGATTTGGTACAGACCTCTGATCCCAACTGGGTCAGACTCACGGGCTTTGATCAAAAAATTTTTGGCGACCTCACGGAAATCAATCCTGAAGATTACGCCTCCTTCAAAAGTAAAATTGGATGGCAACCAACTTTAGGGGATCTGCGCCGTTTTTGGACGGTGCTGCTGCCCTCGTCATCAACAGAAGTTTACCTTATGGGAAAGACAGGCGGACTTTTTCGTCAGCCACTTACTTTCAGTTCGATCCCCCCAGAAAAAATTCGCCCTTGGGTGGATAAAAAGTCACTGGCGGCCACTTACTCCAATGGGTCTCCAATTTGGGGTCAAGTCACTCCGGGAACTCAAGTGACATCGCAAGAAAATGAAGTCTCTAGGGATGGTCGCGAGTTCACCTGGTGGATCCGCGCGACAACACGGGGGGAGCTCAACCGTTCTCATCTCAGTGTCCTTGATGAACAAACGCGAAAAAAATGGAATGCCTCTTATGAAATTTATAAAGCCTATCCTGTTGAGCTATCAGGAAGACTCACCGGAATTTTAGCGTCGCAAGGATCGAGCGTAAAAATGGGACTTCTCGGTGAGGTCGCATTTAATTATTGGGCGCAAAGTCTTTTGGGCTGGAACGAGTACTACGTCGCCCGCCAGCGGTGGGGCGTGAGCGCTAAATATTTTCAGTCTGTCGCGAGTGTGAATTTGGTGGGCTCGGATGACTCTGCAAAAAAATCCATCCGTATCAAAGCTCTTTCCGGCAATATCAAATATCGCTTCAGTCCTGGAGTCTGGGGGCGTGATGAAACTTGGGGTCTCATCGGGGCGTACCAAAAAGTGAGTCTTGATGATTTGGATGCTCCGCTTGCAGGGGGTGGTTTTTTTTGGGGTCGGTCGATGCCTAAACTTGTCGATGATTTAATCAACATCATAAAGTATTTGCGGTATCCCAAATTTACCGATTTGGAATTCATTTACTATCCGATGTCACTCAGCGCCAACTCCGCACCCATAGAAAATTGGGATTTGAATTTTCACGGAAAAGTGTTTTGGTCCTACTCTGTCTTTGGTGAATTTGGTGTGGGACTTAAAAGATATTCCTTTAACGATAAGAAGTTGAATCAAAAGGCGAGCTTTGTGGCTACTTTTACGACAATGGGACTGGGCATCAATTTTTAGCGTCTCAACCTGAGACAGGTCTAGCTCAAATCTCATTTAATTTTCACCTGTGACAAAACTGTGACAAATCCCTAGACCGACTTAGCTATATTAAAAAGGAATGAAAGACATCCATGTGTTCCACTCACTGAAAGCGCTGGCTTCGGTTTCTCCTGGCGAAGAGTCTGATCTGTTCTACTGGCAGACCTGCCTTCGGTTTTTGGCGTTTTATCAGGGAGAGCTTCCGGCTAATTTGAGTCGCTTTCATAATGAGGCTTCTGCTGAAGTGCTCAAAGGGGAGCTTGCCTATCAAAGGCTCCTTGAGATTATTTGTGGATGTCACTCTCCCTTGTTTGGCGAGACGGAAGTGATGGGCCAGTTTAAAAAATTGGTTCTTGAAGAAAACATCTCGCATCTTTCTTGGAGCCGTGAGGCGCGCCGATTTTTACAAGGGCTTCTTGCCGATGCCAAACTGATTCGCCAAAAGTATATGATCGGTTTGGGAAGTCAAAGCTACGGCAGTTTGGTAAGAAAGAGAATCAAGCCATTTTCAAAAATTGCAATTCTTGGCTTTGGTCAGTTGGGACAAGAGATCTTGCCTTGGGTTGAAAAATCTCAAAAAAATCTGACGGTGTTTGCTCGCCATTTGGAACAAAAAAAGGATGCTACAGTTCGTTTCTCGGGAGTGGAGTTTTTAGATTGGAACAAGGCTGAGATCAGTGACCTTAATTACGACGTTATCGTTGTCGCAGCACCGCTTCTCACTCCAGAAATTTCGGCATTTATATCCTCGCTGAAAACACCGCCGAAATTAATTATCGATTTTCGAGCGGAGTCACGCTTATCGCCTCTAGAAAACGAGATCCCACAAGTGAAGCTTCACGAAGTGTTCTCAGAGGTTGAAAAGACGAAACACGAGAACAAAAAAATCAAAGCTCAGGTTCTTAAAGAAATCGAGCAGCTCACCCAAAAACGTTTTGAATCTTTTGATGTTCGGCCCTTCGGCTGGGAAGACATATGCGCTTGAGGGTTGCCTCAAGGCAAAGTGAACTTGCAAAAATTCAGGCTTATACTGTAGGTCGTGCTCTTCAAAAACATTTCCCCGAACTTGAAATAGAATATTTTTTTCGTGAATCTCTCGGAGATAAAAATCAGTCGGACCCTCTGTGGAAAATGCCGGAAAAAGGAGTGTTCACTGAAGATTTTGTTGACGGTCTCAAAGCCGGCGAGTTTGACTGTGTTGTTCATTCTTGGAAAGATCTTCCAACGGCTCCGCGCGATGGTCTTGAAATCGCAGCGACTTTAGAGCGCGAGGATCCTCGCGATGTGATTTTGTTTCACCCGCGAGTTGCTAAATCGCCACAGGCTATGCGGATTTTATCTTCCTCACCTCGGCGCGCTTACAACCTGCAGAGTTTTTTGCCAGAGGCTCTTCCGTTTCCTGTCAAATCTTTAGAGTTTTTTCCGGTGCGGGGAAATGTGCAAACTCGTGCGCGTAAGCTCTTTACAGAGGACGCCGACGCCTTAGTCGTTGCTAAAGCAGCCCTGGATCGATTGTTGCATAATCCTTTTGAGCCAACCTCTGCGGTGCGAGAGACGCTGCGGGAGCAAATTCGGGAATGTTTGTGGATGGTGATGCCGGTGAGTGAAAATCCGCCAGCGGCCGCGCAAGGCGCGCTTGCGATTGAAATCGCTTCCCATCGTGAAGACCTTAAAGCGCTTTTTTCTAAACTCAACTCGGTGAATGATTTTTCAGACGTGCAGCAGGAGCGGCAAATTCTGTCGGGATATGGCGGAGGCTGCCATCAAAAGATCGGAGTGCATGTCAAAACTCACGGATTTGGTCGCGTGCTTGTGCTTCGTGGTCTCACGGATCAGGGAGAGGTTTTGAGAAGGCGTGAGATTGTCAGTGGCGATGATAACGAAGGCGCAAAAGTTCCTGCGGAATTGCTGTGGCCTCAAGGAGCCAAAGACACTTGCTTCACACGAGTCGAAACCACCTGTGACTTAGAGGAAATTAAAAAAGCTCCGGGCCTTTTCGTCGCAAAATATTCCGCATGGCCTAAAGACTTGCAACGGCAACCAGGGCAATTGGTATGGACTGCAGGAGTCGAGAGCTGGAAGCGCCTTGCTAAACTTGGCGTATGGGTGAATGGCTGCCAGGAAAGTGTGGGTGGAGCTCCGTCGCCTTCACTTTTCACTCTGCTAGGAGGTCAGTCCCTGTCTTGGTTGACGCTCACCCACGAGGCCGCAGCCGAAGATGCCTCCCATGTAGGAACCTATCGCCTTGTTCCAAAGTCTGTGCCATCGTCGGTTTTAGAGCGTCGGTATTTTTTCTGGAAGAGTGCTTCCACTTTTCAAGAGATGGTGAGACAGTACCCACAAATTAGAGAGAGACACCACGCCTGTGGACCTGGTAAAACCTTGTCTCAATTACAAAAGCTTTTGCCTCCCGAAAACCCTCCTTCGATTTTTTTAGATGAAGAGAGTTGGAGAAAAAAGCTCTCAAAAAAGTAGGAACATCATGACAACCTCAAGCCAACTGTTTGAACGAAGTCTCAAAGTCACACCAGGTGGAGTCCATAGCCCTGTACGCGCTTTTAGAAGTGTTGGTGGCACTCCCGTGTTTTTTAAGTCGGCTCAAGGTCCGCATCTTGAAACCGTCGATGGAGTAAAGCTCATCGATTTTTGCATGAGCTTTGGTCCGCTCATCTTGGGTCACCGTGATCCTGAGGTGTCAGAGGCTGTTGAAAAAATGATTCGTACGGCGTGGAGCTTTGGAGCCTGTGAACCGTATTCCCTTGAGCTTGCCGAATGGATGACAGCTGAAATTCCATTTCTAGAAAAAGTTCGGTTTGTTTCTTCCGGCACTGAAGCAGTGATGAGTGCTCTTCGCGTCGCACGTGCCGCAACCCAAAGGCAGTATATATTAAAATTTGATGGCTGTTATCACGGGCACGTGGATCAGATGCTTGTGAAGTCTGGTTCAGGTCTTGCGGGACTGGCAAGTCAAGACAGTGCCGGGGTTTCAGCGCAGGTGGCTTCTGAGACGATTGTTGCTTTTTTGGATGATGAAACAGGACTGCAAAATATTTTCTCACAATTTGGTGGGCAGATTGCCGCAGTTATCATCGAACCTATTCCTGCCAACTATGGGCTTTTGATTCAGCGAAAAGAATTTTTGAACAAAGTCGTTGATCTCGCTAGGGCGTCGGGAGCGCTTTTGATTTTTGATGAAGTGATTTCAGGATTTCGAGTCGCCGGTGGCGGTATGGCAGAAATTCTAAATGTAGAGCCCGATCTTGTTACGTATGGAAAGGTGATTGGCGGCGGATTTCCCGTTGGATGTTATGGGGGACGAAGGGGCTTAATGGATTTGGTGGCCCCTGCAGGACCAGTTTATCAAGCAGGCACTTTGAGCGCTAATCCCGTTGGAATGGCCGCAGGACTTGCAACGCTCAAAAAAGCAAAAGCAGGGCGCGTACAGAAAAAATTGGCTGAGACGACAGAGGCCTGGGCTGAACAGTTGAACAGTTTTTTTACAGACAAAGGCATACCGATGGAGATGAGCTCTTTTGGGTCTTTGTTTTGGATTCATGAAAAGACCGGCTCGACCATTCGTAACCACAAGACTATACCGTCAACCCATGGTCCAACTTTCGCAAAACTATTTCATGAGTGCCTCAAGCGGGGCGTGTATCTTGCGCCTAGCGGTTACGAGGTGGGATTTTTATCAGCCGCGCACACTCCTGATATTTTACAACAGGCCAAAGAGGCCATTCAAGGAGCAGCCCTTGAAGTTTTCAAAAGTTAGTTCGGGCGTATTTTTTAAATATGCCCTCACGCTTGTTTGGGTGGTTTTTACCGCGGCCCTTGCCACGTGGTGGATCATTTTCAACTTGCGACAAATTGAAAAGCTCAATTCGCTGAATTTAGAGCCTGCGTTTGAAATTGCGCGCCACCAGCGCATGCTTTTGGCCGAAGGTGCGACTCTCGTTGTTCTCCTTGTCCTCGGTGGTATGGCCCTGCTTTTTTACATCCGCAAAGAAAAAGGCCGTGCTGACGAAGTGAATCAGTTTTTCGCGGTGTTTACTCACGAGATTAAAACCTCAATTGCCAGCCTCAGACTCCAGGTTGAGAGTTTAGCTGAGGATTTAGGGGAGTCTTCTCATCAGGTTCTTGTAGGCCGGTTGGTTCAAGATACGGCACGTCTTGAAGTGCAGTTAGAAAATTCCTTGTTTTTAGCACGGGGCCAGGAAGATACGCTCTTTTTTGAAAAAATTGTATTTTCAAAAGTTCTCTCACTCGTTTCTCATCACTGGCCTTGGGTAAAAATTCAGGTGGATCGCAATTTTTGGATTAATGGTGACGCCAGGGTTTTTGAAACAATTCTAAAAAATGTCATCCAAAATGCCGTTCATCACGGGAAGGCAAGCCAGGTTTTTGTGGGAGCACGCGAAATAAGACCTGGATGGATTGAAATTACATTTTCAGACGATGGGAGTGGGTTTCAAGGAAATGAAAAAAAATTAGGTGAGCCATTTTACAGACATTCATCGACGAGTGGCAGCGGACTTGGGCTTTTTATCATTTCTGAAATGGTGCATCGCCTGAGCGGAAAGATCACGAATCTTACCGGAGGAGCTCGGGTTCAAATCCGGATGGAATTAGAAGGGGGATTAGTATGAGCTCTCTTCTTCTTTTAGAGGACGACAATTCCCTAGGGCAGACGCTCAAGGAGCGTCTTGAAAAAGAAAATTATCAAGTTCAATGGGCGAAAAGCTGCAGAGAGGCTCTCGCAAGTTTGCAAAGTTCTGAATTTGATTTAGTCATCCTCGATGTGAATCTTCCCGACGGATCGGGTTTTGATGTCGCCAATAAAATTCGAAAAGAAAAAACGGTGCCTTTCTTATTTATGACGGCTTTAAACTCAGCGGAAAATCGCCTCAAAGGTTTTGAGATGGGTGCTGAAGAGTTTATTCCTAAACCATTTCATCTCAAAGAGCTGCTATTGAGAGTCAGACACGTTCTGGAAATTCATCGACGAACCGAAAAAATCATCTGTCGGGGAGTGATCATCGATTTAAAAGCGAGAGATCTGACTTTGCCTGACGGAAAAAAGGTTGCGATTTCAACCAAAGACTTTCAAGTTTTAGAACTTCTCATTCGTGCTGAACCCGAGGCAGTTTCGCGCGATACGATTCTTAATTCCGTTTGGGGGGAAGACAAGTTCCCAACTCATCGAACCGTAGACAATTCAATTGTACGTTTGCGCCAACTTCTCAGTGACGATAGTAGTGAAATTATTCGGACCGTCCGTGGAGTTGGCTATCAGTGGATTCATCAATGATTCAAGCAGAGGAGACCCCATGAACGAGAGATTTCAAAACGCCATACAAAGAAAGCCCCAGCAAACTCCTCCCGTATGGTTCATGCGACAGGCAGGAAGGTATCACCAGCACTATCAGGCCTTGCGGAAAAAACACTCGTTCATGGAGCTGTGCAAAAACGCAGAATTGGCCTCTGAAGTAGCTCTAGGGCCCGTGCAGGATTTTGATTTTGATGTTGCGATCTTGTTTAGCGACTTGCTTTTTCCTTTGGAGGCTTTGGGTTTAGGCCTGGAGTATAAAGACTCTGGTCCTGAGCTAGGGCGCCAGCTCACCGCGCAGAACTTTTCGGATCTTAAATCTGTGGATGAGTCGGTGAGATTCATGGAGTTCCAAAAAGAAGCTATGATTTTAACGCGCAAAAAAATCCCCAAAGACAAAAGTGTTATCGGTTTTGTTGGCGGGCCTTGGACCCTTTTTACTTACGCTGTGGAGGGAGGGCATAAGGGCTCGCTCCAACGGGCAAAGGCAAACCTCTTTTTGTATGAGCGATTTGCTCGCTCGATGGTTCAGTTTTTAAAATACAACATTCAACTTCAGTTTGACGGTGGAGCTGAAGTGGTCATGGTTTTTGACACTGCTGCAGGTGAGGTTTCTCCCTCGGTGTTCCAGAGATTTCTGGCGCCGCATTTACTCAATCTTGCAAGTGAGTTTCCGGGCCGGCTCGGTTATTACTCAAAAGGAACGACGCTCGATCATTTCTCTGGCGCTGTTCGCATTCAAGATGGTCCGTGGGCAGGTTTAGGGATTGATCATCGTTTTACGTTTCCAGCTCAGTTTTCAAATTTTAAAAAAGGATTTTTACAGGGAAATTTTGATCAAGCGATGCTCTTTTTACCAGAAGCGCAGTTTCGACAGGAGCTTGATCTGTATTTAAACGCGATCCACAGTGTTCCTGCTGCTGAGCGAGCGGGATGGGTTTCCGGCCTCGGACACGGCGTTTTGCCACAGACCCCAGAGAGCCATGTTAAATATTTTGTACAGCGTGTGCGGGAGGTGTTCAAGTGACCGACTTATTTAAAAAATATGATGTGCCTGCCCCCAGATATACCAGTTACCCAACGGTGCCGTATTGGACAGATTCGCCAAGCACAGCCGAGTGGCTTGAGTCATTGAACCGAGCTTTTGCAAAGCCAGCGCCGTGGTCGTTATATCTCCATATCCCGTTTTGTGAAACCCTTTGTACGTTTTGTGGTTGCAACACCGTCATCACGAAAAATCACGGTAAAGAGCCTGATTACAAAGACCGGTTGCTCAAAGAGTTCCTGTTATACAAAAATCAAGTGCACGGTCTTGCTAAAAGTCCTCTTAAACATGTTCACTTGGGTGGAGGCACTCCCACATTTTTATCCGCTGAGAACCTCAATGTTTTACTCAGTGAGCTTTTTAAGCACTGTATGATTTCTTCTGATGATTTTGAAGGTTCGGTTGAGGTGGATCCTCGGCGTACCAATAAAGACCAGCTTTCTGTTTTAAAGAAGCTCGGATTTGATCGGCTCAGTCTTGGAGTCCAAGATTTCAACCCAGAAGTCCAGCGCATTGTGAATCGCGTTCAGCCTTATGAGATGACCCAAAAAATCACCGACGAGGCCCGCGATCTAGGTTATCGTTCGGTGAATTTTGATTTGATTTACGGCCTGCCAAAACAGACTCTCGAATCTATTCGTGAGATGACAGAAAAAACTCTCAAGCTCAGGCCCGACCGAATTGCCCTCTACAGTTTTGCACTGGTTCCGTGGATTAAGCCGCAACAAAGACTTTTCAAAGACGAAGACGTTCCTTTTGGCGAAGAAAAGCGCGCGTTCTACGAGCTCGCTCGTGGCATGCTCCTAGATGGCGGATATATAGAAATTGGGATGGATCACTTTGCTCTTCCGACGGATCTTTTGGCCGTTGCGCAATCTAAGCACACACTCCATCGTAATTTTATGGGTTACACGGATCAAAAGACGGATGTCCTCCTAGGGATTGGTGTGAGTTCAATTTCGGAAACCCCAGATTGTTTTCATCAAAATGAAAAAGTTCTTCCGGTTTACGAAAGACACATCGACAAAGGTGAAATCCCGACCCTTCGTGGGCACAAGCTTTCAGTTCTTGATCGTCAGCAGCGACAGCTGATTTTGCAACTGATGACTCAGTTTGAAGTCACTTTGCCTACTGATGATCAGGCCCAAGATCTTCGTGGGTATTTGAGTTCGATGATCGAAGATCACTTGATTACACTTGAAGGTCGCAAACTCTCAGTACTCAAAGAGGGGAGACCATTTTTGCGAAATGCCTGCATGGGCCTTGATCAACGGTTGCGCGAGAAACAGCCTGGATCAAAAGTTTTTTCTCAATCACTCTAAAATGAAAGCGGGCGGTTCAGTCGTTGTTGTCGGTGCTGGTTTTACTGGCCTTCTCACGTCGTACTACCTTGTTGAGCTCGGTTACAAAGTTGAAATTTATGAGAAATCTCAGCGTTCCGGAGGCCTTTTACAAACCTTCAATGAACCCCTAGGTCTTGTGGAGGGTGCCGCCAACGGTTTGATTTGGAATCCCGATTTGCAGCAGATTTGTGATAAGCTTGGACTTGAAATTTTGCCCACAAAAAAAGAAAGTCGCAATCGCTACATTTTTCGCGGCCGTCCTCGTCGGTGGCCCCTTCAGTTTTTTGAGACGATTGGATTCTTAGTAAATTTGGGGCGGGCCTACTTTACAAGAAGGCTTGCCCCGATTCGAAATCAAAGCATTGCCGATTGGGCGCTTCGCTCACTTGGGCCCGCGGCATTTAAGTATTTGGTAGCTCCTGGTTTGAGTGGCATCTATGCCGGTCGGCCCGAGGTCCTCAGCAGTTATTTGATCTTGGGACGGTTTTTTAAAAACGAAAAAAAGACCTACCGCCATCGCGGTTCAGTTTCTTTTCGTGGTGGTATGAGTGCGTTCACAGAAGCGTTGAGCTCCTACCTTGAGTCTCGAGGAGTTTCCATTCACTACGGCACGCCTTACTTAGGATCAGGAAACGGGCCCATTTTTTTCTGTGGCTCGCTCAAAAACTGCCAAAAAATGTTCAATATTCCGCCTCTAAAAAATTTGGAAATGCTTCCTGTTGTGACTGTGACTCAGTTTTTCCGGCGCCGGAAAAGTCTTCGCGGCTTTGGAGTACTGTTTCCAGAAGATCAAAAATTTACGTCTTTGGGAGTGCTTTTTAACAGTGATATTTTCGAAGGTCGTTCGCAAATGGATTCTGAAACTTGGATTTTGGGCGGCGCCTTGAACACTCACGTGCTCAATCTCACTGACGCTCAAATTCTGTCTTTGATTTCTATCGATCGTGGGCGCTTGGTCGGATATCGTGAAGAGCCTGAAGGGACAAAGATCACTCGATGGCCTGAGGCTCTACCGCACTACAGTTTAGAGTTAGAGACGGCGCTTGAGAGTCTCCCTAACTACGTTCCGCCCAATGTTGTGCTTCATGGGAACTACCTCGGGCAAATCGGGCTAGGGCAAATCTTAAAATTCGTGAAAGGATCTTGTGAGCAATGGCATCAAAAGAATCAGCAGCAGTGAAAGCGCCAGTCGGAATTCTTCTCATCAATTTGGGAACGCCTGAGGGACCCACCGCAGAGCCAGTGGCAAAATACCTTCGAGAGTTTCTCATGGATCCTTACGTGATCGACATTCCTTGGATGTTGCGCTGGCCGCTCGTAAACGGGATTATCGCGCCTTTTCGCTCTCAAACAACGGCTTTGAAATATCAAAAAGTATGGTCGAGTGAGGGATCTCCATTGCTAAAAAACATGCTCGATCTTAAAAGCGCACTTTCCAAAAAACTGGGATCTGGTTATATGGTTGAGATGGGCATGCGCTATGGCCAACCTGATTTTCAATCAGCGTTAGGACGCCTGCGCGCGGCGGGTGTCAGAGATCTTCTTGTTTTGCCCCTTTATCCGCAGTACGCAGAGTCTTCGACATTGAGTTCGATTCTAAAAATCAAGGCCCTTGCTGCAAGCGATTTTAACTTACAAATTCTAAGAGATTTTTTTGTTGAAGATGAGTTCATTGCTTCTTTTCACGTTCGGATTCAGGAGGCTCTCTCTGAATTTTCTCCCGACTTTATTTTATTTAGCTACCATGGTCTTCCTGAAAGGCACATTGAGAAAGTAGAACCCGGCTGTAGTTCCTGCTTAAAAACACTCGATTGTCAGCTTCGAGATTTAAAAGCGCGGCCGCTTTGCTATCGAGGTCAGTGCTTTGCGACGACGGAAGCGCTGGCATTGCGTTTGGGTTTAAAAAAGAGTCAATACATGGTGAGTTTTCAATCTCGACTAGGGCGTCGGCCTTGGATTGCACCGTACACAGATCTTGTTCTTCCAGATCTTGTAGCGCAGGGTCACAAGAAGGTCTTAGTCGTGTGCCCCGCTTTTACTTGCGATTGTCTTGAAACTCTTGAGGAGATCAAAGTCCAGGCGAAGAGTGATTTCATAAAACTTGGCGGTGAAGACTTAAGGTTGGTTTCTTCGCTCAACGCTCATCCGATTTGGGTGGATAATCTTGCGCGATTTGTGGCTCGGTGGATCTCTGAGCCGAGGAGCGTGGCACCTCTTCTTTGGCCCGGTTGAGAAGAGCCTTGCGAAAAGGCATTGACAGAAATGCCTCGAGTTTCTCAAACTAAAATGACATGTCTATCACCTCATTAAATCCAAAAAATCAGAATCTTCCTATTGCTTTGGTTTTAAGTGGCGGAGGTGCGCGAGGAGCTTACCAAGCCGGCGTGCTCAAATACATCGGCGAAAACATCAAAGAAGCTCGCATTGATATTCTCGTAGGTTCCTCCTCTGGTGCGATCAATGCTGCAGGAGTCGCTAGTAGCGCCGGGAGTTTTGAAAAAGCAGGCGACCTCGTTTCGCACCTTTGGGCCGGCCTTAAAATGAATCAAGTCGTGCGAGTGGATTTTTGGGCGATTCTCAAAATTGCCGTCAGATGGATTTATGATCTGACCTTTGGCGGTATCACAGGTCATACGAGAGCGCAGTCATTGCTAGACACTTCGCCACTGCATGGCCTACTCACTAAAATTATGGATCTCGATGCGATTGAAGACTGTCTACAGAGCGAAAAGCTCAAAGCGTTTGCCGTGACAGCAACTGAGGTCTATACGGGATCAGCAGTTACCTTCGTCCAGGCGAAACAGTTTAAGAATTGGGTGCGGGCGCGACGGCGCTCAGAGGCTGCAAAGATCAACGTTGATCACATCATGGCCTCAGCTGCGATTCCTTTCATTTTCCCAAGTCAAATGGTGGGTTATAAACGGTATGTGGATGGCTGTATTAGATCCACGGCTCCTCTTGGGCCAGCAGCGCGTTTAGGTGCAAAAAAGATTCTTGTGGTCGGCGTAAGACGACAGGTGAAGCGCATTGAAAATGATTTAGAAGAATGTGATGCAGCTCATCCTGAGCCGGCGCCATCAGCAGCGCGCATTGCCTCCCTTATTTTGAACTCTCTTTTTTCGGAAAGTCTGGATGCGGATGTTGAGCATTTAGAGCGTCTTAATCAGGTTGTTGATAAAGCGGGCACTCACGATATCGGAATTGAAAAAATCGAAACCCTCGTCATTAGGCCCAGCGAGGATTTAGGAAAACTCGCCACCGATTACCAACAGGAATTGCCTCTGATTGTTCGTTATCTACTTCGGGGATTAGGGACCAAACAAGGCGGAGCGGGAGATATTCTCAGTCATTTGTTATTTGTCCCCGGATACACGGGGCGATTGATCGATATTGGGTACCAAGATGCAGCCCGTGTGGATCGAGAGTTGCGGGAATTTTTTACCGGCGTGCCGGCAGAGCAAAAGGTCAGTAAAGCTTCCGTTTAAAATGGCGACGGAACAACCAAGATCATAAATCCTAAAACGAAAAAAGAAAATCCCACGAGAAGGTAAGCGCTCGGCCATGTCCTTTTTTGATAGCATTCAAACAAACTTGCAAACATTGGGCTTGTAATCCCAATCGCAGAGACCGACGCAAGATGACCGCTTCTTACGGCCGTCAGGTACATGAGGAGGCAGAGGTAGCATCCAGCAATGGACCCGATGAGCACTTTGAATCGCTGCCTCGGCGAGTTTTTGAGGAAATTTTTTTTTAGCTCAATAGGACGAACGAAAATCCCGATCATTGCAAATCCGAATACAGCGCCAAGGCCGCGATAGAGATTTCCTTCCACCGGCGACATTTGTGGGGACATCTCGAAGGCTTGTTTTGTTAGTAAAACACCACAGGCGTCCAGAAAAACAGCGAGAAGGCCATGCCAAAGGCCCCGCCAATGCCAGTGCCCGTGCTCTTTGAACTTTTCAAAACTGAGAGTAAAAAGACAAGCCACCATACAAAAAACGGCAAGAATTTTGTAAAGTGGAAACGGCTGAGCAAATAAAAAAAGAGCCATAATTCCAAGAAAGATGGGATCAAAACCAAAGAGCATTAGGCAACGCCCAGGACCGATTTGCGTGTAGCTGCTCAGCAAAAAGAGATCTCCAAGGAGCAGTCCCAAAAAACCGCTGAGTGATAAAACGCCAACGGTGGCAAGGGATGGGTGGCCCCACAAATTGAAAATGAAAACTGTCAGAAAAAAGGCGAGTGTCGCGATGCTAGCTTTAAACGCATTCATCCAAAGGACAGTGTGTTTTGCGGAAAACTCCGTAAACACGACGCTTGAGATTGAAAACGTGAGGTTCGCTCCGAGCGCCCAAAGAAGTGACGACGGCATTAAGATTTAAAATCTACCGCGCTACCGAGCGGCTCCTTGTGAGCCAGGGCTCCATCCTGCATCGCAAGTTGACCCTTTAGGTAAGCCATTACTGGCCATCCTGTGGTGGACATACCATCATACAAACACCAACCGACGCGGCTTTTGATCCAACTATTTTGAATTTTTTGAGTCTTTTTAAGATCAACGATAGTGAGATCAGCATGGGCACCGACACGAATGACTCCCTTGTTTTGCGCTCCGTAAAGCGCGGCAGGATTCGTACAAACAAGCTTCACAAGGTGCTCTAGGGACAGTCGACCTTCATTCACAAAGTTGAGCATGAGAGGAAGGAGCGTCTGTGTTCCAGGCATTCCAGAGGGGCTTTGCGGGTAAGGCTTCATTTTTTCTTCGGCGGTGTGGGGGGCGTGATCACTCGCTATCACATCAATGAGATCATTTTTTATGGCCTTCCATAGGGCTTCGCGATGGCGAGCAGCGCGGATGGGGGGATTTTGCTGAGCAAAGTTTTCCCATCGGTCATAAACTTCGGGCGCTGCAAACAAAAGATGTTGAGGCAAGCATTCCATGGTCATGAGCGGGCGGTGGGGAGCGATGAGTTCGAGCTCTTCAGCAGTCGAAATGTGAAGTACGTGCGCGGGCCGATGCGTCTGCTGAACGACTCTGATCAATCTCTCTGTAGAAAGAATAGCGCTTTTTTCATCTCGCCATGCGGGGTGAAATCTTGCATGACCGCCGTCAACAGCAATTTGCTTTCGCTCTTTCATGCGAGCTTCATCTTCGCTATGAACAGCAACACGACGTCGACCATTTGCCATAATTTTTTTGAGAACTTCCTCTTCTTCGACAAGCAAGCTTCCCGTAGAACTACCCATAAAAATTTTGACGCCAACACATCCGGAGTGAAGTTCAAGAGTCGCCAAATCGTCCGTGTTTTGCGGAGTAGCTCCGGCAAAAAATCCAAAATTGCAGTAGGAGCGGCCTTTTGCAAGGCGTAGCTTTTCTTCAAGAGCTTGTGGAGTTGACGTGGGCGGAGTTGTGTTGGGCATTTCAAAATAAGTCGTGATGCCGCCAAGAAGCGCTCCGAGAGAGCCCGTCTGCAGATCTTCTTTGTGAGTCAGCCCTGGCTCCCGAAAATGAACTTGCGAGTCGATCACACCTGGTAAAACGTGAAGCCCCTGAAGCGTGACCATCTTTGCAGACTTTGCCTGAGACAAATCCCCTATGGCAGTTATCTTTCCAGCTTGAATCCCTACGTCAGCGATTTGACTTTTGAGGCCGTGAGGGGAGTTGGAGTCGGGCAGCATCACATGGCCCTTGCTTAAAATGAGATCAAAACTATCTGAAGACATAGGGACCTCGAGGTAGGGGTTCATTCGTTGGTCTAGCATGGACGGCCGAGGAGGTCTAGTTATGGAATTAAAAAACTCAATCCTCGACCCTTGGCCAGTCTTTGTTCTTTGAGGAATTCACGAAGAGATAACAGAAGGAACTATCAGATAATGACATTAGACAGCTCCATCGCGTTTTTTATCCACAACAACACCATGATCATCGAGGGTCTATTTGTCCTCATCTTGGTGATCATTTTATTTTTGTCGGTGAAAGCGTTTTTGTTTCCTTCTCTTGCAGAACAGGCAGCCGCGGGATTTGATCTTTCAGGCATCGAAGAGTCATTGCGTAAAATTCTTGAACAAGCAGGTGGCCCTCATGCGGCAGCGGCTCCACGAATGAGTTTGGGCCTTGCCGAGCGAGCTCAGGCGAGTTCTGAAAATGCTGTGTCTGCGTCAGCATCCGGTGATGCGGCTGTGGCATCGGCGGCTAGAGATCCCGGACTTGAAGCCGAGCTTGCAAGTCTCAAAGACGCGCTTCAAGCCAAAGAGCAGGAATTGCAGAGTTTAAAAAATAGACCTCCGATGGGAGCTTCAACGGGAGAGGCGCCTGTCGTCGCCAACGAGGAAAGTCAAAAGATGCAAGAGCGTATCAAGCAGCTTGAGGGCAAGCTCGCTGAGTACGAGATCATCGAAGAAGACATTGCCGATCTGTCTTTTTTCAAAGAAGAAAATGTTAAGCTCGCCAATGAAATCGAACTGCTCAAAGCTCAATTAGAAAATGCGACCAAAGCTCCCACAGCCGCTGAGCCACCGCCCGCAGCTCCAGAAATCGAAGCGTCTGCAGGCATTCAGAAATCAGGACTTCTCTCGCAAGATTTTGTGAACGCGGCGTTTGCTGAAGCTGCCTCGCCTCCGGCTCCAGCAGATGCAGCTCCCGTCGCAGATCCAGAAAGCGATGACATCATGTCTGAGTTTGCAGCGGCTGTAGAGGAACAGAAGTCTGGAGCTCAGCTTGAAGTTGAAAAACAGGTGAGTGTTCCAAAATCCGTGATTCACGAAGACCTCAAGACTCCTGAAGCAGCTTCTGCGCAGGAGCCTGAGCCTTTAGATCTTAACGTAAATGTCGATAAAATGATGACCGAAGCGCTGGATTTAAGTACAGCTGATGGCCCTGAAGTGCAAAATGCTTTAGAGTCTGAGTTAAACACAGATAAACTGTTGCTTGAAGCAACAGACCTTGAAGAGAAAAAATAATAGATCTTGTAGGAGTGTTTTGTGAACCAGTATCAATCCAAGGTGGGATGGCTCGTTTATTTTCTATGTGTTTCGGCCAACGCTGCAATTCCACCCGTGCTCTCTCCTGCGGTGACAGATAAAAAAGAAATTGCCTTTTCGCAAAGCCAACCGACGTCCCTTCGCTGGAAACTTTTTATGGAGATTGTTGAAAAAGGCGGGCCCGAAGCTTCGGCAATGATTCAAAAGGCAAGTGTTCATCGTGATTGGGTTTTAAGAAGTGCAGCGCTTGTCGGTGTTAAGAGTCTTGGAGTGCAACCTGCAAAAGAATTGGGACTGAGACTTCTCAAAGACAAAGCCCTTGTTGTTCGCTCTGAGGCCGTGAACCTTCTCAAGCAGCTTCCGTCAAATCCTCAGATTAGAACTCATCTCTGGTCAGAGCTTCAAGAGAGGCGAAATTTTCGAGGCGGTCAGAGCTTATGGGTACGAAAGCAAATCGTGGAGTTTCTCGCACAAAACCCGGTCAAGGAAGAAAAAGAGCGATTCTTAAAAGTGCTCGCAGATCGTGATCAAGAGGTCGCCGCTCTTGGACAGCGAGGCCTTGAAAAACTTTTCGGCGTACAACTTGGCGAGAGAGAAACTCCGCTGAAGGATCAGCATCGCTTATGGTCGGATTGGGTTGATGCTGAACGAAACGCGTCTGTAAAGCGCTAGGGCTCAGCGGGCGCACCTTTCTGGGCTTTTGTTAAAGCATCTTCGATAAGTAGCTCGCGATCGATACGGTATAAGATCACAAGTTCTTCAAGACCATCAGAGGGAATTTTCTCAGACTCAGAAAAAAAATCTCGAAAGAGCTCAGGCTTTTTTATGACCGTCACGCGAGTTGCGGGGTGGTTTTCTGACTTCCCCTTAGTCACTCGTAATGACACCCGATACTGCAAGCCTGAAGAAGGACGCTTGAGCACATAAGGTGGCATCCAGGTGTCTTCACCTTTGATCATATCAGTTTCAAGAATGCCTTTATCAATGTTGTTGATCGCAAGACTGTAGCGAACCATAGCTTTTTGGGCCGCTTTCCATACACGGTCGTAGTTAAACTGAAAAACGCGCTGAGGTGGAGCTGTAATGGGTTCTTTTTGGAGCGGTGTTGAGGCGCCGCTAAAGAGAGAGCAGGCTTGGTTAAAAACACCCAAAA
Organism: Pseudobdellovibrionaceae bacterium; assembly: GCA_044229295.1. GTDB lineage: Bacteria > Bdellovibrionota > Bdellovibrionia > Bdellovibrionales > Bdellovibrionaceae > JBGATJ01. The sequence goes on from JBGATJ010000015.1 coordinate 29,510, forward strand.
AAAGCACGAGGGTAAGATGTGTTAGAGATCGTTTCATACTCTCTATTTTTATCGTTTAGAACTTCACTTGTCCATAGCTCATGTGAGTTAAAGTTTTTGAAAGCCCGGTGCTAAAGTTTTCTGGCGCCGCTTCCAATCCTGCCAAAAACGAAACCGCCCAGACTCCGTGAGAAATACTAGGTTGAGGTCCAGGCCAAATAGGAAGCGAAATTTCTTGATCCCAATCAGAAGAGAAAGTCTCCCAAAACGGAATCTGTATTTCTTCTCCTTGAACCATCATCGCACTGGCGGTTATTGAAAAAAGCTGAGTGTGAAGCGCGATATTCTGAAAACCAGTTTTTGATGGAGGGAAAACCTTCAAAGCTCCACTTGCCCCCAGTTGAGGCGCATCGACGAGGTCGAGCAGACGAGTTTGCGTGGCTGTTGCCTCAGGCGCAAACGCCAACGAATAACGGAGGCCGTGCAAATCAAGCTGAGAGGGGAGGTCATCAGTTTTTGTGAGAAAATACACCATGGCTGAAGAACCAAATTCACCAAAGGTCATAGTGCGAGATTCTCCTGGCGTGAGCTTTTTTAAATCGGTGGGGATATAAAGTGATCCAGCAAGGCTCAAGCTGACTGCAAACAAACTTTCGTCGGCTTTTGCCTCTGGTGTTTTGATCATTTTTTCTTGCGAAAAGTGATATTGTGAGACGGTCAGATTTTTTTGGGTTACTAAATCGGTCACCGTGAATTCATTGACAGAGCCCTGCTCAATTTTAAAAAGATTCGTGAGATCCCAAAATGGCTGAGAGTTTAAAGCTGCGTCTAGAACCTGCCGTGTTGGAAATGTTGCATGGGCTGCGACAACATGTTTTGGCCCGGGAGTTGTCGAAAAAATTCGGTAGCTTGGTTTATTCAGAGAAATAGGCAGGAGCTTGTAGTATTCAGTTTGTTTCGGGAAAGCGACGTTACTGGGAATTTCTACGGTTTTGCCATACACCTTCAGAGCGTCAGTTTCGCTGCTGATGATGTTTTCAAGGCTCAGGGAAAAAATCTCGTCTCGTCCAAAAGCAGGCAGCACCATTCCGATATCAAATTTTCCATCGGATTTGATATTTTCGTAACCGGTAATTTCGCCTTTGATCAGATAGCGATTCTGGGAGGGGAGGGCGCGAATGGTGAAAGTTTGGTCGCTTGCGGTTTGTGAAAAAAAAGTTCTGCGAACAAAACCTGCTTTGTCGATCGTGATGGGAAGAGGTCCCTTCCAACTCGGAATTTGAACCCGGCCGTGATCGTCTGTTTGCAGGAAATTCTTTTCAAAGGGAGTTCCCACTTTCATCCCCAAAAGAACGCTTGCTTTGGCGATTGGCTGATTCTCCTCGTCGACGACAGTCACTTGGACCTTGCTACTTGAAACCTGCAGCTCGCTCCCAATAGGGATTTGGGCGGATGGGGGGCGCTGGCATGAGGCGGAAAGCAGGAGTGCAAAGACTGTTATTTGGCGCGTCATTTTGATCATCGATCACCTCGGAGTGGATGTTCTCAAAGTTTGATCCAGATGTTGGAATTGACAAAGAACAATATTGGCGACTAAATAGCGATTCAGTCCAAAGGCCAGTCGCACTCAATTTGGTCTGATTTAATCTTTGAAATTACACGGTGGTGGGGTAGCTCAGCTGGTTAGAGCATCAGAATCATAATCTGAGGGTCGGCGGTTCAAGTCCGCCTCTCACTACCATTTCTTACGTCTCCCGAACTTCCGAACCGCAAATTCTGATCCTGAGCCGAGAGCGAGCGACGCCTGAAGCTCAGGACATTCTGACCCCCACCAGCTTCTCCCTCTCGCGCTTGAAACAGTGCCTCGTCTCGCTCTTGAGCGCTCATCCAGAAAGTGATCTGGAGGTCCGAGCGTGTCACTACAATCTCTTTGATCGTTCTGCGTAACAGTCGCTTACGGACGGCAGGAGTGGCCTTGAGCCAGCCCTGCATGCACCAACGAATCTGACTCTCTATAAATAAAGACTGTTCTTTATATAGCTGAGATGTCGCTACTTGAGGGCCAAGTTGGTGAATGTACTTCTCCAGATCCGCCTTTTGCTTGGCTAATCGATTCAACTCATCTGAGGCGAGTTTTAGGGCGTCCTCACTCAATTGCATGCGGCTTTGATTAAGCCAGATCGCATTGACCCTTTCGGTCGTTATGGCCAGCTCTCTTTGCGCCCGCTCCAGCTCAGAGGCATTACCTCGACCAGTTGCTTCCGCCTGATCCCTCAACATTTGCTCAAGATTGTGAAAATACCCCTGAGTCGTCAGAGCTGTTTTAAATTCGTGAATGACCTTTTCCTCAAGCTCTTCGGCATTCAGACGTGGTCGGACAAATTCTACGTCTTTGGGTTTTCGAGGGTAGTGATAGTAACGGTGAACCATGCCACTTGCCCCATGGGCAGATTGTCCGACCAAAGGTAAACCAAGCTCTCCGCAAGTTAGTAGTCCGGTTAAAAGAAAGCTTCGGCTTTCACTACCTTCGCGACGGGTTCGCTCTCTTTCTGCGGCTTCTTTCAGGAGATTCTGAGCCTCGTAAAATACCTTCTCACTTACAATCGCAGGCCACGCTGCTTTTACAACCTGATGCTTCTGCCACGGCTTTAAATGGGATGCATCCGCTTCTTTGTAGAGCTTATTGATTTCTCGATACCCAATATAAGCTGAGTTTTCCAGAAGTGATCCCAAGGTCTGCACAGTCCAGTCTGGTGCCACCTTCTCTTTTGCCTTTTTTGAAGTCCTCTTAGGCCTTATACCCAGGGCATGAAGTCTTTGGACCGCTTTTGCCCGTGATCCTTCTTCAAGAAAGGTCTTAAAGATTGTTCGGACAACTTCAGCCTCTGATTCGTTTGGAATGAGCAACCCAGGTTTCTCGGGGTGCTTATCAAAACCGAGCGGAGCCGGGCCGCCATTGACAAGTCCTCGCAAAGCTCGCGAATGGCAGTTAATGGCGACGCGTTCTGAGGTTTGCTCTCGTTCAAATTGCCCGAGAGCAATAATAATATAGACCATCATTCGACCAATCGGAGTGCTTGTGTCGAATTGCTCTTTCATCGAAAGATAGCTTGCGTGATGTTTTTCTAGTTCATGAATAAGATTGCAGAAATCAAGCAAGTTTCGCGAAAGACGGGTGAGATCACTCACCAAGATTAGATTTACTTTTCCTTTCCTGATGTCCGACATGATCTTTTGATACATGGGTCTATTTGCCGTTCCTGCTGAAACACCTTCTTCAACATAGTATTCGACAATTTCTCCCCAGCCCTTACTTTGCCGATTCTTGTACTGAACAAATTCCTCAATTCGATGCTTTTGAGAATCTAGTGAGCCCTCGTAGACATTGACCTGATCTTCCGTGGAAACCCTAATGTAGGCTCCGATTTTAAGCGGCTTCATCGACATTCTCCTTAAATCGAGCGGGCCGTCCACGCTTCTGGCCCAGCAAGATCAACTGACAAACAATTTCTTTAGCGAGCTTTGCTCTCATCATTCCTTCAGAGGAATCGTCATTTTCGAATTTTACGACTACCATTAAATCTTTTGCGGCTACAAACAGCGCCCGAAGATTTATGTCTTTACCCTCACTCATTGGGATTTTTTCCGATTTTTTTCGAGCAAAGCAAATTTCTTCAAATCAGCTTGAAGCGTATCCCGCTGTTTCTCAGGCCAACTGTCAAAAACTCTCATCAATGCCGCAATCAAAGTGCTAGGTCTTCTGAAGCCACTTTCATAGTGATTGACTGGAATGTAACCAGAAAGCCCGAAAATTTCTGACAACTCCTTCTGAGTCAGATTCAGTCGCTCACGAATTTCACGAAACTCCTTGGGCTTCATCAAACCTCCAAACCCTAATATATTATCAAAGATAATGTGTTGAGGCAAGCTGTTTTCTATCCTTTTTGCGCCGATTGGCAAAGCTCCCGAACCGATTACTTGGAGCTGGGATGTCCCTCCTATGACACTGCGGTCATCTCGAATCCTGGACGTTGATATCGCATTACCTTTCATTGAGACACCTTGTCTTCTGCTGTGAGAACGTCCGTTGACACTCCGGTTGCTACGTCAATCTCATTCCCACTTGTTCTCTTTGTTCGTTTTCGAGATACCTTCGTTGACTCAGTGCTAAGGGCACCCGAATTGAGACTGGTCCGCAGAGTGTCCAATGTCACCGTTCGGCCTTCGCGTTTTGCTTCCAGAATCTTTGATTTCGCCCAGGTAAGAAATCGAATCTCATCAAAGTGCTGATTAAAAAGCTTTGAGAGCGTTGGCTGCGAAAGTGTTTCTTGAGCCGTATCCAAGATGAAGTTCACAAGCTCAGAGCGCCCAATCTTAAGCGCTCCCTGAAAGGCAGATTCGATCTGCTTTTGCCACGCTTCAACTCTGGTACTTTGATCAGGCGATAAGTTAATCCGATCTGGATAGGATTTCGATTTTTCAGTTTTCACGGATATCTCCTTATGAGTTTTAAAATAGGTGTTATGTGGTTCTGGCGGTTGGCGACGAAGTGAGAAGCTACCTTGCAAAGGTTGCGTTCTTCTCAACCTCATAGCGCCAATGGCCCTCTTCCCAAATAAGGCCATTCTCTTCAATTTTCTCTGGCACCCAGATTCTACGGACCACAGGCTTTTTTAGTTTAGGTACTTTTGATTCATCCTCCGTTTTTGAATCAGCCTTTGGCTTTGTTTGACAGGCACAAAAAACGAAAGCCGAAGTAAGAATCGAAAGAACAATAAAAGTATGCTTCATGTGAAAGCCTCCATGAGTAGGGATTGTTGTGAGTTGAATTGGTGACTGAGGTGTTAGCGAGTACGGTCGTAACGAAGAAATACTAGGGTCAAAGCAGGGCCGAGCGAAATGGAGTAGACCCTTATATAAGGGTGTTCGAAAAAATCAAGCGCAGGCCGAGTCTTGAATCTGCGAGTGTTTCTGCGGGCTTTTGGATTTTGGAAAGAGAATTTCGATCAAATTTTCTTGCCTAGTCTTTGCCGACGTTTTGCCATGAGATTGCCATAGATTTGCCTGGTAGATTTCAGAGACTGTTTTTCCTTTTTGACTGCCAAGAATGACTTTTGAGCTCCAGCCGCTTTGCCTAAAGTCGTCGATCAAAATGAAACTATGAGGATCAAGGTATGGCATTCGAGACGAGCTAAATTTTGAAAAAATCGTCCGCGCGACTGCCCCACTCCCACAGAGCCAAAGAACTTGGTCCACTTCTTTGTTCAAATGAAAGTACAAATTCATTTTGTCATAGCGAGCAATGGGTTTGAGCGTGATCTCCACTTCAATGGCAAAAATTCTGCTCTTGTCTCTCCCTTTAATAAGTGTGAGCCCATCTGGAATATGATCTTTAGCGGGTGGAACCCAAGCCGGAAACTGACTGACATCAAGGCTTGAGAGTTCAGTTTCAGTGAAAAATTCAACTCCCACAGGCGATTCTAGGACAAATTCGCCGAGCTGAAAGCTTGATGCGAGATAATCATGGGGTACGGATTGGGGTTTAAATCTCTTTTGCTCTAAGTTCTCATGCTCACGCCTGAAAACCTCATAGCCTTTTTGCGTGAGTGAAAAAAGCGGTGTTGGTACGACAATCGATGGCAGCTCCTCTTTAAGATAGCCTTCAGCGAGGAGGATGCGAAGTTTTTTATATGACCTCCAGGTGGAAAGATCAGAGAAAAAAAGTCTGTGAATCACCGTGTAAGGGGCCACTTTCCAGCGCCAGAGAAATTTAAGCAACTTCAGCTCTGGGGGGCTCAATGGCCTCGCTATTTTCGATTTTGATTTCGTCACTTTGAATTTCCTTTTCTTGAGAATCAGGTTCGTGGCTCTCATTTGCGTATTTTGGTTGATCCTCACTTAAACGCTTTGATTGAGCACCGGGGAGTTTCCGCTGCGCTCCCCAGTAGGCTTGCGCTCGCTCGGTTGCTTTTTCGACTTGCTCCGCATTCAAAAGCGGAGTCTGCACTTCCTCTGAAAAAGCACCGTATTTCCAAATTGCCCTGCCGCGAATGGCAGAATTTAGGTCTGCTGCTCGCCCATCCCCAAGCACCACCATGCTTTGAATCGGATGAGAGACTGCAAAACAAATCACGCCTCCGAGGTTTGCCTTAATCGTGGGATCAAGATTTTTTTGATCTGGTTTTTGCACACCGATCATGAGGTGTAGCCCACTTGCCCTTCCCATCCTCGCGATGCGATTTAGAACTCGGTTAATTGTGGTGAGTTCCTTGTGGTTATTGCCACTGAGTTTAGGGACAATCTCTGAGGCCTCATCGACCACGATGAGTGTTCGTTTTAGCTTTTTACTCCAGTCTGATCGCTTGCGGTTAAAATCATCGATGTTTTTTGCTTTCGCTTCGGCAAGTGCTGCATTTCTTGTGGTGAGGACCGTGTCGAGCTCTGAAATTTCTTTTTCAGCGAGGTTAAAGTCAGAAATGACCTTCACTCTGGGATTATTTTGAAAACTCTCGCCCTCAATGCCGCCTTTGAAATCTAAAAACACGACTTCAAGAAGTTCGTTATTGGCGAGTAGGATTTCAACGGCCATGCGAACAAAGGTCGATTTCCCAGTACCTGTTTCACCTGCCACCAAGTAGTGAGGAAATTTTAAAAGGGAAGCCGTATATTCGGTTGAAAGCCCTTTGCCAATGGGAAACGAAAATTCCTTATACTGGTTGATCGATTCAAGGATATAAAACTCTGGCAGCATTTCCGTGACGTAAACAATTTCAACTGTTCTTTTTCTCTCATCGGCATAATCCATGCGAGAGATTTGCACCCCAAGCCCTACCTCAAGTCCATCTTTTGCGGCCCTAAGTTCTGAAACCGAGATGCCGTTATTAAAAAGAGTGAGTTTTCTTGTGGCACGCCCAATCGGGTGATCTGAGATGAATTCTGGTGAGAGATCGATTTTTGACTTGATGCCAGCATTTTTAAAAATGAGCTTCATCTTGCGCTTGATCTCATTTCGTTTTGCCACCATGAAGGCACCCCAGAGGAAAAACCCAGAGCAAGTTATCAAGATCCCAAGTGCTATTCGAAGTTTGCCCTCAAAGATGAAAATGGGAAGCTTGGTCTTCAGGAAAAGCCACTTGTCGTACTCAAATTGGTAGAGAAGGCCTAAGATTCCGCCAAAGAGCGAGCAAGCGGCAACGGGGACAGAGTTGGTCCAGATCCCCCTTGCAACCTCGATCAGAGGATCGACAAGGATCAGCTTTAGCACCTTTAAAAAGCGAATCAGTTTATCGATCCACAGATCGATGCTGTTTGAAGAATTCATGTTTGACTCCGATAATGTTGATTTGAGCGATACAACCCGGCGGTTACTATTCTTGGCTCGTGTTATCGCCGAAGATGATGACAACGGGCGTTTGCGCCTTTACTTCGATGCGAGATTGATTGTTCATGGATTCCATAAGGTTTTTACCTTGCTCAAGGCTTGCCGTTGCGACTCCCCCAAGGGCTGCGTCTCGGGCTGATCGCCGCTTCGGGGCAAAAGGATTGCCACCCTCTTCTTGCATTCCGTCCGCCATGGCCCCTAAAAAAATCAGCCCCGAGCTTGCTGCGATCTTAAAGGCGTAATCGGAGACTTTTTTGCCTTTTAGCCCCAGCATCCTGTCTTTTTGATCAAAAGCTTCAGCGACGATCTCGAGTTCCTTTTTGTCAGGCAAAATGGCCTTCGTGAATCTCACATAAAGCCGCTCGTCACTTGAAGAGCCTTTCCCAAAGAGAACCGTGCGTGAAGGAAGTACAGTTTCGCCATCGATAATCAAATTCTGAACAAGGCTTGCAGTTAGTGTCCCATTGGTCGCCCCACTTACGAGAACTGCATTCACTTCACTTCCGGTTGGGATTTCTGTGAGACCTGAGAGGCTGATAATTTTAAGTGGCTCGGGTTTTATCGCAACTTGTCTGCTCTGGCTGCGTTTTCGATTCAAGCCTGGTTCAAGCTCACTCACACTTTGATAAACCCTCGGCTTGTAAATGAGCTGCGATTGATCAGAAAAGGCAAGCGCAGGGATATCAAGTCCCTCATCAGTTTTCATTTGCACGGGACCACTTGTTCGAAAGATCTGCATGGAGAGGATAAAGACCACCAAGAGGCCCGAGAGAGCTTTAACCCAAATTGAGTTGAGTTTTTGCTTTCTTCCATCGGGGATATACCTCGAAAGGGATTCTTGCCAGGTCCTTCGCACTAGCTGCGTATCGGGTCTTTCATTACTTGTCATAAAACTTCACCTCAAACTGCTCGTCCTTCGGATCTCGAACGATGAGAATTTGATCTCCTCCTAAGCCAACAGTCACAAGTTCGAAAGAGCACCGACGCTCCGTTAAGTAAACAGCCACATTGGTCCTCGCGCCTGGCCTTAGTGATTTGATGGAAAGATCATTTTTGATTTTTCGAAAATCAAACCCGCCGCCGCCAGGAATGACTTCCTTCGGAGGCAGCGGAAAATTAAGTAAAGTCAGGCGCGATGTCTCTACTTTTACGAGTTGAGGTTTGAGATTGTCGCAGATAATCGTTTTTTCGAGAGAAGGTCTCTTTGCTTCTATGGGCCTTGCAAATACGACTATCGGGAACGCCAACATCAGAGAGAGCAGAAAGCGGCCATGCCTCAAACCTTTGCCAAAAATAGGAAGTCCGAAAAAGTTTATTTCCGCCATCACTTCTGACCTTCCGATAAGGGATTCATTTCGGTAAGCACAAGCCCGTAGGGATTTGCTTTGGTCCTTGGGACTTGAGCAATCTGGACTTTAACGGGAAATTTGAAAGCAGACCTGATTTCACCAACGGAAATCAAACGATCAAGATCGACCAAAATTTCTTTTTCCTGAAAACGGATGTTTCGAACAAAGATAACCTGATCCATTTTATTTTTCGAAAGCTCACCCTGTTCTTTCTCCCGGAACTGAAGCTGCTTGGGGCTTAAGAGCGAGGTTTCAATTTCGTCTGAATTGAATCGCTGAAGTATCGCAGCTTTTAAAAACACTCGGCTCTCATGTTCCGACGGCGCAAGTCCCGCAACTGGAAGAACGGATGTTTCACAGGCTCTTTCCACCACCAAAGGCTCTCGCTGAGAGCTCACAAAAGCGAAGCTCATGACCATCACGGTCACAATACTTGAAGTGATCAGAAGAATTTTTAGAAACTGGTTTTCGTCCTGAAGACGATCAAAGGCGTGAGATAAACGCAAAGTTACAACCTCCAATAAAAATGTTTAAAGAAGAAGGAAGATCAGACCCCTGAAAGAGGGCGGTCAGGTCCTATGAATGCCAAGAGTTTGTGTACGAGAATTTTGAAACTTTAAGATGCGGATTTGTCGTCCTTTGCTGGAACGCGACTTCTTCGCTCGCGGTTCTGCAATCGATTTCGCACAAACGCAGATCCTGCTTTGGCCGCAATTTGAGTTTTACCGATCATACCTGCTGGAGTAAGAGCCGCAGCACCCAAGATAAATCCACCCATACTCGATGCCATTTGCGAAACCCCGCCGCCAAGGAAACTTCCCACAATCTTTGGGGTGAGCAGGACCGAAAATGCGAGCATGATATTGAGAAGAATTGCTGTTAGAAAATCAATATCGTGTCCAGGCTCATTGACTTTGGAGAGCGCAAAACTCCATAAAAGTGAGGCGAGGACACTCCAAACCAGCTTCCAGGCGCAAACCTCAATCAGAGAGGTGAACATTTTCTTAGTCGCGCCGGCTGTCATCGGCAGCACATAAAGGGCCGACAAAATCGGGGAAAATATGAATAGCAGCATCCAGGTGAACAAAAACACGGCGTCAGCAAGGTAGACTGTCACATACAAAAGAAAGAATGTCAGAAACGAAACCAAGAGCAGTACTGAGTCTTTGACTGAAACCCACGACCACGTGAAAGACTCTAGCTTCTCGCCCATTCGTGCAAGCACAAACTTAAATTCGTTGAGTCCACCGAGATCTGCCGTCATGGCATCCGTTGCCGACGCTAAAGCATTCATCACTTCAGGAACCGAGACCAGAATCAAACTTGCAACCAATGTTCGACCAACGAGTTCCGAGAATGCAGGGACCCCGCCCAAGGGGTATTTGAAATACTCTAAGCAGACTCCCAAAATCAAAAGAAGGCTTACCAGAATAAAAAAGGCATTTTCAAAAACAGCATGAATCTGTTTTGCTTCCTGAGCTAGCCATGACATGTCCATAGCTTAAAACCTTGGAAGCTGAAATTTAGGTGGGTTATTCATCGCAGACTTGAGCACCTGGGATTGCCGTAAGAATTCCGCTGTGCTCTCCTTTTCTTGCTTATTTTGAAGAGCGAGGCTTTGGGCTGAAAGCTTAAGACCTGTTGCTGTAGCTCTGAGCTGCTGGTTTTGTAGATGAATCATAGCTCCCAAAGTTTGAGCTGTAAGCTTTTGCGCGCCTCCTGGCGAAACGGAATGTGAGTAAGCTTGTATTTCTTGACCGAGCTTATCTAAATTCTTGGCGTAATCGTAGAGTTCATTGTTCAAATGAATCGCTTCCGACACGGCTTGGTCAGTTTCTTTCTGCGCGACTTCGTCCTTGGATTTCACAACTGCGCCGTAAATGCCTTCGATGTGACTTGATACTTGGGCAAGCCTTCTCAAATTTTGATAGAGCCCTGGATCAATGTAAGGGGCAATGGAGTCTACAACTTGAAGTGAATCATTGATACCACGATTGATGTCTCGGAGTAGGCTCAGTGAGTCCCGGCCATTTTGCAAAAGTGACTGAAGGCGCGCTAACTGTTGAATGGAGTTTTCCACAAGCTGTGCTAGGTAAATAAGATCGCCTCCCCACATGTCGGCCCTTGCGGGCCGCCACGTGACGAGGCTTACCGACATGACAGTAATCACGATCCATTTTTTCACAATTAATTCCCCTTTCGTTTAAAAGAGCTTCCTTGCGGAAACTTGAGAGCAAGCGCTTTTAGGATTTCTAGATCAGGTGCGCCTGAGTTTGCGGCCTTCTCTTTTTCGATCTCGATCAAATCACTTGAGTCAGTGGTCGAAAGCCAGTACTCAAGAGGTGTTGCCTCAATCCTGACAACTTGGCGTTTATTCTCACTCATTAAAAAACACTCAGAAAACTGTCCCTTCACAGAAGTTAAAGACGAAACCAGATCCATTTCGCGGGTGTTTAGTTGCAAAACCTTTCTCATTTCCTCTTGATCACCTTTTTGCCTTAAGATCCATTTGATCGAGCTATTTGGAAGAACGGCTTGTGCGACCTTACTTTTTGAAAAATCATCAACGGTTTGAGAGATCGCAATGGCCGAGGCTCGGTATTTTCGAAATGTGCGAAAGATATCGCCAATGAACTGAGTTGCTGAATCACTTTGGAGAAGCCTCCAGGCTTCGTCCAAAACCACAATCTTCATTTGCGTTCGGTCCTTTTGCACCTTTTGCCAAATGAAATCCGTAATAATGAAAAGGCAAACGGCTTGCAGCTCTGGGACGGAGTCGAGATTTTTCAAATCAAAACAGACAATGTCTTTTGAGAGTTTGATCGTGGTATCGCGGTCAACAAATTTGCCAAATGGCGAATCTCCACACCATGCCGACAAAGTTTTTCCGATACGTGAGATCTCAACCTCAGGATGCTTTTCTAGTCGATCTTTTAGATTAGACAGGTGCGGATATTTGTCTTTTGATTCGCGGTAGACCTCTCGAATCACCATTTCGACTTGGGCTTTTTGGTATTTGTTCAAAGGTGAATAGTCATTCTCACGAGTCATGAGTTCCACCAGGGACACGAGAAACTTCACTTTTTGATCAAGTACACCTTCTTTTTCTGTTACCTCATCTTGATTAAAATCGATGGCAAACGGATTGATCGACTCGCCACTTTTAATCCCAAGATCAATGTACTGACCATCAAGAGCACCGCAGAGCCTTTTGTAAGAAGCTCCGATATCCAAAATAAAAACCTTGGGCCGCTCCTTTAGCATCTGCGAGATCAAAAGGGAGGTCGCAAAACTCTTTCCGCTTCCACTTCCGCCGCTGACAAGCTGATTGAAATTCGTCAGCTCTGGTGAGAAAGGGTCAAAGCCCAAAAGCCCACCCTCGCGGTTTGTGAGAAGAAGGCGCGGCGTTTCGTGTCCTGTCCACGGTGCAAAGATTTGCAGGAAATCCGCTGCCACTGAAGTATGTACCTTTTTAGAGCGCTCCGGAGAAACTCCGTTGGGAAGTGAGAGCTTCATAAAAACGTCAAAGGCGCCGTAAGTTTCCTCAAGCCCCTCGCACCCCGATAGCTCGCGAAGTTTTAAAAGTGTTTGAGAGACTTGATGATGAAGATCCTCCGGATTGTCCGCACGCAAAACGACATTGAGGGAAAGATTAAAGACCTTTTCTCCGCCTTGAATCATTTCTGTCAGAAGGGATTCAATGTCTGAGAGCTTTGCTTCTGAGTCTAGATCACTGACACCTCTTTTGCCGACGGTCGAGGCGTAAGCAATACGGCGTTGAGTTTGAAGCTGGGAGGTCTCTTTTGTCTGATCAAGGGCCTGGATGGAAACAAAAAGCCTTGAGTCAAAGGGAAGGTCGCGCAGTGCCTCAGCCATAGAAGCAACGCTTACCTCCCCAAAATTTTTTAAAGAAATCACCCGGTGGTGGACTTTTCCTAGAGAAAATCCATCAATGCCCAGAATCATGTCGGAAAATCCAACCTGATCGCGCACATCAAGCGAGGCTTTGAGCTCTTGCGGGAAAATGCGGCTCGGATTCCACTGATTGTAGATGAGCCTAAATACTTCATTATCGGAAAGGGCCGCTGCTTTAATACCGACGGTCTCAAGGCTTGCCAGGATATTTGCGTTGTCGCGCTTAAAGCGCTCGATTTCAAAATTGAGTAAAGTTTCAGTCAATGCCTTCGGCTTACGGAAGATCCCGCGCTTTTCAAGCGTCTTTGAAAATGGAGAGCGCAAGATCAAATACAAATTGTGTTTTGGTAGAAGTCCCTCGCTGTCGCGGCGAGATAACTTTTCGATTCGCTCTTTGGTGACTTCTTGAACAATTGGATGGGCATCCCGTTGCAACGTCTCTCCGTGGTTGCGGATTGTAACATCATTCCCTGAAACCACTTCTTGCACGAATTGCATTGAAAGACCTGCGGGAAGCCCGTTTAAAAAATGCTTAAGGCCATTTTTAATGGAGTTGGCCTCAGATTCCTCAGCACAACTGATGTCAACACCTTGAATTTGATAGACTTGGCCAAGCGAGAAATCCCGAAAAACCATGACCTCTTGATCAAATCCCCAAATAGAGAGGTGATTGGCTAAAGTGCGATCCATCATCGTTTCATTTCCTCTCTATTGAGTTCAAAAAATAGATTTCTCTTCATAGCTTCGGGCCAGGCGGAGAACACTCCAGGTGTGAAGTGGTATCTCAAGAAATGAATCAGAAACTGATCAGGCTTTCCGACTTTAGCGACCCTCAAGAGTCCTGCGGCAAACAGTGTCGGCCCCCAGGTGAAGATCATTTTTAGATCGCTTGAGCCGGTTAAAAAATTTAAAGTAGCTAGCATCAAGCACAGCACAAAGAGATCGATCACCTCAAATCCTAGAATCAAAGTCTTCTTATCAAGGCATTTATAAACCTTGGATGTAGATAGCTCCATTTGAGAGGAACTCCTTTCGTAAATCAAAAAGAGCAAAGCCCACGACCCATCAAATAGGGACGAGGATTTGCACAAGAGATTAAGTTGTTCGGGCGAAACCATTTAAGGTCAGTGAACAAGGGATCGAATAAACGCAACGATGCTCTGGGCTCCAAAACCTACCGCAGCCCCAATGATCGCTAAGACTAGATGTGAGCGGGCGCGTTCATGCCCCAGCACAAACGAGAACCCTGCGGCCACAAGGCCCAAGATAGCGCACACGGGTAGGATCGTGTTGACGAGCTTATCTTGAATCGCAGCTAAACTTGATTCAACCGAGGCGTGTGCCAAAACTGGCGAAAGTAGCAAAAAGGCAAAAGAGAGCGCGTAAATCACTTTTGAGTGATTCATCAAAAGAACCTCCAAATTGTTAGGCAGTTTAATTTTTAGAAAAGGCGTTTGAACTAGGCCACAAGGCGAAGAGCAGGGCTATCGTGCAGAGATTCGGAGTCAGTTTTCAGAAAGTAAGTTTGGGCAAAGTCTGGCATTCGAATAACGAGATACTTTCCGCCGTCGATGTAATTGGCTGATCCTACTACGTGAAAAAACTTTGGCACATCAAACCTTCTCTTTTTTACTCCGCTAAAAACGAGAAACTCGCTCGGGCGTTTCCAATTCGGCACGATGAAAAAAGGCATTTTGTAAAAGGCCTTAAGCCTTAGCGTGAAATGTTCTTCGCCGTTTCGCTTAAAGGCAAAGCCTGCGATGCGAAACCTTCGATTCGCAACGGTCGGTGCGTCTGTTACCAAGAATTTCTCGGTCAGTGCTTCAAAATCATAGATCTTTGCCATTGGCTTTCCTCCGGTAGGGTTTACTTTCTAAAGCTTCAAACTCCGGCAAGTCCCATTCGGAATGGATCTTGGGTTCAAAGAGTTTTGCGATGGATTCGAAAATAAACTGCATGAGTTTTCTAAACATGGATTCTCCTTTTGGTGTTGTTTGATTAAGCGGCGATGGCTTCACTTTGCTCATAGGTTCGTTTGCTGAGCGCGCGATTAATTTTTTGAACCGCGTGATCAATGAGCCAGTTTGTTTCATCCCAGCTCAGCCCCAGGGCGTCTGCAATGCGAGCGATCTTGGTGTCTTGCCAAAAGCGCAGATAGATGGCCTTGCGCTCAGTCTCGCCAAGGTTTGCGCATGCACGGGCCACTTCTGTGAAATATCGGTCAATGGGCACTTGTGGCTGGTGGCTTGGACTATCGACGAAGCTCGTCTCTTTTTGTTTTCGAAGATGAATAACGGCTGCTTTCACTTGGCTAAGTCCTTTCTTTGAAATGAACTTCTGAGATCAACTTTTCTTCCGGCGAGCCCGAAAAATTTTTCGGAGCTGGCATATATGGTAAGACTGAGGCATTGCGTTCAAGTAAGGGCTTGAGTTTCTTAAGAGAATTTCGAAGCTGTACCCTCACCTGCTTGACATCTACCCCTAGCGATCTTGCCGCTGACCTTTGGCTTTTTTCCTCCCAGAAGATCATGCGAAGGATGGTTTGCTGTTGCAGGGTGAGGGAAGAGCGGATGTAGCGACGAACCGTTGCCTTTAGCGGAGTGTCGGAAAAAGTGGATTCGTCAAAATCCGACCAGACGTGCTTTTCAAGTTTGTCCACTCGGTATTGGTACTCTTTGGGTGGAAGGAGCTTTTCTCTTTGTGAGCGGTCAACTGTTGCAGATAAAAATCTCTCCCAGGTGTCGGCATCCCAGGAAACGGAGATTTTCTTTAAAACCTCATCACTCTGTATCCGCCCATCAAGATCCACCCAGGGTTCAGCATTTGTGTTTTCTTTTGTCATCAGGTTCTCCCATTGTGACGGTCAGGCGTGATTGCCAAACCGTGTGGGGAGACCACCTGTGCATTCCACCGGAATTCCGGAATTTTTGTGGCAAGCACTTGAGAGTGCTCAAGTTTTAAGAAAAAATAGCGAGTGATCGAATTTTCGATCACCCCCGGTTTTTGATCGGATTTTCGATCAGGTGATCGAAAAGTTGATCAGTAGGTGGAATTTATAAATGGTATAAGTAGATTCGGGAGCATCGAACCACCTGCTGAGAAGATTTGAGAGATCGTTCGCAATTTAGCTAGGTAAGAAGCAAGGCTTTGGGAAAAATGGGAAACCGCAGATCGCGGCTAGTTGTGATTGCAACAGGGTTGAGGTAGTCATCGGTTGCAAGGGTAAGCTTATGCGTCTCGTGAAGAACTTCAGCCACTTGGAGCCCATTGATCTGGGGATGCCTGAGGTTTAAATCGATCACTAGGTGCTTTTCTTGGGGGCCTGAGTTGCCGACGGCAGCTAAAAACTCCATGGGCTCATGAAATGCGAGAACCCGTTTTTCGCTTAATGCCTCAACTCTCTCGCAAATCGTTGGATCGTCATCGAGAAGAAAGACCTCTTGTCCGGCGCCGGCGACATGCCCCACGAAATTAGCTGGAGCTTCGACTTCAGGTAAAGTGATTTGAATATTTGTGCCACGATTTAGGATGGACGTGACTCTGAGATCCCCACCCCAAGAGCGAATAGAGGTTATAGCAGCGGCAAGCCCCAGGCCTGTCCCTTGCACTTTTCCGTGAGTGAATCCGTATTGTCCAATTTTACTTAAAACTTCGGATGGGATACCCGCGCCGTCATCGGTAATAGTGATCACTACTTTTTTGTCACTTTGGCGCGAGATCGCAATTTCAATTGAGCCAGAATTCGAAATGGCCTCGACACTGTTATTGATGAGGTTTCTTAAAGAACGCATAAAAACATGGGAATTGACTTCAACACAAGTGAGATGATTTCGGTCAAACTTCACCTCGAGCTTAATTGCCCTCTGGCCCAATAGTTCTTTTTGCTTCCCCGCCACAACGTCACAGACGAGAGCTTCGAGTACATCAATTGCAGTTTGGCTCGACTGCGAGAAATCGTCATAAATATCAAGTTCTCGGATCACTTGATCCATTTGACGATGGATCTCTTGGATTTTAGAAAAGTTGTTGGAGAGACTTGTCTTTGATGAGGAATAGATGTGAAGCGCGCCTAAGGGGGATCTCAGGTCATGGCGGATCTGCTTGGCTTTACGCAAGAAAACCTGAAGTTGATTTTCAAAGGCTTCCTGTTTTGAGTGAGCTTGGGCAATTTCGCTTTCTTGTTTTACCAGATCGCTCATGGCATTTTTCATCTGCCCGATTTCGGATTTGCAATCTTGAAGAGGAAGTTTTGCCAATCCAAACACTGAAGAAACCCATCTTGACCTTGAAATGGATGATGCCGGACTTAGTCCAAGCTCCCGACTTAAGGCGCTGACGAAGTCTTTTTGAAATCGCTCCGTGGCTTTTAAAATCGCCCATCGAAGAATCATGAATAAAATGATCGCGATCATCCAGATAAGACCAAATAGTCCTACAAGACTCCATGAGAAGAGCAGTTCAGGTTTTAAAAAAAACGAGAGTTTACGATCAGGCCATCCCATAAAGCTGCAAACATGGATGGGAGAGCTGTCGGCAACAGCGAAGCCTTGACCGTATTCTGTTTTGCCGTCACTGAGTTTGACTTGGATGTTTCGATTCGGCCTTGAGGTCTTAAGTACACCGATCGCTTGGTCATAGACGTCTCTCATTGCGCCTACTTGAGCGCGAAGGGATACAAATTCACAAATTTGCGACGCCGTGCGGATATCAGCAGCGTTTTCCGAATGAATTGCAATCCGCTTTCCACCCAAAGTAAGGAGTGCGGCCAATAGACAAGAAAAAACGACAACCCCTTTTGAAGTCATAAGACCGGAAGCTCCGAGAGAAGCTCAAGCGAAAAAGAAATTTCCTTTAACAAAGGCGCGATAAACTCTCTTTGCTCATCAGATAGGTCTTTTGCCGACAGCAGAGGAAGTAAGCCGCCGCCGTAGTGCCAGGACACGGGGACTTCTCCAAAATTATCAAGAAGATATTGAGTGCGAAATTGATGGGGCTGAACTTTTGGTAACGGAGTTACAGTCATCTCGCCGAACACTTTGGGCATCACGTAAGGCTCACAAAGAAAAGTTCTGGTCTTGGCATCAAGTTCGCTAATCGGCGGAAGATTTAGAAGATTTGAATCTTTTAGTTTCCGGTAGTAGTTATAAGCTTCAAAAAAAGCGTGTCGCCACTTTAGCGACTGAGCGATCTTGTCCACATGGTCACACACATATCCAAAGCAGACGCCAGGAAAATCAGGACCAGAAAGCGCAATAAGGCCCGCGCTATGATCGTTGCAGCTGAACCTAGAGAAGAGAGAGCGAACCGTGAATCCTTCAATTTCTTGAACGTCACCTAGGAAAAATCCGTTCCATCCATTTTTTAGAAAAGAGATTTGAAGGATGTGGCGCTCAAGCGCTTCACACTCAGCTCTGCTTGAGGCACTTGACCGTGAAAATCCCGAGGCCCATCCGTTACTGTCATGAAAAGGCGAAAACGGCTTGGCGTCTGGATTGTCAAAATAATCAAACATACTTTTCCGCTCAACCCATTCCATCGCGGCTTTGAGCGCGGCTACGGCTTCACTTTGATGACTCCCACTTCCTGCTACTCTTAAAGATGGGTCATTGGTCACAAACGAAATAAAATAGTTTTCAAGATTACTAAGTGCATGCCGATGACCAAGCCAAGTCCCCTTTACGGTAGAGGCAAAGGTCTCTAAGAAGCGATTTTCTATGTTGGGTTGGGTGGTCTCCGTCATCGCTTCTTTACTCTCCACAGCTCAATTTCAGCGTCGTTAACCGACTGCTGGCCAATATCGAGATTCTCGCTAAAGAGTAAGAGATTGCGGATAAAATAAAGAGGAATTGCGTGTTGATTCTGAAGAAGCCAGCGCTGATATTCCTTTAAGATAGAAATACGTTCAGGCGTAAGATCGACTGCCTCCGCCTTTTTTAAATCAATGGGCGGTTTCTTCTCAGACCCTGTGATGTAGCGAAGCTGGACAGCTGGGTATCTTTCAGACGCGGCATATGGAGTTAGGACAAAGTCATATTTTTGATCTGCCTCGGGGTCAGTGTAGGATTTCATCCATTCATCGCGATTGATGCGGATGATTTCAATTTCATTTCCTGAATTTTCGCCGGCCAATTGCAAAGCAGCGATCAACTTTTCTGAAAAATAAGGCGTGATTACGGCGATGCGAACTTTTTTGAATCCACTTTCTGGCAGGAGAGAGAAAACCTCTTCTTCGGTCAGGGCATAGTCTCGACCAAACGGCAAAAATGTCTTTGCCGCAATAACCGCCTGATCACTCTTCTGGTTCCAAAATTCTTTAAGAAGCCTCTCGGAAACCAGAGAGACGCCACTTTTGTGAGTCGTACTGTAAAGGTAAACGAGTGCTGCTGGAGAGGTATCAAAGACCTGTATCCTTGAACCGTGCCAGTCTTTTTCGTCAAAGGGTCGTTGCCCTCGGACCACAAGATCAAGTGCGCCGCTTTCTAAAAGCCCATCTAATTCGCTTGGTTGAGCAAGGCTTATGAAAATCTCTTTGGGCGCATCGGGAAACTTTTGGTTGATCGGACTATAGGGATTTTCCTTTAAGTGAGCGCCTGCTTCAGAAAAGCTTCTAACGAAATAGGGACCGCTGAACTTGGTGGCCCTAAGATCGAGCGTTACTGGATCAATGTCAGCGTGGCTCCAGATCCCGGTTTCAGGGGAAGCCATTTGAAGAAAGAAACTGTCGGCTTCAGACTTCAAACGGATTTGCACCGTGCGCTCATTGATAGCAATCAGCCCTGAGCACTCCTCACTAAGCTTTGAAAGATTCTCGCAGCCTTCAATGTAGTCCCAAAGAGGAAAGTGAGTCGCTGTTTTTTTGATAAGAAGCCTTTTGATGCTCGATACGACATCCTCTGATGTAATACTTGTCCCATCATGAAATCGAGCGTTCTCACGTAACGTGAAAGTATGGATTTTTGATTTGTGAGAGTCGGCAGTTTCAGCAAGCAGAGGCTGAAACTGACTGATAACGTGGTCATAGCCGATAAGCCCACTTGAAACGTGATCCAGAAAATACCAATCTCCCACCACCGCGATTTTTGAAGGGTCAGGAAAGACAGGCCGCAGGCCAAACCACACATTCATTTTTTCAAGCTTTCGACTCATAAAGGTCTCGCCTTTCCACAATAAAAAACTGCAAATCATGATGACCCCAACAACAAGGGCCTGCGACCATTTTGCTTTCACGTCTTACGTCATAGCCGTTGGTTGTTCGACTCCGCGAGCATCAAACCATTTCTGTAAACGCAGCTGTTCTCCCTCGCTCAATAAGGCCTTAAGATCTTCCGGCAAGCAAACAACTTGGGCCGCCACCGTTTCCACGGCCACGCGCTCAGCTTGCGAAAGTTTGCCTTGAACATTGATAGCCACATCGGTGCCGCCCTGAATAATACAGGCAAGCCCCAGCGCCACACTTGATATTTCCATAATCCTCCCTTGTTAAATCGTTGTTTTTGCAAATTGGAAACGGATTCCTAATTCTTTAATTTTGTAATGAAGGCTTGAGTACGACATTCCGAGTGCGCGGGCGGCCTTTCGGATAGACCTGTGAAGTCTTAGCGCCTCAGAGATCCTTTCAAACTCAAAACGCCGGCGGTCATTTTTCAAATCAAGCTCTGAAACTTCGGGGGTTTGTTGAGGGAATTCTTTACGTCGGTCGCGCCTTTTTGTGATGTGAGTTAGGACATCGGCGACCTCAAGAATTTCTTTTTCTGAAACTTCAAGAAGACTTTCTGTAAAGGAGAGAAGTTCGCGAGCATTGCCGGGCCATTTGTAACTTGCAAGAACTGCAACACTTGCAGCGTTGAAGTATCGAGATTTTCCAGTCTTCCTCCGGTACTGTTTGCAGGCAAATTCGACCAAAGGCTCTACATCTTCCGGACGCGCTCGTAGTGGAGCGATCTCAATTTGATGTTTACTTACGCGGTAGAATAGGTCGGGTTTAAATTCTTCAGAATCAACCAAATCAAAAATCAAGGGCTTTGTGCCGACTAGGAGCCGAAATGAGGTCTGGATTTCTCGGCCCGAGCTATCTCCTAGACGCCGCAGTTTTTTGTCCTGTAAGACCCGCAGCAAGCGAGCTTGTGCTGATGGACCAAGTTCATGAAATTCATCGAGGAATACGACATGGTCACTTGCTTCCTCGAGAAGCCCTCGCTTATCAACAGCGTCTGTGTAGGCACCCTTTACACTTCCGAAGAGTTCTGCCTCGATTGAACGATCATCGCCACTATAGCTTGCGCAATTGACGGAGAACAGTTTCTCACCCTGACGGCAGAGAGCCTTTGCGATAAGCTCTTTTCCTGTGCCAGATTCTCCGATTATCAGGACATCGGCTCCAATTTGCCGAAGCTTTTGAACTCTCTTATAAACTTCGTGAAGAGCTTCAGAGCGCCCGGCCATACTAATTTGGCTAAGATCTTGACTGATTTTGTCTTGCGAGGTCTTTTCGATGCCGATCAGACGCTTTTCGTTCTGAAACTTACTCACCACGTGCCTGATAGGGTTTAGAATTGAGTCTGGGCCGCCGCCCTTGGCGATAAAGCGCAGGGCTGGGCCTGCATTGAGAAGCCTTAGCATTGTTTCGGAAGTGAAATCTCCTGTTGCAAATATAATGAACTGATCAGGATTGATTTTGCGAAGAACCCCCGCTATCTCATCACCTTTAAGTTCGCCCAGGTGATAATCGATGACGACGGCTGAATAGAGACGAGGGTTTTCTTTGAATTTTAAAACGGCTTGTCCCGCGTCTTGGCAGGCGTGCACTTCGATGTCTTCGCCTTCCAGTGCGTATCTGACCGCATCTAGAAAACATCTTTCATCGTCTATAAGCAAAATCTTAGGCCTCACCAACCCCTCCCGATAAGGCTTGTACTTTTCCTCTTCGCAAGACCCCAATCGACCTCACGGATTTTATTTGAACTTCAATTCACCTCGAACAGAACAAGATCCAATTTCGTAAACACGAAGTGTCTACTCGCAAAACACCATGGCAAGATCTGCGCCATTTCGAAACCTGAGTGTAAATTAAGTTTATAGCGAATAAGCGGTTCTTTGCTCTTCGAGCCGTGAAGAAACTTCAGAATGCAGACGTTTTGCGGCAATTCAAAAGTTCATACTTGGGTGCAAAGCGGCCCCAGTACCGGGTGCAGATTTTCACCAGGCAAGTTAGCATTTGGGGGCAGACGCTGTGGGCACTTCTCAAAATTTTCTAGCGACATGGGAGGAACTAAGCCAGCGGGCTCGGGCCTCAAAGCCTTTATCTACTGCGGGAGCATACATTGGGCACGACGGCGTTAGACGGTAGATTCCCTACGTCTGTGACTCGAGACTGGCATTCTAAGGCTTAAAAAGCTCCATGGGATCGACTTCAAGGATGAGCGCAATCTTGATGATAGTGGTTAGGTTGATGTTCTTTTGGCCATTTTCGATCTTTTGCCAATGCTGGCGAGATTTTATTCCTAGATCTTCGCCCGTGACATCGTAAACCGAAAGCTTCTTTTTTTCTCTGATTTCACGAACCCTGTTACCAAACCGCTTCAATGCCTTTTGATCGCCACCTGAAATCAGGCGCTTAGACTTTCTTTCCGCCAAAGAACCACTCCCTCAATGCATATGATCGTATGCGTTGATTTTGACGGATAGGCTTTGCTATTGTGCGCACGATCGTATGCAGATTTAGGAGAAGAAGTAGGCGATGAATCAAAAGGAAGTTAATTGGCTAGAGATTTGGCGAACCAGGTCGGGTATCCAAGCACAGGATGTAAACGCGTACTTCGGGTTCCCCAAGGGCCGAATTGAATACTATGAAGCTGTGAGAATCTTGCGAGTCCCTTGCTGTGAACTGGTCCAAATCGTGAAGCTCTACGATGTTTCTCAAATAGAGTTTCTGGCAGTTCTCATCGGTTGAGTTAAGATGGTGTCGCGACCACTCCTGACGTACCTTCTGAAGTCGTCAGTCGGCTTGCACTTGTTGAGCGGTTGGCGTAACTAAGCCTGTAGATTTATACGAGGACTCAAAGTCGGTACTCACATTTGAGCTTCGAGAGCGCGCACTCGCCATCGAGAATCAAGAATGCACGTTTTCCTGGATGTTGAGATAGGGATGGTCATCTAGTCAGCGTATACAAAATCGCTCTGCTATCACAATCCAAAGTGGTTCTAATCGCATGTGCCCTCCCAAGACTCTGACTTGGCAAAAATAAGCTGCAAGTTACTGTTCTTTACATGTTGCTTAACAAATTCTGACCGGTCTTTATCTAATGATTCGCACTTTGATTTTTTTAGCCCAGTATTGATTTGCTTTGTCCGCTCTGGATCAGTATCACCGATTTCGCCGGCCCAGTGATTACATTGAACAATTCGGCGTACAATGGATTCAGTCCCGACTGGAAAACCTTTCGCTATGGATCGGGCAAACTCCTCCTCTGTACACGATTTTTTCGAATGTGCGATAGAGCTGCATGCGATCATAACAACAAGAATACTCAACAACTTCATTCCCGCCTCCAACTAAGATTTCACGTCTTCTCCAAATCAATGTCCAGAAACAAATCTCATTAAGATGAGTTGCGAGCATCTTTACGCTGACTTCTAGAGTAAAAATAAGACGCTGAGCTAAAAGGTGCGCTTTTCAGCACCAGAGCGAAATTGTATCCAGCTCCGGTCTAAAATCGATTTACCGATATTACAGGGGCGCTGATGTTACAGCTATTGGCCGCGTTCGTTCCAGGATAGGATCTGACCATCAAAGTGCAAGGCGCACTTGAGCATGTGAAGGTGCTAAGACCTGCCGTGATCTGTGCTTGGGTGCTTGCGGTCGAATAGCTTCCGGCGGTAGCCGTCACCCATGCCGTGCCGTTATAATATTGGTAAGTTGATCCGCCGTCTTTTGAAAGTTGGAACTTCACTGGGTAGGTGCTATCGGAGGCACATGTCCCTGAGACCGTGAAACTGAGGGACGAAATTGTCGTGTAAAATGAAGTCCCCGTAGCGGACGTAATGTAAGGCGCGGGACTCAACTCCGCTGTAGGTGTTACTGAAGTGATGTCGGGCATACAAGGTGTCGCGGCACTTGCGCCGTCCAGGCAAAGATTGTTCACGTCATCGGATTCCATCAGCGCGCGGTATTGAAAATATCTTGCTGGTGTCGGCGCGAATGTCCAACCTGAAACTGCTGCAATCCATTTGCTGAAGTCTAATATCGGTGCTGTGAGGTTGATAATGCCTGAGCCATCGCCGGTGGAGGCCACTGCCGCCATATTGTGGAGTTCAGAGAACCAACTCGAGGCTGTTTTGTCTGGACCCACCCAATCCGCATCCGTTTTATCCGAGCAGTCAGATTGAGTGCAGGTACGGAACTGGAGTTTGTTGCGGTTGGCTCCCCGGCGATAAAGTTCAAGGATCTCATTTGGTGTACCACTAGTACCGTCTGTAAGAGCTCGATTCCAAATAGCGACTTCATCAATGGTTCCGGGAAAGTAGTACCCATCCGTTCGTCGCCCAATATAGACAGTAGAAGTTGACGAGGCGAGTGCCGTGGCACCTGAAAAAGTGTTTTCGAGTTTCCCGTTAAGGTAAATTTTCATGTTAGTACCATCGTGCGTTGCCGTAACGAGATACCATCGGCTTGCGTCCAGTAGAGTTGGTCCGTACACACAGTCTGTATCGTTGCAAAATTGTACAACTCTTGTGTTTGTTTTAAGTCGTAGATTCCATTGAGAGGTCCCCTTGGTTACTATCATCGGATATGAATTTGAAAGGCTAGAAAGATTGATCCAGGCTGAGAGAGTGACTTGACTAGTGGGATTTAAAGATGCGCTGTTTGAAATAGCGATACCAGATGTAGTGCCGTTGAAGGTCACCGCTTTGTTGAATACTCCTGTAGCCCCAAAGGTCGGTGATCCTGATGCTGTTCCATGATTGCCCTTCCCAGAAGAATCGGCAAAATCAGCGGTTCCACCGCCCGCAGTTCCGACGGTGGTCTCATTGAGATGCCATAGACCAACAAGTCCAGTGTTTAAGCCTGCCGAAATCCCCGAGTAGTCTGCTGACGACTCGCTATCGGGTGTGGCATCGGCGTTGGTATCGCCGGGGAGTTCTTTGAGGAATGGCAAAAGAGATACCCACTTAAAGAAGCTGAAAGATGAAGTAGAGCTGACTGTTGATATGGGCGACAAATAAGATCCTCCAAACTTTGAATTCTGTTTGGAATAAATGTAGAGAATGTCGCTATCCGAAAGAGTGGTGTTCCAGACAGCTAAATCATCAAGTCCACCATTGAATCTGGTGCCGACCCCGATCCCGGTTCCTGCTTGGTAGAAGGCTCCAATAGTTGTGTTATCGGTTGTAATAGTTCCACCAGCACCCGTGCTCCGGCCAGCAACGCTTCCGTTCAAATAAACTGAGTTTGTACCTACGTTTCGACTTCCACAAACATGATTCCATTGGCCTGGTAAAAGCATGCCACCGGCGGCAGTCGAAGTATTTCCAGATGAGTTGTCTCTGGTAATAAATCGGACTTGGCCGTTCACATGATAGAGTTGCGCACTAATTGGACCTTGGTTTGTTGTGCTTCTTTCAGCATAAATGATTGATCCAGTCAGACTTGAAGGTGGCTTGACCCAAGCGCAGACTGTCACCTGCGAACCACTTTGGGTGTGTGTCGCAAGTGACACGTAATCATCACTCCCATCGAGACTGAGAGCAGAACTTCCCAATTTAGCTGAAGTAACTGTCGCTCCATTATTCGCAGTGCCATGGTTAGATCCTACTGAATCACGGATTTCGCCGGCTCCTCCTGTTAAGGAAGTTTCATTAAAATGCCAGTACGCAACAAGATTACCCCAATGCGGAGTCCACGTTGAGTCGAGTTCGGATTGGGCGGAGGTGGGATTTTGTCTTTGATAGAGATAAGATATTTCCGAGGCCGAAAGCGCAGTGCTCCACACCACGGCTTCATCTATACGCCCGTGGAAAAACGAAGTTTGCCCTGCACCGGCAGTATTTATCCAAGATCCGATCGATGCATATGCTCCCATCGTGGTTAATCCGGAATAGGTACCTGTCTTTACTTGCGTCCCATTCATATACATAAAATATGTGCCTGCATTCCACGTCACTGTTAGCTGTGTCCAGGTTGACAATGGTATTATTAAGCCTGAGTCATAAGGTCCAGAATTAGTTCCTAAGTAGACTCCAAAGTTCCCCGTTGTTTGAGCTTGGGCGATATAAATCCGATTTGCGCTGGAGTTATTGGAGTTCCCCACGAAAATCATGCCAATTGCCGTGGTAGAAATAGAAGAAGGATTAACCCAAACTGAAATGGATCCGATCGTTGGCGAAACTCCGACATTGCCAATAGAAACAGTTCCCGTGGATCCATTAAAGTTTCCAGTCTGCGCCCCTAATTTAGCCGAAGTTGAGAATGTCGCCCCACCTGAAGCAGTTCCGTTGTTTCCGCTAGGAGATGCATCTAGCCAATCTCCATTCATCTTCCAATACCCGACAATGTTTGACCATTTAGGTGCCCAGGTCGAATCCAGCTCCTTGGGGCTTGGCAGCGTGCTACTCAACGTCAACTTCCCCGCAGCGCCGACAGTCCCGACGTGAGTACCCGCAGTAAAATCTGTTTGCGTGAGGTTCGTGGAGCTAAGCGATGCCACGCCACCGGCAACGGGTAAAATGGAGCCATCAGAAGAGGTCAGAGTCGTATTCCAGTTTTGAGTAATCTCCGTCGAAGTGCGAGTGAGGGTATTTGAAACCGTATTTGTATTTCCAAGTGCTGAATCGGTTAAGGTGCCAGCCGCTACAGAGACATTGATTGTTCCAGGTGAAGTTGCTTGAGCATTGGGTGTGACGTCAAAAGTATAAATCGTAGATGAGGTTGAGGCGAAGTTTGAAGCCGTTCCTCCACTGACGGTGATAT
Organism: Pseudobdellovibrionaceae bacterium; assembly: GCA_044229295.1. Taxonomy (GTDB): domain Bacteria; phylum Bdellovibrionota; class Bdellovibrionia; order Bdellovibrionales; family Bdellovibrionaceae; genus JBGATJ01. The sequence goes on from JBGATJ010000015.1 coordinate 56,100, forward strand.
CTCCAAGAGCAAAATTACTTGAAGCTTTACCTAAAGTGGCCGTTACAGAAAATGTTGAACTGACCGAACTTGCAGAGCCAGAGGTTAGGGCTACTGTTGGGCCTACTTTATCGATAGTGTAAGTGAGTGCAGAACTCGTGGCGCTGTTAGTGTTGCCAGCGGCATCTGTGGCGCCACCAGCAGGAACGGAGATCGAAAGAGTTCCAGAGTTTTGTGCCGTGATCGTATTTGCTACGACCAAGGTATAACTCATGCCAGTACCTGAAACGGAAGAGACCGAGCCATTGGTGACGGACACGTCAGAAGCCGTAAAGCCCGTGACACTTTTAGAGAAGTCGACGGTGACCGTGACGTCGGTGTTGGCAGGGTTTGCCGTCACAGGAGTAAGTGCTACGGTAGGAATGACTTTATCAATGTTAATGGTGAGCGTATTGGAATCCACCACCATAGGATCAGTGGAAAGATCTTGGACCGTGCCAGAGGGAAGTTTTACGGTGGTCACACCCGTGTTCCCAGCGGTAATGCTCGGAGTGATGGTGAGGGTGTAAGAGCCCCCGCTGACTGTCACAAGACTGGAGGCCGTGCCATTCGTGACGGTAAAGTCAGAAGCTAAAAGTCCGGTGACGGCTTCCGTAAAATTAACTGTGATATCAAAGGCAGCATTGGTGAGAGTAGGCGCTCCAGCTAAAATCGCCGTTGGAGGCCCAGGAACTGTGGCATCAATAGTAAAGGCCGCCGTTGTCGCGGCACTGGTGTTGCCCGCTCGGTCTGTGGCAAAAACCCTGAGCTTAGCTGCGGAGACGTTGTCTGTAGCAACAGTCCACGAATAAGGGGTTGTACTGTGAGTTAAAAGATCCACGACATCGGTAAAAGCCGTGCCGTCAGAAGCGTACTGAAGTTTTAAAACGGAAAGTCCACTGGCATCAGCAGCCGACCAATGGACATCGACACTTGTTCCCGCTCCCTGCACACCGGTGAGATCGTTAATGGAAGCGGAAGGCAAGGTGGTATCAAGAGAGACAAAGGCTCCTGAATAAGCGACAGAGATATTGCCAGAAGAGTCTTTGACCCACAAAGCCACTTGTTTTGTGGTCTCAGTGTTAGAAAGTGTGAAGGTTTCGGTTTGGGTTCCAGCTGTTGTACAAGTTCGGGTAAAAGCACTGGGAGCCGGCGGTAAGTAGCCTTCGACAATAGCCATCGAAGAAAATGTCTCGCAGTTAACCTTTAATGCTCCTGTGTTGATTTGTATCGGCAAATTTACCGCATTGACATAATCTGCCACAGTGATGGCAGGTGGTACGGCGGGAAAAGTGTTTTGCACAACAAGATTCATACTGTTTTGATAAACGGGCTTACTTAAATCAATGCCGCCGCTGCCGTTATCAGAACCAATTTTAAGTAAAACCGTGTGAGACCCTTGGGAGTTTTTATTTAAAGTCCAAGACAAACTCGTTGTGGTCGAAAGCCCAACGCCATCCACACTCCACTGATAGGCCTTTTGATAGCTTGAATCCCAGTGAAGAGCGGAGACCGAAAGAGCATTACTTTGTCCTTCTTTGATGAGAGTAGGAAGGCTTGTGGTCACAATCGTTGGCGGAATTTCCCTGAGCCTTTGCATGGTTGTACCAGTGAGAGCTTCAAAAGCTGATTTCTTTACAGGGTCTGCTGCAATGGCATCAAAGCTATCAGATAAGTTGGATTCATTTACATTGAGGAGGGCCGAGATAACGGAGCTAGCTTGCGACAAAGTCATGGCGTTGAGATTTGTTTTCCCTGCATCACTCACTAGTGGCAGAAAGCCTAGAAAAGTAGTGCCCATGGAGATGTCCTGCTCGTCCACTCCCGTCACAGGGCGATAGAACTCCTCACTACAACCAGAGGCTTTCAGTACATAGTTGATCACATCATTGTCAGAGATGGCGTAAGTGTTGGCTTTGGGAATTTGAAAGCTTCCGTCAGCTTCAATATTGACCTCAGCGATAAACGAAGCATCAATGGTGCCGTCAGTTTTGACTTTGTGAATTGAGACTTTCTTATCCGAGCACATGGATAAAATCGAATTCGAAAGTCCCATTTGGCTTGAGCTATTTTCAAACATCAAGGCTTTACCTTGAATGGAGCCGCCCGAGGGACCACCGTTTAAATATTCAACTGAACCTTCCAGCGAGCAACCAGCGATAAATAAAAGCCCTAGACCCCAAACTAAAAAAGTCACTACCTCGTTAAATTGTTTGTGGATTTGGTCAATTAGCATCTCATCCTCTCATTACGTACCACTAGACGTTTTATCGGCCAATTCATAGACAAGCTAAAGCAAAATGGGCTCTCCTTGTCTCACTATGAAGCAGTAAAAATCTAAGGACTCAGAGCTTCGCGTAAGAGAGATTAGCTTGAGAATTTCATGTCAGCTCTCTTTGGGAGTACTCACATGGATAGTGAGAGTTTCCGGCGAGGTCTCTTTGAAAAAGCTGTCTCAATGTTAACCAAAGATCGAGATTCCATTCAGATTTTTCGTTTTCGTACCGAAAAGAGAAAGGCATGCGTCTTGAAGTGCCTTTTTCATTTTTTATCAGAAGCCCTGCTAAAACTTTAGCGAGACTCTCGTGTCGAGAGATTTGCCGATGACCAAGGGGCGCAATTCATTTCTCTTCGGTTTAATTTTTATTGGAGTGGTGGCATCAGCCTATTTTCAGTTTTTTCGAGAGCCTAAAAATAAAATGACGAAGGCCTCAGAGAGTCAGGTAAAAAATGTGATACTTGAAAGTGAAGCGCCTTCCGCGAAAGCAGATAAAGCATCGCACTCTGTGCCAGATCGTACTTCAAGCTCGGATCCGAGTTCTCAAAAACCCGAAGAGCCTGCAATTCAAAGTTTCTCGCCACATCAGAATGTCAGAATTCAAAGTCTAAGGTCAGTGGCCTCGGAGTCAAATCAGTCAGAAGCCAAAGCCCAACCTCCCGTTTCATCAGCCGCAGCAAAATATGATGAAGTTGAACCGATGACGAAATCGGCTGAGGATTTTTCATCAAAGCCAGAGCCAACTTACGATAAACCCAAAGACGCTATATCTGTGGCTGGCGAGGCGATTGAAAAATTCTGGATCTCTTTGGGCATTGGGGCCAATTACACGCGGATAGAGGAAAAAAGTTCCGAAGTAAAATCCAACTACCCAGGACTTTCAGCTCCAAGTTTTTCAGTTGAATCAGGCATGGGACTCACGAGCCAAACTGACGTCGCGATCTCTTACAAAACCACACCCGCAAATGGCGATAATAAAGCAGAGAACAGCTCGCAGTTAACCTACGTTTGGAAGACGGCAGGAGTTGAAGCCATCACCCGGCTGAGCGACTCTCAAAATCAAAATTCTCAATGGTCCTTACTCTACGGCATTCAGTACCATGCGCTTCCGGTTGTCACCTTTGAGCCATCGACTTTGCTTCCTTCCGTGAAAGAGGCTCAATATCTCAATGCAAGCTTGGGAGCGAGGTATCTTTACTTTACAAGTCCCAAGCAGTTCTTTGCTATCTCAGGTCGCTATCAACATCCGTTGTCAACAGCGGCGCCGGGTCTTTCAGGTTTCGAGTTAAAATCTCCGCTCATCTTTGACGGATCCATTGGCGCAGAGAGGCGCCTCACTGAAACGCTCTGGGGCGGAATCTATTGGTATGGGCAGTATCATTCGTTTAAGTTTAATTACAGTGAATCGGGCACGGCTCATGAAAATACTCAGTCCATGATTTATTCCAATATTGAAATTCGTTTCAGTTTTAGATTCTAAACTGGAATTGAGAAAAATCTTTTTGAATCCGCCAAACTCTTAATCAGACGGAATATCTGAAGTATTCAAATCTATTTTCTCAGAATAAAACGGCTTGTCCCATGAGGACGCTTTAGCGATCTGTTTTTCAGGCCGATATTAAATCAGGCTAGACGATGGACGGGAAAATCAACAGCTTTTACGAGTACTCCCAAAGAGACCTTCTATCAATTTCTAGACTCAAGTCTTATGTGAGATCTCAAGATGAGACCTTCTAAAAAACTTCAGGACCTGTTACTAATTTCTATGCAACATCCAACAAATTTTCTTCGAGGGCTGGTTTCAGAGCTACCTGTTTACTCTCTTCGCGTGGGGGCTGGGCACAAAAGGCCTCTTCCATTTTCAGTACATTCTCTTTATTGGCACCTTGTAAAGCTGGCGACGAGTAATGATGTGCGAGTGCGGAGCTTCGATGACCCGTGATTGACATCACTGAATCAAGAGAGCCCGTCAAACTACGTATTGTTTGGCTCGAACAATAGCGAATCGCATGAGTGCCCCTAAACTTCGTCAACCCCGCTCTCTTCCACGCTTGATTGTAATGCCACGCGATTAGCGAATACCGGAGCGGCAGATTCTTGACTGTGAAAAGATGCTCGACGTCGGGAGGTGATTCACGCAGACGCTGCTCGATAATTTTAACCATCGTTTCATTTAAAAAAATCTCACGCGAATAATTGTTCTTGGGCAAGTTTTTAATCCGTGGCGTGCCTTTAATCCAGATGAGAACCTCTCGAACAGTCAGTGTGCGCCTTTCAAGATCAATGTTCTTTTTCAAAATGCCGGCCACTTCGCCTACCCGCATCGCGCCAAAGAATTGGCAAACCGCCATTTGGTAATACATGTGAGGGAGTTCGCCCAAGAAAGCTTGCATCTCTTCTAAGGTGATCTTTCTGTTTTTCACGGGGCATTCCTTCATCACACCAAGTTTTCGGTGCATCGGTCGTATGGGATTGACATACTTGTAGTCAAACTGCTCACAGTACCACGACAGGACCGAGCGGAAATCCTTGGTCTCTTTTAAAAAATTATATTTTTGCGAATTCGTCTGAATGTAGTGCTCTTTTGCCCAGACAAGATACTCGGAAATGATTTGCGGAGTGAATTCACACAAACGCATTTCCCAAATAGGACCCAGGAAACGCTCGAGGCGCGCTTGTTTGTTGACTCTAGCTGCCTCAGATAAAGTCGGAAGCTGAAGGGTTTTGTACTTTTCCCAGACCTCTCGAAGGGTGACTTTGTGATCAACTCCGTTAAGATTTTTTTCTGAAAAAAGGCGGTCAAAGATGCCAGATTGCATTTTTGATCTGAGATATTTCTCTGCGTGAAGTTCAGTAAAGGCATTTGCCATGTGGGGTCTCCTTAATCTGGTTAAAGTGATTGTTAAAGCTCAAATAATGTTTCTGGATCATTTTTCGGTCGAAAAATGGTAGAGGCTTGCGTCAATGGCCGGATTATGTTATTACTTGTTAATAACAGTTATGAATCGAGGTTTTCATGAGAACTGCAAAAGTCATTAGTTTATCGCTCCCTCCAGATATGGAAAAAGAGGTCCAACAAATCGCCAAAGCTGAACACCGAACAGTTTCAGAGCTTCTCAGAGAAGCTTTTCGGCAGTATTTAGCCAATCGAGACTTGGCTTTGGTTCGCAAAGAGGGGCGCAAAATCGCAAAGAAAATGAAGATCAAGCCTGAGGACGTAAGTAAACTCGTTCGCTCTACTAGAAAATAAATCCCCATGATGAAGGCCTGCATCGACACCAACGTTTGGATTAGCGGAATTTTATTTTCTGGAAAGCCCGCCGAAGTTGTAACCGCAGCTTTTAATCGAAAGTTTCAAGTGGTGCTCTCCCAAGTCATTTTGGATGAGCTTGAGAGAAATCTAGAGAAGAAATTTAAGTTCAGTCAGAAAAATACGAAAAAATTGATCAATCGCATTTTACAAATCGCTGACCTCTATGAGCCCTCAGGTACAGTGCGGGTCATTCCAAATTTTCACTCCGACAACTTGGTTCTTGAAACGGCCCTTCTCGGAAGGGCCAAATACTTGGTGACCGGCGACAAAGAGCACCTTTTACCCTTGAAGCTCTTTAAGCACGCCAAAATCGTCAATGCCGCGAATTTCTTAGAAGAAATTCGCTCACGCTAACCGATTATTTCTTAAGACCCCACCGCACACACATGGCTTCAAGAATTGCCAGCTGGAGCGTTGGGTTCATTCCCAAGGCATTGTCAAACATCGTCGACTTTGCGCGAATCTCGTCGGTCCACAAACTATAGGCAAAACCGACCGCTCCGCGATAACCAGAGCAAAGACTAAGTTTATAAATCGAGTCCCATGTGATCGTTTCATTGCGTAGGTCAATGAAAGGCTCAACCAAGGCCATCAGGTTCGGATCGGCGCTGAATATCGTGAGTACCGCCCGCATCTGTTGTGAGGGTTGGTGGTTAATTGGGATTTCGTGGTTTAATTGTAGAGCTGCCATTTCTATTTTTCCTTTCGCAATTGCGTCTGATCGACTTTTTGGCGGATTGGTTTCTTATCTGGGGACGTGAGTTCTCTGGTAAAGCGTGAGTAACTGAGCTGATCATTCTGGTGGGCACGGATTGCCGAATCGCGCATCGACCAGATGCCCCTCACCAGGGCGTCGCCGATCCCGATCCACAGCGCGATCCAGACAATGAAGTGAATAAACTTAAGCATTGAAGCTTCCCTCCCTTTTGAATGCCTTTTGTTTCTTTGTTTTGAGCAATCGGGCGAGTACTTGAGGGCTCGGGAAGTCGGTAGCTAAGAATAGGCTTGTGCAGATACCCACTTCTCGGCGATTGAGTTTATTTAAGTTCAAGTTGACCTCCTCTTGAGACAATTAGGCCATTTTCAAATCTCTCCAAAATATTGACGACTGAATTCCGATTCCAAATGGTGGCACTTCGTGCGGGAATTTTTTTCTCATTTAATCGATTGGCGATGGCGTTGGGATTGAGACCAGACTTCCACAGACTGTTGATGAGTAAGAGGTGATCGTACTCGCGTGGATCGGCCACAATCTTCCCTTGAAAGTAGCAAAATCCAAAGTAGGGGCGAATATTGCGCTTGCCTGGTTCTTTTATGACGGTTTGGACAGGAACCGATACTCGCGATCTTAAGTCGATTCCAGCTCGCAGCAAGTGCGACCGAATACTTGTTTTGGCTTTCCCAGTTTGCTTAGCTATATCGGTGAGAGAGAGGCCTTGGCGGTAGAGTTCTACAAAAGTCTCTGAAATTCGAGTCTGCTCTGCCCCTGAAAGTTCAATCTTTTTATGCACTTGTAAAAGTTCGGGAGAAGTAAGAGTCTGGCTACCATTTGTCAAGCTGTTCGAACCAACGACAGTTTGACCTTCTTCTCTCCCGATTCGGTATTTTTCTAGAGGTTTAGAAATAAAAAAGGGCCCGGAGGATTGCTCCCCCGAGCCCCGATGGCTGCTTTTGCGGTTTCCTTGTTTTGATTGATTTACTTCGATTCCGTCAGCCCCGCCTACGATGTCCCGTTCGAAATGGCTTTCGCCCACATAATAGTGGATTGTGATTCCACTTGGTGAGACTTCGATTTTTTCGATAAGCTTTCGGCATATTGAGGCTTTGGCTGCGCCGTCCGTTGTTGCGGTGGCGATACGCTTTAGACTTTCCGTAAACTGACGAAAATCACCTAGGCTGATTGCCAAATCTCGATTTTGCTCCTGTGTTTTCATCGCCTCAAGACTTCGTTCAAACTCTTCCTTGGTTTTTTGAAGTCTTAAGATCTGATCGTAAAAACTCTGAGCACTGATTCCTTTTGGCAATTCCGAGACCCGTTCCGTTGTCGCCTCTATCTGTGCTGTGAGGCTTGAAATCTTAGCCTTGAGTCTTTCGCCGTCTGAGACCTTACCACTCCTTCCCATTTTGGCCTTTGCTTCTTCAAAGATTTGCTCTGCGTAAACGGGATCGGAAAGAAGTCTTTTCACATCCTCCCAAACTACAGGCTCAATCTTTTTTGCAAGCACTCGGTGTGGGCTGCATGAAAAGACCTTTTTTGAAAGGCAGCTCTGTGTTTTGGTCGCCCAAGCGTGTTCATAGTATCCAATTTTTCCGCCGTTTCCATGAGCTGACTTTCCACAAAGCCGATCACCGCAAGTTTTACAGACCGTAAGGCCTGAGAGTAAATACGGGAACCGCTCCTTGGAAGATGGCTTTCGTTTGCTTTTATTTGCGCTCAAAAGCCTCTGCACACGCTCAAACGTGACTTCGTCAATGATTGGCTGCCAGACGGCATTGACTTCGCTTGTCGACTCTCCTGATTCAAACGCGCGCTTTGCGATATAAGCACGATTGGTGAGGAATCTATAAGTGGCCTCAATCGTAAAGTGCGCATGTCGAAAACCTCCGCCGTTTCTGGGTTTTCTGGGAAGCCGAACACCCTCCTCATTGAGCTTCTTCCCAGTTTGAGAGAGCGTTTCTTCTTTTAAAAAGGTTTCAAAGACTCTCCTAACGATCTCGGCTTCTGAATCAACAACCTTCAAATGACCCGGTTTTTCGGGATCAACCTGGTAGCCAAGGGGCAGCACCCCTCCATTCCAAAGCCCTCGCTTGGCCCTGGCGCTTAAAGCGTTTGCGATCCTTTCGCCCAACTGCTTTCTCTCAAATTGGGCAAAATTAGCTAACGTGAAGAGAATCATTTCTCCTGCTGGAGTTGTGGTGTCGAAATTGTCTCTTAGACTCTGAAACTTACAGCCCTGGTCCTTTAAAAACTCCCACAGCAACGCAAAGTCTTTCGTGGATCTAGTAAGACGGGAAATCTCAGTCACTAAGACTAAGGTTATTTCGCCTGACCTTACTTTTGAAAGCATTCGCTGAAGCGCTGGTCGATTCATATCCTTTGCCGAAATTCCAGGATCACAAAAGATCTCGGAGACTTCGCCATAGCGCCCTTCGCTGGCGCGCTGCTTGACGTAGTCTCGAAGTCTTTGCTCTTGGTTTTTAATCGAACCTTCAGGATTTTCTGCCTGCTCTTCAGTAGACACCCGAATATAGATTCCGATGCGGTAGCCAACTTCAGATTTTTTTACTTGTCTCATGCCGATCTCCTTCGTTTGTTAAAACGAAGCTCAGACTTTAGAGATAAATTTGAATCCTTGGAAAAAGCAGGAACAACTTGATTTTGGAGCTGGCCCTTATTTGATAACAGAATCTCAAGTGTTTCTGCAAGCCTTTGGCGCATCTCGGTGGTTTGAATTTCATGAAAAACTCGATCTACCGACACGCAGTCCCACTTTGGCTTTCTTACCATTGAGCTCCTTTCAAAACTGAGTCATTTGCTCAGGCCCTGAATCTGAATCCTCCAACCCTTCCTCGGATTGCTCTGCTGAAACTACTTCTTGGATCTCATTGCTTTGCTCGATCCTATGCAAACCGGAGGAAAGCGTTTCAGGTTGAACTGAAATCTCTTTTACCTCGGGAGAAACCTCGGGCTCTCTAAGCGCGGCCGCCAGCCTGTTTTCCATTCGCGAGAGTCTTGAGTCCATTTCCTCGCGAACCTCATGACGAAACTCGCCGAGGCTATGGTTAAGCTCTAAAGTCTTTGACTGGAAGGCTTCACGAAGCTCAAGGCCTGATTTTATGAGCTCGACATATTTCTTTGCGAAATAAAATGCCGAGAACAGGGTTGCAACAATTGCTCCTAAAGTTACGATAAAAAGTCCGAACCAAAACAGCATACCGAAAAGCGAATGGGCCATCGTGGCAAAAGCATCAAACGTTTTGCCAAGCTGAACCAACATCGCTTGTAGGCCGCGCAGGAACATGGCTCCGAGGGCTACCGCTAAGATTGCGCCTCCGAAGAGCATAGCTCCACCAAAGCTAGCATCATCTTGAGAATTCATAAAACTCCTTTGAAAAGGGTTGAGAGATAGAGCAAGTGAATGAACTTAAGAATAGTCCTTCGATAAAAATAGTGTGTCCCCTGCACCCGAAGGGTGTTAATTCAGTCAGGCAACACTTGCGTCTTTGTAAGTTGTTAATTTTTGTGGACTTCTGAACTTTGGAAAGAAAATGGCCTTCATCTCTTTTTGACCAAAATTTGCCGTCGTTTTGCCCAAACTTTGCAGCAGATTTGCATGCATTTTGCGAAGGCTCATCCCTTTGTAGGGACCGCCAATGACCGAAGCTCGCCAGACATTTTCTTTAAAGTCGTCAGTCAAAATGAAGACGAACTTTTTATCAAATGTTTCAAGCTTTGCCTGCTCATTTCTTGTTGTCGCTTGCCTTATTCGATCTGCAATCCATGCATTTCGCACAAGCCACACAACCAAATGAGGTTGAATCGTAGTGTAGTAGTCAAAAGTGAATCTGTACCGCTCCTCATCTTTTAAATTCAAATCGACTTCATAGCCAATGATTGCTTCTTTAACTCCACCTGCCAAAATTGTGATTCCGTCGGGCACATGTTCCGTAATTTGCCTGAAACTTCTGGGGAAGTTTGAGGGCGAAAGTGAGGCCAACATTTGCTCGGTAAAAAATGTTTTTTCAACTGGGCTCAGCCAGAAGTCACCCAATTGCAGACAGGTTCCTAGAAAATCGTGGCTAGGGGCATGCACACGGTAGCGATATTCTTTTATGTCGTCTCGATCCATCAGAAACACTTCAAAACCGTGCTCGGTCAGGGTCCAAAGTTCCTGTTCAACATTGCGCCCCCGAGGAAGGAGCGTGATGTATTTTTCCTGGCGCAATTGTCTCAGAGCTTTGTACGCCCACCAGTCTGATTTGCCTTTAAACGCGGTCTCTTTTAGCATTGGCGTTGTGGCCACTTTCCACATCCATAAGAACTCAAATACCGCTAAATCTCTCAGCGAGTGTTTTCTCGTGGACGTGGGTTTGAATTTTCGCCTGCGTGCAAACGGAATTCGTTTTCGCATAGATTCCCTTCTGCCAAATGATTGGCAAAAATTGACCTGAGGCCTCGATTCCAAAAACGGACAAACGAGGGCCTGAGGCCTAACTAATGATAATTATAAGATTTTTTTTCTTCCTGCGAGGAGGCAGCTTAAGTTAAGCGCTCCGACCTATTGGTTGTGACTTTTGATACTAAGTCTCAATTTCCTTTGAACAAAAATTGGTGAATTCTCTCTCTTCCGACAATTCTACCCTTATACTATATAGCAAACGCGCACCAAAAACGGCAAAAAATCACCTTGCGCAATTCAAAAATTCCGCACTGTATTGCTTAAGTGGTTTAAACTTCTTGGAAAACAGAAACAAAAATTTGTTTCGATAGTCCAAAAATAGTGTTACATTAATGTAACACTATGCCTAAGTACAAAATCAACTATTCTAACGAGAACCGCGCCCATGAGGCTTTTGCCGTCTTGATCAACAGAAGCCGCCCGAGCCGCTCTTACACGCGGGCGGAGATGAAAAAAGAGCTCTCCGATCCTGAGATCTATCAGGATTTTTTGAAACTTTGCGCAGAACATGACAACTCTGACGGGCTCGATAAATTTAGAGAAGGACTGCTTCATGTAATTCGAGCCATCGGAATAAGCTGGACGGCTGAAGCCACGGGCATCAGCCGAGTCACTCTCTACCGAATGCTCTCTAGACCTGGAAATCCGGAGCTTCGAAATTTCGTAAAGGTTCTGAAGTTTCTGGGCCTTCGACATTGGGTGGTGAGTGAGGAATTCACGCGGGCGGGGCGGGACTTTGTACGATACAATAAGGTCAAGCCCGATGAAGTTGTAGTCTCTCATGGCCGCAGGATTGGACCAAAACGACACCCGGAAAAGGCCAGGCCGAGGAAAAAATGGCCAGAAGAGCTATAATTTCCAGTTCCTACTGACGGCGATCCATGAGTGTGTTCATTCAGCTTCTGGATCACCTGTAGATTGAAGACTCGGTTCATCTCCTAACTTACTTTTCGCCAATCCTTGTGATCGACATGTACAAGAGGAATTTCGTCTTGGTAAATGGTATTTACTTCGTCACACATTAGCCTGAGTCTTCGGTGAGACCCTTTGAAAGATGGTGTTTTGGGTCTCTTACCTCGTTCAAAAGTCACAAGAGACAAATGTTTTAATTGGTCTTTTACATGCTGTACTGCCGGACCGTAGTCGTAGTCACCACTAATGAGCACTATCGCGTCGCAGAGTTGACATTTAGAAACCATATCTACTGCCAATGCTACGTCATCGCCCTTTATTCCCGTTCTTCTTTTTTCGAATGGATCCAGCTGAAGTTCTCCCACAAACTTGACTTCCAGAAAAGGAAAGTCGCGAGTAATATTTTCGTAGACTGCCCTTCGCGCTTCCATTTTAGCACGCTCTTGTTCGTAATATTTTTTTCCTTCGGCAACAAATGCAATGTATTCGGGATGTTGCGAATCAACTTTATTTTCCTTCATATGTTTATACTTAGCGTAGCTTCCCTTTGACCATCTAAAGAAATCAAAGTGACTTAGCTCCTTAGCTTGGTACCAATAGCATCGAACTAATTCCCGGTTTGCACCAAGAATTAGGGACATCAATTTTTTAAAATCAATGTCCTTTTCCTGAAGATCAAAATCTCGGATTGAACTATGAAAGTTAGGGCCATCGATGAATACCGTAGTTCGTTTCAACAATTACCCCCTCAAAAAAACAAGGGAAGCGGAGTCCGCTTCCCTAAATATATGCCTTTCGGCGATTTTTTATGCCCACAGGGCTACACTTTTGTTCTGCATTCAGAATGCCAGATCGGCCACTTTGAAACTAGGCTAAAGATAAATCTGCCTCACAATCGAAATGGTTATGTCTTATTTTTAGACTCGGGACCCAAAGATGGTAGACAGATGTTTGGTTGTTATATAGCCGGAAGAGCCTTTCTCACAACGAGACGTTTTCTTTTCCAAGCCTTTGCCAATATTTTCTTGCCAATGCTTTCATTGAAAGCGTTGACCCGGGTAAGGTTTTCGCTTACATTGAAAGCATGACATTAAGAAGCACATCCAAGAATACTCAGCGATTGCTGTCACTTAGGAGGAGACTTGGAATGTCTCAGAGAGAGATGGCTTTAGAGTTTCTCGTAAGCCCTGGTACTATCGCTCTTTGGGAAAATGGCCAGAGGAAAATTCCTGGTCCAGTGATTCGCTTGATCGAGATTTATGAAAAGGCAGCTAACAAGAATCTTAACCTTCGAGAATCAAATGGCAAAGAAACCAAAGGGTAAGCGAAAAGGTACTTCTAATTCATCTCGGCCTGTCCTCGACTTTGATCTTTCAGAATTAGTGCAGAATATTCGTATAAATAACAGATACTTAGAAAATCATGATGTTGATGTTATCATTGATCATCCCAAAGATGGAACTTACCCGGGTAAGCTTTTTGCTTTCAATGAAAGCAAAAAGGAAGATGACCATAATATATACCAACCGTTCGATCCATCAAAAATACGAGTGTCTTACAAAGAATATCCGATAGACTTGGTCCTGAAGAGGATTGGTCAAAACGAGTTAAAGCTGAATCCTGACTTTCAACGATCTGCCGACATCTGGACCTTAGATGCCCAAAGTCGCCTGATTGAGTCAGTATTAATTAGAATTCCACTCCCAGTATTTTACATCGATGGTTCCGAAGAAGACAGTTGGATCGTTGTTGATGGATTGCAAAGATTGAATACTTTCAAAAAATTTGCGCTAGACAATAGCTTAAAGCTTCAAAATCTAGAGTTTCTAAAAGATCTCCATGGCCAAACATTTCAAACTCTTCCAAGGAGTCTCCAAAGAAGATTTCTTGAAACAACTATTGGAATTTACCTTATTGAGAAAGGCACCCCTGAACGAGTAAAGCTAAGCATATTTCAAAGGATCAATACAGGCGGACTTCCATTATCGAGCCAGGAGATCAGGCACGCCGTATATCAAGGTAACGCGACCAGATTCTTAAATCGACTGGCAAAGTCTGATGACTTCACAAGAATCATTGGGAATAAGATAAGTAAAGAACGTATGGCCGACAAAGAGTCCTTGCTTAGAGCAACTGCTTTTTTGATGGAAGACTATCGGAAATATGACCAAAAGGATTTAGATGGATTTCTAAATTATACCATGTCTCGCTTACAGAAGATTGACGGGAGGACATATGAGAATTTATTTGCCAGAGTCATTCGTTCCCTTAGAATCGCAGATAAAATTTCAGGATCAGAATTATTTCGTAAACCTTCAGATTTGGGCGAAAAAGCAAAAAAAATAAATCGATCTTTATTCGATGTCTGGATTGTAGCACTTGATAGAGTCAGCGATCAGCAAGCTAGTGATCTAGTTAAAAAGAGACGTCAGCTGCTTAACAGCTATAAGAACATTTTTAAAAAAAACCAAGAATTTGTTTCCGCGATCTCATCAGGGACCGGAGATGTAAAGAGCGTTCATGCAAGATTTTCGACGATCGAGAATCTGATAAAGGAGACACTAGCGTGATCAGTCAAATTAATTTAAAAAATTTCAAATGCTTTGGTAACCAAGAAATCAACTTATCAAACTTAACGCTATTAACTGGGATAAATGGTTGCGGAAAGTCGTCAGTAATTCAATCGTTGCTTGCTTTGCGCCAATCTTACGAACGAAATCTACTGGAAGACTACGGGCTTTCAGTAAACGGGGAACTGGTAAACTTGGGAAAAGCCTCAGACATTTTATTTGAGGATGCTCAAGAAGATATTATTGAAATTGCCATCTCAAATTCGGAAACTACCTCAAAATGGGTTTTTGACTATCATACGGAAGCGGATGTGATTCACATTGCAAAGACTAAATCTAAGATTGAACACGCAATTTATGAGGAGTCGCTCTTTAACCAGAACTTTCAATACATTACAGCAGAAAGAATTGGACCAAGGGTTTCTTATCAAACATCTGATTTTTTTGTGGGTCAGCAGAAGCGAATTGGCATTAGAGGAGAATTTACAGCACACTACCTGGCACTCTATGGTCAGGAAGAGGTTTCGAATAAGCGCGTGATGCATGAACGTGCCACTAGCGGCCAGTTGAGCGGACAACTAGAAGCATGGCTCTCTGAGGTATCGCCAAAAACTCAGGTCAACATTACTCACCACAAGGGAATGGATTTAGTGAATATAGAGTACTCATTTGTTCACGGAACAAGCGTTACGAAGAAGTTTAGGTCCACGAATGTTGGATTTGGTATTACGTACACGCTGCCAGTGCTTGTAGCCGTACTTTCTGCTAGACCTGGAGACATATTAATTATAGAGAATCCGGAAGCGCATTTACATCCTCAAGGCCAACGAAAACTTGGCGAACTTTTTGCTTTAGCTGCGGACGGAGGCGTCCAAATTATATCTGAATCTCACAGCGATCACTTTCTGAATGGAATTAGGATTGCGATCAGTAAGTTAAAAGTAGATCACAAAAAAGTTCAAATTAACTATTTTTCATCGGATCGGAATAAGTCATCCAAGTCTCCAATTCTCACGTCACCTAAGATAGATGAAAATGGGAGACTGAATGCTTGGCCAGAAGGCTTTTTTGATGAGTGGGATAAGAGCTTGGAAATGCTTTTGGTGTAATTCATGAATATCGAAATTTTCCTAAATAACCTATCAGCTTCAGAGTTTACAGACGTGGGTGTAGCTCGCCAGACAATGAAAACATTCATAAATACAAGTATTGCTTTCACGCATGCCGGAGCGAAAAGAGGAATACGAAGCACCTCAGATATACATAGCATATCTATTGCTCCCAATTATTCCATTGCGAAATGGAGAAACGATCCCGCAGTAACGCAGGAAGAGAAAAGCTACTTTCGGAGCTTGTTAACCAAGTATCCAGTATTTGAAGGAATGGAAGCGATACAAGATTTGGCTAATGAGTTCGAATGCAAATGCAATGACATTCCAGCACTGGGCCTTCTTGGAGCCTATTTATTAGATGGAGCAAGCATCAGTTTAAGTTCTGCACCGTGGGATAGAGCTTTTTTACCAGCTTCGATTTATTCTCTGGATAGCGAAACTAATACCGTACATCACTCCATCAATTTAAGACATGCCTCTAGACCTGAACATGTGGCCGAACACGTCGATTGGATCAGAAAGAAAAAACAAGACGCCATTCTGGACGGAGAGAGTTTTACTAAACTTGCTCCAACAGTTTTCCGAAATTTGCAATTTGCAGCCAGCGCCTATGCCAATGTTAAAGATTTGTCTGGGACTGATTCCAAGTTGAGGCTAGCATTGAAGAAAATCAGTGATCTCAATGATGTATGCAGTTCGTGGTTCGCCGGGCCATTTCCGTTTGAACGAGTTCCATTTAAAATTGATCCAGAATCTGAGTCGACTCTAAATCAATTTTCTGCTCAGAGGACGTTTTTATGCCCGGACAACCAGATGCGCATTTTTTCAGATCATTTTAGACTTAACAGTGGCTGGAGAGTTCATCTTTATGTTGATAGCAATGAAAGAAAAATCATAATCGGATATGTTGGTCCGCATCTGCCAACAGCTCTTTTCAATTAATTGAGGCCGACTGACAAAGGAACCCCGTCGATCCTGTATCAGAGATGAAGTAACTTCGAAATCCAAGGTCTTTTAAAAGGAAATTTTATGGCATTTTCGGCAAAGGTTTTTAAAGTTCTTATTTCTTCACCCGGGGATGTAAAAGAGGAGCGTGATATCGCTGAGAAAGTCATCTGGCGCTTTAACTCATTGGTACGCTGGTCATAAGCAGAGTTGTTGAAGGCTAACCTAAAGCGAGTAGACTCCGCAAGCGATGAGTGAAAAGATAGTGGGCCCGATCAGACAGAGCGTGGAGGATCTTTTTGGCGAAATCCGCCAGATCGACGAAC
>JBGATJ010000016.1:0-26666 GCA_044229295.1 Pseudobdellovibrionaceae bacterium
ACGATGGATGACCCAAGGACCCGATGCTGGAAACCCAGCTCTTGCCGAAAAAATCGGAAATGGTCGCTGGGTTTCTGTTAAGAGCCATCTGCTCACAAGAGTTAAACTGCTTTTGGGCGATAAATACGCACTTGAAAAAATTCTCTTCCCGCAGCCTTGAGGTCTTCAAAAATGCTCAACCCTCTGTACATCTTACTATTACCCATATCTTTTCAATATTGAGGTTTTGGCTTGTTATCTGTGACGGCACCGGCAACCATACTCATCCGGACTAACGAAAAAGATGTGGGTAATAGTAAGCCTCATCACGCTAATTTTACTGAACGCAAGTTGATTGGATCACGATATAACTCGGAAGCCGTGTGATACTTGGTCTTGCAAAGGGATCAAGTCCGGTTGAAATGCGTGCATGATCATAGGAGATATACCGACAAGCCGACGTCCCGTTAGACCAAACAAACCCTTTTGAATCACGGAAAAGTCCTCGGAGAGACTGTCGCTGGCGTCTGACAGTTTCCTCCTGACAGTCATTGGACTGACAAAACTCACTGGCCATCAGGGTTCGAGTTCCGTCACTTTCTAGCAAACCAAAACCGTCTGCACTCCTAAACCCACGATAGACCAGAGCCGCCTGAATCTCTGGAAGAGCATTCTGAATTTGATTCAAAACCGATCTTGTTGCGTCAGCAACCTCTTTTTCGGTCTTGAGAAATTCGTCTCTACGAAAGCCAAATTCGGTCAACCAAATGGGTGTAAGCGCATCGCCACTTGCTTTGAGGTAGTCTATGATTTTTCTATTGTTAACCGCGAAGCTTGAAGGATACCAGTACGGGTGCCACGCAATTCCATCATAGGCGTTCCTAGGAGACTTTCCAATAGCAGCAAGTCTATTTTTTGCAAAGGTCATAAATTCTATGTTGTGTTCGGCGGCAAAACGAAACCCTGTCATTCCAGGAAAGAAAATAAGCGCGTCACCGATGACCTCTTTAATGGCCGTTCGAGCTATGTACATCATATCCGCAGTGATGGCGGCCTTTTGCTGAAGATCAAATTGGCTCGCCGGAGCTTTTTCACAATGAGATGCAAGTGCGTCAGCGTTTGGCAGTAAAAACAAATCACCGTCGGTCTCATTTCCAACTTCCCACTTTTTGATTTCTGGAAATTGCTGCGCAAGACGATACCAAAACATCCAATTCTTTTTGAGGTACTCAGTGTACTGGGAGGAGCTCGGGCAAGGAACAGTTAAAGTCCACCATTGAAGTCCTGGAGCAAGTGCGTGATTAACCCACTTTGGACCTGTGGTCATTTGGTCCATAGCTATGATTTCAACACCAGCCGCATTGAGCCTTCTGATCACGCTCTTGTAAAGCATCAAATGACTATTATAGTCTTCAGCGGAGGGATCTAGGTCACGACTATCAATCCACATTCTGAAAGATTTTGGCTTTAGTAGTAAAATTTTTTGGATTTGCATTTCTTGTTCACTGCGCGCTGTCGTGAAGGCGTCCTCGATGGAGGCGCCAATTTTACGTAAGTTTTCATACCGTATGATGAATTTAGGAGTTATAGGGTCTCCGATCCCAAGAGCCGTTCCAGTTAGCTGCTCACTGACGTTAAATGATGATGGTCTCGACCATGTCTTTTTTTTGCCATCAAAAATAGAGACATAGACATTGTTCTGATTTTCTAAAACCAGGTCTGGGATTTTCGCGGAGGCTAAAGATGAATTGCAAGTAGTATGAACACTCGCCAGCGGGCTGCTCGAAACCCAGGCGGCGTCGTAAAAGCGAATCTCACAATCCTCACCAAATCCACGGCCCCGAATCCAGATGCAAGTTCCATCGTCGCAGCCTAAACCCATTTGGTCAATTTCTGGCGCCGACACCTTCTCCTCATTCATCTGGGAAAAAGAACCTGCATTGAGCACTTCTTTGGAATCTGACTTTGGCTGGCACGCGGTCAAAATCAAAAGGGCCAACGTCAGGACTGAAATAGTGATAGGTTTCATTTCTTTAGTATACTACTTCTAAACGATTTTGAGAATTACAAAGACTGATGGATCCCCAGGCATCTCAAATCGAGACAAAGCGACGTCTATCTGCTTTACCAACGCCTTTTTACGGAATCTAAGCCAGGCTTGAAATCGAGAGTCTAAAGGTGTAAGAACTCTCGAAGTGAAAATAAATTACAAGCACATTGATATTCCAAATTGGCCTCGTCGGAAAACCTACGAAGGATTTAAGGACTTTGATTTTCCTTACCTCGTCGTTGGCGCCGAAGTCGAAATGGGAAGAACCCTTCAGTTTCTCAAAAGGCACCAACTCCCAGTTTACACGGCATTAGTCCACACAATTTGCCGTGTCGCAAATGACATTCCCGAGTTTAAACTCCGAATGCGCCAAGATGGTGTTGTAGAACACGAGGTGGTCCATGCGGACTTTACCGTCGCCGAGCCAGGCGATCTTTTTTCAATTCGGCTCGTGGAATACAAAGCTTCGTTCACCGAGTTTTTAAAACTCTGCAGAGATGCTGACAACAAAAGCTTCGCCCCCGGAGAGGCTGCCAAAGAAAATGACCACTGGATTTTTATGTCGAGCTTGCCTTGGATCCACTTCAATCACGTCGTCCAGCCTATCGATAGAAAAAGCGGCTCTATCCCCAGAATCGTTTGGGGGAAGTTTAAGGAACACTGCGATCGAGTGACACTTCCTATTTCTATTCAGGCTCATCACTCATTAATGGATGGAGTTCACGTGGCCCACTTCATCCGCAAGCTTGAATCCGTGCTTACCGAGCCTGAGGGTCATTTTTAACGGTCAACCATTTTCTGGAGTCGCACGAGAGCTTCGTCCCATCCTGATGAGATCATCTCAAGATATTCTTGCACCTCCTGGAGGCGCCTTGGCTGCACGATGTACAGAACTTCTCGGCCTTGCTTTTTAGTTCTTAAGAGACCTGCTCCCTCAAGAACCTGCAAATGTTTTACAATCGCCTGCCGAGACACCTTCGCATCTTCAGCAAGCTCAGTTGCAGAAAGCTGGCCCACGCCCAGCTTGTCTAAAAGCGAAAGTCGCGTCGGATCGCCAAGAGCAAAAAACAGTTCGGCAACCGCTGCGTTACGTGCTCTCGACATACTTTTTAACATTCTGAGACTGGCCTTCCCAACCCCCAGTGTTCATACGAAAAGCTCGCTCACGACGGTGGGCTGGAACTTTGTCAAATCCCGACTCTACAATTGTAAGGACAGTTCCATTTGCCGTCGGTTCAAGAGTAAACTCCACGAGGGTAGTGGGTTCATTTTTAGGATCAGCCTCGGCATCTACTCCATAAGGAATCCACCGAAAACTGAAATACCTCTGAGGCTCCATGCGCTCAACCGTACAGAAAATCGAATTTTCTTCAGGCATTCTCACTTTTGAAGGCTTAACACCATTTTTCTTTTGATATTCCATAATAGCATCTTCATTGATGCCTTTACCAAAGCTCCCAGTGATGGCCTTCCCAGCTACGAACTCCCCATTGAGTTGGACTCCAAACCACGCAGAAAACTGACTTGCATCAGTCAGCGCTTTCCAAACCCGGGATTGGGGAGCGTGAAGGACTATCTCTTTTTTTATACTGTCACTCATGTGCAACCTCCTGGTTGCATTAGTGCCAGACAGAAGATAGATGTGCAACCATTTTATTGCACTTATTTTCGAAGGCCTCTGAGCCATTTCTGCCACGAGGTATTGACGACAAAATTAGATTTAAAAGCACTGATCTCAATTTCAACCAATCCACAGAAGTCAGTTTGCGTTGCAAACACACGACCATTTTCCACTTTTTTTACAGTCAACTCAGCATCTTTAGAAACAAGGCGACATCTCACAGGGTTTGGAACGCCATGGTGTTCTCCCGTGGCAGAACTCTCACGAAGCGCGATGTATTTCGTCTCAAGAAAAATCCCCTCTTTTTCTTCACCTACTTTTTGCATGCGGTTGAAAGGCCCATGAAATTCAGGATTTACAGTCGAGTATCGATCTAAATTTGGAATGTAGACAGTTTCATTTTTTTTACAGTCAGAGAACAACCCTGGATCAATGATCTTTGCAACAGCAACATTTTCCACTCCCGCAAAACCTACTGGGAGAGATCCCCTTACGCGCACAAGAGCATTTCGACCCAATCCACAGCGAGTTTCAAAAACCTTAGTAAAATCAGATTCTTCATGTGGAGATTCGGTAAAAACAACATAATTCTCGTCGTTAAGAACATAGTTTCCGGACTGAGCCTTAGAAATCTGTCCCCATAAAACCAAGCACAATACCAATTGAAGCGCTTTCATAGTCTCTCCTATTCGCGAAGTCTTTGCAAAACGGGGACTCCTCACAGGAGGGGACTATTCGAATAGAGGCAATGCACGTGTCTAAGGCTTTTTCATAGAGACGTTTTGTGCCAAATTACCCGCGAGCCCGCGACAAATTGTGAACTGGCAGAGAAGCCTAAACATGGGCACATAGTGTTCAATTTAGAACATCCAAGGGAAACGCTGTCATCAAAGAAAATTTCAATGACAGCGTGTGCACCAGCTTACTGAGTTTTCTTACCCCAATACTTTGCGTACATGGCTTTCGCTCTCGGGTTAGGCGTGTTTCCGTCCTTGTCGACGAGCGTGTGAAAAGATCGTTGATTGAAATAGCTTTCATAGCCGATGAAGGGAGCATTTGCCGCAAAAAATTTGTACATCTCTTCGATGAATACAGGGTTATCACCATTGCCGTGAGTTCCATTCCAAACGCCCCACTCATCCACGCTAAGGGGTTTGCCCTTTGTTTTTGCAAACTCAAGCCAACGAGCGATGCCACGAGGAACTTGAACTGTCCCTGCATTAGCGCTAGCTGCAAATTTCGCTGCTGTGGTGTTGTCCATATAAAAATCGTAGTAATCAATGCTCACAAAGTCCACAAAGGCAGTACCTGGAAAGTACTCGTCGATCGGTCGAGGTAGCTTCGTTGCTTCACGCAAGAAGTTCCAAGACACTTTGATATCAGGCATGTACCTCTTAAGAATATTAACGATGCGGCGGTGGGCCCTACGATAGTAAAGAACTTCATCGGCGGGACTTGCAATCAGGCCTTTTCCACACACGCCCACATTCCATGGAAACGTGTGGCTCAGCTCCCAACCCACTCGAATCACCATGTTGGTGCCAGGTCCATTATCTCTAAGATCTTGAGCTGCAGCTTCGTAGTGGCTGTCATAGGCTCCTTCAGAGGCTCTTTTCCAAATGGTGCATCCCATTTTGTTGGGGTTCTCTTCAGCCCCAGGGAAAATTCGTAAAGACATCAGGTAACGATTGCAGTTAGGATATAACTGTGCAGAAATTCCCGCTGTGGGGTGTTCAATATCTTGCCAAGTGCTTTCGCCCTCAGCGACGCCACCCGTAAATAGCGTGCAGATATCAGCCTTGCGGCCTCCTCTCATCGCTACCACTGTCGGGTGATTTCTAAAAACTCCACTTGGGAAAGGCAGTCCCGCGACTTTTTCAATCTGCGCCTGCGCTTCTAAGCTGCCTAAAAGCCCAAAGAATAATCCAACCCACAAAAATTTTTTGCTGAATAACTCCAGATACGTCGTTTTTTTCATGATTCCTCCTTGAGATCTAAAAAACGTTGCATTAAAAGGAAACAGTGATTTGAGGACATTTTCAACAAAATATATCTAACTCATTTTTGTTGAGAACATTTTCAAATGCAATTTTGCCTAGACTCGTCACTGCCATTTTCGCTTCAGTAAAGGCTCTGATTTTTGCAATGAGTATTTTAACAGCAATATAATTTTTGAAAAAAAATTTGCCGCGGCAAGGAATATTGTGAGCATGTTCAAAAAATGAATTCACTAAAACGAAATACTTTACGACTTCATCTCAGATTTCTGGAATTGAAAGACTTCGAAATTTGGAAAAGCGCACAGCTCAAAATGCTTCCCGCCAAAAACATCTGGGACTTAGGACCTAAACCGAAAACGGAACTCAATAAGACGCAATTTAAAAAGATGTTAGCAGCGCAACTCAAGCGACGGAAAAAAGACACCCATTACGACTTTGCGGTTTTTAAAAAAAATGGTGAGCTCATTGGAGTTGTCTCTATTATGGAGGTCGCTCGCGGGATATCGCAAACGGCTTTTTTGGGCTATCGAGTTTTTAATAATTACTGGGGGCGTGGCTACGCCAAAGAAGCTGTTGCTGCTGTGATTGACATTGGTTTTAAAGATATAAAACTTCACCGCATCGAAGCCGGTATAGAGTCTCGGAACAAACGCTCGATCGCACTCGCACGATCTTTAAAAATGCGCCGAGAGGGCCTCAAAAAAAGAGCGATTTTCTTACGCCAGCAGTGGGTGGATCTTTTAATGTACACACTCACGACGGAGGATCTTAAAATTCCGTATTCGTCCAAAAATATCGTCCGTTAGGAACGGGATTTGCAAAAGTCGATGGAATGAACCATTTTTTCCGCTCATTGACATCATCATCAGCAATATTTTCACTTCTATGTACAATAGTTATTCACTTTGCGTCTACCTCCTCGCTCGCTCAACTTTCATGTCTAAAGAAATCCGACCTAAGCCAACTCGAAAGCTTAGTGATTAAAAACGTTCTCGGAAAAAACCCTGGCGCAGGTTTTACACCCTCTATCCAACGAGCCACTCTGAATATTCTCAGCGATATATCCAGGATTCGAATTTGTATTTTCCCTAATGGGTTTTTCCCAAGTTCAGATGGTTTTAGATACGGATCGATCTATGATCGGCAAACAAAAACTGTCATTGTTAATTCCCTGACTTTTGACGATGCCCCTTCGGGCACTCCAGATCTGCTTTTATTTCATGAGTTTTTAGGGGCAGCCGGATACATGGACCATGATTACCAGTTAACACTCAGCCTCTGGTGGCAGAGCCAGGCGGCATGCGATTCGCGCTGTCATTCTGATCCCCTACTGACAGAACCTATAACGGCCCCACGATTTATGACTCAGACTCATCCAACAGGTCGTAACGTGGCTGGCGGTATCAGCGTCACAGGTGAAGGCGGCGATCCTGTCGCCATCGACATCAAAAGAAATTTACTGGTTCAGGTCGACGCTTTTTTGAAAAAGAATAAATTAAAGACTGTAAACCCCTCATTCATAAGAAACAGAATCTTTCACCTTTCACTTGAGACCGAGATCATCACTGGTGTGAACCTTCTTAAAAACACATTTCGCATTGAAAAATCGCAAGGGAAGGAAACTTTTTGGGTGCAGAAGCTCTCGTGGGACAATTTCCAAATTCGAGAAGAAATGCTTGGTGAAATGCTGTCAGCATTAGTCAGAGGTGCTCAATGAGCACATCACAGATTTTAAAAAATGCCTTTGCAAGGAAGAAAAGAAAAAATCCTGGGTATTCCCTCCGGGCTCTTGCCCGCGATCTCGGAATTTCTCCATCTTTTTTAAGTCGTATTATGAATGGAAAGCGCCTACTCTCACGTCCTCTTCTTGATTCAGCTATTAAAGTTCTCCAGCTTGACCAGGTCGCATCCAGGGCCCTTAGGGAAGCTGTGTTTCACGACGCGAAATTAAGCCTTCCTAAAATGACAGAAAGACCAAATCCTAAAATTGAAAAATACGCCGAACTATCAAGCAAAGAGTTTTCGCTACTTGAAGTTTGGCACGCGCTTCCTCTTTTGGACCTTGTCACCTGTTCAGATTTTGAAAGTGACACAAAGTGGATGGCTCAGCGTCTTGGCATTTCGGAGGTTCATGTTAAATCGACTCTGCACCTTTTAACAGAGATGGGTCTCATAGAAAATACAAATGGAAAATTAAAACGCACAGAAAACCACATCCGATTTCCCACGACTCAATCCCATGCGCTCATTCGCCACCACCACGAACTAAAAATTCAAAAAGCACTCACCTATTTAAAAACCCAAAAAGACAAAGACTTTGAGCTAAGACACTTTTCGGGCGTGTCGTTTGCTGCCGATCCTTTGAAAATCCCCAAAGCCCGTGAGCGCCTGTACCAGGCCCTCTACGAAGTCGCAGAACTTCTGGATGAAGGAAGTTGCACCGAAGTCTATCAACTCAATCTGCAACTCTTCCCGCTGACTAAAAAACGCTAAATTCCAATTGCCAATCCGGCAACAGTTCCTTTCTCAAATCTTGCCGAGCCCAAGACCTCAGCTTAAAATACACTTCTTTTGAAAGGAGCGTTTATGAAAAATCTTTTTGTAATCTGTTGTTTTTTGGCGCCGGCATTATGTCTAGGTCTTGAAAGCGGTACCTACAAACCGCGAGGAGCAAATCCCATTCTTGGAAAAACCGAGATTCAAGTCGATAAGCTAGGACCCTACCTCCGACTCAAACGATCTTCTGACGAAGTCGTATTGAATAAGAAAAACGATGTTTGGCAAAGTGAAGCTGAGGGAACTTTTTCTGACCCATTTTTTGTCGTGATTCACCCTTACCCTAATGGAGTCGTCTGCGGAAAGTACCAATCACAACCTCCTTGCGACGTCCAGTACAGCAATACTTACGACTCCATCTGCACAGTCTCAATGGGAAAAATAGTGCTATCTCCCACATCAGCAACAAGCTTTGTACTAAAAGTCGTCTATTGGGGTCTTAAGTCTTGGGCCTACATCCAAGGGAATGCCTGCAACTCCATGCTGGATCGACCTCAGGTAACCGTACTTGAGTATAATCTCGTCCCCGCAAAGCCAAAGAAAAAATTCGCCAGTGCCTGCAAGCCTCAAATCCAAAAATTCTGTTCTTCAAAAACGACAGAGGAATGCCACGCTTATTTATCCAACCTGGCTAAGGGGCCAGGTCGTGTTTACAATCCAGACATCGACGGAACTGATTGCGCCAGATTTTTGTGGTCCGAAGATTAAATCTGCCAAGGAAACAAATCAAAGTTCATTTGAAAAACAGCTTTTGATTCTGCGGGGCGAACGGCCGCCTCTGCCTTTTTCAAAAAACCAAGAAATGCTTCTTGCACCCGAGTTTTGGTTTCTTGAGTTCCAGTAAACGTCGCCGAAAAGGAATACTTTTCGTCAAAGGCCAGCCTCTGCATTTGATCAATGGACTTCAAACGCATCAGCGACTGATGAGGACCGCAAAGGGGGGACTCTTTGGGGAGATGTTTGTTTTTTGTGATCACATGGTAAGTTTGACCCTCATGCCGAATATAGCCAATCCGCACAAGTACATCAAGTATCTGAGAGAGATGAGATTTTGAAATTCCCATCAATGCCCGCAATTTTTCTGGATCTTTGGCGTAAGCTGGGAAGTTCAAATGAACGTGAGCAAGCTGCACAAATGGATCGAGATAATATTCCGCGACCATATCTAGAGTCACTTCAACCTTCGCCGCTTGAAGATGCGACTCCGATTTTAAATGTTGTTTTTGTAAGCGCTGAATTTCAGTTTCTAGCTCCCGTTTGCGACCCTGATGTGACGAACGCTCAAACTCTAACAACAGAAGAAAATACTTACGCTCACTCGCGGGGAACTCCAAGCACTCGCAGACAGCATAGAGTTGGTCGGAGCTAAAATCAGCGCGACCTTTCATGACGTTAGTAAGAAAGCTTGGCTGGACTCCGCTTTTTTCCGCAAGTTTTCTCAAAGTCCATCGCCCTGTACGCTGGCGAATTTCAAGCTCCTCAGCAAGAGCCTCTCTGTAGTTACTATGTCTAAAGACACTCATAAGTTTCCGATCGTTTAATTTTTATAAACTATTTATTAAAAATATATTATATTTTAATATACATTATTTCCTACGCCCAGTACAACTGCCCTCACAACAATTTAAAAAGGATGTCACATGAAAAATAAAACAATCGCATTTTTTCTTGCTCTCTTCGCCCTCGTCGGAACAGCGCAAGCAGCAAGTCCCCTGCTCCGTCTTTCACAAAGCGGAGGCATGCCCACACCTGGCGGCTCCCAAGGCAAAGACCTTACTCTCATGAGTGATGGCGTCGTTCTTTTGACAAACTATGAAGCTCACGAGACAAAAACCCAAGCCATCCTCATGATTTCAAATAAGGCGTATTTGGAAAGAATTGCAAAGATCGTAAATAATTTAAGTACAGGTCCCCTCGTCTCCGAGGATCCACACGGCTCTCCTTGCATGGATACTCCCAGCATCGGCTATTCTGTTTTTCAAGGAGGTAAAGAAATCCTCATTAAAGGCATTTACAATTGCCAGGCCGAAGTTCTCAAAGATGAGGTCGCAAGATCCCAGGCAGAGCAGCTTGCTAGTGAACTTGACACTCTGACCCGCTTCTCTTATTAACCACAAACTGGAACCTAATAGTGTTGGTCGGATTTTCGGACAGGAGACTAAACAGGTACGATCCTGGTAACAAGGTTGGCTCAGAAAAATTCGATATAGAGAGCTTAAAGCTGGCGTATTTTTTGCTATGACCGGTTTATGGTCCACCACCATTATTTTGCACCAGCTAACGGAGGCCCCGTGAAGATACGTGCGTTTTTCATTCTTATATTACTGCTCCTTACAAAAACCACGTTTGCCGGCGAATGGGAATCCAGCGGCGCGCCTCCTCTTCCTTACACCCCCAAGGTCGTTCCAGGTTACAAATGCAAAATCCTATTAGAACGCCGTCAAGGCTCAGCCGTACAAACCGCAGTTCAAACTCACGTGTTCACTCAAAGAGATTTTTCTGAAGGTAACGGATGGGTCATGACAAAAGCAACAGACTCATGGACGTTGAACCCCAGATCCCAGGTCTTGGAATGGTTGGATGGTCAGGTTCTTAATTTGAGCTTTGGCCATGACGCTACTCTCGGCGGCGATGTCGTCATAGCAAATATTGCTGCTACTTTTAAGGTTTCAGACTTCATCATCTCAACAAGCGCCTCAGCGCGCGCGCCCATGGCAGCACCTTTTATAGAGACGCAAACTGACTCCAACTATCAACCCAAAGTCGAAGGCCAAAGTGAGGGTGGCGGCTTTTACTACAGCGCCAAATGCACTAAAATCTAATATTGGCCAAAAACAATAAATCATTGGCGAAACACCGAAAGTCGTTTTCCTTTCGGTGAACTATTTTCCTCCTCGAAACAACCATCCCAGGAGGATAAAATGAAAAACAACATTCAAACCGTTACTCAGTATTTCGATTCCTTGAGCAAAGGTGACTTTGCCACCCTCGGCGGTCTTTTTGCCGAAGACGTGATCTGGCACCAACCAGGAAGTGGTTCGCTTTCAAAAACGTACTACGGAAAACAGGCCCTATTCGCTCTTTTTGGCGAATTTATGAAAATCAGCGAAGGATCATTTAAGATTGATTCTGTGACCAATGTCATGGCCAACGGAGACTTGGTTTCGGCGACTCTTCACTTTTCAGCAAAAAAACAAAATGGCCAGAGCATCTCAATGAATGGTGTTGACTTGATGAAGATCAAAGATGGCCAGATCAAAGAGGTCTACCTTTTTTCTGAAGATCAAAAAGCAGAAGACGAGTTTTGGGTTTAAAGATGGAAAAGCTCGGTGCGCGGCTCAAGCGGCTCAGACAGTCTAAAGGGTTATCGGTGGAGCAAGTGGCAAAATCCGTAGGAGTTGCCACCTCCACTTACCGCGAATGGGAGTACGGGCGAGCCATTCGTGGCGAGCCTTACTTAAAAATAGCTAAAGCCTTTGAGGTGTCACTATGGGAAGTTTTGACGGGCTCGCAAGCTTCCGAACTTAGAGCTTTGAGTGAACTTGAAAAAATTAACCAGCACCTCAAAGAGCTCAAAACAGAACTCGAGAAAATATTTTAAATCGCTTTTTTCCAGCGACAGTCAGACTCGGTATTGCTGTTGAAATATCAAATTCTTATCTTCGCTATCCACAATCAAAATGAGGTAATTTATGAAAATCATTTTTTTTCTTATAACGGTCTTTAGCACTCAGTCCCTTTGGGCAAATTCAACTTATCTTCTTGTCCATGGAGCCCTTTTCACTGGCGATGGGTGGTCTCGAACAGCTTCGGAATTACAAAATGCCGGAAAACAAGTTGTCACCTTAAACCTCCCTGGTCGCAGCGGTGACGGCGTCGATCCCAAGAGAGTAGATTTAAAAATGGCCGTAGAAAAAGTCTGTAAAGTGGCCGAAAGCTTGGACGGTCCTGTGATTCTCGTCGGGCACAGCCAAGGTGGAGCTGTTATTACTCAAGCCACGGCTGTTTGTCCCGAAAAAATTAAGTCGCTGGTTTATATTGCTGCAGTCGTCCCCCTCAACGGCGAGACAGCATTTTCTGGTTTAAATGAGAAAACAAAAGCCAACTTTGGAAAATGCGTAACACCCGATATCGATCACAAACTGTTTAGATTGACTGGCGACAAAGCAGTTCTTGAAAGTGCTTTCTTACAAGACGTGCGAGCTAAAGATCCTCAGCTTGCTGATCTATCGGTAGCATCTATGGTTGACGAGCCCTTACTGATCGGGAACTCCCCTGTTCAATTTCCCCAAAGTCTTTACGATGCTCTTCCTAAATTTTATATAAAAACGACTGAGGACCAAGTCGTCGACCCCACTAATCAAGAGGAATATATCGCAAAAGTTCAGATGACTAAAACATTTGTCATGCACACGTCACACTCTCCATTTCTTTCTGAACCAAAAGATCTGGCGGAAAATCTGATTAAAATTGAAAACCTGATCGAACGGTAATAATGCTGGCATATTTGTTGCGTTTTGTTGGACATGCCTAAGTTTTACCTGCTCTTAGCATTCACCATGGTTGTATTTACTTCGCCTCTGGTGAGTAGCGCCCCTTCATGCCGGGGCGTCTTCTCGCAAGGCCTCTTAAGCCCTTTACGCCCGCTCCCCCTCCTCGAGCAAAAAATCGAAAAAAATCGCCAGGTGGCGAATGAAAAACAATTGTACATCGATCACTTGATAGACACTCTCAACCGCCACATCAACAGTCGAAAGGCAGGTGGCCCTGGAGTCGAATCTGAGATTCAAGCTTTGTTGAATCAGTGGACCCAGGTCAAAGAGTCTCAGACTCAAAATTTACCGACCCCCCTCCTATCTTCTGTGACGGCCCATGGACCTCCTACGACAGTGGATCAGTTTTTGAATCTGATAAAATCAACGGATTTTCGGATTGAAAATGAAACCCAACTGGAGTCAATCTCAAACCTCATGGCGCCGCTAGCCTTGGACTACCAAAATTACACATCGATTCTCCAAACTCTGATAGCCAAAGCAAACCCAGATCTGGTTGATACCAACCCGATAGCAAAAGACTTAGGGCCGCAATGGGCCCCCCGAGCCCATCGAAGCTTCAGGTCGTCGTCGCACCCTCGTTAGCCCAGGGGACGTACGAGATCTTGATTTGGGGAGGGGTGCCCCCTCAGGGAGTTCAGCACGTAGGGGTGAAGCCGCCTGAATCGCCACGTTTCTTTAATGAGGCTCTTCGAAATGAAATGGCAATCAAGTTGCCAGACGCTCTTCAGGAGCCACAGTAACTTTTAGAAAACGATTGTGGTCCAAAAATCGCATACCTGACCACTATGATCAGATATGCGATTGTAGCTCTTGTTATTTCGATTTCAGGTGTCGTCCACGCCAAAAAATCGTGCGCTGGTGACAAATTTGGCTCCGGCGAAGCTTTTGGTGGTTTTTGTGTGACGGCCTCAACCCCCGTAACTCCGGCTCAGCTTCAGTTCTTAAGCCAAAAGTTTTTGACTATTAAGGCAAAGTTCCCTCACCTTTTTGCTTTAGCTATGGCTAACGGATATCAAACCATCACTCTGGCCCCCGCTGAAACAGGCGAGACTGGTGGCCTTGTCCTAGGAGAAATCGTCTCCCAAACCAAATCCCTATTCTTTTATGCCGACATATTTACGGTCGATCAAAACTTACCCTCTCCTCTTCCCTACTCATTAGCAGAAATTGCGATAGTGCACGAGCTACTCCATGCTTTTGACGACCATGCGGAACTTGTTCGTAGTCACTTGACTCAACTTGGGTGGTCGCAGCTGAAACTAGCTGGTGGATACGCTTTTGGAGACTTAACCAACTTTAGAATCAGTGAAAGGTCCATTGAAAAAATTAAGAGTGAGCTTGGACCATTACTACCAACTCTTGGACCTTTGAAAGTGTACATCGAATCTCGCCGCCAGATGATGGCTTTTGGTTTTCCAACAATTTACAGCGTAATGGGCGGTCCTATTGAGACGTTTGCCGACGTAGGTGCTTATATCGCTTGTGACCCTTATGCCGAAACGTACGTTCCAGAAGAGACGCTCACGTGGTATCGCCGGAACATTTTAAGGTAATCGGAAAAAATCCAGAGAAAAACTGCAAAGTTCTTCTTCTTTAGACTCTCTCACCACAGCTTTAATGGATTTAACAACGTCCTCAATTTTTTCTCTCACCTTGATTTCGTCAGATTTTGAAATAGAGACGACAGAGGAATAATGTAAACCTTTTTTGGGATCTTCTTCGATAGCGCGGATGGCCTGAAACCGCCAATTCATATGGTGTTTTGAAATCCAAGGTGAATCTGCGCCGAGATGAATTCTAGTTTTCCCGACGGTCAGACTTGCATTTTTCGAGCGATCCACCAATCCGGCCCTTACCAAAAACTCAATGGCCTCGCTCACACTGCGAACATCGATTCGAAGGCGCTCGGCAATCACCTCTGGCCTCTGAAATCCTGGAATAGATATCAATGCATGAATCGCTCCAAAGTGCCAGGAGCTGTAGTAAAGCACTTGATCTCGGTCTGCTAAGTTCTCTTTCACGCCGAGCCTGTTTTTTAATAGAGAAAGACTCTCTTTGATTGCATTCAATTGTTTGACGAAGCGAGACTTGAGTGCTGGCGTTCCCGCTCTTGCAATTTGCAGAAGAAGTAAAAAGAACTGGCCTTGGTCTTCCGTGTGACCGAGAAATTGGTTGATGGCCTCACCTTGCTCAAGACTAAAATGCGCATGTCCTCGAAGAACTTGCGCTGTATAAGCAGTCTGACAACCGATCGCTCTAGACATTCGCGCTCGAGATCCGCGACCTCCACTATCGAGCTCATCAAGCCGATGGTTTAAAAACTTTTTGTAATCAGAAAATTCGTATAATTTTGTCATCGTCCATCGCTAATAATTAGTTAGTATTAAATGATAAATTTTATTAGCAAAGAAGGAACCGCTCCGTCAAATAGCTTTTGCGCAAGGCCCCCCCAGGTTAAGAACTGAAATTTCTTCATCCCAGGTTTTTTTTCCCTGTTTGAGGCTCTGAGGGCGTGATACATCTCCTTTTCAATTTTTTTCATGACATAGAGGAGATTTATGAAACTTTGTACCTTTGTCTGCGCATTCTTGATGACTGGTTCTGCATTTGCCGAAGAAATTTACTCTGGCAAGTGTGCAAAGGTTGCCGAAAAAATCGCCATAAACCAATGGACAAATGTTGATAATCGAGGTCCAGCTGCGGATCCTTATATTACTTACCAGACCGCATCCTCTAAAGCATCGACGTTAAATGGTAAAAACTATGCGGTCGTTCTAGTGCTTAACAATGGTAACGAGTTTTTCTATGGCCGTTATCGCGTTGCTTTTCAAGATCTCGAAAACTGCTCGGGTGGCCACATCGCACTTTATTAGTCAAAAAGGAGAGTTCATGAAACTTTTAACGATCGCATCGTTGCTCACGCTCTGGAGTCTTTCAAGTCAAGCCTCAAATTTTTATTGTAAAGAGAAGTATCCCAATGGTCGCTGGGATTATGAACTTACAGCAAATCGAATGAACGAAAAATGGCTTGGCAATGTGTCTCTTTCGATGGGCGGAAAAGTCATCGGACTCAGCCCGGTGATTGAAGCTGACAAAAATTATGAGCCCAAAACAGGCTTTAATCGCTTCAATCTTGAAGTGAATTGGGGCGGCTCAGAAATCGTTATCTACCACATTTTTCTTCCAACCCAGCCGCCCCCAGGCCGCAGTTTTGAAGGGAAACTTCAAATTCAAAGCCACGACGGCGGGGACGTCTCCACTCTCAGCTGTTCGCACACAGACGCTAACTTTTAAAGATCCCCTAGATTAAATAAACGAATCTCACGGGTCTCATCTGAGGTCATGTCGTACCTCACGGCATATCCCAGCTCCGATGGGAACATTGCCAAAATAAAGCTCGAAGATGGATGTAGCTTTGCTTGATCGGGCAAAGCTTTATTGCCGATCCCTTTGAGAGTCGAAAATTCAAAAATTTGAAGCGTGCGGTTTTTTAGTTTTTGATTAGCATCGTTGTAAACGCTCGTCTCAGACAAAGGACCTAAGATCGAGATCCATCGATTCTTAGCAAGATCAAGATGGGAGAGTAAAATCGATCGATCCTGGTCTGGCACCTTAACAAGATGAACCTGGGTGCTGTCAGGATATGCGATAAAGCTTTTAGGGTTTGATAACAGGGTGTCTTCTTTGACAACCACGTGAGGCTGAATGCCCTTTGAAAGCTTATCGACAACGAAATTTGAAATATCCATCGAGACAACAGTCTTTTGAAGGATATCCACGATCGATAGCGTATCTACCGATTTTACAAACACCAAATCGGGTTGATCCGGAAAAGGCGCGACCCACGAAATCCCTTTAAGACCCGAAGCAAATTTACTGAACGACCATCCGTCTTTTAGGTTCAGGGTCTGCTCGAGATCTACGACCGCAATTTCTTGACTGCTCAGCGCCAGCACAAGCTTGCCATCAGAGGTCATGTCCCCAGCTGAAACCGTCGTATCGTTTTCAAAAACCGATCCACGCACGGCGCCTTGAAGAACTGTGCCCTCTGGGCTGAGCTTTAAAATGCCGAGGGTTGAAAGACTGTCGTACATAACAAAAAGCCCTGACTTTGAATTCAGCGCTGCCGAAATCGGTACACCATGAAAATCGATCGGCTCGTGGTTAGGAGTGCGGGCCTTATCAAAAACCGTAAGGTGCTTTTCCGTCAGATCAACAATGTAATTTCCTTGGTCATGGTAGAGCAAATAGTGCTGTTCCTCGGGGGCGGCGACAGCAAGAGAATTAAGCAAAACCATCTTTTCAATATCAAACTCGTGCACTCGGCGCGTGGTTTCGTCAAAGACGACAATGCGATCGCGGTCTTCTCCCGTTGAAGTGGTAAGACTTGAGGACGTCTCAAGCTTTTGCCCTACCAAATAAGTCTCAGGCTTGTCTCGATAATAAGAGACTGAGCAAGCTGACAAGAGCATCATGTTGAGAATCAGGACTTTTCTAAAATCCATAACTGACTCCAAGGTAATTAAAGGTTTGAGCGCCATCGTAAGAGGTTCCAACATTTTTATAGTCATACCGGTGATGAGAGACCCCTAAACCGAGAAATACCCAAAAATCCCATTGCAACGGGAGGTAGTAACTTACATCCGCGATCAAGGATGTCGAATCCGCTTCATCGCGAACATCTACAAAATTATCACTCAAATAGTAATTGCCCTTGAGCTTCTCGACTCCCACTCGAGGGAGAAAATAAGACTGGCCCCAAAAGCTCAAAGGATTTTCAAAAGGCGCCCACCTGTACGCGATTCCAAGAGAGAAGGCTTGGATTTTTTCTTCAGCTTGGACAGAGGTCAAAAAGCCTCGGCGTCCCGTGTACTGAGACCCTTGAAAAAAGGCTCCCCAATCGCTCCAATGGTAGCGGACGTTGAGTTGCGCTCCCCTGTAATCCTCCAGATCCTTAAAACGTCCACTGCTTTTTCCTGAGGACAAGTTCGCCCCTGAATAACTGATCCAGAAGTTTTTTATATATTGCGAGCGTAGCAAGGCTCCTCGGTACTGTCCTACGATTTCGTAATCAAAAGAACGTAGTGCTGTTGCTGCTGCCATCGAATTCAATAAATGTCTGGTTCCACCATTTTCGGCAAATGGACCATGTGGACGCTCATCACTAAATCCCTCGTTTTGATTTTTGGTGAGATGAAGGAGTTCATGGGTCAAAAGAAACTCGCGCTCGTAGGGCTGCATTTCTAGAAACCGCTTTTTATTGAGAGTGATTTGCCTCAGGCCGGTCTGAGTGACTGCATCCACCGCAACTTTCTGCTGACCTTCCATAACTTCGATGGGTTCATGAGTCCAAATAATCTGAAACGAATTTGGATTTTCTAAGATCGAGAGCAGCTGAGGCAACTGGGCGGATAAAACATCTCCACAGTAAGTCGTCTGTTCTTTGGTAAGTTGATTAAGGGAATCGCAAAGCGGGTGACGCTTAAAGAGCTCCGAACAATGACACAAAGGGTATCCCCGGTCTGTTGAGTTTGCTGAAATCGCCTTCAACGTCTGCTGGATTTGCGAGATTGCCACTCGGGCCTCAACATCACCTGCATTTCCGCCGTTGCCTACATAAGTGGATGCAAAGCTAAACACAGAAATGCACACGACTAGGAATAGAAAAAAAACGGGTTTCACTTGAGCTTCCCTCCAACCGGGCTTAAATTAAGAATCATTTGATAAAGGCGATCGCCACTTTCAACTTGGCGGGCAGCAAAGTCCTGCAGCTTCTCATCAAACTCTTGAACCATCATTAATAGCTCTAAACGGTTTTTTTCATTCAGAGGAACGACCAATGTCGTAGAAAACCGCTGGGTCGTCGGAAGCGAATCCAACGCAATTTTTGCAACTTCAAAAGCTCGCTTGTGAAATCTCCTGATTTTTGCGCTAGAAATTTTAGGATCGGCAGCGGCAAGAGGAGTATCAAGGATGATCGTTCCATCTAAAGCCTTTCGAAGGTGGCCCTGCGACAGCAAAAACTTGATGGACTTATCAATTCGCTTTTGACTCACAAGGCTTCCAAGTTGATGGAAAATCAAACTTGGATTTTTTTGAACTTCGGGAATTTGGAAACAATCTTTAACATAGACGTTCACCCAATCATTAAGAATGTGAGTGCCGACGTCTTTACGCACACGACAGGCCAGCTCCACCGGTTTATCACCCGGCTGCTTTTTGCTTCCTAGCCAATTCCGAAAATACACTTTCTCTGAGGTTGTAAGATCTAAAAGCTTTGCAAATTCATCAACTCGATCCAAAGTCACTTTTCGCTTTCGCTGCAAAACGAGAGTAACGAGAGTTGGCGAAACTCTCCGCAATCCTTTGGAGGCCTGAGTGATTGAGAATTTCGCCTCGCTATTTTTGCGAAAATGAAGCATATCCCGCACAAAATCTGCGGGATCCTTATATTCGTTGATAATGGGGCGATCGCTCGTAGGTCTCATACCCTCGAGTATAGGTGGGACCACCGCAAACACAAGGGTCTATGAAATTAATACGTTTACTTTGTAAACACTGGAAAGCTCAATGGCCGCCGGCATCGCTAGAAAAACCAAAGTTCTCCCAGTAAAGACTTTTTTGCGAAACGTCGTCAACGATCGCATTTAAAATCAGGCACTTAGAGTCCTTCGAAGGGTCACAGCGTCGAGTGAAAACTCTCCCACGAATCTGTAATTCCTCAATAGTGCCCGCGCAGTTCTGCTCTCCTCGCGGTTTGCAAAAACGAATCGCGGCGATTTTATTGGGATCCGTATTAAGGTGCTGAACTTCAACGGAAAAGCCAATTTCATAGAGGGCCGTCGGCTCTACGGTTTGGGGCACAGAAAAGAAGATTCTCGGAGCCGTGGTTTTTGTAAAGCCCTCGACGGAAGGTAAGGCCGCTCTGAGGTTATCAAACTTGGCCCACTCAGCTGTGTGGTCCCGACTGTGCTCGCGAACCTCTCGGAGATAGTAGGATTGAAGGGCCTCCACGGCGACTTGGCATTGGCGAATGCCGCAGATAAGGGGGTTTTGGTCGGCATGGGCTCCGGGGGGGAGGATCAGAGCCACGAATAAAAAAATAAATTTCATATCATCATCCTTCTCAAAAAACTGACAACGTATTGATCAGTTGACTGGAGCCTTTGTCTGCACTTTTTTGGATTCGGACGCCACCTTCATTAAGGTAGTTTCAAATGCGAATAAACGCTTATGACGTCCGAAAACCGGGCAACACACACAAATGCTCCAGTTTGCAATTATTTAGCCAAATTTTTCTGCCACTCTGGGATTTCGCAAGCCACGTCTAAACCCCGAACTTCAAAGGGCGTGCTGAGCTTTCGAAAGCTAATCTCAGGCGCCGTTTGCTCATCCCCACCAACCTCAACTTTGACCAGCGGCTCTTGTAAACTGCGATCCAAATAATAGTCCGCGCTGTAGCGGATTTTAACCACCTCACCATTTTGCCCCTCGAGAGTGGCGGTAAATCGTGATGGCAAATCCTGGATGAATTCGATTTTACGAGACCCTGTCCAAGTCTTTAATTGGCACTCCGGCGCAGGAAATCCGCTCCATGCAACTTGAGGTGAAAACACCGAGTTCACCATACCGGTGTCTGCAAAACAAAATCCTGAAAGAAACAAAACCGCGAAAAATGTCTTCATAAAATCTCCTTTGGCCAATGGCCGTTTTTTTATTTTTAAGGTTGTACCTTGCTTTTTGACCCGCAGCACCATATACTTAATTAAATTCATGCTATTTTTATTTATTTTTTATAAAGGACTTATCTATGCGGAAAAACTGGATATTTGACTGTAAATCACAGCTCGAAGCGGTCCTTGCCTGGCTTGACGGCCACAAGACGGAGCGCGGGGCAAGGACCACCCTCGCTAAAGCCGCCGGATGCCAGGGAGCCCATGTCAGCCAAGTGCTCAGCGGAAAAGTGCAGTGGACCCCCGAACAGGCGGCAGGCCTCTGCGATCTTTGGTCTTTAGGGAAACTCGAAACTGACTACTTCATGAACCTTGTACACCTGGCGCGAGCAGGAACGCCCCTTTTGCGCGATCAGCTCAAACTCAAACTCGCAGACATTCGCTCAGCTCACGAGAACACTCTGAAATCTGAGATCTCAGTTGAGGTCTACGACAAAGAAAAAATCACGGACTACTATTTAGATTGGGTGGTGTCTGCTGTGCATGCGCTTTTGACGGTTCCAGAGTACCAAGACCCCAAGGCGATTTCGCGAAGACTTGCCGTTGATGATCACCGGATCCAAAAAGGTCTGAACGTTCTTAGTGACTTAGGCTTTATCTTTAATCACCAAGGTAAATACAAACTGACTTCCCAACACATCTACGCTGCTGACCAGAGTCGATACGCTTCTTTGCACCATCGCAACTGGCGTCTACAGGCGGAGCAGGATCTCCAGCGGCCGGCTAAAAATCAGAGGCCGGCATTTCACTACACGGGCATTCACGCGCTGAGCGTTGAGGATTTTGAACGGGTCAAAGCAGAACTGCAAAAGGCGATTGAGAATTGTCGTGATATCGTTCGGCCCTCCAAAGAGGAAACAGTGATTTGTACAGCGATTGATTGTATGGAAATCGATTTTTCCCGCTAGCTTGTTGAAACATTTTACAGAGTTTTTTTTCTGGCTAGCCGGAATCGAAAATGTGGCATAAGGCTCTTTTAAAAAAGGAGATAACATGTTTTCTAAAACAAAATTGATCGTCATTTTAACAGCGGTTTTTGGGTTCAGCTTAAGTGCTCACGCTCTTGAACTCAACTGCCAGTCGCAAAGCCTTATTGAGTCTTACATAACACTCACTTCCGAAGAAATTTATGATGCACCGACGACTCTTCGACTGTCAGATATGTGGTTAGACACTGTTCGTAGTACGACTCTGTATAAATTGACTGAAACGAAAACAGACGCTTACATGAACAAAATCATCGTTGCGCGCGCAGCCTCTCATGGCGTGCTCACTCTGACCCTGACGCAAAAATCAGGTTATACTTCAGGTCAGCTCACCATTGGGACCGAAATGACTTCGCAGCCAAGAACCTACAATATGATGTGCAATCGTTAAAACTCAGAGCGAAGGATTCCGATGGAGATCCTTCGCTTGAAAGGCGCGGGGATTAATTCGCGCCCTTACCCTCACTAGATATTCCATATCCACCAAAATTTCCGTATCCGCCGTTTAAGCCCCCTCCAAATCCGTAAGGGGATGGGCCTCCCATACCAGTTTACAAAGTAAACTTCGACTTACTCTAACGCCGCTTTCTCAGCCACACCTGGATTGCGATTCTGCGATAGCTCCTCACCGTTCGGCATGAGATCGCCATCAGAATCAAGATCAAAGAGGCGTTTCCACTTGACCTCAATATCTTCTGAAGTTTTTGAGAAAACAAAAATCTGATGATAGTCTTTACCAAATGGATTTAAAGCCAAAGATGTTCGCGAGTGACATGTGTTGCAGCTGTTCGGAAGGGATGCGCCCGTTTTGCCCCGAACACTATTGAGGTACTGCGGCCGAGCGTTTGCTGCAAAGACAAAAACCAAAGATAGGAATCCAAAAGCATATCTTAAAACCATGAAATCTCCTCTAAAACGCGTTAGAAGTACAACGAGTGAGAACCTTTGTGAAAGTGCTCTCCCCGCCTCGAGAAAATTTTATAGTTAATTGCCCCTTACAGAGGAAATAGTTAAGTTAAATTAACAATCATAGCTAAGGATTCTCGCTGCCATTTTCGCTTTTTTTCTGTAGGTATAGTTCCACCCATGCCTTTTTTCTCTTTTCTCTTTTTTTTAAGTGCAACTTTCCTAGGCTTCATCGCTAGTGCCGATGTGCATGATCATTTTTGTGGCGTGAGCATCGAGAGCCCAAGTCCCATAAAGTTTTCGGCTGTGGAAAAAGACTGGCTGTGTGGAAAATCCGAAAGCGCTTCTTGGAGGACGATTCCGATCACTGAAAAACAACTTTTCTTAAAAAGTTTTTTGCAAAGTCGAGGCTATCTTGCGCCGGAGTTTCGTGAACAGGGAGAGGATTTAGTTGTAAAAACGGGCCCTCTTTCGCAGGTTAAAGAGTTTGAGGTCCAAGGAGCCCCTGAACCATGGGACTGGAAAAAACGCCGACGCATCCTTGGGCGAACCCTTAATCCTGGCCTTCTTGACGAGATGACAAAATGGTCACGACGTCAGCTCCAATTCAGAGGCTATCCTTGCCCGACCGTCCAGTCTGAGGCACTTATTGAAAGTCAAAAAGTCCTTCTAAAAGTCAATCCAGGAGCGAGATCTACGTTTGGCGATTATGAAACCCAAGGCGAAGAAAAAATGGATACAGAAATTTTAGATCGCTACACCGCATTTTTGCCAGGAGATACTTTTGACATTCGCCTTTTAGAGCTGACCTCCAATCGAATCCTTCAAGAAGACCTTTACGTCAGCGCCTACTTTGACGTGCTTTGTCCGCAAAATCAAAATATGAAAATTGTTCGCCGTCTTATGCCAGCACAACCTCGGCTCTTAACTTTTGGTGTGGGTTTTGATTCTGAAGAAGGTCCCATCGCCGAAAGCACTTGGAAAGCCACCCGTCTTAATGGCGCAGCCAACTCTTTTGATACCAAGTTGCATGCATCACTGCGAGAGCAAACTCTCGAGAGCCGATATCACTACTACCTAAGTTCAAGCTTGAAATCTCGTTTGCAGCTCATCCCAAATCTCAAACTGGAAAGAACTGTAGAGCCGACCTTTGAAACCAGAACCTCCAAAGCAGGCGTTGCACTTGGTTACGGGTGGGAAGAATCAACTTTTCGTCCACAATTTGAAATTGGACCAGCCCTCGGAACGACGGACCTCACACAAGGAGCTGTCAACACGCGTGTGCAGAATGTGCGGGTTGAAACTGAAGTGAATGTCACAAGCCATCTTTTTGAGTACAATATGGGAGACCCGCAAACGGGATGGAACTTCATTCTCGATACTTCTTCACAATTTCAAAACGTAGTCGCAAAAAAAACTTTTCATCGTTTGACCCTACGTCACCATGTGTATTGGAATCTTGGATCCCTTGAGCCCCCATTTTTAATTTTAGGCTCACGTGGTTTTATTGGGACCTTCTTGACCGATGAAAAACCGCTGACGGCAGATGATGTCCCCATTAGCGAACGGCTTTTTTTGGGGGGCAGTCAAGATTTGCGAGGATTTAGTCGAAGATCGTTACCCGGTGGCCAAGAAGGATTTTTGTCAGCAGTTTATGAAGGGCTTGAGTTGAGAGCCGGCGAATGGTTCAACTACTCTATCCAACCTCTGATTTTTATCGACTGGGCTATGGCTGGTCTCACAGAAGACAGTTTTGAGTCGGCTTACTATTATTCACCAGGTGTTGGCGTTAGGTATGCATCCCCATTCGGACCCGTGAGAGCCACCTTGGCTCGCGGCTTTGTCGAGCAGCGTAGTTTGGCTGATCCAAATACGGGGTACCAACTTTATTTTAGTTTTGGGAGAGAGTTTTGAGAGCCTTCAAACGTGCACTTAAAATTATTGGAATTGTCCTCGTGGTTTTCGTAGCACTCATTGGAGTTGCTGTCGGCCTTATATGGTCAAAACCTGATCTCGTAGTTAACGAAACTAACATTCAACGAGCTCTCTCCTATTTGAAGCCGAATCTTCAAGCTAGCTGGGATCGCCTTACAGTCAAGATCACGCCTCATCATTGGAATGGGAAACACGTGCAACTTGATTCTAAAAATCTCTGCGTAAAATGGAAAACTTTAGTGGATACCTGTATTGAGGACATCAACTTTGATTTCTCTTTTTCACTTGCGTCGTTTTTTCCAGAGCTGGTCGAGCTTAACTCTGTCAATGTGAGCTCATCATTTTTAACTGTGGATCTTCCAAAAAACGATAAACCTAAAAAACCAACCCAGGTTCCTCGTCTCAGCTTACCAAGTTTTAAATCTGTTTTTCCTCAGAAGATTCCGTTTGAAAAAATAGGAATTTTGAACTTTAAAATTGACGAATTCAAATTGAAAATGGCTGGCGACGATCCTTATGAGGGCACTCTCAGTGCTAGTAAAAAAACTCAAGGCAATGAAGGCTTTCTCATTGTAGCTCAAAGTAAAATCAGCAAAGGCAAAGGCTTTAGT
This sequence comes from Pseudobdellovibrionaceae bacterium, assembly GCA_044229295.1. Taxonomy (GTDB): domain Bacteria; phylum Bdellovibrionota; class Bdellovibrionia; order Bdellovibrionales; family Bdellovibrionaceae; genus JBGATJ01. Next base: position 24,934 of record JBGATJ010000016.1, read on the forward strand.
ACCGAAGTGGAGACGAGCTGGTCCATCCCTCAGGATAAAACTCGCCTTGAAATGAATGGTCAACTGAAAGTCGGTTTAGGCACCACGCAGTTTTCCACTCCTTTGAATCTGCAGTGGCAAGACGAGCTTGAGCTCACCGCTCTCCCAAACTTGAAAACACCTACAATTGTAGTAAAAACTCCGCTCTCTCTCCAGGCCAATGCCGAACAGTGGTCACTTCGTTTAGGAGAAATAAAACTGCAAAATCTCTGGTCGCGAGCGGCTCTCCATCTAGAAAACTGCAGTCTTTTTGCAAAAACGCCACAACCAAGTGGACATCTTCAGAACCTGAGTTCAGGTTGCGACGTAAGAATTGTTCCAAGAAATTGGCGCGAGAAGCTGGGGCTTTTACTAGTTCATGTACAAGCTAATGTTCCTATTGACTACCAAGGCTCGGACACGGCTCACGGAGTCGCCCAAGTGACAGCTTCCGGTGATCACCCGCTGCTTGACGGCAAAGTGAATCTGACATCTGAGTTTTTTTTGAACCTTGCTGATTTTAGCTTTAACAAACCACCAACCCTAGCAGCTTCGTCGGATCTAGCCATTCCCGAATACGAGAAATGGGTCAAGCTCTTCAGCGGCACTTCTATTGCTATTCCCGCGCCGGTGAACACTCTTAAAGGCAAGATTTCGCTTCACTTGCAAACCGAGCAATTTGAAAAGGGTGATGAGACCATTGTGCAGGCCAATCTTGCAACAGAGCTCTCTGATTTTCGCCAGCGGCTTAGAACTCTAAATGTTGCGAAAATCATCTTAAAGGGCCCCGCTTTAAAACCACACGCCGTGGACTTAGACCTTGATTTGAATCTTAAAGAGATTCGCCTTGAGGCTCCGCCTTTGAGACTCACGACCCTTCCACAACTCATGCCTGACAAACGTTTTATCTCAGAGAGCAAAATAACAAAAAAATCCACCTTGCCTATAACTTGGAGAGTTTACGTGCATAACGAAAATCCTATTCTGGTGGACTCTAACCTCTTCAAATCGGCAATTCCCCTTTCGGTCAATCTAAAGGCTGCCTACGATGGACAGCCAGACGGAAATGTTCAGGTGCTTTCTATGCCGGTGGAGATTTTCGGAAAAAAAGCGCAAGTTGAAAACATAAAAATCAGTTACCTTAAAGACTCAAGGACGTCAGGGCTTAATGGGTCTGTGCTTTACCAAACCCCTGAGGTCAAAATTCATATCCAATTTCTTGGAACCACAGAGCGCCCTCGGGTTGAGCTCATCAGCGAGCCCCCTCTCACCCGCCAGCAGATTTTATCTGTTTTGCTCTACAACAAATCCCTTGATGAACTCAGTGAAGAAGAAGCCAACACCGCCGGAAATATGAGTAAGGCGTTTTCTGATGGAGCCTTTGGCCTTTTTTCTCTGGTTTTTCTCTCGTCAACGCCGATTCAGTCAGTCAGCTATGATCCAACGACAGGGGCTTACTCGGCTCGAGTTAAAGTTGATGACGGAACAACTCTTGCTGTCTCATCAGACTTTGAACAATCTCGGCAATACACACTTCGCAGACGCCTTGGCGGTCCATGGGCAATCCGCACAGAACTGCGCGAACAGGAAAATGAACCAGATGTGGTCGTCACACTTTTGGAATGGTTTAAACGTTTCTAGGGCTAGGATGGAGGAGCGACCCAGAAAGAGCTTCTTGCCGCTCCTCGCCTTTGATTTTTTCGCCCTTGTCTTTT
>JBGATJ010000016.1:26684-72027 GCA_044229295.1 Pseudobdellovibrionaceae bacterium
AGAAGAGCATTGACCTCAGAGCCAAGAAGGATCACAAGGCCAGTGATGTAGAGCCAGACCATAAGAACAATAACAGCACCAAGGCTTCCATAAGTGGCACTGTAATTAGCAAACTGTCCCACGTAAAATCGAAATGCCATTGATGAAATTGCAATACCGATCGTCCCGAGGATGGAACCAGGAGTGATGAATTTAAACTTCTGTTTTACATCCGGTCCGTAAAAGTAAACGAGCGCAAAACTAGCAAGTAACATTCCAGCGACGATCAACCAGCGGACAAAAGCAAAAAGAGTAACTATACCTACGCTCCAGTTGAATTTTTCACTTAACCATTCCTGGCTTAATCCCCCAACCACGATCAGCGTAAAAGCGACAGTGATAAGTAAACCAAAAACCATGGTCAGCAAAACAGCCTGACTTCGAACACGCCAGTAGGCACGACCTTCTTTAACGTCATAACTGATATTGAGCTGCTGCATGATTGCGTAAACTCCGCTTGATGCCACCCAAAGAGCGGCAATCAATCCAAAAGATAGCAGACCGCCTTGAGGACGAGCGCTAATCTCATCTAATGTTCGCGAGATCAAAGAGGCGGCATCAGAAGGGAGCGCTTCACCCATAAGACCAAATATTTCGGTTTTAAGATTTTGCACTGGAAAGTATGGGAGAAGAGAAAGAAGCGCAATAAGACCAGGAAACGTTGCTAGCATCAAGTAGTAGGCAATGGCAGCAGCTCCGCTAAAAATGTCATCGTCCATGATCTCTTGCCAAAGATCTTTAAAAAATTTTTTCCACTTCATGCAAACTCCTCGTCGACTCAAGTTCTAACCTGAGTCGAGAGGGCAATCAAGCGTACGAGTGTGAACTAACGAACAAGAAATTTGGTGAAAAAACGCTCCACCTGATCTTCACTAGAAGTTATAGAAACATACACAATTCCATTCTCTTGAACCACGTCTCCGCCGTACATCGTCGCTGGAGAAATTCCAACTTGAAAGCCCTCAGGAAATTGGAGCGTAAGCCCGTTGTCTTTAAAGCGAGTTAAAACTTTTTTGACGAGACGTCTTCCCGCTGCAAGCTGATCCAGGGTCGCACCATTATGAGGAAAAAAATGAATTTTTCCATCAGTCGTTTTAACATAAAAATACCGAAGAAGTCGGGACTCGACCTCTTCTTCACCCGCCTTCAAAGAGATATAGAGATTTCCATTTTCTTGCACGACATCTCCACCGTTCATTGTATCAGGAGAGATTCCGATGGACAGACTTTCGACCTTTGGTTTAAATCCATATTTAGCAATCTTAGCAAGGATTCCGTTCACCATTGCTTTACCAGCAAGAAACTGGCTTATGCTTGGCTGATTGTGTGCAAAAAATCTTACGTGAAGCTGCTGGGTCTGACCGTCACCATCCGAAAACAGGTACGTTTGCTGATCTGAATTTTCTAAAGCAAAAGCGCCAGATCCCAAGGAAAAAAGCATCGATAAAAAAAGTGCCGCGTAGATTCTCTTCATAAAACCCCCATTGTTGAAGTCGTCTACATCAAATCAAATTCCAGCTTTTAAATAAAAACAAGAACTACTTTTTTTTCCACCATTTATTGGGGCTAGTGTCACAAGCTCCGCCTTTTTTAAACTCAGGCGTCACCCGAGTCTCTACACTTTCTGTGATTGTCACAACCGGCTCCTCGTAGTTATGAGCAAAAGCAATCGCTTTTAAAACAGCAGAGCGAAGTTCTGTTTTTCGGGGAATGGAAAAGCTGATTTCTTTGGTTTCATAAGACTGAAGCGTCTTCAACCCCGCTTGAAAGCCCGCTGAATCTTTGAGTGGCCTAAAGTTTTGAACTCCCGAAGTTGAAACAAAAGAAACCATGTCATAGTCACCGACGACAAGGGGAACGGCCTTGTTAATTTCTTCAAGGATTGAACTTACGGCCTCAGGTTGGGCTTTAGAGATCTCGACTTTGACATTGAAATGATAGACATCAACTAGGGAGAACGGCTCACGTCGGCCACAATCCACAGTGCCATAAGCTATAGAACCGTAAGCCCAAACCATAAAAAACCCAATTAGATAGCGCATTTCGACCTCCTTAGGTCTCATTCAGGAAAAAAACCACATCGTCAAGGGCCAGTTTGCTACTAAATTCTAGGCATTAAATTTGCTCATTTCTCCTTTAGTTACCAAGGGGTGTGGCATTTTGGCTCCGCAATTCTGCAGGCGACCCCATTTCTACAAAATTAAACCACTCCCGCAATCGAGCGGGAGTGGGATGAACTGGGAGGTTCAAATGAAGGCACTTATCGTTTTGGGTCTTATGACTCTGTCGTCTTTCGCATTTGCGGGCGCAAATGGGAAGATCTTTGCAACGTCTGAAGTTGCCGAAACAAGCTGTCGTACCGAAGCAGCTCGCCAAGGCCGCCAATACCGAATTACTCCATATTACAGTTGGGGTGGTGAGCTTTTAGGATGGCAATGCATTATTGGAAACCGCGACAAATAAGACTCCTTGGGGCGAACCTGCTTCGCCCCTTTTTACCCCCAGTTTCAATCAGGCACTGGTACCAATCAAAGGCTGTAAAAAATTCTACTAAGTCGTTTGAGTTGATCTTTTTAGGCACACCCAGTAAATGTCCCGTTAAGAATTTCAAAATCAAACAACAAAAATTAGGAGTGCCCATGTTTTTACGCCTTATGGTTGCAGCTCTCGCCCTCACCGCGACAGCTCAAGCCCAGACATCTAACAAAGTTTACTGGACCAGCGAACCTCTAAAACTCACAGTTACTAGCGCTAATTCAAATGCAAACTACAGCGCTAAATTCCGCCAAGTTTCTGAAACTACCACTTACTATGATTGCTCTGGAATCGTAGACGATGGAACTGGACAATGGGTTCAGCAAGAGCATGAAGTGATCGTTAGCTGCAGCGGCGGCGCCGGAAAAAGCGAAGCTTGGGATGCTTACTTCTCAGCTAAAAAAGCTGCTAAAGCAGATCGTCTTGCTGCTGCCATCAAAGGCATTGGCAAAAGTTCAGCTCAGAGCTTGATCGACGCAGGTTACTTTTCAAGTAAGCCACGATCTTGGCAAGAGTTTAGCTCTACAATCACTCGCGCTTCTCAAGAAGGCGTGATTTCAGCACAAGTCGCTTCTATGGTTCTTAGCAAATTTGGAAGTGATAACCGCGAAACTCTTGGCTACAGCGGCAGCGCTTGCCAAACTAAAACTGTTGTTGAGAACGTTTGGGTTTCAAACGCTTACTACAAGCAAAAAACTTGCACAGATGTTCAAGAAAACGTTATCGACATCAAAAACGTAGATTTCCAAATCAACGTAGCTAACGCTGTCTTGCTTCCTCAGGAGCGCGAAGAAATCAACCTTACTTTGACTGCTGATCCACAAGATGTTCGCGTGTCTGATGGTTACTACAACCGCTACACTGCAACTGCTGAAGAAGTTGGCCACGACACAACTGTGATCAATATCAACGGAATTGCACGTAAACTCGTAAACCTTCCTTCACAAGCTCTTCAAGCTACAAAATTGGATTACGTGGCTTCTGAGCGAGTTGCAAAACTCACTTTAGACGTTGATCCACGATTCTTGGCTAACGACGGATCTGGAGCTCTTGTTGTTGATTACGTTTTATGGACTTGCAAAATCAACTGGCTTGGAACATGCATCCTTTCTCTTGGAGAAAAAGCTGCTCCTGTAACTGTGACTCTCAATGATGTTCACACGGTTGTTGATGTTCCAGTTCCTACGGGTCACAAAGCTCAAGTGGTTGTGAGCCTTCGTAAAGAAAACAGCAAATACTACAACGTAAACACTGTTGATCAAAACACAAACACTATTAAAGCTAAGTAATTAGAGCCGCACATCTTTTTAAGTGCGTGAATAACGCCGAACCAGAAATAGGTTCGGCGTTTTTTTTGCTAGATATGAAGCTTTTTGAAAAACGCTTCAGAGTTAGGTTCGCGGCCTAGAAACTCGCGAAGAAGATCCATCGCCTCTTTCATATTTCCTTGCTCAAGGATGACCTTTCGATAACGTCCACCGACCTCAGGACTTGCAAGATCGCTTTGCGGGAATACTGTGAACATATCTTCAGCATAAACTTTGGACCACAAGTAGCCGTAGTAGCCGGCATCATAGCCGCCCATAAGATGGCCGAAGGAAGCTGCAAAGTGCCCCCCCACCAAAGGCTCCTGTCCCATGAGTTCTCTGTACAGTCGATCAAAAACCTCGGTCGTATCGACGGCTCCTGGGGCATCTTTTGTATGCAAAGTCATATCAAAGGTTCCGTAGAGAAGCTGCCGAGTGTAAAATAGCCCTTGTCCAAAATCTTGCGCGTCTAGCATTTTCTGCAAAAGATCTGGGGGCAATTTTTGTGAGTGATTGAGGTAGTGTCCAGAAAGCGCGCTTAAAGTTTGCGCCGACCACACCCAGTTTTCTAACATTTGAGAAGGGGCTTCGACAAAATCTTGAGCCACCGACGCCCCTGAAAGACTGGCGTAAGGCGCTCTTGTGAGAGTTTGGTGCATGATGTGGCCAAACTCATGAAAGAAGGTCTCAACTTCTTCGTGCAGGAGAAGCGCAGGTTTTCCACCTTGAGGTGGGGAGAAGTTTGCGACAATGGAAGCGACTGGTAGACTATAAGTGCCATCGTCAAGAATTCGACCCGAAATCAGTGGAAATGCAGCTGCATGACCATATTTTCCTTCGCGGGGATAGAAGTCAGCATAAAAATACCCGATCAAACGGTGGTCCGACCCATCGTGGATTTCAAAGAGCTTCACAGTTGGATGCCAAACTTTAGCATCTTTAACTTCGACAAACTGAACGCCGAGCATTTTAGAGTAGATTCCAAAAAGACCTGCGATCACGACATCCGCCGGGAAGTATTCCTTGATTTTTTCGTTATCAAGATTGTAGTCCCGCTTTTTAAGCTGATAAGTTAGGTAGTTCACGTCCCACTGATTGACTCCCGTTGCCTTTGGCTCAAATTCTTTTTTGTACTTGAGAAGTTGCGCGAAATCCTCTTGATTGCGACGAGACAACCGACCTTTGAGGCCCTCAAGAAACTGTGTGACAGTCGGTGTGTCAACGGCCATACGACCTTTGATTCTGTAGTCGGCCCAGGTTTTAAATCCCATCAAATGCGCAATCTGTCGACGTAGTTCGATGGCCTCTTCGAGAAGTTTGACGTTTTTGTCAACGGCTCGATTGAAGTAAACCAAATGCATCTTTTTTCGAACGGCGGCACTGGATGCGTTTTCAGAGATCATCAAATAGTCAGTGCTTTTTGCAGGCACAACGTATTTCCCTGTTTTTGGATCACGCTTGAGGCTTTTGACGTAATCCATAGGTACGCCTTTAAGCTCACCCGTTGTAAAAAGGGCGGCGCTCACATCGGCATTGAGGTTGGTAGAAAATTGAGACTCTTTAGTGCTCAATTTCATCTTGAGGTCTTTGACTTTTGCGAGTTGGTCATCGGGGAGATTCAAACCGCTTTGCTCAAAAGACTCGAGAGTCTTTTTGAGCAAGCGAGCTTCGCCAGCGTTTTGCGGCTTTTGCTCACGGATGGCATCGTAAAGGTCGCGACGAGAATAGGTGCCGACATTGAATTGTCCAACAGCCTCCTCACACTTGGCGCCTTCCGCGGCGATGTCTTTTTTGGTGGACACATAACCCATAAAAGTGAGGGGCATCACTTCATCAGTGAAGTCCGCGTTGATTTTTTCAAAAGCAAGCAGTGTATTGGCAATGGTCCTTTGCTCTTTCGGGAGGGCGCCCACCGCGTCTAACGCCGTTTTTGTTTTCGCAATGGATTGATTGCAAAGATTGGTCACTTCATTAGCGGCGTAGTCGCTGCGCACCAGCTTTGCAGCGGTGCTCGAGCGGACCTCGGGACCTGCAGCTAGAGCCACGTTTTTGCCAAAAGCCCGATCCTGAAACACTCCAGATCGACAGCCCGTGGACATCAATAGGATAGACCCCAGTCCTACAAATAATTTCCATTGATTTTTCAAGTGCTTCCCCCTTTTCCAAAGCCATTTTGGCTCCAAGTACAACATAAGCAAATTAAATGCCTCACATGTTGCCACCAGTTCTGTGACGATGTCTAACAAGAACAAATTCCGGTGCGGGGCGGTTAATGTTTTATTTTTCGGGATTAGAGACAAACAAAAAAACAATTGTTAGTTTAACTCAAATGGAGAACACAATTTGAGAGCCATTCCGTTTTTAGGTTTTAGCGAACCCCTAAGCTCATGGACCCACTTGCTTGCAGCCGGGGTCTCTTTGGTGGGTCTATTTTTTCTTTTAAAAAGAGGAAGGGGCAATCTGTCGCGAATGGTAGCACTTTCGATTTACTCTTTCTCGCTGATTTTTCTTTTCTCTATGAGCGGCACTTTCCACCTTTTAGAATTGGGAGGTACCCCAAGGCTTGTACTGCAGCGACTGGATCATGCAGGAATTTGGATTTTGATTGCAGGAACTTTCACTCCCGTTCATGTGACGCTTTTTCGTGGCGGTTGGCGCTGGGCCATTTTAGGACTTGTGTGGACAATCGCTATCACAGGTCTTGTGTTAGAAGTCATTTTCTTTACGTCGTTTCCGGAGTGGTTGATTCTCACTCTTTTCTTGGGTCTTGGCTGGCTGGGCGCGCTCTCCGGTGTGAAGTTTAAAAAGCTTTTTGAAGATCGCAGTTTAACTTTGATGGCGGTCGGCGGGATTTGTTACTCTATTGGCGCGGTTATTGATTTTTTACGTTGGCCAGTGATTGTGCCTGGCGTCTTAGGCCCCCACGAGATCTTTCACATCTTTGTTGTTTTGGCGGCCTTGAGCCACTGGTTTTTTATATACCGCTGGGCAGATCATCCCGTTGCGAACACGGTTGTCTTTCAAGTGAGAATTTTTCCGAGCCAGCGATTTTTAGCGGAGGCCGTCGGTGAGTCGCTGAGATTAGAGGCCGACTCTCTTGATGGACTAAAAACTTTGATTAAAGAGCGCGTGAGTGAGCGGTTTCATCACAGCGTTCAGCCGGCGATTCATCTTAAGTATTTGCACGAGGAACATCTTTAGCGAAATGGGTTTCAGAGACGGCACTGGGACTATTTGAGGCAGTCGGGCAAATCTGGCAGCGAGGCAGTCAGCCGAGGTCTCGGGGTGTGGCTTCGGGGAGTCATACAAAGCTACAAAACCTGAACCTGAATCCACCCCCTGAGACCTGGGCTGAATGCCAGACTGCCCGATTTGCCGGACTGCCGCGCAGTCTTTCCCGACGGATCAGTACGACGGCACGCAAATTCCAGTGATATTCGAGGCTGTTCCATCCGCCTTAAAAATAATTGTCAGCGAACAAACACCATTTTCTGATTTGTAAGACCAAAAGCCTTTAACAGGAATATCTCCTGATGCAGATTCACGGTAATAGATTTGGCCATCGAGAAATTGCATACTGTGCTCAGAAAAACCAGACTGCAAACGACCTTTGGTATGACTTGCGATCATGTTTACAAGTTTAGGCTCTTGAAGGTGATTTCCTGATTTTTGAGTCCAATTCGCCAGTGAGTCTTTGAGTACAGCGCCCGTATCTCCAGTTTGCGGCTGATCAGGTGTTAACGATTTTCCTGATAAAAGCTGTTCAGCTAAGGGTTTCAATTCAGAGTCATAGTCAAGACTACGCTGAGTGATGCGATCGATCTGACCATTAGACCTAACAAACACCATCGTTGGCAGCTGTCTGCCCTCTTTGGCCTTGAGCTGATCAAACCAAACCCAATTGGGATCAGGGCGGATTTGAAACGCCGGTTTTTCGAGCTGTGGTCCTTGGAACGCCTCGATGGATTCGGAATCTGCAGAACTGCCTCTCAGCTCGCCTTCAACCAAAAGACTTAAGATTTGGATACGATCGCCAAAATCATGCTGCAATTGATTGAGCACTGGAATTTCCGCGCGGCACGGTTTGCACCAAAGAGCACCGAAGGCCAGAATCGCAGGTTGGTCGTCGGTAAGACCGTACTCAGAAAGTCTGACGTTTTCTTGGCCCACTAAATCGGCGTTTCGACCCATGCATCCTATAAGCATTAAAAAAGGTAAAACCATCCAAAAGCGAGCCATAGGTATCTCCGCGGTTATTTAGTGACAGGACCTGAAGCCTCTTCTCGTTTACACCAAGTGTGATCGGTCGAACATAAAAAGTAAGTCAATTTGTAAGAAGCTCCTGGCGAAATCTTCTGACTTTTCTTTTCATCTAGGGCGACACTGAACACGCGGCTATCTTTGTTAAAAGCCTTTACGTCAAAGTCACGAACCTTGTCGTCCTTAAGCGGGAGTTCTCCGGTGAGTGTCAACTTCCATGGGCCATCAAAATTCAAATCTGTCCCGTTGGGAGGTTTTACAGCGACCTTCAATTCTTTAGCTGTCACTTGCGTTGTAATTGTCGCTTTGAGAGCTTCAATCGAAGCTTGTCGATCAGGGCCAGGCGCTTCCGCAGCGCCCGCAGTGACAGTGCCAAAAATCAATCCAAAAATCAGTAAACCTTGAGAAATCATGATCTGTTCTCCTTATTGAAATTTATGAAGTGCAGGAGGATTTTTGCCTTCCCTCCAAAAAGTCATTCGCTCTTCGTGCACGTGGGCCAGCTTTTTCTCTTTGACGTTAAGAGTGGTCAGTTCCTCTTGGGCTGCTGCCTGGCTATTTGTATCGTTGGCTGCAGTCGCCTGATCCAGTGAATTTTGGAGTTCTTGTCGGTGTTGGTTGAGGTAAGTTTTTGTTTTTTCATAGAGCTGGTTTTCGACAGACAATGGGAACTCAAAATTCCCAGTACTTGCTAGAGCCCTAGAAATTTCGCCGAGAGACTCTTTGCGATCTTCTTCTGAGAGCGCGAGGATTTGAGTCATGGTCCAATCTTTAAAACTTTCTTTCGAAAGAAGCCCAGCTTGAACTTCGATGACTTTGCACTTAGATCGAAAATTGTAAGAAACAATCTGAATTTTTTTCGCGTCGACCGTCTTAATATAGTCTTCGACTTTAGGTCCACAGTAGGTTGCTGCTGTTTGAAGGCCTTGAGTGTTTCTAAGGCGATAAAGCTCAACTTTCAATTCTCGCTCAAATTCAGCCCCAGCATCTTTTGTTTTGTAACCCTCTGGGAAAAGAGCCTTCAATTCGTCAAGAGTGCCACCGCCAAGCTCCACAACATGATCAAAAAACTGAGTGACCATGTAGTTCAGCTCACTTTCGGGGTTTCCGAGAACAGCGAGTTGATTTGGGAAAGAGCGGTAATCAGAGACAATCTGATTTAAGATTTTGCGAGCCTCTTCGGGTGTTTTCTCAAGAGAGGTGGACTCAAGAAGCTGAAACAGGGCAAGCCCGGCGTCATGCTCTGCCTTAACTTCACTCTCAATGACGAAGTTGACGCCACTTTTTAAGGCCTCATTGTATTGGGCAAGAAAACGATCCGTCATATCTCCGTTTGTCTCAAGATCCTTCAGGCTTTCTTCAATCCCAGAAATTCCGTCAGCCATAATCTCATGCCAGCTGTTTTTTGTAACGTTATACTCTAAGACCATCGGGTAGTAATACTGTTCAAAAGGAAGGTAGGTTTGGAGGCCGGAAAGAGTGTGCATTTCTTCGATGTGCAAGATCACGTGAGTGGTTTTAATTCTCTCAACGACATCGGGATGTTCAGCGATGTCGTTGGCGAGATGGGCACAAGGACCACACCAGGCTGCCGATGAAATCACCAGGATGTTTTTGTTGCTTGCTAGACCTTCCTGCTTGATATCGGTCATCGAGGCTACGGCCTCAAGCTTAGGCTCTACAACCACCTTCGGCGGAGCTGCGGGAGCTGAACCATTATCTGAGGATTTTGAACACCCCAAAAGAGCGAGGGCAATGAGACTCGTTTGTGCGAGAAAAAACTTGATTTTCATGAGGCCTCCTGTGCTGGAAAGCCTTACACAGACCACCTAATGTTGGCAATAGGTCAGTTTCAAAAATCAATGTGATAGTTAATATCGGCCTGAGTGCCATTGAGAGCCACTTTTTGGGTACAAACTCCGTTGGCGCAGACCGTGCCGCCCGGCGCGCTCCCCACCGCCCACCGAGCGTTCCAAGACTTGGCATTAAAAACGAGCTCTGCTGAGTAAAGCTCGTTTCGGTTCACGCCAGAAACCCCTTTATAATAGTCACTTTGGCTTGTCCCCTGAACGTTAAAAAGAAGCCACTCCTTGATTGCAATCCCTAAAACGTGACTTTGAGTGTTTCCAGAGGCGCTCCCAAAGTGAGTTTTAAACCGAGATTGTAAAGACAAAAATGAGTTCAGCGGGAAGCTCACCAAAGCCCCGAGTTCTGTGCTCTTGAGCTGCGCCGCCTGAAGATCCGTGTTTTGGTAGGCGATCTGACCTTTCACACCTCTTGCTTCATCAACGATGCTCAGCGCGGAGGTGTCCTGCGAGCCTAGACTTGAGAGATCTGTGATTTTCTCTTGCGTAAAGCTTGGCTCGATGACCAGGGCGCCTTCCCATCGGGGCTGAATTTTCCATTGAGTTTTTCGTTTTCCATCGAGCGGAGTTGCGGGATCTTCAAGGAGAGTAGGAATAAGGACCCGGTTTGCAACGTCATGAGATTCTAAAAAATAAATAGGAACACGCAGGGACGGGGCCAAAACCCAGGCCTGAGCGTCCCACTGATGAGGGCGCTTTACTTTTCCATCAGCAGCTGGGCCGTAAAACGAGTACTCACTATAGCGAAGCCAACTGCCGCCGAGGGAAGATTCAACAAACGCGGATCCTCCGAAACGATCATCTTTGAGCTCCTGCAAATACCCAAGACCAGGGCTACTCGCCCGTTGATAGCGTACAAGCGCGCCAGATACCTTCCAGTTCAAGGGGGCGTGAGATTCAGATCCTACAAAAGCCTGAGCTCCGCCGACCTGCTCCTGGGGAAGCGTTACAGAAACATCCTTGGCGGGATCCATTTCGCGAATAAAAAGCGGCGTTTTGATTTGCCCTCCGAGAGCTTGAAATGAAAAAGCGCCCTGCTGATGATTCAGATGAACACCGGTGAGACTGGCAGGATCTGTGGTGTTCCCAGACTCTTGGACAAAAAGGAGTTCACCCCCTTGCCACGAGACGAAATCATCTCCCAGGCGAACTCTCGTAGATTCGCTATGCCACTGCAAAAAACTTGGCCCCAGCTGATCTTCCCAGGATTTTTCTTTGAGCAAACTGTTATACTGGTAAAGCAGCTGATGTGATGCAGACGCCTCCCAGGAGTCTTTAGACCAACTCACACCCAAGAAATTTGCAAAGGCCGTAGGATCGTTGGTCGCGTCATCTTTGAGTTGGCGAAAGTAGGCGCCACCAAATACCGAATAAGGAGAGCTTTTGCTTGAAGAATCAAAGGATCTGGTATGAAGAGCTTTTAAATCCAACGCAAAAAAAGATTCGAGAAAATCTCCATGTCCATCTAATAGCATCGAATAAGGGAGCTGACCAGATTTTTGGAACGTGTAAAAATAAGTGCCGCCTTCATCTCTGAGAGCCAGATCCTTCCATCCAATCTCGTTCAAGTAAGCTTGAGCTCGTTGCCAGGCAGAGTTGTCATCGACGTTCACCGCGACTAGTGAATATCGAGATTTCAGTTCAGAGTCTTGGGAGATTTCTTTAAGTTCACCTTTGCAAGGCAAGCACCAATTGGCCCAAAATAAAACCAAAATGGGTTTTCTTGGTTCGGTGAGATACTGAGAGATCCGAGCAGGCTCCCCTTGCATATTAAGAAAGTTTTGATTGAGGACTCCGTGGCCTGCGTGAGCGACATTCAAAAAAAATAAAATCCAAAGTCCCCACTTCATAAATGCCTCTTAAGTGAAATCGATCAGTGGTTTTGAGCTTGGATGAGTGACATCCATGGCTCGACGAGACATGAACTCGGGCATCGCCTCAGGAGCCATGTCATGAACCCAATTCGAAAACTCCTGGGGATTTTGTGTTTGGATACTCACTATCTTTTTCTTGAGCCGTTCACTTAACTCCTGCGGCTTACTTTTAAAATCAAAGTGCATGGAGTCGTTTCGCATCTCTTGAATCGGTGTGATCACGGCAGCAGTCCCTGTGCCAAAAGCCTCTATAACTTTGCCTTTTTGGAATTCATTATAGAGCTCTTTAATCGGAATGTTTTTTTCGACGATGGGGATGTTCCAAGATCGTAAAATTTCGATGACAGAAAGGCGAGTGACTCCAGGAAGAATAGTTCCCGAAAGTTGTGGAGTCCAAACTTCATCGCCAACTTTAAAGAAGACATTCATCGTGCCAACCTCTTCGACCAACTCTTTTCGGCAAGCATCCAGCCAAAGAACTTGCGAGAAACCTTTTTCCTTCGCTCGTTTGGCGGCGTACAGGCTGGTAGCGTAGTTTCCGGCAGCTTTGACAGAGCCCACCCCTCCTGGGGCCGCTCGCGAATGCTCACTTTCAATCCAAATAGAAACTCCGCTAGCAGGAACATGACTTCCGTAATAATCGCCAACGGGAGAACCGATAATAAAAAACAGATACGTGTCAGAAGGCCTGACGCCTAGAAAATCTTCGGTCGCAATCAACGTAGGCCTCAAATACAAACTTGCCTGAGGATCTTTGGGAATCCAGCGTCTATCGGCAAAGACCAGCGCCTTGAGGCCTTTTTCGAAAACCTCCCATGTGGGCGCCGGCATGCTCAGCCGTCCAGCTCCTAGGCTCATGCGCTTCCAATTTTCTTCAGGACGAAAAAGCCGAGTTTTTCCGTGATCTGTGGAGTACGCCTTCATTCCCTCAAAGAGCATCTGTGCGTAATGAAGAACACTGCAGCCCGGATTCATCTCGATGGGACGATAGGGCTCAACACGAGGGTTGTGCCAACCTCTCTTAACGTTGTAATCGCAAAAAAACACGTGATCGGAAAAATACTTACCAAATCCCAGGGAACCGGGGTTTTCGACCATTTTATAGCGTTCCGAAGCGTTGATATCTTCTCGCACAAAATAAGGAACATGAAATGAATTTTCCATAGGCCGCCACCTTAGTGGCAAATGCTTCAGAGATCCAGCTTTTACGCGGTTCGTGCTGGATTTTGTCTCAATAAGGAGCATTGAAGTCCAGCTTCGCCGCAATAGAAGAGGCGCACATCGTTTTTGGACAAATTTTACGGTTCTGGACTTCAGCCCTCTTTTTCGTTTTTCGATGAGTGAGAATGGAAAGAAAAAAACTTCTCTGCATCGCTTTCGCCATTTTTTTAAGCGCCTGCCAGCAAGGACCTTCATCATCTACAAACCTCTCACAAAATTCGCTGAATGAACCTGTGCATGAAAATCCGTCTCCAGCTGATGCATTTTCCTTTAAATCTCCCTTGAGCTTTACCGGCGTCGTTTGGCCTGAGTTCACAAACAGCGAAAAGTTTGCGATGAGTGTAGCTCTTAACATCACAGGCTCTTTTGAAGGTTCGAAGGGCTGGAACAATCTCACCAATAATTTTGATGGCCAAGGAATGAGTTTTGGTTTGCTCAATCAAAACTTTGGGACCGGAACTCTTCAACCGCTACTTTTGCAGATGAAGGCGCGATTTTTTCAAACCTTTGCTTCCCAATTTTCGCAAACTCACTTTGAAACTCTCAGCAACATGCTCGAAACTTGGGGCCGCTCGCTGTCTCTGTCAACCATTGAAGATGACCTTGCCGATCCTGTCTCACCACTTGATGAAGACTTTGAAACTGAAAATCTTGAGATGATGGGCGTCTCAGATAACCTCCTGTCAGTCGGCTGGGCTAAATCCAATCTCTTTGTGGGCACTCAATTTAAATCCAGTTGGCGTCATGAGTTTCTTGGCCTTGGAGTAACTCCGCAGTACATCAGTATTCAGCTCGACGCCGCGACGAGCTTTCATGATCGCTCCCTTGCCTACTTAAAAACTCTAAAGTGGCAGACGTTACGGGCGTACCTTTTTGTTTTTGATGTTATCATTCAAAATGGCGGTTTTTACCAAAAAGACATTTCTGATTTCAAAACGTGGAAAGCGTCACTCTCCGCTGAGCCTTCCGAAAAACAGCAGATGCAAAAACTTTTGCTGTTGCGCCTGACTCACGTCAAAGCCAAGTATGTCGCTGATGTTAAAGCTCGCAAGCAGGCCATCATTTTGGGCAAAGGAACTGTTCACCAAACTCCAAGAGACTTTGAACGAGAGTATGGCATCAGCCTTAGCCGAGTTTTGTTTTAGTTTTTCTTCTCAAGAATAGCCCATCTCGCATAGAGCTCATCTAGTCCCGTTTTTTTTTCAGACAATGTCGAGTAAAGCTCACTGAGCTTTTGAGAGTTAGACATGTTCTTTGGATCTGCAGCCTGCTGCTCCAGATCTGAAATCGCGTTTTCGAGATCTAGGATCTTTGCCTCCATGCCCTCAAGCTCGTGCTTCTCTTTAAAAGAAAGTTTTTGTTTTTTCGCTTTTTCGACAGCGCCAACTTCAGGCTCAGGCTCTTCTTTTCGCTTTTGCTTTTGCCCTTCAAACCAGGTCTCCCACTGGAGGTAATCTGCAAAGCGCTCAAGTTTTGCCGAGTCTCCAGAGAAAGGGAAAGCCAAAATCTCATGCGACACTTGATCTAAAAAATAGCGATCGTGAGTGACGAGAATCACGGCCCCAGGATAGGTCTGAAGAGCAGTCTCCAAAACCTCAAGAGTGGCAGAATCTAGATCATTGGTAGGCTCGTCAAGAATCAGAACATTCGCTGCCTGAAGCATGATCTGCGCAATTCGCAGGCGACTCTGCTCTCCTCCCGAAAGCTTACCCACCGGAAGGTCCATCTGCTCGGGTTTGAATAAAAATCGCTCTAAGTAACTTTTAGCGTAAACATACTGACCTTGATAATAAACGTAATCTCCTTCGGGGCAGAGATTTTTGTGCACGCTGAGGGCAGGGTTGAGATAATCGCGATTCTGCTCAAAGTAGGCGACTTTCAGGCCATCGGCATCTTTGACAAATCCCGTGTCCGACTTTTCCTGACCGATGAGAATACGAATCAGAGTGGTTTTGCCGGAGCCATTAGGTCCCAAAAGACCTAGCCTTGTTTTTGCTCCGACCAGAACGTTGAGGTTTTCAAAAAGCACTTTGGGTGTAGCGCCTTCTTTAGAAAATGATTTTGAAATCCCCTCCGCCTCGATGAGCTTTTTGGGGGCAGAGTCGGGGCTTCCAAAATCGATCTTCACTTTTCGTGTGAGGTTGCGCTGGGAAATGTCTTGTACATCGCCTTTGAGTTCTTCCGCGCGCTCGATTCTCGCTTTTTGTTTGGTTTGCCGCGCTTTAGCTCCCCGCCTGAGCCACTCGGTCTCCCGACGAAGTGTGTTTTTCATGGCCTGCTCGGTTTGGAGTTGCCCTTTAAGAAGGATTTCTTTGCTCTCGAGATATTTGACGTAGTCTCCGTCGATGACGAGCAGATTTTGGGCGTAGCGCGGGTCGAGATCAAAAATTTTTGTCGAAGTCCGCTGCAGAAAAAGCCGATCGTGGGTCACAGTGACGCTTGCAAAATCACTCAAGGCTAAAAACTCTTCCAGCCACAAAATGCTAGCGACATCCAAGTGATTGGTGGGTTCATCCAAGAAAAGCACATCTGGACGAGAGGCTAGTTCTCTTGCCAGCGCAACGCGCTTTTTCCATCCTCCTGAAAGGTCACGAACCAGCTGATCTCCTGGAAAATCAGCAAGCTCCAGGCGCGACATCCATTCATAAGCCAGGGCAATGTCATCATGGGGATCAAGGAGCTTCTCAGTCACAGCGTCATAGATGGTTTGCTCAGGAGCAAACGAGGGCGACTGCTCCAAAAGCCCCACACGAAGGCCTTGGCGCCGAACAATCTGCCCATCGTCAGGCGCAATCAGCTTGCACAAAATTTTCAGTAAAGTGGATTTACCGGCCCCATTGGGGCCAATCAAACCGATACGGTCTTTTTGAAAAATGCCGAAGGCAAGATTCTTAAAAAGGGTTTTACCCCCCACGGCGTGGGAAAGGCCATTGACACTCATGAGCTGTGACATGGCTCAATGTAACGGCTGGCGCCAGAAAATTCAAACCTTTAAGATCGAGTCAAAGGCATAGGGCATATTGGCATATGCCTTTGACTCGATTTCAGTTGTTTTTCATTTACCGGCTATCTGAGTGAAGAGCTTTCACCCACCCCCGCTTTCAGCTATCAATGTAAGGCCCCTTTTTCCGAACATGCTCCGCCAAATCAAATGAGGTTGTTTCCATGCTCAAAACTTCGATCTTTCTGTCCCTTTCCGCAGTTTTCCTATCCTCATTGGCTCACGGCGCTTTCAAATCTGCTGCACTTCCCGAAAATATCGCCTCCCAAGTGATTGTCGACTACGTTGCTTTAGTTCAGAAATCTTACGGCGAGACGGTGCAAAAGGCCAAAGACCTACAGCAATCTCTTCAAAAATTCACAGCCTCGCCCTCTGAAATCACTCTTCAACAGGCCAAAGTCAGTTGGAAACAGGCGCGCGACGCTTACTCTTTGACGGAAGCGTTTCGGTTCTACGGAGGCCCCATTGATATGCCAGAAAAAGGAGTAGAGACCTTAGTTAACTCTTGGCCCGTGGATGAAGTTTACATGGATTACGTCAAGGGAAAGCCCGATGCAGGGATCATTCAAAACCCAAAAGACTACAAGGAAATCACGAAGGACCTTTTAACCTCTCTCAATCAAAAAGATGGCGAGAGAAATGTATCCACGGGATATCATCCCATAGAGTTTTTACTCTGGGGTCAAGATGAGGTCGGCAAAATTGGAGGACAACGACCTATCACCGATTACACAACTCAAACTTTTGCGGATCGTCGCAAAAAAATGCTGGTGCTTTTAGGAGATCTTCTTGTTGAACATCTTGAGAAGGTCCAAAAGGAATGGGAGCCCGGCAGCGGCTACGCTAAAACCTTTTTAGCTCTTCCCAAAGGCGAAGCTCTGCAAAAAATAATGCTGGGAATGACAACACTCAGTGCTGACGAAATGGCGGGCGAACGCATGACTGTCGCCCTTGAGATGAAAAGCACCGAAAACGAACAGGATTGCTTTAGCGACTACACGCTCACCGACTTAGCCAGCAACCAAGTTGGAATTCTAAAAATCTACCAAACCGAAGGCGGAGCTGGTCTTGAACGAATCGTGACAGCTTTAGATAAAAGGCTCGCAAAAGACATTGGCATTCAGATGCGCAAAACACTTGATGCTATCAAAAAAATTCCGGAACCTTTTGACGAAGTGATTCTTGGAAAAAAAGGGGCAAGAGCCACGGCCGCAGCAAAAGCTGTTCCTGAGTCCCTAAGACGTCAAGCGCAGCTTCTTGCAAAGGCCGCCTCGGCTTACGGTCTTGAACTCAACGTTCAAAGTGAGGACAAGTGACGACATTGAGGACTTTTGTTTTTTGTCTCAGTCTTTTTCCTCAAGTGTTATTTGCGGACCTTGTCCCAAAAAATATTGGTGGTGAGGGATCTGTAGACGCTCACTCGGAAACAGCATTTTCTAGGCCCCTTAAAAATGCCTCTAGTAAAACCCGAACCAGTTTTGCCATTGGGAATTCGCTCTTTCGTCAAAACTGGGTTGAGGCTCCTGCGTCTGTTGATGTTCTCGATGGGTTGGGCCCACTGTTTAATGCACAAAGCTGCTCCGGTTGTCATAGCAATGACGGCAGAGGAACGGCTCCAGAAAATAACCAGTGGTCTACTCCCTCTTTGCTTTTTCGCTTGAGTCTTCCTGGAAAAGGACCTCACGGTGAACCTGTCCCGGTTCCCGCTTACGGTGATCAGCTCAATCCCTTGGCGCTGTCGCAAATTCCTGCTGAAGGAAACGTTTTTGTGACCTACAAAAACATTCAAGGCAAGTATCCTGATGGAACCCCCTTTGAGCTCACTGAGCCGCACTACCGTTTTGACAAATTAGGATATGGACCGCTACCTGATAATTTTTTATTTTCGCCGCGTCTGGCTCCGCAAATCATTGGGCTCGGATTGTTAGAGGCGATCCCCGAAGAGGACCTCTTAAAACTTGCAGACCCCGGAGATCTTGACCACGACGGAATTTCGGGAAGACCCAACCGCGTTTGGGATGTAAAAAATAAAAAAGTAGCCATGGGACGACTGGGCTGGAAAGCCAATCAGCCCTCGGTTGAGCAACAAGATGCGGGAGCATTTTTGGGAGATATGGGAGTAACATCTCCTTTGTTTAACGAACAAAACTGCATGGCTCCGCAAACGGCTTGTCATAAAGCACCTTCGGGCGGTAACCCAGAAGTGTCTCCAACGAACTTGCACCATCTAACTGTCTACGCTCAGACCCTGGCTGTGCCCTTGCGTAAAGATATTCCTCCAGAAATTGATGAGTCAGGATTTCGAGCGTTTCAAAAAGTGTCCTGCGTGAAATGCCATGCAGGACCTTTTACGACGGGTTCGTCTCACGAACTCAAAGAGCTGCGCGGTCAGAAAATTTATCCATTTACAGACTTACTCCTGCATGACCTGGGTGAAGCGCTGGCTGATCATCG
The DNA here is from genome assembly GCA_044229295.1 of Pseudobdellovibrionaceae bacterium. Lineage (GTDB taxonomy): Bacteria > Bdellovibrionota > Bdellovibrionia > Bdellovibrionales > Bdellovibrionaceae > JBGATJ01. The sequence goes on from JBGATJ010000016.1 coordinate 45,241, forward strand.
CGAAGATTTTCTGGCGTCGGGCTCAGAGTGGCGTACGCCACCTCTGTGGGGATTGGGACGGATTAAAGAGATCAATCACCACACTCGCCTTCTTCACGACGGTAGGGCTCGTAATTTTGAAGAGGCCATTTTATGGCACGGCGGTGAGGCCGAAGGCTCTAAGAAACAATTCATGGATCTTCCAAAAACGGAGCGGGAAAATCTCATCCGCTTTTTGGAGTCATTATGATTCTTTTTTTAGTCATGCTCACAAATCTTTGGGCCGAGGATCTTAAGAGTTTTGAACTTGTGATCAAAGATCATGTTTTTCAACCGACGACTCTTGAGGTCCCTGCGAATGTCAAATTTGAACTGATCGTCAAAAATCAAGACAAAGCTTTTGAAGAGTTTGAGAGTAAAAAACTCGTTGTCGAAAAATTCGTAGGACCGGGAAAAATGCTAAAATTAAAACTGGGACCCTTGTCACCGGGGGAATATGATTTTTTTGGAGACTTTCATCCCAAAACGGCCCGAGGCATTTTGGTCGTAAAATAAAAAGATTCGAGGAAAATGCTTAATATTTTTATCGTGGTTTTTCGTGAGTCCTTCGAAGCCATCCTCATCGTCGGTATCCTACATGCATTTTTAGAAAGAAAAAAAGCATCTCCTCGCGCGAAAGGCTACCTCTTTGCTGGCGCAGCCAGTGGGTTTTTGCTCAGCATTTTTTTAGGATTTTGTCTTTGGCAAGTGCAGAGCTTGATGGAGGGCAACTTTCTTGATCTTTTCCAGATGGGAGTGCTCGCGCTTGCTGTTGGCCTGATTGTTCACATGTGCCTTTGGATGAACGTTCATGCGCGCACCATCCGAGGGGAACTCGAAAAAGGTGCGATGGCCGCCTTAGAGAAAAATCAGATGACGACGCTGTTTTTTCTGGCGGGAGTTTCTGTTCTTCGTGAGGGTTTTGAGACTGTTGTTTTTCTCTACGGAAATTTTCTTGAGGCCATCGCACAAAATGAGATGCTGGTTTTTTCTATTTCCATTCTGCTAGGCATTTGCGCGGGACTTGTTTTTTGGTACGTGCTAAAATTAGGTTTAAAAAAGCTCAATCTACGCACGTTCTTTAAAGTAACGACGTTTTTCCTTTTACTGACAGCTGGCGGCTTGCTGTTACGACTTGTGCAACAATTGATTTCTAAAGAGTGGTTAACGCCTCTCGTTCCACAGGTGTGGAACACGTCATGGCTCCTTCCGGTAGATTCTGGTCTCGGAGGGGTCATTTTCAACCTCACAGGATATCAGGAATCACCGGATCTTATGAGCTTGCTCATTTACGCCGGCTATTGGACTCTGATTTATTTTTTGTTCAGACAAGCGCGCCAGGCTCCCGCCCTACAGCCCCGGAATTCTTAAATTCGGTCGAACTGTGAAAGAGGTTTTAACACCTTTTTCACCAGGCTTAGTGGGGCTACTCGTTTTAACCCCTTTTTCTCCTGGGTGGATGGAGCCTTCTTCAAATTCAATGCGCAGCTTTCTGCCGACGTAAGATCCTAAATCCGTGCTTGGATCGATAAAAGCTTTGCAATTTGGGGATGCCGTTGAAAGGTCTTTAGATTTGTTTGCTATCCAACTCAATAAAGAGTTGAGATCATACTTCACCTGAAGATCGGCCGAATCTTTACCTCTGACCCAGACAGTTTCATAAGGGGTTTCATGACGACCACGAACTTCAAAAACGTACTCAGCATAGTAGTCCTCTCCATTGGATTTCTGGATAAAAAATTCGCTCCCCGCGGGGGCCGGGGTGAGAACGTCGTACCCCGTTCCATCGACAACAAAATGATTGTCGGCCTGAACCATCCACTTCGAAAAAGGATCAAACTCCCGGTCAAGACGCTGTGGAAGGCGCTGCTGGCGCGTAAAATTATTATCTTCTGGGAAGTAAGCTTTAAAAACGAGATCCAAAAGCTCTTGCACGCTATTGGCAATGCGAGTAGAAACTTTTTGCGTGGATCTTAGTAGAGTGACATTTAAGAACTCTCCCAAAAAACCGATGGATTGAATGAGCGTGCTCGGAAACACCTCTGAAGGGAACATTCCAGGCACCATACTTCGATCCCGAGGGCGCGGGTAAATTTTGTAGTACAGGTCGCGAAGTCCGCCATCCTCAGCAAAAAGTGAAAAGTCTTGTAGGACATGGAAAGGCAAAATAGCTTCATTGATTTTCACCCCTAGTTTTGCGGCACTCTCTGTGCGCCAGTCCTCAGAGGAGCGGACCATCGCAACATCAGCATAGTCAAGAAGATGCACCTGTAGAACACCGGCAGTGACAATCGCCACAGCCTCATCCATCAAAAGTTTTTCGCGAGCCTCCAAATTTGTTTTCTTATGACCAAAAACATCTCGAAATAAATGAGACATCTCATGCAAAAACGTTCCAGCCGTATCGAAGGGCGGCTGATCATCTGTCAGAAAGATGGAAGGCTTTTCGCAATTGTAAGCGCCAAGAACTTCAACACCTCCACTTTGCGCTGGCGCCCAAGCTCCTTGGGGTCCTAGCGAAAGAACTTGATCTTTTTTATACAAACGAAGCTGCCCGTGATTGAAAAGATAAGCCGCCAGCAATAAAAGTGGTCCATTTTTAGTGAGTCGAAAACCTTCGCGCGTGTAAAAAGCCCTGAGGGTCAGAGGACTGTGGGTAATGTCCATCGAGCTTATCGAGGCAAGGATGTAAGCCCCTCCAATGAAGTCCGCACACCCAGTTTTAAACCGATTATCTAGGCGCGGTTTTATCTCGCGCATCCACAAATGATCAGCCGCTTGAACCTGTCCTAATTGTCCTTGAAGGGCGTACTCGCGAGTTTTTTTGAAAATATCGTAACTCTGCTTTTGGCACTTCTCTGGGATTGTAATTGCATCAATGACATTGTCCTCAGAAATAAAAAATGGCAATCCTTGAAACTGCAATCGTTGCCACATAGCAGTTGTTGCAGGCCGAAAGATAATTCTTGGCGCAGGCGGCACAGCGGGATCGCCACTTTTTGCGTAGGAGTAAAGCGCTTCAAAAAGATTCATGTCAGTGACTTTTTGCCCAACAAGATTTTCATTTTTAGGCCACTCTATTTTGACTTCTTTCTGGAGTTCGCCTTCGTCGTAAACCATGGAGATATTTCCAAAAGCTTGAGAGGCTATAAGGAAAAAAAATAAACATTTAGCAATCATTTTTAATCACCAAAAGATGCGGCGCTAGGAGCGTTCCATTTTTCATTCTAAGATCAGCACCTGTACGCTTTTTCGCCCGAAACACGGCGCTGCGAATTAGACCATCGTGCAAAACCGAAGAATATTTTTGCGACCCCCAAATGCCGGCGAAGAATTCGGGTTTAGAAATAGAACCGTTAGCAAGAGACCTAAAAACCTGAGGAACAATGTCTTGATTGCTTAGTAAAAGTGGGCCGACCGAGAGATCTTTGAGAGTGATGAAAACATTTAACGGCTCCACGTAAACTTGCGTGATGTTTGTTGGCAGCTCTTGCGTGGAACGAGTCATAACCTTGCGATGCTCATCAATGGCAAGCGCCGTAGCTGATTTTACTCTCCCGGGTTCATTTTGAATTTCAGCCCAAAGGCCTTGAATTTTTTGAAAGCGATTTCGAAAATCTTCAAAGGTTTTTACGAAGGACTCAGCAAGCTGCGCGTTTTCGCTAGTTACAATTTCAAGAAGTGCAAGCCCCGCATAAAGGTCTTCTCCCATCGCGTTTTCTAAGGCAAAGGAGGCCAACGCCCATGGCGACACGGGTGCTCCCTCAAGGCGTCTTAAATCCATTTCCGCACGAACATAAACTGAAAGGATTTCAGCATCGAGTTTTCTTGCAGAAGCAATGTCACCGAAAGTTTTGCGAAGATTTGTTTTGGCAATCTCAGGTCCTTGCATTCTCGCCTGTAGCTTACAACGAAGGGCAGCCACATAAAATGTGGAGGTGCTAAACGGAAAAATATGACAAAGGGATTCAGCTTGCTGAACGATAGTAAGTGCAAGCGAGTAGTCTTGCCTTTCGTAAAACGCAAGCGCTTTCATCTGAAGAAGGGCAAGACGTGTGACGGGCGTCGGTTGAGCAGACAAAGCCTCTTCGACAAGGTGAAGTCCAAGGGACAGGTCGCCCTCAAAGTAAGCGGTCCTTGCTCTTTCGTGGAGAAGTTCAATCTTTAGTAATGCATCTTGTTCGATAGAAATAGCATCCATCTGAGTTGCGGCCTCATCCAGACGACCACGATAGAGAAGGCTTCGAATGTTCACCAGGGGCTCGATGGGATAAGCAAGCCCGAGCCCCTCAGCTTTTCTGGCGTCAAAATCTGAAAACTGAGACAAATACGCCTCAGCATCTGTATCCTGAGATGAAGGCAAAGCTCCGGTGAGGCTGTGCTTGTGATCAATGTCACACCACCTGTCAGCTTTCGAACGGGCAGGCTCGATTTTAAGCCCAGGAGATCCCTTGGGCGGGCGCTTTTCATCCATATAATTAAGCAATTGCAAGGGCAAGACCACCCGACTGTATAAAAATTGGACGGGGGGTTTAACGGCGGTTAACTCGAAAAATCCCAGGTCCTCTGGCATTCTCCTTTTGAAACAAGGAGAAAAAAATGAAAGCATTTATCCAAGCCACAATATTTATGACTCTCGCAACGGCCGCCTCGGCAAAGTCTCCAACGACTGTCGATGCCCTTTTTACCAGCGCTAAAACTATAAGTGGTAAATCGGTAGTTAAAAACCTCTGCAACTGGAGTGACATGGTTGCAGTCACCGATCAAGATGTTGAGGAAACAAAAGCCGTCATCATCGAGGCGCTCAGCCAATCAAGTGTCGTATTTTTTAAAAACCACAGCATTGATTTACGCGACATCCAGGTTGGTCCTAGCGATTGTTACTCAGGCAAACTCCCCGGCATGAATGTCACTTCCAAAAATCAAGAAACTGGTTTTAGCGTTAGAATCGAAAAAAACCGCGACGATTCCGTCATTATCGCAGTTCATCACTTCTACGGCGGAAAGGCTATCGCTACAGCCTTTCAAAAAATCTTGGAAAAATACAAAAACATGCAGCGAGGTGCGAAAATGCTAGGCCTTGGGGGCCTTTTTAGCGCCGACAACAACGGCGCGCTCATCGATGATTTGACCGCTGCCATCGAAACCCATCTGACTCCCATGCCAGAAAAACTCACAACTCTTAAGTTAGAGCAAAATGGCCAGGACAACACCATGTACTTTGCGGCCTCCGCCGGAAAAACCATCGCTGACTCTGGGTTTAACAGCCTTGCGCTCTGGGATAATGGCAGTGTTTTTTTCTCCAACCGCCTTGATATTCCTACGCAAAGCGCTTTACCCTCAGACCTTCACCCCGCCGATCTTAAGAAGATCTCAAAAGAGACTTACACGTCTGTGATGCAGGAAAAAAGCGCCACGATTAAAAGCGAGCGCGTGTCTGCTCTGTACAGTGCTTTAGCAGTTACACTCGCCGATGAGCGCTGCCAGATCTCTTCGATCAAAGTTTCTGAAACAGGACGCGCCCGCGGTCTTCCGATGGCTGACGAAAAAATCAATCGCATCACCATAGACAAAAACGTCGGTGATATTTCTGTTGGAACTATCCTATTTTTTGGAAAAAATGGCGGAGCGGTTGAACTTCCTTTTGAAGCTGGTCACTTAGACATTGGGAGTGATCTGGTCAATGTTGGAGGATGGCTCTACGGCAAGGGTAATGTTGGTCACCAGGAGGCGCTCTATCCGCAACTCGTCGAAAAGAGCCTTTGCTTCTAACGACAAAAACTAATGGAATGAACCCGTCCTTTTGTTTAACCGGCAAAGCGGTTAATTTGCGGCATCTAAGTGCCAAAATGGTCAGCACCATTGAACAAAAGGAGGGTCCAGTGAATAGATACATGGCCCCTTTAATTGTTGATGGATCAAGAGCTCTGAGGAATATCAAAGCTCTGATTATTTAAATAAGAACATCGTTATGAAACTGTGCATACATGATCAGGTGAGCCTGGAGCCGCTCTGCTTTTTTCGTCGTTGCCCAGGTCTTTCTCTTTAATCGATTCACATTGTCTCGAATCATCGCGCAGGTGTGATTTAAACTAAATAGGGGATCAAACCCTTACTATTACCCACATCTTTTCTGAAGTGTGGGTTTCGTTCTAAAGTCGTTATTTCCAAGGAGGAACGATGGCGAACGTATCAGGGAATGATGGGTGCTGGATTGCGGAGGAAATGGCCAACGCTGATTTTGGCGACATTCGGCTCAATAAGCGATTCCACATACTGGCTTCAGAGCTTGCCAATAAGCCTTCGCAGTCTATAAATCAAGCCAGTTCAGATTGGGCGGCCACCAAAGCCGCATATCGATTTTTTGATAATCCAAAAGTTGAAGCAACACAAATTCTTGAGCCTCATTTTTTAAATACGCAGTTGCGCTCAAAAGGACAACAGCGGCTAATTGTCGTGCAGGATACAAGCGTCATTGATTTCACAAAACACATAAAAACTGAAGGCCTTGAACGGACCTCTAAGAATTCAAATGGATATGAAGCCAAAGGACTTCTTTTGCACTGTTCGTTAGCCCTATCGGAAAAAGGACTTCCTCTAGGTCTCTTATCTCATAAGGTGTGGCTGCGGCCTCGCAGGGAAGTCATCGACGCCAATGCTATAAGTCGATTGCCCAGAGAAGAAAAAGAGAGTTTTAAGTGGTTTGAGGGGATGAGAAAAACCTTACTGAATACACCCGATCATGAGGTGATATTAGTCTGTGATCGGGAAGCAGATATTTATGAGTTGCTTGAGGAAAGTATGACTTGCGGAATGGACTTTGTGGTTCGCGTTCGTTTACCTAGAATGCTTGATGATGAGGAGTTTGGTGACATCAATGTTTTTGATCGAATTGCCTTAGCGCCAGTTCAATCTTCCATAACTATTGATATTCCAGGCTGCGGCAACAGACCGGCAAGATCTGCAAATTTGCAGGCAAAGTTTTTCCCTGTTACGTATGCAGCTCACCCAAGAGGAATTAAAACAAAGCAGGTAGCAAATCGTTCCCACTTAGAACTGAACATTGTACATTTATTTGAAAACAATCCTCCACAGGGCGAAACCGCCGTTCACTGGACACTAGTTACAACATTGGAGTCGAAAAATATCAGTCAGGCCCTCGAAGTGGTGAGGTATTACAAGATGCGTTGGCAAATCGAACTTTATTTTAAGAGTTTAAAAACGGGTTGCGGGGTGGAAAACTGTCGATTGGGAAGTGTCGAAAAATTAATCCGATACATTTCGCTTCAGTCCGTAATTGCTTGGAGAGTTCTATGGATGACGTTTCTAAACAGAACTGAGCCTGAACTTACTTGTGAGGCCTTCTTGACTCAAGATGAGTGGAAAACATTATGGCTCAAGAAGCATCGACGCCAAATTAAATCTGGTCAAATGAGCGCCGACCCACCCCAAAAGCCACCGTCTACAAAAGAAGCCATTCGATGGATCGCCATGCAGGGTGGATTTTTAGGACGTAAAGGAGATGGAGAGCCTGGCCAAATTACTCTTTGGCGAGGGTGGCTTGAACTCGCTTCGGCTGTTGAAATTTATGAATTAATGAAATGAAACATCAAAAGATGTGGGTAATAGTAAGGATCAAACCCTGTCTTTTTTAACTCCCCTTGATGCTGTGCCTCTGGGAAGTGGGCTTTGACATCTATCGGATAGTGCGGATTCTGATCGGACTGAATCAAAGCCTGAGAGTGAATAAAGGCTTTCATTCCCTCAAAGAGTTTTTTACGAGCCTTGGGCCTTTCATCCGGCCGCTTTCCGTACTTTTTCCGCGAAATTGCGGCAAGTTTCCCTTTGGCCGGCATCACCGACACCTCAATGCCCAAAATACGCCGCTTTTCCTTGTCAACGGCAAGGGTGATGGACAGCGGCTTACACTTGGTGTGCTCATGAGTTTCCATATCATCAAACTGGAACTGAGTGACGGCGATGTCCGGAGGTGAGGTTTCAAACCTCAGCGCGGCCTGGGCTGAGAGGAACAGAAACTTTCTCACCACAGTCTTTCGGTTGAGCTTTAGGATAAGCGCAGTTCTTCGAAGGGAGACGCAGGAGCACAGAAGATTTCTGACATGAGAGTTAAGATGTCTTTTTTTCTGTCTGTAGCAGGGTTGCCAGGTGGCGTGGGAAAAGCCTTTAGAACATCGCTGACAGTGAAAACGTTGAATCCACTGAGAATCAGACTTTCGGTAAAAGCGTCCGGTACGAACAACAGTCGGACGCTGTGGTCGGGATTCAGATGTGATCTTGCAATGTGGGCAAATAGGAGTCATGCTCACTGCATAGAGCAATTACCGGGCCCTTTTTCCGATCAACAATCAGGGGGGCCAGTTTTTGATTCAAAAGATGAAACACCACCAATGCTGCGCCCGTGTGGGCGATGGTCCCAACTGTCGGTAAAAAAAACCTAAGTACCGGAGAGCGGATGTTTTGAACCTTGCGGTGAAAGGCAAGGGAGTAATGTTGGTGGCCGCAGCAGTCGTGGGGATTTAATTTTTCCTCCAAACGGCGCGGATTTTTTTATCAATCACACTGGGCAAAAGAGAATTGATCGCTATTTTTAACCGATTGGCCTTTGCGACATGCACATTTTTTCGCAAGAGGAATCCCTCCACCGCATCTTCGGCTACATTTTCCGCTAGCGCGAATGGAAAAACCCCAGACATGCGAACAAACCGAAGGCTGATTCGTCCCATTCTTTTTTGCATGGGGGAATGCATCGCCGGAGCCACAAAAGTTGTGATCGCAAGATCTTGGTCAGAATACTCACGGGCCAAAGATTCGCCCAGGGTCCAAAGCGCCGCATGAGTTGCACCGTAAACCGCAAGGAGCGGGCTGCCGCACCTTCCGGTGGAGGAGACAACATTCAAAACTCCTAAGGCTTTTGGAGCCCGCAGTTCTGTCAAAAAAAGATGTAGCAAATGGGTCGGAAATTCAATGTTGATCTTTAACATCTCAGCAATGTCCTGCGATTTCAGCTCTTCAAACAACGACGTTTCTACAATCCCGGCACAATTCACAAGACCAGCATACTTACTAGCGCCATTGGTCTTCAGCCTATCAAAAAACTTTTCAACCTCACTCGAAACACTAAAGTCAACGGTCTCAATTTCCGGCGCCGAAAACTGAGCAGATATATCTTGCGCCAATTGCTTTAAAGCCGATTGGTTTTTATCCACTAAATGCAGCGAAAAGCCCCGGCGTGCTAAGGCCCATGTTAGAGCTTGCCCCAAATGCCCTCCAGCGCCTGCAATTAAAATCTTGTTTACAGAAATAGCTGGTGGATTTTCGCGGATCTTCGTGGTCATGGTTACCTGAACAGACTTTGTCTTTCGAAAGATCTCCTGAGTTGACTGTAAAAAGATGTCGAGTTCAGATTGCATATTGAAAAACTGCGGAGAGACTCTAACGTAATTGTCCCGGGTGGTGATTTTAATTTTCTTCTTAGCATACGCCTCTTCAACCGTACGGTGGTCGAATCCTTCAGGAAAAATAAAAGAAACAATTCCAGCAGTGAGGTCCCTGTCTCCGGTTAAAAGTTCGAATCCAAGACCAGTGAGTCCATTTTGCAAATACCTGGTGTTTTCGCCAATCGCCGAAAAAATATTTGACCATCCCAGCGACTTTAACTGCATCAATGAATGATGCATCCCCATGACGGCAAGGTAATTGGGAAGGCCCGGTTCAAATCGAGTCATCTCAGGACTGAATGTGAGATCGCCAAGCTCAAAGTTTTCTGGATACTCGGTGCTCGTCCAGCCGACATAAGGGACATGAAGCTTTTCTAAAAGAGCCTCTCGCACATAAATCAGCCCACAACCAACGGGCCCCATGAGCCATTTCTGCGCTCCTGAACAGGCGAAGTCCATTCCAATTTCTCTGACATCAAATGGAACAGATCCAATGGCTTGAATGGAATCGAGGCACGAATAAATTCCGTTGTCGCGGCAGAAATTAACAAAATCAGCTAGTTCATAGAGGCGACCCGTTTGATAACTGACAGCACTCAAGCTGATAAGCTTGACCCCTGTGAGGTCGGTTTTTTTTAAAGTCTCGACAATCGGGATATTTCGCTCGGGCGAAAATTTTTCGCAGATGACTCCCTGATGTTTTAAATTGACCCAAGGATAGTAGTTCGACGGGAACTCGTTATCGGCAACTAAAACTTTATCGCCAGGAGACCACTGGATACTTAACGCTATTGTGCTAATTGCCGATGATGTGTTTTGGGTGAAAGCGATTTCGCAACCTTTTGCTCCGATCAGTTCTGCAAATCCGCGGCGAGCATGTTCGAGGTTATTGAGACACTGATAAAACCTTTGGCCTAAGGGAGCCTTCATCTCCTCGACCTCAGTTTTTAACTTTTCAATGACAGTACGGGAGAGCGGCGCGGTTGCGGCAAAATTTAAAAAAAGACCGTTTTTTAAACAGTCCAAGTCAGCTCTATAGAGTGCGCGAAAGTCATCTGACGACATTTCGATCCTTTTCTCGTACAGCTCGTAAACTGCGCGAAAAGCGCAGCGAAATCGTGATCAAGCCTCCTCCAACAATCCAAATAAAGAGCCACCGGAAAAAGTCAATTTGCCAGTTGTACTCTAGGCTCAAGAACTGCAAAAAAGAAAATAGCATCAGCGCCGCTAGCCGATCTGTCTGCCCTGCAGGACCAACGCTCTGAACTGGACAGCCACTGGCCGCTCCCAAAAGACCAAAAAAGGTAATGGCCCACGACATGGTAAGGACTGCAACTCCGAGCCCATCAAACCTCTGTAGAGCACAAATCAAAACGGGATAGGTTAGCAAATCACAAAGCTCTGGGGTCATACGATTGACAAAATCACCTGTCACAGAAGACGTGTTGTAGGTGACCGCAACTAGTCCATCAAGAGTCGCAACGACCATCCTTAAAAAACCTAAGCCCACCGCTACAAGCAACAAACCCGGGTGGTTATCAGTAATTCCCCACCAGTAGCATGCTGCCATCGCTATTCCTACGGGCAACAACGCGATGCTAATAAGGTTAGGATCTGTCTTGGCAAACAATGGTAGTAAAAATCCAATGAGTTTTCGAAATGGCATTTTCATCATGTAGAGGCCCAAGTCCATAAAACCCCCTAAAAGTAGAAAAAATAAAATAGGAAATAGGTTGCAGGAATCGTCAGAACCAAACTGTCTATGCGATCTAAAATTCCGGTTTTACCTGGCAGCAGAGTCCCCGAGTCCTTAATCCCGACTTCTCTTTTAAACAGAGAAAAAACAAGGTCGCCAAATAGTCCAAGGACGGCAATAACGACTGACCATAAAATCATAAAACTCAGAGAAACGTTCAGTAAGTCGCGTAAACTTACACCCAAAGCAATAAGAACGAGACCACTTAAAAAACCAACACCCCAAGTTTTATTTGGGCTGATGGCTTCAGCAATTTTAAAATTAACGACTCGTAGAACAAATGAGTTCTGCTTTTTTTGATAGGCTTTCGCTAAATATTTGCCCATCCAGTATGAAATCAAATCGCGAACTTCGGTTAAGAAGAAGCATAAAATTAAAATCATGATATTCTGCAAAAGAAGAGGCGCGCTTAATCCAAGACCAAACACAAAGAAGACCATCGCGGAAGCGAATCTTCCGTAACGGTGAGAGGCGTTTTCGGTGCGACCCTCAAGAACCAGTAGAACAGGTAAAATCAAAAGCAGCGAAATCATCATCAATATGAATCCCGAATCACTCTTACCTCTGAAAGAAAAAAAGAGATTCAGCGGAATCAGAAAAAAAACAAACTTACTACTCAGTGAAGAGAGAGTTTGAGTCGGCTTACGCTCAAAAGAAAGGTATTCATAAAGTGCTACGGAAGAACAAAGGCCAATCGCTACAATCGAAACCAGCGGGGGGGTTACGACACCGATCAGAAATAAAGCGACCATCCACCAAAACGTGAGCGTTCGTGCCATCAGCTCGGGCGCAGATTTATTTTTGTTTTTAAGCATCCTTGAAATCAAAACAGTAAAGGAACTAAGAAGAATAATAGAAATCGAAAAAATAGTAAACTCGCGCATTTGCTCGTGCAGAAAAAGTAAAGCCCACAGTGGCAATATAAGGACAGGAAGAAAAACATTCGGACTTAGTCGTTTTGCCATCATATTATTGCCCATAAAGTGTTGCTGACTGATAGCTTTTTCCCTTAGCTGCGCGAATAGCAGCCCTACACCGATTGAGTCCCGTCGCAACTGTCAAGGTCGTAATTGCAGCGAGCATAGTATTCAGATATTTTTCGGCAGATGCAGGACTCAAAACCAGCCAGATTGCAAAGACACTCAAGTAAACAGCGCGCTCAGATTTGCCGCCTCCAAGGGACTCTTGCCTCCGATGTCCGTGAGGAAGGCTTTTGCCTAATACGGAAATGAACTCACAAAACCAAAATGATAAAAGCGCTGTAACGACAGCAAGCTGAGCTACTGGGAAAATGAAATACAAAACGCCGTAGCAAGCCGTATCTCCGCCAATATCAAGAAGCTCATTCATGATCTCGCCAGCGGCACTCGCGGTGTTTTGTTTTCGGGCTAGGAGCCCATCAAGTGCGTTCATAACAATGCGAAAGAAAATGAAAATCGGCACTAGAAAGAGTAAATGCGGATAAACGTGAGATAACGAAAAGCTGACGACCACGAGAACTACAAAGACAGTTCCAAAAAAGGAGGCTAAGTTCGCTGTCATCCAACGAGGAGAAAATACGGCGGCAATTTTTTGAAAGGTTGCTTTAAAGCCATAAAGCATACTATTTCCCTACTTCGAAGTTATCGTAAAGCGCAGTCCTTGTCGATCGTGAGGGTTTTACAGTCAAGAGATTTCAATGAAAAACACCCAAAGAGCAGAGCTCCCTGAAGATAATTTGACGAATATTCATAGGAACCGTAAAGGCCTTTCCAAGGTTGATCAGGAATCTTTTCTTTCATTCAACGCTGAAAGGAATTTTCCGTAGATAAAACGTTTTCGTGCTTAATTTCTGCCTAGTTGGTCCTACTCTCCCATGGAGAACACTCGCTTCTACTTAGGAACAGTCATGATTTTCGCCAGCAAATCGACTTGATCAACTCCGAAAAGCGCACTAACGACCTTAGCCGAAAAGAATATTTCAGAATTTCATTGATGCAGTTGCAAAGGGGGATCCGACAGCCTCCTCTCCACTTTTAGAAAAGTACGGAAGCGCACCTTACAAAGAGAATTTCAATGTGTTGGTTCATTTGCATCTCATGGCTATTCAGAAAGCCACGTATCAAAAAGTTGGTAACCAAGTGTTGTTGGAGGCGACAGACTCAATTTACAAATTTATTGGAGGTGATTATCAACGCGCGTGGGAAATCATTAACACCGAAGGGTCAGAGGCATTTTTAAAAGAGATTCAAACGTTTAACTCGAGGAATGACGGTTAATACCGTTTCGAAGAAAAACGAGCACGATTATCGACTAAGCACTGGATCAGCCTTAAAAAGTTCATGCAAAAACGCCAAGGTGACTTTTTGCTTGTCTGCCGTCATTGAAACATCCAGATACTCCTGATCCGAATGATAACCGTCTCCAGTAGGCCCCAGGCCGCTAAGCAGCTTTTTTCCCGGCAGGGCAAGTCCATAGCTGTCGATGCCTCCTTTATAATGTTCATTAAACTTGAGACCGAACAATTTTGAAACAGAAATATATTTATCGAATAGCTCTTTAGTGGACTCCGGCGTCATGGGCGTCATGTCGACGTCAACTTTGACCGTGCTCTTGGTGCCCGCTTTGACCTCCTCGTTGAACAGAAAACTATGAGCCGCGATCTTCTCAATCTTATTCATGACACTGTTGCGATCGGCAGAATTGCGATAGCGAAAATCGATTGCAACTGAGGCGCTTTCACAGACAACATTGGGCTTGGTGCCGCCTTCGATCACTCCGGGATTAACAGTGATACCCTTTTTATAATCAGTGAGCTTGGCGAGTTCAATAATTTTGTGGCTGAGCTCGACACAGGCGTTGATGCCGAGCTTATGATTTTCACCCGCGTGGGCCGCCTTGCCTGTCACTGTTAACTTTAGCCATCCTCCACCAGGGTGCCCAACGGAGATCATTCCTTCGTGTTCAGGTTCAAAAATCAAAATATAATTAAGGTCCTTCGCAATCTCCTGCAATGCAGAGCGGGAGTTTAAACAACCTATTTCTTCGTCATCGTTAATGACCACTCGAATATTTCCTCTCATTGTTGGATCTTCGATTGCCGCAAGCAGCTGCGCCATCATGACGACGCCGCCTTTCATATCGGCAATACCAGGGCCGTGTAGAGTTTTCCCGTCGTCGCGGAATTTTTGAAATGGATTTGATTTGGGAAAGACTGTATCAATATGCCCGACGAACATGACTTTTGGTTTCGAATTCGGAATCTCAAAGATAAGCAGCTTTCGGCCATTGGGAAGATCCTGAGTTCGAGCGACGAATCCAAGATCAGTAAAAAGAGGGGTCAGTATTTTTCGGACCGCCTCCTGCCCCTCAAAATTCTCCGTGCCTGAATTGATTTCCACGATCTGCTTAAGCACGCCAATCCATTTTCCCTTGAAAGAAAGCTCAGCGGCAGATGCAGAAAAGCTCAAGACTAGCGACAAGGAAATTGAGATAATTCCAATGTATTTCACTTTCAACCCCATCTTTTGAATTTCAAAGAGCATACGGAATTCTTGGGACCGGTCAACCAATTAAAGAGGAGAGAGAATTCGAATCAACGACGACTCGGGAGGCTCAGCGTGTCGACTCGACTACTGTTTCGCGTGAGTAATCTCAGATCGAGGCGATTACGAAGTCAACAGCTTCATGATCGCCTTGCGGTCGTTTAACAAGGGGTTTAGCCCCGCCACTATTTAACGAAAAGTGACATACGAAGTTCATCAAGATATTTTCCTGGCGCGATTCGTGCTGCATTTTTAACTGTGCCTTCATCTTTAAAACCAATTGATCTATATAAACTGATCGCTTCATAGTTTTCAGCAAGGACTCCAAGTTCAATTTTCTCAATTGGAACTTCTGGAGAACGCGCCCACTCAATGACACGTATTCAGTTAACGAGTGCGCGTCGTCTGGCTCAGCACTTCGAATGCTAACGAATGACCCATCCTTTAAGGTTTTCTCCACTGTGCATAAAACAGCCACGGCTCCCCCAGACTAAGCGTACTAAGAATTCGCTCAAAATCAGGAAAGCACTAGCAATCTGACATCCCCCGAGCAAGAAACAAGTGAGATCCAATCCACAAGCTTGCTGGCTTTGCAAATTGCAGAAAATGTTGTGAAAATGCCTAACCAAAACTGAACCCGGCCTCGGGATTTCGCCACCGCGGTTCCTAGAGATTCCCCATCGCTTCTGGCGGTGGTTTAAGGCCTTTTTTCTTCATCTTCTCAACAAGAGTCGTGCGGTTGAGGCGAAGCAAAATGGCCGCTTGGTTGCGATTCCATCCGGTTTTTTCAAGGGCTCTGAGAATCAGCTGATTCTCAAAAGAATCGACAGCGGTGTTGAAATCAATGCCGTTGGTTGGAATTTCTGCGGTAATGGCATCCTCTTCGGTAACGACTTTGATTTGGTAGCGATTGGGGAGGTCAGAAACTTCAATGCGACCTTGGCCTTTGAGAATCGCAAGGCGCTCCACAAGATTCTCAAGCTCACGAATGTTCCCAGGCCATGAATAACTCATGAGGCAGTTCAGCGCTTCATCTGAAATACCAGTGATCTGCCGATTCTTGTTTTTATTGTGAAGATCAATGAAGTGACCGATGAGCAGGGGAATGTCGGCCGGCCTTTCGCAAAGCGGTGGGATATGTATTGGGATCACATTGAGTCGGTAGTACAGATCCTCGCGAAACTTACCAGCGGCGACGGCCTCTTCTAGGTCAATATTTGTAGCCGCCACAATTCTGACATTGACGCTCACTGTTTTAGTTGAGCCAACGGGTTCAAACTTTCTTTCTTGTAGGACTCTGAGAAGTTTAACCTGTAACGTCGGATCCATGTCGCCGATTTCATCCAAAAACAATGTCCCACCATCAGCAAGTTCAAATCGTCCGATACGATTTGCAACAGAACCTGTAAAGGCGCCTTTAACGTGCCCGAAGAGTTCACTTTCCAAAAGCTCTTTGGGGATAGCTCCACAGTTGACTGGTATAAATGGTTGCACAGCTCGACCCGAACTTGTGTGAATGGCCTTTGCGATAAGCTCTTTTCCTGTGCCGCTCTCGCCGGTGACAAGAATGGTCGAGTCGGTATCCGCAACCCTCTCGACCAGATCTAAGACGTGTTGCAGCTGTTCGCTACGACCGATGATTTGCTCAAAACGATATTTCTTCGTCAGTTCGGTTTTAAGCTGTTGGTTTTCTTGTTTGAGAAGTTTGTGATAGAGAGCTTTATCAACAAGGCTGAACAGCTCATCTAAATTAAAAGGCTTTGTTATGAAGTGAAAAGCCCCTTTTTGTGTGGCTCTCACCGCAGATTCGATACTGCCATTTCCGGTCAAAATCAAAACTTGGCAATTGGGATATAGGTTTTTGAGATATTCCATAAATTCGATGCCGTCACCATCAGGCAAGCGAAGATCTACAAGGGCAAGATCAAGCTGCGCTTCAACAGGCAGAATGCTGCGGGCTTCTTCGATACGTGTGGCTGTAGTTACTTGAAAACCCCGCCGTTCAAAGGCTTTAAACAGGGCCGCTCGCAAAGTCGATTCATCGTCAACGATCAAAACGCGTTGAGATTTCATCATGCATTCCCCTCCTGGGTGCTGAAGCTCCATCCTGGAACTCTTTGTATTAATGGTACGGGTAATTGACGGGCCTGTCAAAATCCATCGTCAAAATCTTGTCTCAAGACTGGTCCGCATTTTCAATTCCACAACGTGGATGCTGTCGTTAAGGTGGAAAATGTCCATATCAACGCCGAGTTGTTTAAGAATATGCTCAAATGAAGAAGGGCTCTTAGTCCTTTTGTCAGACCTGTTTTGCGGGCCTAGACTCATGTCTATAAATGCAATCTTGAGGAAAGATTCATGATTTTGAGTTTCGATTTGAATTTTGGATTTGTGATTGACCTTAAACTGCTTATCCCACTTCAGCTCACTCTGAAAGAGCGTGAGGACTTGGGTAATGAGCTGTAAAAAAAGATTTCTATTATTTTCATTGTAGAGAGGAAGCGGACTTTTGTCAAAGTGCACTTCGGTGCCTAAAGAACGAGTCTGCACGTCAAAAAGGGAAATTGCCTTTGTCAAAATCTCGTTGAGTTCAAGCTTCTCAATGGATGTGTAGTCGGTCTTTCTCGAAAAGGTGAGTAGGTTTTGAATGATATCTCGACATCGAATCGTGCCCTTTTCGAGCTCAGTAAAATCGGCATAGTGAGGGCTCTCGGGAGAGCTCTCCATTTTTAGGAGTTGAACGTAGGCAAGAATCCCACCCAGAGGATTATTGAGTTCATGAGCGATGCTGCTGCCAATAGTTCCTAGTTCTGCGAGTTTTGCTGATTCGATGATCTTATTTTCTAGGTCGAGCTGTTCTGTATTGTTTCGGTAAACGTTTACAAAAAAATGTTCGTCTGCAAATTTCACGCTGTGACTTGAAACGTCAAAAACGGTGCGGTGGTCTTTGGGTGATTCTTGTCTGAAAGACTGTCCTAGATGACAGGATTCGCATGGAGTGTCGCGCTCAAATAGGACTTCGAAACATTTTTTTCCGGGAGTCAGGGGGCTGCTTCGGAGGAAGCTCTCGTTGGCCTGTTGAAGGCTGTAGTTTTTATCGACAATGCAGACCGGATCCGAAAGCGCATTAAATGTGGCTTCCCACTGCATTCGAAGAGTCTCCGATTGATTGCGCTTGAGAATTCGCCCCACTGCGAGCGAAGCACCCTCTGAGACTTTGTTAAGGAGATCGACCTCTTCTTTATGAAAAGGTTTATTCTTAGGCCGTAGATAAAAAATCGACCCGATGTCTTCAGAGTTTTGAAAAAGGGGACAGCGAACCAAGCTGAATGTCATTTGCAAACTGCTTTGTTCGAGGAAGTCATGGTCTTGGGGGCGATAAAAGATTCGAGTCCATGAAAGACCAAGTTCTTTGTTAAGAGCCGAATTCAAACGCGTTTCTAACACTTGGGTGTTGTCGGCCTCTAAAATTGAATTGAGTGCCTCCCTCAGGGTTTCAAGCTTGCTGTTGGTTTTTAGAACCTTCTGTTCGGATTCCATCAGAAACAGCTGTCGACGCTCGACTCGTTTTTCAAGTTCGAGATACAGTGATTGCAATTTATCATTTTGTTCTTGAATCAGTTTTGCCATTTCTTGTTTTTGACTATCAAGAAGCGACAGTTCGAGTGCTTTTTCGACCCCCGGTTTGAAATTTGGATCGTCAAAGCTTGAGAAAATTTGGTAGATCGAGAACTTCTCACAAAAAATACTGAGAGCCTCACTGGAACTACTGTTGACAAGGATCTTGCGACACCTCGGATTGGCTCGATGAAAGTGAGCGAGCCAGTGTTCGCCTTCCGTCTGGTCTTTGAAGGACTCGAGATTAAGAACCACCACATGGTAGGCACGATTTTGAATTTCAGGTGTTAACTCTTGCGGGCTTTTAAGAAGATCGCCGCCAATCTCCATTGGCTGAGAGTTACTGTATCCGATGACTAAGAGGCTTGAAGTGAGAGTTGGCACGTCTTGATGATATCTCGAAGTCGAGTCACCTTGTAGTCAGGTTTTTGCATCGGCCCCTTCGGAACGCCGGAACTGTGCTCTCCGTGCTGCATCCAGCAGGTCTGTGCACCTAGTCTTTTGGCGAGTTCGATCTCTTGATCAATACGATTGCCAATACTCAGTAAAGCTTCGGGATTGATTTTTTGTAGAGTGATGATTTCTCGAAAGGCGGTCATCTTAGATTCTGGCACCGAAGCATCCACATAAAAACAGGATTTAAAGTAAGATTCGATTTTTAGAGCGTGCACTTTAGAAAGCTGGGTTGGCGGGTCTCCAGCCGTGACCAAAAATAAATCAAAACTTCTCTTCAATTCGTCAAGGAGCTCGCGGGCCCCGTCCATAAGTGGCAATGTCGGAGGAATTTTGCGCCTATAAAACTTATCGGTTCCGATTTGCTGAAGAAGTGAAGTTTTTTTGGGGTCCTGGCCTTTGCTTTTTGCGAGCTCTAAAAACAAACTTTCGGGTGGACCTTGGTAGGTCTTCCTAAACTGGTCCGCTTCTAACTGCGTGCCAAGCCAACCATTTTCGATCATCCCGGTGACGGCCTCGCGGTAGGCCTGAGGAATCAAAAAATGACTTGTGTCCAAAAGCGTGTCATCGAGATCAAAACAGATAGTAGAAATTTTCACCAAGGCTCCTTGGAAAATAAAATTTCCGCAAAAGCATTCTTGAATCGATTCCAAATCTCATCGTTGAGCAAAACTCCCTCTTGCTCTTCGATGCAGGTGACGGGGATTCCATGGTCCAGCCATCCGTATTGCCCTAAACTTCCTGGGGTTGGATAACCAATATCTTCTTGCAATTCGTAGCCAGAAGACTTTGCAAACTGGGCGCCGAGCGCGTGCCCCCGTTTTCCCGTCACCACAATACAAGGTTTCCACGAGTGAAAGTGCACGATCTGGCAAGGGGATCTTTCTACAATCAAGGAGGCAAGAGCTTGCGTCTCTGGTTCGCTCCCAGAGTGAGGTCCCGGGAAGTATCTGGGTTTTTCAAATGACGGGGACCAATCCTTAGAAGGAAAGTTGCGATTGAGATCCACGCCTCGTGCGTTGGTTCGTTGATTTTTTTCGTACCCATCTACATTCCAACAAGGGATCAGAATCCACGACTGCATTTGTTTGATGTGCCCCTGCTGCTCTTGTTTTTGCAACCATCGCAAAAGCTGCTGGGCGAGGTAAACTCCCTCGGGTTCGTCCCCATGAACGCCTCCCACAAAAAGGAGCGGTTGCGTCAACAGTGAACTGTTGTGAAATTCATACAGCTCGATGGGTTTTCCTGTTGACGATAAACTCCATTTTGGTGAGTGGGAAATCAACTGCGACATATCTATAAAATAAGGCCTCTTGAACGTTTTGTCGAGGGCCCTTATGGCTTGCATCTTGATAGGTTCACTGCGACAATACGGCATTCAAAAAGCAACCTTAAAAGAGCATTAGAGACCATATGGAAAAAAGAAAACTCACGGCGATTATTCTGGCGGCGGGTCGAGGCACCCGAATGAATTCACCTCTTCCAAAAGTTTTACATCCCGTCGCGGGTCGGCCGATCATCGAAAAAATAATCAAGGCCTGCAAAAAGGCAGGAGTTACAGACGTTCGTTTGGTCGTTGGCTATGGGCAAAATCTCGTTCGGCTTGTAGTTGAACCACTGGGCGTGCAGTGCTTCGAACAGGTTCAACAAACGGGGACTGCGAGCGCTGTAAGGGCTGCTCTCCCAGAACAAATCACAGATGATGTGATAATCCTCAACGGGGATCATCCGCTTTTGAACGATCAAGACCTTTCGGCCATGATCCGTGAGTTTCGCGATACCAAGTCTCGGTTTTCTCTTGTGACGGCTGTTTTGAAAGACCCTAAAGAGTTTGGCCGCGTCGTTCGCCATTTTGACAGCATTAAGGCTATTGTCGAAACTCGCGAGGCTTCTCGCGACACTTTACAGATTAAAGAAATCAACACAGGAATTTACATTCTCGACTCCGAGGTCCTCAATGAGTACCTTCCAAGAATTCAAAATCAAAATTCTAAAAAAGAATTTTATCTCACGGACCTCGTCTCGCTTTGTCTTGAGGACCAAATCAAAGTTCACGGCATTAAAGCCTCAAAACGCGCTGCTTTTGGCGTGAACAACCAAGTTGAATTGGCTCAGGCGAGTCGCTTTTTGTTTCGTAAAAAAGCGCGAGAGCTTCTGGATGCGGGAGTTGTGATGATCGATCCCACCGCAACCTATATCGAAGACAACGTCACCATCGGACCTGGAACCGTCATCTACCCAAATGTTTTTATCAAGGGACCGACAACTATTGGCAGTTACTGCGTGCTTGAACCCAACTGCTACTTGATTGATGCGACCATCGAAGACTCCGTTCAAGTTCGCGGCGGTTCTTATATTGAGAGCGCGAAGATATCCAAAAAAGCCATCGTAGGCCCCTACGCGCGATTGCGACCAGGAACTGAAATCGGCGAAGAAGCTCAAGTTGGAAATTTCGTTGAATTTAAAAAAGTTAAATTTGGCAAAAAATCAAAAGCAGCGCACCTCACCTACATGGGCGATGCAGAAGTTGGCGAAGATAGCAATATCGGATGTGGCACCATCACTTGTAACTACACGCCAGACAAAAAGAAGCACAAAACGCGAATTGGCTCCCGCGTGTTTGTCGGGAGTGACACAAGCCTTGTCGCGCCCATCGATGTTGGCGATGACAGCGTCGTTGCCTCCGGTTCGACACTCACCGACTCCGTCCCTTCAGGAGCTCTGGCCATCGCTCGTGGCAAGCAGGTGAACAAAGAGGGTTACGCTAAGAAGTACAAACAAACTGACCTGGAGAACGACTAATGTGTGGCATTGTTGGATACTGCGGTCCTTTGAATCCTAAAGACGTGATTATCGAAGGTCTTAAGAAATTAGAATATCGAGGTTATGATAGCGCCGGAGTTTCGATCCTCCATAACAATCACCTCAAGCGAATTCGCGCCTCAGGAAAACTCAAAGAGTTAGAAACAAAATTAGCACGTGAGGACTTTTCTGGCCACCTTGGCATTGGTCATACTCGCTGGGCGACTCATGGACCTCCAACAGAGCGAAATGCCCATCCTCATCAAGTCGGGCAAGTGAGTCTAGTGCATAATGGGATTATCGAAAATTACATGGAGATTCGCGAGGAGCTCATCGCTCGTGGCGCTGCGATTTCGTCCGACACAGATAGCGAACTTGTCGCGCATCTCATTTCTGAAGACGTTGAGAAAACAAAGGACCTTTTCACATCTGTAAAAAACATTCTTGGCAGGCTTAAAGGCGCGTTTTCTATTCTTGTGATCTGGGAAGGTCAGCCTGATACGATGGTTGCTTTCAAAGAGGGTCCGCCTCTGGTGATTGGACTTGATAAACAGCAGGCGTTTGTCGCCAGTGATGTACAAGCGCTTCTTAACTACACAAAGCGCTTTATTTATCTTTCAGACCGAGAAATTGCGGTCTTAAAAAAAGACAAAGTCACTGTCTATACAGAACAAGGAAAAGAGATCCAAAAAGAGGTTTCCGAGCTCGACTGGAATCCAGAGATGATGGAAAAGCAGGGCTTTTCGCATTTTATGCTCAAAGAAATCCACGAGCAGCCTCGCTCCGTAGCTTCGGCAATGGATGCGCATATCGATATGCAAAACTACTCGCTCAAACTACATCGCGTCGGGTTTGATGGAACTCCCGTAGAAAAGCTCGAAGGACTTAATCTCGAAAACGACTGGAAGCTCACAGAGCAAGAGTTTAAAAAAATCGAAAAGATTTTTATCGTTGCCTGCGGAACAAGTTTTTATGCTGGCCAGATCGCGAAGTACCTTGTCGAAAAAATCGCAAAGGTCCCTGTCGAAGTCGATGTTGCAAGTGAGTTTCGTTACCGCAATCCAGTTTTGCAAAAAAATGCGATGGTTCTTACCATTTCTCAAAGTGGGGAGACCGCGGACACTCTCGCCGCCCTTCGTTTGGCGAAAGAGGCGGGGCTTCGGGTTTTGAGTCTTTGCAATGTTAAAGGTTCAAGCATCGATCGCGAAGCTCACGGACATTTGTATATGAACGCGGGCCCCGAGATTGGCGTTGCGTCTACTAAAGCTTTTGTCGCAACGCTAACGATATTGAACCTGGTTGCGCTTGCCGTAGGAAAGAGTCGAGGAATCGTTCATCGTGACATGGAAAAAGAACATCTCAGTCATCTTTTAGCTCTTCCAAGTCAGCTAGAAACAGTTCTCGCATACGATAAATATTTTTATGAGGCCGCCGAACAACTCAAGTCCTTCAAAGGATTTTTGTACATGGGACGGGGTGTGAACTTTCCAATCGCAATGGAAGGAGCTCTTAAACTCAAAGAGCTTGCCTACAGACATGCTGAAGGATATCCCGCAGGCGAAATGAAGCACGGACCGCTCGCGTTGATCGACGAATCCATGGCGATCATCATGGTGCTCCCTGCCGACGACCTCTATGACAAATCGCTCAGCAATCTTGAGGAAGCAAGAGCGCGCGGTGGGTATGTAATTTCCATTGGCACTGCTGAAAATACAAAGCTTCAATCCGTGAGCAAAAGATATTTGGCTCTGCCAAAAGCGCACTGGACGACGAACCCAATTCTCGCCGTTGTACCGCTTCAATTGATGTCATTTCACCTTGCCGACTCTTTGGGGTTTGACGTGGATCAGCCTCGGAATTTAGCAAAGTCCGTCACGGTTGAATAGATCGTGAGGGGTAAGGTCGCTGTCGGCATCGTTGCTCTATTGATTTTGGGACATGTTCTCAAATTGACGGCTGATGCCGGAGCCTTCAAGAGCCTCACTCCACATTCGCAATGGAAGTGCGAGCGTTCCGATAAAATTTCCGGCGCCGAAGATATGGAATGGGATTCTCATGAGAATCTTCTTTTTATTTCATCAGACTCAAGACCTGGGCAAGAAGCCGCGCTGGCTTCGAGAGAATCAGGAGCGTTGTGGTTGCTAGATCTCTCGCAGCCTGCAGCACAAGCTTTGCGGCTTGAATCCAAATATCCCGCCGAGTTTCATCCGCACGGAATTGCGATTTTTCGTGATGGAGAAATCATTCACGTCGCGGCAATAAATCATCGGGCGTTGATAACAACCATTGATTTCTTTGAGTACTCTCAAGGAGTGCTCACTTACAAGAACTCCGTAGAGTCATCTTTGTTTGAAAACTCCAATGACCTTATTCTCGTAGATTCTAGGAAATTTTTCGTTGTTTTAGATCATTATTTTCAATCGCCTCTCATGAAAACGATCGAAGATCTTTCCCGTTTTGGCCAAGGTTCGATTGTTTACTTCGATGGGGAAAAGCCGGTAACCGTCGATAGAGGCATTAACTTCCCCGCTGGAATTTTACTGTCACCTGACAAAAAACAGATTTTGGTAAGCTCACTTTTAAATCGAAAAATTCTGATTTTCGATTGGGATAAGAGGCCCTCAGTCAAGAAAGTTCGCGAAATTTCTCTAGGCACGAGCCCCGACAACATGACATGGGATTCAGAAGGTGCACTCTGGATTGGCGCTCATCCCAACCTTTTTCAACTCAAAGCTCATCGAGACAATCACTTGCAGCCGTCAGCATCACAAGTTTTGAAAATTACCGACGCGCTCTCGGATCACCCAACAGTCACTGAGTTTTTTCTTAACTCTGGAGAACTGATTTCAGCTGTGAGCGTAGCGTTTCACAATCAACACCAGGTTGTTCTCGGTTCCATTTTCGACACTCATTTGGCCAGGTGCTTTCCGCAATAGCAACCGTCTAACATTTAGACACCGAAAATTCACCTCAGTTGGGCCATAGGCCTTCAGGTCCCCTGGTCTATGGCTAGAATATTGCTCTATTTAATCGTTAAGGTAGGACTTAGAATCATGTCTCGTTTTAGGACAATAGCCCATTTAGTTTTAGCACTGATTTTCTCGATGCCATCATCGAGCGTGCGGGCTTTTACTGCGGAGACGTCTGAGGATTATGTCATCGGAAACCAAACGAGTGAGATGGCAAGCGTCGGGATCCTTAAAGCAGGCTCTATCGTCGAAATCCCAGATGAGTTTAAAGTCGAAGAAGCTGGAAGGATCAATGTCGCAAAATCTCTCGAGCAATGGGAAAAATCGGGGACTGTGGTCAACGCCAACTACACCGATCAATTTAGCAAAACTCGCACAGAAAAATTCTTTCAAGTCAAAATCTCTAAAGCGGCCGAGGGATCATCAGTCCCATCCGGGCAATCTCAGTTTTTCATTTCACTCCAACCAGAAAAACTCAAAGCTCTCGAAATTCCTATCACCGAAGACATGCGAATTTTTGTGAATAACAATTTTACCGAGGGCAACAGCGAAACCGAAGCCATTTTTTGTGTCGGTTGCAATACCGCAGTTCAATCTCCCACAAGCGAAAAGGCCGCAGCTCCGATCATTGCAGCGATCGAGCGCGCTCAGCAGGTGCAAGAGGTCGCTCGTCCTGCTGCACCTATCGCGGCACCGCCAACTCCGATCGCAGTACCTCCGGTGGTGGTGCATACCGAGCCCCCTCGTCCTCCTCCGGTGATTCAAGAGACCGCCGAAGCTGCTCCAGCACCAGCTGCGCCTCGTTTGCCATCTCCACCCAAGGCCGTCATTAAATTACAAAAGTTGAGTCCCGCTTTCGCAAACCAATGCCGGAACTTTATCACCAAATCGGGCGAGCTGGGACCATGGGGCCGAATCCTAGTCAGTGAGATGAAAAAGTATCCGATATTTACCAACCCCAAAAACAAGGTCGAAATTTCTTATCGCGTGGGCGACAAGATGGAGGCCATCTGCCCGATGTACCAACAGATGAGCAAACAGGAGAAGTACCTGGCGATGACGTGGGTCATGACGGCTGTTGCCGACATCGAATCCGACTGTGAACCATCAGGCTTAAATCGAAATGCCACCAACGGACGAGCCATCGGGCTTTTCCAAATGGAAGAGAAAGATAGCACGCGCCAAGGTGGCGGCCGAGGGCCTGCATGCCGCGGTCATTTGAACATGTTTGATGCAGCAACAAACATTGCTTGCGCGACGAGTATCATGAGCGACGTCCTAGAAAAAGGTCGAGGTCTCGCCAACCCAGATTGGAATTACTGGCAACCTTTGAGAAGCAGAAGTAAAAAAGACTTACCATATTTCTTAAACCGAATGAAACAGTACCAACCCTGTTTTAGGAGATGATTATGAGAGCTTTGTTTTTCGCACTGACCCTAGGGATTGCAAATACAGTACTTGCAGTCAATTTGCCGTTGGACCCCGGTGTCTACAAAGTCGTGGAGTCGGATAGCTCTTACTGCATCGGCGGCGAAGTCTCCCAAGAAAAAGACGCACTCGTCATCGGAGGCAGTCAAATTTTCTCCGGAATCAATCAGGGAAAAATCATCGACAAAGGCGACGTCGACCCAGCCTCGTGCGGCTATGAGACGGTCACAGAATTCAAAGGAACCACACTCTTAGTGAATCAAAAAATGACTTGCCCTAAGCAGCCGATCCATTTTTCAAGTACGACCATCGACTTCGAAAAGAACAAGTTAAGACTCCAGTTCACCGACGTCGATCAAGGCGGTAAGCCGACCAAAACCCAATGCTTGCTCGAGCGAACTGGGCCCATCAAAAAATAGGTATCATAACCAGCACTCCATTTTCCCGGCGCCGAAAAAGCGGATGGCTGAGCGCTGATTGCAATTCCGGCAAAGAAGCCGCAGGTTCTCAAGCGTGTCGGGACCGTCGACGGATTTTGGAATGCGGTGATCAACCTCCAGTGCATAAGTTGATCCGCAGTTGGTGCACTTGTCCTCATCGCGTTTGTAAATCTGCTTTTGGATCTTGGATTTTTTCGGCAGCAGAGCTTGATCTATAAGCAGATGCAAAAGCTCGTTGTCTGTCATATTCGGATGAGCATGCGCAAGAAGGTCCTTGAGCTTTTTCATTTTCTCTACGAGCTCCAAATCCACTTCAAGCTT